>JBLNDO010000047.1:0-71943 GCA_050261675.1 Bacillota bacterium
GATCATGTTGATCATCCGGGTCGTGACGGGCAGGCCTGGCCGGGGATGCCTGCATCCAAATCCCATGCCTGTGGCACACGTATAATGGCAATCGGAGTCGGCCGGGCAGCCGCTGTGCGCAAGCGCAGAGGAAAGTCCGGGCTCCACAGGACAGGGTGCCAGGTAACGCCTGGGGGGCGCGAGCCCACGGAAAGTGCCACAGAGAACAGACCGCCCAAGCGCGAAAGCGCCGGCAAGGGTGAAAAGGTGCGGTAAGAGCGCACCGCGCGGCGGGTAACCGTCCGCGGCACGGAAAACCCCACCCGGAGCAAGGCCAAATAGGGGAGCAGGCGGAGCGATCCGCGAGGTGTGGTCCGCACCGCTCCCGGGTAGGCTGCTAGAGGTGCGGGGTGACCCGCATCCCAGATGAATGGCTGTCCCACGACAGAACCCGGCTTACAGGCCGACTCTTTGACTGTCACCGCCAGCCCATCCCGGGCTGGCGTTTTTTTGCCCAAAGGCTGTCCCACCGCTGAAAAAGCCAAAAAACCCCGTTTTTGGCGGAAATCACTTAAACCTATATATAAGGTGATGTTCGTAAGACCATGATATATATAGTCTTAATTTGGCTATTTTGGCGACAAAATCACCGCTAAGTCCCTGTCCCACAAGCAAATTTTGCTGTTTCTTCCCTTGACGTGCCCAAACCAGCTTCCTATAGTGTGAGTTGGTGGGAAAAAGTGGAATGAAATGGGACAGGAGGCTTGAGGACGGACCATGTTTCGCGGCATCAGCAACCTGACCCTCGACGCGAAGGGGCGCCTGGCCGTTCCCGCACGTTATCGCGATCGCATCCAGGAGGCCTGCCAGGGCCGTCTGGTGGTGACCATCGACCGGGACCACTGTCTTCTGATCTACCCGCTGCCGGAATGGGAGGCCCTGGAAGAGCGCCTGGTGCGCCTGCCGAGCCTCAACAAGCAGGCCCGCGACCTGCAGCGCTTGCTGCTCGGCCACGCCACGGAAGCGGATCTGGATGGCCATGCGCGGTTGCTGTTGCCGCCCGAGCTCCGGAGCTACGCCGGTCTGGAGCGCGATGTGGTGCTCCTGGGGCTGGGCCGCAAGTTCGAACTCTGGCAGCAGGCCCATTGGGATGCACGCCGCGACGCCACGCTCGCGGGGGACGACACGGCGGCGGGCGGGCTGCCCGACGAACTCGCCAGGCTGGTGCTTTGAGCGCCGCCGCACTCCACCGCCCGGTGTTGTTGCAGGAGGCGGTGGATGGGCTCGCAGTGCGGGCCGACGGCATCTACATGGACGGCACCTTCGGCCGGGGCGGCCACAGCCGCGAGATCCTCTCGCGCCTCGGGCCACACGGGCGGTTGATCGTGTTGGACCGGGATCCGGAGGCCATCGCGGCGGCGCGTGCGGCCTTCGGGGATGAGCCGCGGGTGAAGATCCATCAGGCGGCGTTTTCGATGCTGGAGCGCATCGCGACGGAGGCGGGTGTGTCGGGTCGGGTGAACGGAGTGTTGCTGGACATCGGCGTGTCGTCGGCACAGCTGGATGACCCTGGTCGCGGTTTCAGTTTCACCCAGGCGGGCCCCCTCGATATGCGCATGGACCCCAGTAGCGGCGAAAGCGCGGCGGAATGGCTGACACGGGCCCCGGAACAGGAGATCGCGTCCGTGCTGCACGAGCTCGGCGAAGAGCGCCACGCGCGGCGCATTGCCAAGGCTATCGTGGAAACGCGCATGCAGGCGCCCATCACGGACACGCTCCAGCTCGCCGAGATCGTGAGCCGCGCTTCGCCGCGCCATGACCGCCACAAGCATCCGGCGACCCGCAGTTTCCAGGCCATCCGCATTTTCATCAATCGCGAACTCGAGGAACTGTCTAGCTGCCTAGAGCAGTGCCTCAAAGTGCTGGCACCGGCGGGGCGTCTGGCCGTCATTAGTTTTCATTCTCTGGAAGACCGCATCGTGAAACGGTTCATGCGCGACCATGCCCGCGGCCCGGCGCCGGATCCCAAGGCACCCTGGTTGGAGCCGGAAGGCAAACCGGACCTGAAGATCGTGGGCAAGGCGCAGCATCCGGGCGAGACGGAAATGCAGGCCAATCCCCGGGCTCGCAGTGCAGTGCTGCGCGTGGCGGAGAAGCTGGCGTGAGCCTGAACTTGAGCCGTGCGGTGGTGACTCTGCTTGGGATGGCGGTTTTCCTTTCCGCCATCGCGCTCATCGATTCGCGCCAGCAGAACCGCAGAGAGTTCGAGGCATTGCAGCAATCCGTCGAGCAGCGTGATCAGCTCAACATCGAATGGGGGCGACTGCTCCTGGAGCAAAGTACCTGGTCCACACGCGCCTACATCGAGCAATCGGCGACCCAAAAGCTCGGCATGCGCGTCCCACCAGCCTCCCAGATCCTGGTGGTGCGTCCATGAGCCGGAAGCCCGAGGAGTTCAATCCGGCCGGCTGGCGCAGCGTGGTCGTTCTCTTGTTCTTTGGCGCCGCGGCGACAGCCCTGGTGGGGCGTGCCGTCTATCTGCAGGTGCTGGACAAGCAGTTCCTGCTGACCCAGGGCGCGGAACGCCATCTGCGCACCGTGGAGATCCCCGCCCACCGCGGCATGATCCTGGATCGCAACGGCGAGCCCCTGGCAGTGAGCACACCGGTGGACTCCATATGGATGAATCCCCAGGAGGTCGCCGACGCCGCCTCCCGCATGCCGGAACTTGCGAAGGCGCTCGGCGAGAATCCCGCGGAGCTCGTGAAGCTTTTGAAGGCGAGTGGTGACAAGGAATTCGTGTATCTCGCCCGCGGCCTGGATCCCTACGCCTCCCAACAGGTGATGGCGCTCGGCATCCCCGGTGTCTACACACAGCGGGAATACCGCCGTTACTACCCGGCGGGCGAGGTCGCGGCCCAGGTGCTCGGCTTCACCAACGTGGATGACCACGGCCTGGAGGGGCTGGAGTTGGGTTACGACAGCTGGCTCAAGGGCATACCCGGTGCCGAACGCGTCATCGTGGACCGCTACGGGCGCTCGGTGCAGGAAGTGGAGGGTCTGCGTGCGCCGCGGCCGGGCCAGGACCTCACCACCAGCCTGGACCTGCGCATCCAATATCTTGCGTATCGCGCCTTGAAACAGGCGGTGCTCGCCCAGGGCGCCAAGTCCGGTTCCATATTGTTGATGGACGTAAAGACCGGCGAGGTGCTGGCCATGGCCAACCAGCCGTCCTTCAATCCCAACAACCGCGGCGACTTCGACAACGACCTGTACCGCAATCGCGCGGTCACGGATATGTTCGAGCCCGGTTCCAGTATGAAGCCCTTCACCATGGTGGCGGCGCTCATGTCCGGCAAGTACCAGCCGGATTCCATCATCAATACGTCGCCCGGCACCTACAAGATCGCGGGCTACACAATCCACGACGAAGAGGATTATGGCCGCATCAATCTAACCACGATCATTGAGAAATCCTCCAATGTCGGTGCAAGCAAGATCGCGCTTTCGCTGGATCCCTCGCTCATGTGGCGGACGCTGACGGCTTTCGGTTTCGGCCGCAGCACCGGCAGCGGCTTTCCCGGGGAGGCGTCCGGCGCGCTGGAGGATTACCGCTATTGGAATCCCGCGCGTCAAGCCACCATCTCCTACGGTTACGGCGTGGCCATCACCGCACTGCAGCTCGCCGACGCTTACGACACGCTCGCCAACGGCGGCCGGCGCACGCCGCCGAGCTTCGTGCGCCTCGACGACGCACCGGTGGCCGAGCCCGTGATCCCACAGCAGGTCTCTGCGACGCTGCGCGGCATGCTGGAGACCGTGGTCTCGGACGAGGGCACGGGCAAGCTCGCGGACATCGCCGGCTACCACGTGGCGGGCAAGACCGGCACGGCCCACGTGGCGGTGAACGGCGGCTACTCCGCCGACAAATACATCTCGGTGTTCGCCGGCATGGCGCCGGCTTCGGATCCACGCCTCGTGGCGGTGGTGGTCATCAACCAGCCCACCCGCGGCAATTATTTCGGCGGCAAGGTTTCGGCACCGGTATTCGCGGAAGTGATGCGCGGTGCCCTGCGTCTCTTAAACGTGATGCCCGACGATCTGTCCAGCCTGCCGGTCAGCTCCTACGCAGCGAATGTCGGAGCAGCACCATGATGGCTCGCGAGAAGCCCATGGCTGGCATCGCGTTCAATCAGCTCGTGAAAGGCATGGGTGACGTGAGCGGGGGAGATGCGTCCATCCTGGGCCTGAGCCTGGACAGCCGGGAGGTGCAGAAGGGATACCTATTCCTGGCGGCACGCGGTCACGATCATCACGGCTTGAAGTACCTGGCCGATGCCCGGGCCCGGGGTGCCGTGGCGCTCGCCTACGATCCCGAGGGCGCGGCGCCCTATTTGCCGCTGCCCGGCGGACTGCCAGCGGTCGCGGTGGCGGATCTGAGCCAGAAAGCCGGTGCCATCGCGTCGCGCTTCTATGCCGATCCCACCGCCGCGCAGCACGTGATCGCGGTCACGGGCACCAACGGCAAGACTTCCGTGAGCCTGATTACCGCCCAGTCCCTGTCCGAGGCGGGCAAGGCCTGCGGTGTACTCGGCACCGTGGGTTTCGGTGCCTACGACAAGCTCGAAACGCCCACCCACACCACCCCCGACGCGGTGAGCGTGCAAGCCTGGCTTGCGCGCTTCCGCGACCAGGGACTGAAGCATGTGAGCATGGAGGCTTCGAGCCACGCTCTCGACCAGGGACGCGTGAACAGCGTGCACGTGGAAACGGCGGTGTTCACCAACCTGACCCGCGATCACCTGGACTACCACGGCAGCATGGAACAGTACGGCGCCGCCAAGGCGCGGCTGTTCCAGATGCCGGGCCTGAAGCACGCGGTCATCAATCTGGACGACGATTTCGGCCTGAAGCTCGCGGCCTCGCTGCCCGCGGGCGTCGAATGCACCGGCTACACCCTCGAAGGCCGCAGGAACCCCCGGGGCGACACCCTCAAGGCCTTGAACCTCGCGCTCAACAGCGGCGGACTCACTTTCGACGTGGAGAGCGCTCGCGGGTGCGGCCACGTGGATTCACGGCTCCTGGCGCGCTTCAATGCCGGCAACCTCCTGGCGGTGCAGGGCGTGCTGCTGTCCCTCGGTTGGTCCTTCGGGGACACGATTCACGCTCTGGCGCGGGCCCGTACCGTGCCCGGGCGCATGGAAATTTTCGGTGGCGGCGCGCGTCAGCCCCTGGTGGTGGTGGATTACGCCCACTCGCCCGACGCCATCGAGAAGGCGCTCGCCGCCGCCCGCGCCCACTGCCGCGGCCGACTGTGGTGCGTATTCGGCTGCGGCGGCGACCGGGACCGGGGCAAACGGCCCCAGATGGGCGCCCTCGCCGAGCGTCTGGCGGACGAGGTGATCGTCACCGACGACAACCCGCGTCATGAGGACGGTGACGTCATCGTCAAGGAAGTGTTGGCGGGCATGCAGGCTCCGGCCAAGGCGCGCGTGGAACGCGACCGTGCGAAGGCAGTGGAACTGGCGGTCATGTCCGCGACGCCGGGGGACGTGGTGCTGGTGGCGGGCAAGGGCCACGAGACCGAGCAGGTCGTCGGCGACCGCAAGCTGCGCTATAGCGACCGGGAAACCGCGGCGCGGCTCTTGAAAGGGGGGGCGGCATGAACGGACGCCGTCTTTCAGAGCTGGCTTCAGCCACGGGCGGCACGCTCACGGGCGAGGATCGGGAATTCGGGCGCGTGACACAGGACACGCGCGTGCTCAAAGCTGGGGACCTGTTCGTGGCCATCAGGGGCGAGCGCTTCGACGGCCATGAGTTCGTGGCGCAAGCGGAGCAGCAGGGCGCCGCGGGGGCTCTGGTGGAACGCCAGATCAAATGCACCCTGCCGCAGGTCTGCGTCAGGGATTCGCGCAGGGGCCTTGGCGCCTACGCGGCGGCCTGGCGGCGCCAGTTTTCCCTGCCCTTGGTGGGCGTCACGGGCTCCAGTGGCAAGACCACCCTCAAGGAGATGATCGCCAGCATCCTGCGGCAGCGGGGCACGACCCTCGCGACCCACGGCAACATGAACAACGAAATCGGCGTGCCCCTGACGCTACTGGAACTGGATGCCGCCTGCCGCTGCGCGGTGATCGAAATGGGCACCAACCATCCGGGGGAGATTGGTTATCTCGCGGAACTCGCCCGGCCCACGGTGGGCGTGATCACCAACGCCGGTCCCGCGCATCTCGAGTTCCTCAATGATGTCGCGGGCGTGGCGAAGGAAAAAGGCGCACTTTATACCCATCTCGCCGCGGACGGTGTCGCGGTCATCAACGCCGACGACGTCCATGCGCCGCTCTGGCGTGAGATGGCGGGCAAGCGGCACATCGTCACTTTCGGTTTTGGCGAGCAGGCGGATTTCCATCCGCTTCCGGCCGTGCTCGAGTCCACCGATGGCCACTGGAAATTCCATCTCAAATCCCCGGCAGGGGAAATGGACGTGGAGGTGTCGCTGCCTGGCCGCCACAACGTCGCCAATGCCCTGGCGGCCGCAGCCGCGGCCACGGCCGCCGGCGCGAATCTCGAGGACGTCCGCCTCGGGCTCGCCCGGGTGCCGCCCACCGCGGGCCGGCTCATCGTGGGCGCGGGCTGGAACGGCTGCCGCCTCATCGACGACACCTATAACGCCAACCCGCTTTCGCTCATGGCGGCGGCGGAATTCGCCGCGGGGCTCGGGGGGCGTGCCTGGGTGGCGCTTGGGGACATGGGGGAACTCGGGCCCTCGGCGGAACGCCTGCATGCGGAAAGCGGCGCCAAGCTCCGGGCGCTCGGCATCGAGCGGCTCTATGCCTTCGGTCCCATGAGCCGTCATGCAGTCGAGACCTTCGGTGCCGGCGCGCGCTGGTTCGAGGATTTGAATGCCCTGATTCGTGCCTTGCGCGTGGAGGCGGGCCAGGATGTGGTCTTGCTGATCAAGGGTTCCCGCAGCATGCGCATGGAGCGCGTGGTAGAGGCGCTGCGCCCGCAAACATCGCCTGGCCTCGCGGCCAACGGAGACCACTGATGCTGCTGCTGCTCGCCGACTACCTGAGCCGCGCCAACCCGGCCTTCCACGTCTTCCACGCGGCGACTTACCTGACCATGCGCGCCATCCTCGGCGCGCTCACCGCGCTATTGCTCAGCTTCGTGATGGGTCCGGGCATGATCCGCTGGCTCACGGTGGTGAAGGTGGGGCAGAGCGTGCGCAAGGACGGGCCCCAATCACACCTCACCAAGGCCGGCACGCCCACGATGGGCGGCACCTTGATCCTCGCCGCCATCGTGATCGCCACGCTGCTGTGGGGCGACCTCTACAACCGCTACGTCTGGGTGCTGCTGGCCGTGACCTTCAGCTTTGGCGCCGTCGGTTTCGTCGACGATTACCTGAAACTCGTGCTCAAGAACTCCAAGGGGCTCTCGGCCCGGACCAAGTACCTTTGGCAGTCGGCGTTCGGCCTGGGAGCAGCGCTGGCGCTCTACTACACCCACCGCGAGCCCACCGAGATCGACTACATCCTGCCGTTCTTCAAGCAGGTGGCGGTACCGCTCGGCATCCTCTACGTCATCATCACCTACTTCGTGATAGTCGGTTCCAGTAACGCCGTGAACCTGACGGACGGCCTGGACGGCCTCGCCATCATGCCCGCGGTGCTGGTCGGCGGTGCACTCGGGGTGTTCGGCTACGCCTCCGGCAACTTCAACTTCGCCCACTACCTCGCCATCCCCTACCTCCCCGGCGCCGGCGAGGTGGTGGTGTATTGCGGCGCGCTGGTCGGGGCGGGGCTCGGGTTCCTGTGGTTCAACGCCTACCCGGCACAGGTGTTCATGGGGGACGTGGGAGCGTTGGCGCTGGGTGCGGCGCTCGGCACGCTGGCGGTGATCGTGCGCCAGGAGATCGTGCTGTTCATCATGGGGGGCGTCTTCGTGATGGAGACGGTGTCGGTGATCCTGCAGGTGGCGTCCTTCAAGCTCACCGGCAAGCGCATCTTCCGCATGGCGCCGCTGCATCACCATTTCGAGCTCAAGGGTTGGCCGGAGCCGCGCGTGATCGTGCGCTTCTGGATCGTGACTGTGATCCTGGTGCTGGTGGGTCTCTCGACCCTGAAGGTGAGATGAGATGGGCCTGGCCGTGAAACAACGCAGGACCAAGACGCTGATCGTGGGACTCGGCAAGACCGGGCTCTCCTGCGCGCGTTTCCTCACGGCCCACGGAGAGGAGATCGCCGTAACCGACAGCCGCGAGCGCCCGCCGGGCCTCGCGGACCTGCGCGCGCTCCTGCCCGACACGGCGGTATTCCTGGGAGGCTTCTCCGAGGATGCCCTGAAGCATGCGGACCGCGTAGTGGTCTCACCCGGCGTGGCGGTGACTACGCCGTTCATCACCAAGGCGCGGGCGCTCGGTCTGCCGGTGATGGGCGACATCGAACTCTTCGCCCACTACGCGCGTGCTCCGGTGGTCGGCATCACCGGCGCCAACGGCAAGAGCACCGTGACGACGCTGCTGGGCCTCATGGCGGAGCGTGCCGGAAAGCAGGCGCGGGTGGGGGGTAACCTGGGCACGCCCGCATTGGACCTCATCAAGCAGGACGAGCCGGAACTCTATGTGCTGGAGCTGTCGAGCTTCCAGCTGGAGATCACCGACTCGCTCGCCTGCGTTGCGGCCACCGTGCTGAACCTCTCACCGGACCACATGGACCGCTATCCGGACATGAAGGCCTACGCCGCGGCCAAGGCGCGCATCTTCCGGCATTGCCGCACAGCGGTGCTGAATCGTGATGATCCCTGGGTGCGCGACATGACCACCCATGCGAAGCAGCGTGTGAGCTTCGGCCTGGACACGCCGGCACTCGGCCAGTACGGCTTGGTGAAATACGGCGTGGAGGAGTGGCTCGCCAAGGGCGCGGAACGGCTGATGCCGGCTTCGGAACTCGCGCTCCGCGGCCGCCACAACCTGGCGAATGCGCTGGCCGCATTGGCGTTGGGTGAAGCGGCGGGTCTGCCGCTCGACGCGATGCGTGCGGCGCTCAAGGAATTTCGCGGCCTGCCGCACCGCATGGAATACGTGGCCACCGTGAAGGAGGTGGCGTACTACGACGATTCCAAGGGCACCAACGTGGGCGCGACGCTGGCCGCCGTACAGGGTGTCTCGCAGCCCGTGGTGCTCATCGCCGGCGGCGACGGCAAGGGCCAGGACTTCACGCCGCTGGCGGCTGCCCTGAAGGGCCGCGCGCGGGCGGTGGTGCTCCTCGGCAAGGATGCGGGGCTGATTGAACAGGCCCTCAAGGGCAAAGCGAAGACCCGGCGCGTGACGGACATGGACGCGGCGGTGATCGCGGCGGCGCAATTGGCGCTGCCGGGCGACATGGTGCTGCTCTCGCCCGCCTGCTCCAGCCTGGACATGTTCGAGAGTTTCGAGCATCGCGGCCGCGTGTTCGCGGCAGCGGTGGGGAGGCTCGCCGGTGGCTGACAACAAGCGCATCGCCGGCGACCAGGACGCGCGCGGCATGGACGTGCCGCTCCTGAGCCTCGCCGGGCTGATCCTGGTGCTGGGCCTCGTCATGGTGGCCTCGGCCTCCATCACGCTTGCAGATAAGACCACCGGCAGTCCGTTCTATTACCTCATCCGGCAACTGGCGTTCTTGGCCGTGGGCGGCGGCGCCGGCGTGCTCATGTATCTCCTGCCGCTTTCCTGGTGGCAGCGCTCCGGGTATCTCCTCCTGATGTTGGCGTTCATGCTGCTGGTGGTGGTGCTGGTGCCCGGTATTGGCCGGCGTATCAACGGCAGCATCCGCTGGGTGGTGCTGGGCTCCTTCCACCTGCAGGTGTCGGAAGTGGCCCGGCTGCTCATTTTCGTGTATCTCGCGGGCTACATCGTGCGCCGCGGCGACGAACTCGCCTCCGGCATCAAGGGCTTCCTCAAGCCCATGCTGCTCATCGGTTTTGCCGGCATCCTGCTCCTGCTGGAGCCCGATTTCGGCGCGACCCTGGTGCTCTCGGCGACCGCCATGGCCATGTTGTTCCTGGGCGGCGCGCGCCTGCGGGACTTCGCGTTGTGCGTGGGTCTCGGCGGACTGGCGTTCGGTGCCCTGGTGCTGGCTTCACCCTACCGGCTGGCGCGGCTCACCGGGTTCCTCAACCCGTGGCAGGATCCTTTCAGCAGCGGTTTCCAGCTCACCCAATCGCTCATCGCCATCGGCCAGGGCCAGTGGTTCGGGGTGGGACTGGGCGAGAGCGTGCAGAAACTCTTCTACCTGCCGGAAGCCCACACCGATTTCCTGTTCGCCGTGATGGCAGAGGAACTGGGTCTCGTGGGCTCGCTGTTCATCATCGGTTTGTATCTCCTGCTCACTTGGCGGGCTATCCTGCTGGCGCGCCGTGCCGCCAAGCGCGAACAGTTTTTCGGCGCCTACCTCGCCTACGGCATCGGCATCTGGATCGGCCTGCAGGCCTTCATCAACATGGGCGTGAACATGGGCGTGCTGCCCACCAAGGGTTTGACGCTCCCGCTCATGAGCTACGGCGGCAGCAGTCTCATCGTGAGCTGCGCGGCCATCGGCCTCTTGATGCGCGTGGACAGGGAAACACGCGAAAGCGGCCGCTGGAAAGCGGAAGAAGAGGTGAGCGTATGACGCGCTCTCCCGGATTCGTAATCATGGCGGGCGGGACCGGGGGGCACGTCTTTCCGGCGCTCGCGGTCGCCGACGTGTTGCGCAACAAGGGCCACGCGGTCACCTGGATCGGCACGCGCCAAGGGTTGGAAGCGCGCGTGGTTCCCGCCGCTGGCATCCCCATGGAGTGGATCGACGTGGGTGGCGTCCGCGGCAAGGGCGTCGTGACGCTGCTCAAGAGCCCCTTCACCCTCAGCCGCGCGCTCATCCAGGCGCTCGGCATCTTCAGGCGCCTCAAACCGGCAGCGGCCTTGGGCATGGGCGGCTTCGCCAGCGGTCCCGGCGGCCTCGCCGCGCGGCTCGCGGGCTGCCCGCTGGTCCTGCATGAGCAGAACGCGGTGCCGGGCGTCACCAACCGCATTCTGAGCCGCCTGAGCCGCCACGTGTTGGAAGGCTTTCCCGGCAGTTTTCCCGCGGGCCGGCACGCGCGCCACGTGGGCAACCCGGTACGCTCCGCCATCGCGGCCTTGCCGCCGCCGGAGAGGCGTTTCGCGGGGCGCGCGGGGCCGATGCGCCTGTTGGTCATCGGCGGGAGCCAGGGCGCGCGGGTACTGAACGAGAACCTGCCCCGAGCGATATCGCTCCTGGGCGCCAAGTGCCGCCCCGAAGTGCTGCACCAGACCGGCGCGCGGGACGCGGAGGCCGTCGCAGCCCGCTACAAAGAACTTGGTGTGGACGCGCGGGTGGCGCCCTTCATCGACGACATGGCGGCGGCGTACGCCTGGGCGGACCTCGCCGTGTGCCGTTCCGGCGCACTCACGCTGGCGGAACTCTCCGCCGCGGGCTTGGGTGCGGTGCTGGTGCCGTTCGCGGCAGCGGTGGACGACCACCAGACCAAGAATGCGGCCTTTCTGGTGGGCAACGGCGCCGCGCGCCTCCTGCCCCAGCCCGCCGCCACTCCCGAGGCGCTGGCGGCGCTGTTGGATGGACTGCTGGCGGACCGGAGCGGTCTTGCCGAGATGGCGCGGCACGCGCGCGCCCTGGCGTTCACCGACGCGGCGGAGCGGGTCGCCCAGGAGTGCCTTGCGGCGGGAGGGCTCGCATGAGCAATCTGATGCGCCGCATCCGTCACATCCACTTCGTGGGTATCGGCGGCGCCGGCATGGGCGGCATCGCGGAAGTGCTCATCAACCTGGGCTACCAGGTGCACGGCTCGGATTTAAAGGCCAACGCCGTGACCCAGCGCCTGCAGACACTCGGCGCGAAAGTGATCATCGGCCATACCCCCGCCAACGTGGCGGGAGCGGACGTGGTTGTGATCTCCAGCGCGGTCTCGCCGGACAACCCGGAAGTGCAGGAGGCCCGCGCGCGCCGCATTCCGGTGGTGCGCCGTGCCGAGATGCTGGCGGAGCTCATGCGCTTCCGCTTCGGCATCGCGGTGGCGGGCACCCACGGCAAGACCACCACCACCAGTCTGGTGGCAAGCGTGCTCTCCGAAGCGGGGCTCGACCCCACCTTCGTCATCGGCGGACGGCTCAACAGCTCCGGTACCCATGCGCGTCTCGGGACCGGCAGCTATCTCGTGGCGGAGGCGGACGAGAGCGACGCCTCGTTCCTGCATCTGCAGCCCCTGATCGCCGTGGTCACCAACATCGATGCAGATCACCTCGGCACGTACGGCGGCGATTTTGCGCGTCTGTCCGCCACCTTCATCGAATTCCTGCAGCACCTGCCGTTCTACGGCCTGGCGGTGCTGTGCAGCGACGACGCGGAAGTGCGGCGCCTGCTGCCGGACGTGGGCCGGCCTATCGTCACGTACGGCACCGCCGAGGACGCGGACTTCCGCGCCAGCGATGTGCGTCGCGAGGGGCGCGTCACCCATTTCAAGGCCTGGTTGCCGAAGCGCCCCCAACCCCTGGAAGTGAGCCTCAATCTGGCCGGGCGGCACAACGTGCTGAACGCGCTCGCCGCCATCGCCGTGGCGCACGATCTTGGGGTCGCGGACGAGGCCATCCTCAAGGCGCTCGCGGGTTTCCAGGGCGTCGGACGGCGTTTCCAGATGCAGGGGGAGATCGAGACCCCCTACGGCAAGGTGCTGTTGGTGGACGATTACGGCCACCATCCGCGGGAACTCGCGGCCACCATCCAGGCCGCGCGCGAGGGCTGGCCCGACAAGCGCCTGGTGGTGGCGTTCCAGCCGCACCGTTATACCCGTACCCGCGACCTGTTCGACGACTTCGCGGAAGTGCTGTCCCAGGCCGACGCGCTCCTGTTGACGGAGGTCTACGCCGCCGGCGAGGCGCCCATCGCCGGCGCCGATGGCCGCGCCCTGGCGCGCGCCATCCGCAGCCGCGGCCGCGTGGATCCGGTGTTCGTGCAAAGGGCCCAGGAGCTGCCGGAAGCGCTCCCGGGCGTGCTGAAGGACGGAGACCTGCTCCTGACCCTGGGGGCGGGTGACATCGGCGCGGTGGCGGCGGAATTGCCGACGCGTCTCACCGGCAAGGCGGAGGGTGCATGAGCGAGAAGCCCGAAAAGCGCGTGAAATTCTGGCGCAAGCGCATCGTGGTGCTGGGAACCGGCGCACTGCTGGTGCTGGCGGCCGGCCTCGGCCTGCTGTTCTGGTTCGCGCGCCCGCTGTTCGCGGGACCTGCGCTCACGGCCCTGACCGTCACCGGCCGTCTGCAGCACGTGGATCCGAACACCGTGCGCACGGCAGTGTTGCCCGCCATCGGTACGGGCTTTTTCACCACCCGCGTGGACGCGGTGAGCGGCGCGGTGCAGCAGATACCCTGGGTGGCGGAGGCGGATGTGCGCCGCGAGTGGCCTCATACCCTGCATGTGGACATCCTGGAGGAGGTTCCGGTGGCGCGCTGGAACGGCGACGGCCTCATGGACGCCCGCGGCCGGGTGTTCGCGCAGGATCCACAGAAGGCTTACGTCGCATTGCCGGCGCTTTCCGGCCTTGAGGGTGGCGAGCAAGACCTCCTCGCCCAGTACAACACCCTCGCGAGCCTGGTGGCGCCGCGGGGCCTTTCCATTGTCGCGCTCACCGTGGACGCCCGCGGCGCGGCGACGGTGCTGTTGAACGATGGCATCGAGGTGCGGTTGGGGCGTGAGGACGCGGAGGCGCGGCTCGCGCGCTTCAGCGCCATCGCGCTGCCGGCCTTGAGCGCGAAGCTCGCCACCGTGGCTTACGTGGACATGCGCTATACCAACGGTTTCGCCGTGGGCTGGAAGACGCCCGGCGAACGCACGCGACAGGGGGCCTAATGTTAATGGCGAAAAAAGCGGACAAGCGGCTCATCGTGGGTCTGGACGTGGGCACCTCGAAGGTGGTGGCCATCGTCGGCGAGATTCTCCCCGAAGGCGGCGTGGAGATCGTCGGCATCGGCTCGCATCCCTCCCGCGGCCTGAAGAAGGGCGTGGTGGTGAACATCGAGTCCACGGTGCAGTCCATACAACGGGCGGTGGCGGAGGCCGAGCTCATGGCCGGCTGCCAGATTCACTCGGTGTACACCGGCATCGCCGGCAGCCACGTGAGGAGTCTCAACTCCCACGGCGTGGTCGCCATCCGCGACAAGGAGTGCACGGCCGGCGACGTGGAGCGGGTGATCGACGCGGCGCGCGCCGTCTCCATCCCCGCCGACCAGAAGATCCTGCACGTGCTCCCCCAGGACTTCATCATCGATGGCCAGGACGGCATCCGCGAGCCCATCGGCATGTCCGGCGTGCGGCTCGAGGCACGGGTGCATATCGTCACCGGCGCCGCCAGCGCGGCCCAGAACATCGTGCGCTGCGTGGAGCGCTGCGGCCTCAAGGTGGATGACGTGATCCTGGAACAGCTCGCTTCCAGCTACGCGGTGCTGAACGAGGACGAGAAGGACTTGGGCGTATGTCTGGTGGACATCGGCGGCGGCACAACCGACATCGCGGTGTTCACCGACGGCGCCATCCGCCACACGGCGGTGATTCCCATTGCGGGCGATCAGGTCACCAACGACATCGCGGTGGCGCTGCGCACGCCAACCCACCATGCCGAGGACATCAAGATCAAGTATGCCTGCGCGCTGCCGCAGCTCGCGAGCGCCGATGAGACCATCGAAGTGCCGAGCGTGGGCGAGCGCCCGCCGCGGCGCCTGGCTCGCCAGACGCTCGCCGAGGTGGTGGAGCCGCGCTACGAGGAGCTGTTCAGTCTCATCCAGGCGGAACTGCGCCGCAGCGGATTCGAGGAGCAGATACCCGCGGGCATCGTGCTCACCGGCGGCAGCTCCAAGATGGAGGGTGCGGTAGACCTCGCCGAGGAAGTGTTCCACGCCCCGGTGCGCCTCGGCGCCCCCCAGGGCGTGAGCGGGCTCGTAGATGTGGTGCGCAACCCCATCCACGCCACCGGCGTGGGCCTGCTGTTGTTCGGCGCCCAGAGCCTGCCGGTGGGTGGCGGGACGCAGCGCCCGCAGAGCGGTGTAACGGATATGTGGGAGCGGATGAAGCAATGGTTCCAGGGTTCGTTTTGATGGTTTCGGCGCCGCTCCGGGAGGGTGGCGCGGTTTGCCGATTCATTTATAGATAGAGGAGGCCGGTTATGTTCGAACTGATGGATGACATGGGTCAGAACGCGTTGATCAAGGTCGTCGGCGTGGGCGGTGGCGGCGGTAACGCCATCCAGTACATGGTGTCGCGCGGGATCGAGGGCGTCGAGTTCGTCGCCATCAACACCGACGCCCAAGTGCTGCGCAAGGCGAATGCCCGGACCACGCTGCAGATAGGCGGCAGCTTCACCAAGGGTCTGGGCGCCGGCGCCAACCCGGACGTGGGGCGCCAAGCGGCGCTGGAGGACCGCGACCGCATCGAGGAAGTGCTGAAAGGCGCCGATATGGTGTTCATCACCGCCGGTATGGGCGGCGGCACCGGTACCGGCGCCTCACCGGTGGTGGCACAGGTGGCGAAGGAGATGGACATCCTGGTGGTGGCCGTGGTGACGAAGCCCTTCGGCTTCGAGCGCAACAAGCGCATGACTATCGCCGAGAAGGGTATCGCCGAACTCGCCGAGTACGTGGACTCGCTGATCGTGATCCCCAACGACAAGCTGGCCTCGGTGCTGGGCCGGGAGATCACCCTGATCAACGCTTTCCAGTCCGCCAACGAGGTGCTGCTGGGGGCGGTGCAGGGCATCGCCGACATCATCACCCGTCCCGGTCTCATCAACGTGGATTTCGCCGACGTGCGCACGGTGATGGCGGAGATGGGCATGGCGATGATGGGCACAGGCGCGGCTGCGGGTGACAACCGCGCGCGGCGCGCGGCCGAGGCGGCGCTGGCGAGCCCGTTGCTGGAGGACGTGAACTTCTCCGGTGCCAAGGGTGTGCTGGTGAACATCACCGCCGGTATGGACCTCACCATCGGCGAGTTGGAGGAGGTGGGCGCGTCCATCGAGGCCTTCGCCGACGAGAACGCCACCGTAGTGGTGGGCACGGTGCTGGACCCGTCCATGACCGGCGAGGTCAAGGTGACGGTGGTGGCCACGGGCCTCGGGCGCGCGGTGCAGGCGCAACAGCGTCCGCCGGTGCAGAAGCCGGCCGCCGCCGCGGCGACCAAGCCGGCGCCGGCCCCGAAACCGGAGGAAGCCCAACCGCAACCCATGATCCAGGTGGTAAAGGCCACGGGCACCGACGGCAATCCCGACTGGCGGCGCCTCGAACGGCCCACCTTCGAGCGGCGGCTGCGCGAAGGCGAAGGACCGGACACCACCAACCAGGACTACCTGGATATCCCTGCGTTCCTCAGGCGTCAGGCGGACTGAGGCGGGGGCGACCCACGCGGCCGGCCCCCGCGGTCGAACCTTGTTCGGCCGCGGGGGGGTGGGCTAAAATATCCGGTCGCCGTGGGTGCGGCGGAGGCCTGTCCGGCTTCCGCGCGCGAGGCCCCCGGCCCTACTTACGCAGGGTTGACGGGCTCCATCGCATGCTCAAACAGCGCACGCTCAAGAACAGCATCCGGGCTACGGGCGTGGGCCTGCACACGGGCGAGAAGGTCTATATGACCCTCCGGCCCGCCGCCATCAATACCGGCATTACCTTCCGTCGCGTGGACCTGGATCCGCCCGTTGAAGTGCGCGCACAGGCACTGAACGTCGGCGAGACCATGTTGGGCACCACCATATTCAACGGTGACGTGCGCGTCGCTACCATCGAACACCTGTTGTCGGCGCTGGCGGGCCTTGGTATCGACAATGCCTATGTGGACCTGTCGGCCCCCGAAGTGCCCATCATGGACGGCAGCGCGGGTCCCTTCGTGTTCCTGCTGCAGTCCGCGGGCATCGAGGAACAGAACGCGCACAAGCGTTTCATCCGCATCAAGAGCCCGGTGGAAGTCCACGACGGCGACAAGTGGGCGCGCTTCGAGCCCTTCGACGGCTTCAAGGTGAATTTCCAGATCGACTTCGACCATCCGATCTTCAAGAGACACACCCAGACCGCGACCGTGGACTTCTCCACGACCTCGTTCGTGAAGGAAGTGAGCCGGGCGCGGACCTTCGGTTTCATGCGCGACATTGAGATGCTCCGTCAGAAGCACCTGACGCTCGGTGCCTCCCTGGACAACGCCATCGCGCTGGACGACTACCGCATCCTCAACGAGGACGGATTGCGTTACGAGGACGAGTTCGTCAAGCACAAGATCCTGGACTCCATCGGCGACCTGTACCTCCTGGGCCATAGCCTCATCGGCGCCTTCAGCGCTTACAAGTCCGGCCACGGACTCAACAACGCGCTGCTGCGCGCGATGATTGCGCAGCCCGCCACCTGGGAAGAGGTCACCTACGACGACGCGGCGGAGGCGCCCATCTCCTATCTCGCGCCCGCGCACGCTTTTTGATTTGGTTTTTTGAGGTAAGGAACGACGCTCAGGGTTTTTCGCCGCCGGCCAAGCGTCTCAGGGCCGCGGCGAGGAGCGGATCCACGATGCCCTCCGCGGTGTTGGCGAGCAGCTTGCGGGTGTCGGCAGACAGGCTCTTCGGGGCCGGTTTCGGCGGCAAGCCGGGCAGGGGATCGGGCAGGACCTTGAAGCGCAGCGAGTGACAGGGTTGGTCCAGGGTTTGACGCGCCGCAGCCAGGAGTTCGGCCTGGCGGTAGCGCAGGGCGGTGGTCCAGGCCCCACTGTCCATGAACAAGGTGAGCGCGCCGTCCTTGAGGTCGGCGCCGAGGCAATGCGGCGCGGAATCCGCGGGTAGCACGCGGATGAGACGCCGGCGCAGGGCCTCGAGGCGTTGTGCCTCCGCCGCCAGGTCGGCGAGTTCCGGCCCCCGGGCGGACAGGAGCTCCGACAGAGAAGAAGGTTTTTTGCCGGTCATGCCTAATAGTAAGCCTAGGCCCGATGGACGGGCGCACAGTACGGGGTCTTTTGGATGAAATTGATCGTTTTCACCCGCTTCGGGCATTCGCGTCATGTGAACCTGGCTCACCCGCTGGTGTGGGGCAGCCTCGCCTCCGTATTGCTGATGCTGCTGGCCGGCATGTTCACCGCGGGATATTTCACCGCCGCGCACGTGGCTTCCGTGCGTCTCGCCGCGGACCCGGTGCGCGTCGAACTCAAGGCCCAGGCCGACGAAATCACCCGCACCAAGCGCCAGGCACAGGCGGACGTGGATGCACTTTCAGGCAAGGTGGCTGAACTGCAGGCGCATATCATGCGTCTCGACGCCATGGGTGCCCAACTTACGACCCTCGCGGGACTGAAACGGGGCGAGTTCAATTTCAGCACCCAGCCGCCGGAAGGCGGCCCCGAGAACTCGGGACCGGTCCAGCATACCGCCATGCCGGACTTCCTGACCTCCCTGGACCAGCTTTCCGCCGAGGTGCAGGACCGGGAACAGAAGCTCGGGGTGCTTGAAAACCTGTTCCTCAACCGCAATGTACAACTGGCGGCCCAGCCGGCGGGCCCCCCGGTGACGGGCGGTTACATCTCATCGACTTTCGGCATGCGCATCGATCCCTTCTCCGGCGACCTCTCCATGCACAGCGGTATGGATTTCGCGGGCAGCGAGGGCGAGGCGGTGGAGGCGGTGGCGGCAGGCGTGGTGACCTGGGCAGGCGACCGCTCCGGGTACGGCAACATGGTGGAGATCGATCACGGCAATGGCTATGCCACGCGCTACGGACACAACCAGACGATCCTGGTCCACGTGGGTGAGATCGTCAAAAAGGGGCAGGAGATCGCGCTCATGGGCTCCACCGGCCGTTCGACCGGGCCGCATGTGCACTTCGAAGTCCTTTACAATGGCCTTGCCGTGGATCCGGCGAAGTTTGTCAAGGCCAACGGTGCACACGTGGCCGTATTGCCCCAGAGCCTGGACTAACGCCGATTCCCCGCTGCGGCCGGTCACCGGCCGGGCGAATCCCCGAGTAGCATACGTGTCCGGCACCGCGGAGGGCATCGTGGAACCCTTCCCGCCGCCGGCGACACGCATTCGATGAAAGGCCGACAGAGAAAATGATAGCGACCCTCTTCAAGAAGATCATCGGCAGCCGCAACGACCGATTGGTGCGTGGCATGCGCCGCGAGGCGCTGAAGGTGAACGCGCTCGAGCCGGCCATGCAGGCCCTGAGCGACGATGCGCTGAAGGCAAAGACGGTCGAATTCCGCGAGCGCCATGCCAAGGGCGAATCACTCGATCACCTGCTCCCGGAGGCTTTCGCGGCGGTGCGCGAAGCCGCCCGCCGCCGCCTCGGCATGCGCCATTTCGACGTGCAGCTGATCGGCGGCATGACCCTGCACCGCGGCAAGATCGCCGAAATGCGCACCGGCGAAGGCAAGACCCTGGTGGCGACCCTCGCCGCGTACCTGAACGCCATTCCGGGCCAGGGCGTGCACATCATCACCGTCAACGACTACCTGGCCCAGCGCGACGCCAACTGGATGCGACCGGTGTACGAGGCGCTCGGCATGAGCGTTGGCGTGGTGCTTTCCGGGCAGGACCCGGAGGCCAAGCGCGCGGCCTACGGCGCTGACATCACCTACGGCACCAACAACGAGTTCGGCTTCGACTATCTGCGCGACAACATGGCCTTCCGCCTCGAAGGCAAGGTACAGCGCGGGCTCTACTACGCCATCGTGGACGAGGTGGACTCCATCCTCATCGACGAGGCGCGCACGCCGCTCATCATCTCGGGTGCGGTGGACGACAACACCGAGCTTTACAAGAAGATCAACGGACTGATCCCGCGCCTTAGTCGTCAGAAGGAGGAGGAGGGCCCGGGCGACTACAGCGTGGACGAGAAGGCCAAACAGGTTTATCTCACCGAGGAAGGCCATCAGCGTATCGAGGAACTGCTGGCGAAGGAGGGTTTATTGCCCGAGGGCGCCTCGCTCTACGATGCCGGCAACGTCGGCCTCATGCACCATGTGAACGCGGCGCTGCGCGCCCACGCGCTCTACAAGCGCGAGGTGGACTACATCATCAAAGACGGCGAAGTGGTGATCGTCGACGAGTTCACCGGACGCACCATGCCAGGGCGCCGCTGGTCCGACGGCCTGCACCAGGCGGTCGAGGCCAAGGAAGGCGTGAAGGTCCAGGCCGAGAACCAGACGCTCGCCTCCATCACCTTCCAGAATTATTTCCGCATCTACAAGAAGCTATCCGGCATGACCGGCACGGCCGACACCGAGGCGCGCGAGTTCCACGAGATCTACCGGCTCGAGGTGGTGGTGATCCCCACCAACAAGCCCATGGTCCGCGAGGACAACGCCGACCTCGTATATCTCTCCCAGAAGGCGAAATACGAGGCGGTGATCGAAGACATCGAGGGTTGTATCAAGCGTCAACAGCCCGTGCTGGTCGGCACTGCATCCATCGAGGCCTCGGAGCACCTCTCGGGGCTGCTCAAGAAGGAGGGCATCGCCCACCAGGTGCTGAACGCCAAGCAACACGCCCAGGAAGCGCAGGTCATCGCCCAGGCGGGGCGCCCAGGCACCGTCACCATCGCCACCAACATGGCCGGCCGCGGCACCGACATCGTGCTCGGCGGCAGTCTGGAAGCGGAGCTGGCGGCGCTGCCTGCGGAGGCGGATGCGGCGGAGCGCGCGCGGGTGCGTACCGAATGGCAGGTACGGCACGACGCGGTGGTGGCCGCCGGCGGCCTGCATATCGTCGGTAGCGAGCGCCACGAGTCGCGGCGCATCGACAACCAGCTGCGCGGCCGCTCCGGTCGCCAAGGCGACCCGGGTTCCAGTCGCTTCTACCTGTCGCTGGACGACAACCTGATGCGCATCTTTGCCGGCGACAAGGTCAAAGGCTGGATGCAGCGCATCGGCATGCAGGAGAACGAGGCGATCGAGCACCCCTGGGTAACCAAGGGCGTCGAAAACGCCCAGCGCAAGGTCGAAGCCCACAACTTCGATATCCGCAAGTCGCTCCTGGAATACGACGACGTCGCCAACGACCAACGCAAGGTCATCTACGAGCAGCGCAACGAGCTCCTCCATGCCTCCGACATCCATGAGACCGTGAAGGTAGTGATGGCGGATGTGCTGAATGCCACCATTGACGAATACATCCCGCCCCAGAGCGTGGAGGAACAGTGGAACATCCCGGGCCTGACGGAGGCCCTGGAGAAGGAATTCCTGCTGAAGCTCCCCATCAAGGAATGGCTCGACAAGGACGGCAACCTCCATGAGGAACCGTTGCGATCGAGAATCGTCGGCGCGTTCCTGGACAACTACAAAGCCAAGGAGCAGCAGACCGGTGCCGAGGTCATGCGCCAGTTCGAGAAATCGGTGATGCTGCAAGTGCTGGACACCTTATGGCGCGAGCACCTCGCCAACATGGATTACCTGCGCCAGGGTATCCACCTGCGCGGCTACGCCCAGGTGGATCCGCGCCGCGAGTACAAACGTGACGCCTTCGACATGTTCTCGCGCATGCTGGATCGTCTCAAGTTCGAGGTGGTGGGCATCCTTGCAAAGGTGCAGGTGCGCACCGAACAGGACGTGGCGGCCATGGAAGAACAGCGCCGCCGCGCCCGCGCCATGCAGTTCCAGCACGCCGAGGCGCCGAAGGTGACGGTCGAGCCGCCCCAGGCGAGCGACCCGGCCCCTGCTCCTTTGGATTCGCGCCGGCCCGCACCGGCCGCTGCAGGCGGTGCGCCCTTTGTGCGCGAGACCGCCAAGGTGGGCCGCAACGAGCCCTGTCCCTGCGGCTCCGGTCTCAAGTACAAACAGTGCCACGGCCGCCTGGCATGAATGATTTCGCAAAGGTCCATTCCCGGACTTTTGCTCTCGGCGAGCCCGGTATACGTCTGGACTCACCTCCGCTGAGCCAAGCACGTGAGTACTTGGCTCACGTGCGGTACATCCTTGCACCGCAGTCTTCCAGCCGTCAGGGGGTACTCTGACCGTCCCCGAAATAGACGTCGTCGCGGCGATCTTGCGCGATCGGCGGGGCCGTGTGCTCATCGCTGACCGGCCGGCGGGCAAACCCTGGGCCGGGTACTGGGAATTCCCCGGCGGCAAGCTGGAAACCGGGGAGCCACAAGGCGCCGCGCTGCAACGCGAGCTTCACGAGGAATTGGGCATCGCCGCGCAAGCCGCCTACCGGCTGTTCAGTTTTTCCCACCGTTATCCGGAGCGCCTTGTGCACCTGCACGTATGGCGCGTCACCCAGTACCGTGGCACACCGGCTTCCCATGAGGGCCAAACCCTGGCCTGGCACGACCCGGAGACGCTCAGGCAGGTGAAGCTCCTGCCGGCGGACCAACCCATCCTGGAGGCTCTCCGTCTTCCGCCCTTGATGCTGGTGACGCCGCCTCCGGGAGATGACGAAGCCTTATTTCTGCGCGCGCTCGGCCGCTCGCTGGAGGCCGGCGTGGACCTGGTTCAATTCCGGGCACCGGAACTGGATGCCGATCGGTTCATACGGTTGGGGACCGAAGTGGTGCGGATTTGCCGGCAACATGGCGCCCGGGTATTGATAAACGCGGAGCCAGCCATGGCGCGCGGACTCAAGCCAGATGGAATCCACTTGCGCCAGGACATGCTGCGTACCCTTGAATCGGTGGACATTGATCGGAGCCGGTTGTTGGGGATTTCATGCCATTCGGCGGAAGAAATCGCCCGGGCACTTGCGTTCGAGCCCGATTACCTCACGCTGGGGTCCGTAAAATCCACTGCCAGCCATCCGGGCGGGACGAACCTGGGTTGGGAAGGATTTGGCGAGCTGGCGGCAACAAGCGGTATCCCTGTCTATGCCATCGGCGGGCTGGGGCGGGACGATCTGGAAACTGCGCGACGTCACCGGGGGCACGGGGTAGCGGCCATCCGCGCGTTTTGGGATATACCTCAGCTTTCGGAATTGTCCTGATCAGGCGCGGGTTCTTCGGCGGGAAGAGCATTCTTTTCCGAGAGCCAATCGCCGAGATCGATCAGCCGGCAGCGTTCGCTGCAGAACGGTTTCCATTTGGAAGCTCCCGTCCACGCGACCGGCCTGCCGCAGTGAGGGCAAGGCAGCGTCTCGACCTCAGCCATGGACTAAAGTTGGCAGCAGACGAGCTTGAAGCCGATGTCGCGCTTGGTCTGTTGGGCGCGGGCATTAGCATCGTGCCGCTCCAGAAAGCGGATGGTCATGCGGTGTTTGCCGGCACTGATCTCCGGGAACACGCCGCTGGTCATGGGCACCATGACCCGTACCATGGGCGAGAGCACGTGGGTGTCGAAATTGCGCTGGTATACGCCCTGTTGTGCCACTTCGCGGGTGGGTAGCGCACTCTCGCGGGTGAGCGCCATGAGTAGCGCGATGGTGTCCTTGAGGGGCTTGAGTTCCGAGAGCCAGCCCTGGAGGTCGCGGGCACGGCGCACATAGGGATGCGTGAGCCAGGCGTGATAAGAGGGCAGATCGAACTGGCAGGTGCCGCCGGGCACAGCCAGGCGGTTCTTGATGGCGTTGAGGAATTCGCTCTCGCGGAGTTGCGCGCCCAAGGGGCGGCCGTCGCCGTCCATCTCCACGCGCAGCCGCTCTAGATCTGCGAGTACGCTCTGCAGGCGTACGTTGTCCACGTCCGGGCTGCCCTTCAGTCGCTGCAAGAGCATGCCGCAGCGTTCCAGTTCTTTCAGCACTTCGGTGCGCACGTCGCCGCGGGTGAGCAGCGAAACGATCTCCAGGATGGCACCGACGGCGGCGCGGCTGTCCCACATGGAGGAGAGCGCGCTGTGGTGGCCGGCTTGTTCGAGAAGGAATTCGAGGCGAAGGAACGTCCGCACGCGCTCGCTTAACGGCTGCTCATATATCAGCCACTCGGCGGACGGGAGTTCTTCGGCGCGTTGTTCCACATTCAACATCAGGATTTCCGGTCGGGCAGTCTCAGGCCGCTGCGCTGCAGGTCTCCCTGCGCAGCCAGATCGAGGTAGAACCCATGCAGGCGTTGGACGGCATCCGTGAGCTCTCCCTTGTCGCCTGCGTTCAAGAGAATATCACTGGCGGCCTTGAGGCGCGCGGTCCGGGACGCCTGGGCGGCAAGTATTGCGCGGGCTTCGGATTCGCTGCCGCCGTCGCGTGACATAAGCCGGGAAAGTTGCAGTTCCTCGGGGGCATCCACCACGAGAACCCGGTCTACCAGGGCGCGGGCCGCCGGGACTTCCGTGAGCAGGGGGATGACCGCCACGGCATAGGGGGCCTTGAATTCCGCCAGCCGGTCTCCCAAGGCCTTGAGAATCAGGGGATGGAGGGCCTTTTCCAGCCGAAGACGAAGCCCCGGGTCGGCGAAAACCTGACGACGCAGACGGGTGCGATCCAAGCGCCCCTGGGGATCCAGGATGGCCTCTCCCAGGGTATGCACCAGGGCTTTCAAGCCCGGCTGGCCCGGGGCGGTGAGTTCATGGGCCAGGGCGTCGGCGTCCGCCACCGGCACTCCCAGCCGGGCGAACTCCGCTGCCACCAGCGACTTGCCGCTGGCGATGCCGCCGCTGAGACCCACTTTCAGCATGGCGTCAGTGGGCGCCAGACAGGCCCAGGTAGGCTCTGATGAGGGTATCGCCCCAGAGCAGGGACACCCATCCGGCGGCTGCCAGGAACGGCCCGAAGGGGATGGGCGTTCCCTGGGCATGGCGCTTGAGGCCGATGAGGGCGAGACCGGTGGCGGCGCCCACCCCGGCCGCCAACATGATGATGACCGGCAGCGCCTGCCAGCCCATCCAGGCTCCCAGGAGGGCGTAGAGCTTGAAGTCGCCGAAACCCATGCCCTCCTTGCCGGTCGCGAGTTTGAAGACGTGATACACGGTCCAGAGCGAGAGGTAGCCCGCGGCGGCGCCTATGACCGCCGAAGGCAGGTCGGTGAACAGGTGGCGCAGGTTGAAAAGCAGGCCGAGCCACAACAACGGCAAGGTGATGCGGTCCGGGAGGAGCTGCTTTTCCACGTCGATGCCGGCGAGCGCCACGAGCCCCCAGGTGAGGAGCAGGCCGCCCAAGGCGGGCATGCCCCAGCCGAAATGCCAGGCGACGCAGCCCGAAAGCATGCCCGTGAGCGCCTCCACCACCATGTAACGGGGCGAGATGGGTGCGCCGCAGGCGCTGCAACGCCCGCGCAGCGCGAGGTAGCTCAGGACCGGAACGTTTTCGAGAGCCGTGATGGCGTGGCCGCAGTGGGGGCAGCGGGAACGCGGCACCACGAGGTTGAACGCCTCGCCCGGCGCCGCTTCGACCGGCGCGTACTCCGCCTTCCATTCACGCTCCAGCATGATGGGCAGGCGGTAGATGACCACGTTGAGGAAACTGCCGACGATGAGTCCCAGGAGCACGCAGACCACGATGAAGGCGAGCGGGCTGTTCTCCAGGAAGAGCGCGATGGACATCCGTCACCCTTGATGGAACGCGGCAAAGGGCGCGGCGGCGCCCGCGTGTTTCAGACCACGGACCCCAGTTTGAAGATGGGCAGATACATGGCCACCACGAGGCCACCCACCAGCACGCCCAGGATGGCCATGATCAACGGTTCCATGAGGCTCGTCAGGTTATCCACGGCGTTGTCCACTTCTTCCTCATAAAAGTCCGCCACCTTGGCGGCCATGGCATCAATGGAGCCCGCTTCCTCGCCGATGGCGATCATCTGGATCATCACGTGGGGGAAGAGACCGGTCTGGCTCATAACCACGTTGAGCTGCTGGCCGGTGGACACCTGGTCCTTGATCTTGAGGGTGGCCTGTTCGTAGATGATGTTGCCGGTGGCGCCGGCTACGGACTGCAGCGCGTCCACCAAGTTCACGCCGGCCGCGAACATGGTGGAGAGGGTGCGGGCGAAGCGCGCTAGGGCGGATTTCGTGAGAATATCGCCAATCACCGGGATCTTGAGTGAGATGCGGTCCAGGTTCTCACGGAACTTGCGGGAGCGCTTCTTGAAGAACATGAACGTGCCGCCGATAATTGCGAAGGCAACCAGATAGATGTAACCCTGGGAACGCACGGAACGCGAAAGGTTCACCACGAATTGGGTGAAGGCCGGCAGATCGGCACCGAAGCCCTTGAACAGTTCTTCGAACTGTGGGATCACGAACACCAGCAATATGGCCGTCACCACGAAGGCCACCACCAGCACCGCGATGGGGTAAGAGAGCGCCTTCTTGATCTTTTTCTTGATGCGCTCGGTCTTTTCCTTGTAAGTGGCGATCTTGTCCAGCAGGGTTTCCAGGGCGCCCGCCTGTTCACCGGCCCGGACCAGGCTCACGAACAGGTCGTCGAAATAAAGCGGATGCTTTCCGAGTGCATCGGCCAGGTTGTTGCCAGCCTCCACGTCGGCCTTGATGCTCATCACCAGGTCCTGCATGTTCGGGTTGGCGTGGCCTTTGCCGATGATGTCCATGGACTGCACCAACGGCACGCCGGAGCTCATCATGGTGGCCATCTGGCGGCTGAAGAAGGCGATATCGCCGGTCTCGATCTTCTTGCCCGCCTTGCGGCGTGCCTTGCTAATTTTGATGGGTGCGATGCCCTGTCGGCGCAAATCGGCTTTCACCGCCGCTTCGTTGGCGGCGATGGTCTTGCCCTTGATCCGGTTGCCTTTCTTGTCTGTGCCTTCCCAGACGAAGTTGATGTTTTTCGCGGCTGCGGCTTCGGCCATGGCGGTAGGGTTCGACTCCGGTTATTCGACGGTGACGCGGTTCAACTCTGCGAGACCGAAGTCCCCGCGCTTGACCTTGGTGAGGCCAGAACGGCGCAGGTCGGGCACGCCTTCTTTGTCGGCTTGGGCGGCGATTTGGATGGCGTTGCCGCCGGCCATGATGATCTTGCCCATCTCTTCCGAGACCGGCATGACCTGGTAGATGCCGGTGCGGCCCTTGTAGCCTTCGTTGCACTGGTCGCAACCCACCGGTTCGAAGATGGTGATCCCGGCTTCGACCTCAGCCTCGGTGAAGCCTTCCTTGAGCAGAGCTTCTTTGGGGATCTCTGTCGGGCGCTTGCAGTTCTTGCAGAGCCGGCGCGCCAGGCGTTGCGCAATGATCAGGTTCACGGCGGTGGCGATGGAGTACGGCGCCACGCCGATGTCGGCGAGGCGGGTCAGGGTCTTGGGGGCGTCGTTGGTGTGCAGGGTGGCCAGCACCATATGGCCGGTTTGGGCGGCCTTGATGGCGATCTCGGCGGTCTCCAGGTCGCGGATTTCGCCCACGAGGATAATGTCCGGGTCGAGACGCAGGAAGGACTTGAGCGCTGCCGCGAAGGTGAGGCCCACCTTGGGATTCACGTTCACTTGGTTCACGCCGGGCAGTTGGATTTCTGCCGGGTCCTCGGCGGTGCAGATATTGCGGTCCTCAGTGTTGAGGATATTGATGCCGGTATACAGCGATACGGTCTTGCCGGATCCCGTGGGGCCGGTGATCAGGATCATGCCGTAGGGCTTGTCCAGGTTTTCGAGGTAGAGCTTCTTCTGGAAGTCCTCGTAACCGAGCGCGTCGATGCCGAGCTTGGCGCTGGAGGGATCCAAAATACGCATCACGATCTTCTCGCCGAAGAGCGTGGGACAGGTAGCGACACGGAAGTCGATGGCGCGGCTGGCCGAGAGCTTCAACTTGATGCGGCCGTCCTGGGGGATGCGGCGCTCGGAGATGTCTAGCTTAGCCATGACCTTCAAGCGCGCCGCGATCTTGGGACCGAGGACCAAGGGAGGCTTCACCACCTCGCGCAGCATGCCGTCCTGGCGGAAGCGCACACGGTATTCCTTCTCGTAGGGTTCCCAGTGGATGTCGGAAGCGCCCTTGTTGATGGCGTCGAGCAGCACCTTGTTGATGAACTTCACCACCGGCGCGTCGTCGATGTCCGCGCTCGACTCCTCAGTGGGAGCGCCTTCCTCGCCTTCCGCAGAGATATCGAGGTCACCGATTTCGCCTTCGGCCAGGTCCTTCATGGACGTGTCCATGGCCTGGACAGCTTTCTCGATGCCCTTGGCGAGCTTGTCTTCCTCGGCGATGACCGCATCTACGGTCAAACCGGTCTTGAACTTGATCTCGTCAAGTGCCTGAAGATTGGTGGGATCCGAGACCGCCACGAACAGCTTGCGGCCACGCTTGAAGAGCGGCAGGGCATGGTGCTTCTCGATCAGCTGCGCTTCCACTTCCTTAAGCGGCGCCTGGGAGAGGTCGACCGCATCCAGATCCACGGCTGGAACACCGAATTCTTCGGAAGCGGCGCTCGCGACCGCACGCGCATTGAGCTTCTTGTTGCGGACCAGGTGACTGACCAGCAACAGCTTCTCGGCGGCGGCGTCGCGTTGCGCGTCGGCGGCGTCGGCTTCAGAGAGCAGACCGGCGGCTACCAGCCGCCGGGGAAGGCCGGTCAAGTTCGTCTTGACGGTGGTTGTGGCCATAGCCCTACCCTTAGGATTCTTGGGCCCGTCGAACAGGCCGCTTAAGGACTAGATAGTAGAGCCGGAAGGGTGAAATTGTCCAACCGGGACAGGGGCCTAGGGGGTGTTTGGCAGCTAAAATCCACGTCACGGGGACTACCCAAGCCCACGCCCGGGGTGAGCGCTGCCCGGAGCCGAAACCAGCATCAGATTTAAGGAGCCGCCTTGTTCAGCTTTGGGGCCCTGGCCCGCAACACCCTATGGATGATCCTCGGCCAGGGTATGCGCCTGTTGGTGCAATTCGCCTATTTCGTACTCATCGCCCGGGTTCTTCATAGGGATGGCTATGGGGCTTTTTCCGGCGCCGTCGCCCTGGTGGCGGTGTTGGCACCGTTTGCCGGTTGGGGCAGCGGCAACCTCTTGGTCAAGAACGTGGCCCGCAACCCCGCAAGCTTCTCCCTCTATTGGGGTCGCGCCATCGTCGTAACTGCACTGAGCGCCGGGCTATTAACTGTACTAGCGCTCGCGCTCGCCTGGGTAGTGCTGCCCGCTTCGGTACCGCTGACCATGGTGCTGTGGGTGGCCATATCGGACCTGTTTTTCACGCGGCTCTCGGAAGCAGAGGCGCTGGCCTTCCAGGCGGTGCATAGGCTGTTCAAAACCGCCGTGCTGAGCATTTTGTATTCCCTTGCGAAGCTCGTCGGCGTGCTCCTATTGTTGCGCTTGCGTACTGTCGATGCGCTCATTGTCTGGTCGCTCCTCTATCTTGCGGGCAGCGCCGCCGTCGCGTTCATCGGTGCCGTATGGGTATCGCTGGAATTGGGCATGCCACGCTGGGACCTGGAAGGGTGGCGGCGGGAGTTCGGCGAGGGTTTCTATTTC
Source organism: Bacillota bacterium (assembly GCA_050261675.1). Taxonomy (GTDB): domain Bacteria; phylum Pseudomonadota; class Gammaproteobacteria; order Natronospirales; family REEB76; genus DASUBN01. The sequence goes on from JBLNDO010000047.1 coordinate 29,303, forward strand.
GCCTCGAGCCTGAGCGCACAACGCATCTATCTGGACAGTGATAAGGCGCTGTTGCCACGCCTGGCTTCTCTGGAAGCGGCGGGCATCTACACCGCGGCCGCGCGCATTGTGGAAGTCGCGTTCGTGCCCGTGTCCTCGCTGCTCGCGGCTGCCTACGCGCGTTTCTTCACTTCAGGCCAGGAAGGTGTGCGCGGCACCTTGGCGCTTTCGCGGCGATTGCTTCCCGTGGCCATCCTTTACGCTGCGGTTGCTGGTCTTTTGCTGTATGTCCTTGCGCCGTTTGTGCCCTGGCTGCTGGGCGCCGAATTCAGCGAAGCCGCAGAGGCCATCCGTTGGTTGGCGGCGGTGCCGCTGCTCATGACCCTGCATCGCTTCGCAGCCGATTCCCTGACTGGTGCGGATCAGCAGGCGTCGCGTACCCACATCGAGTTTGGGGCGGCAGCGCTTAACGTCGCTTTGAATCTTGCTGTAGTACCGTTCTTCTCCTGGCGCGGTACGGCTGCCGTCACGCTCCTCACCGAGCTAATTCTGGTGACGGCGCTGGCTTTTGCCTTGCGCCACCACATGAAACTCCCCGGCCCGTCCTCGGAAGGCGTTCATGGGCGCGGCTAAGCTGGAGCGCGGCGATCGTTTTGCGCTTTTCTGGGGCGGAGGGCTCGGCGACGTGCTGGTGATCCGGCCGTTGCTCCTGGCTTTGGAAGCGGCTTTGAATCATCCACCGTATTTTTTCACCACCGCCACACATCTTCAGGGCCTTTTCCCCGACTTGGGCTTGCGCGCTGAACTGCACGTGTTACCGAAAAGGGCTGGCGCCGCATGGCGCTCGATTCGCAACCTGGGGTTCGAACTTGACTGGCTGTATCTTGGCGCCTATCCGCGTTTCAAGACACGCTTGCTGGCGCAGATTGTGGGTGCCAAGCACATCTGGAGCGTACGACACGGTGATGTGGATCCCTTCCTCGGGGAGCAGGTGCTCGCGGATGTGCGAGCACTGGGTCTGAATACCCCGTCCTCCAGCTTTCTTGCCTATGGAGGTGCATGGAACGTACCGGACGGGAAAAAAGAGCGTCACGCTTACCTGTTGCTGCATCCCGGCGTGAAGCCCGGTTGGCAGACAAAGCAGTGGCCGGACGTCTGCTGGTCCGATCTCATGCGTAACCTGCTTTCGGGTTCGGACCTCGATCTGATGTTGGTGGGTACGCCGGGCGAGGCGGCGCACCTCACAGCGCTGGTCGCTGGATTGGATACCGTCTCTCGCCAACGTGTGCACTTACGCACCGAGCTTTCTCTCCAGGCGCTGGCGGCGACGGTACGTCAGAGCCATGGGGTGATCTGCCATAACTCGGGCGTGTTGCATCTCGCGGCCATGCTGGGCAGGCCCACGCTTTCACTCACCGGCTCCTCGCCGCATTATTGGAGACCGCCTTACCCACACGTACTGAATCTGAGCTCCGGCGCCTGCAATCTTGCCTGTGACCAGTACCGTTGCCCGGTGCCGTTCTACCGGGCGCGCTGCATCCGCGAATTGAGCGTGACAACGGTGATGGCTGCGGCGCAGACGCATCTCTTGGCAGGTTCTAGACCCGCGACTGCGTCCTGAACAAAGCGGCGTAACGCGCAGCCACACCATCCCAGTCGAAACGCGCCCGCACATAGGTGCGGCCGGCGGCAGCGAGCCGTTGGGCTTGGCCGGGGTCGCTTAGGAGCTCCCGCACGATGCCTGCCAGGGCAACGGGATCGCCCGAGGCAGCCAGCCGCCCAGTTTCCCCGTCGCGGATTACGTCGCGGATGGCAGGCAGGTCGCTCGCCACCACCGGGCAGCCGCAGGCCAGGGCCTCCACGGGCACCAGCCCCAGCCCTTCCTGGTCGCCATAGGCGGTGACCACCGACGGGAACACCAAGACGGCCGAGCGCCGGTACCAATCCGGAAGCTTCCGATTCGGAACCGGACCCACGAATTCCACCCGGTCTTTCAGGCCGAGTACGGCCACCTGCCTTCGCAGGGCCTGCTCCTCCGGTCCAGCGCCGATGAGGCTGAGTTTCAATTCAGGCAAGTCACGCAGCAGGACAAAGGCGTCCAACAGCACGCTCACGCCTTTCTTGTCGGCGAGACGGCCCACGAACAACAGGCCGTGGCGCTCGCCGGCCGATGTGGGCGGTGTGAAGCGTTCGCGGGTGTCGACCCCCATGGGCAGGACGCTATAGGCGGCATCGCCGGCCTCGGCGCGCAGATCCAACAGCATTGCCTCGCTTACCACTGTGACATGTTCGGCGAGCTCGATGACCCGTCGCTTCAAGGTGCGAGCCAGGGCGCTCTTCAATCCGTAGACGTCCGCGCCGTGGGCCGTCGCCACCACGGCAGGTGTGTAGCCGCAAAGCGCGCGCGCCATCAGGGCGATAAGACCATGAGGCAGCAGCCAATGTGCATGGATGACCTCGAAGCGTTGCCGCCGCAGGATGCGCAGGGCCGCGAACCACTCGCCCATCAGGAAAAAAGGCAGCGCCAGGAGCCGCCAGGGTCGACGGCGCAGCCCCTGGAGCATGCCGCTCGAGTAGGCCAGGGTCTCGAAACGTGAGGGGAGATAGCGGAAACGGTGGACGTTGACGCCGTCCATAACCTCGTGTGTCGCGCAACCCGCCGCGTGGGGTGCCAGCACATGCACTTCGAATTCGCCGGTGAGGCGCCGGGCCAGTTCGTGCACGAACGGCGGCAGGGTGTCGTCCGGCCGGCGAGGATAAGTGGACGCGAGCACCAGGATGCGCGCTGCCTGCTTGCCGTTCATGGCTCAGGGTTGCTGACGGGCGTACAACAGGGTGGTGATCTGCTCAGATACAAGTCCGATGAGGAACACCAGCACCGAAGTGATGAACATGAGGGCGCTCATGTTGGTGAACTGGTGGTGAGCGAGGAAAGTGTGCAGATAGTTACCAAGCCCCGCCAGGAAGAACACTGCGCTGATGGGCAGGAATATCTTGAGCGGAGAATATAGGGTCGCAATCTTGAAGATGATCAGCAGAAAACGCACGCCGTCCCGCAAGGGCCGGATGTGACTCTTGCCCTGGCGTTTCTGCGCCACGATGGGCACGTAGCCGACGCGGTAGCCGGCGCGGAAGAACGCCATGGTGATGGTGGTGGGGTAGGAGAAGCCGTTGGGCAGCAGGTGTAGAAACTCGCGGAAGCCCGCTGCGTTTGCCACCCGGAAGCCGGATGTCAGGTCCGGAATGCGATGGCCCACCATCCAGCTTGCCAGCAGGTTATAGACGGCGTTGGCGAGATGCCGCCAGGGCGATGCCTGGGAGCCGCCACTACGCGCGCCGACCACCATGTCGTAGCCCCGGGCGTGTAATTCCAACAGGCGCGCCACGTCCTCGGGAGCATGCTGGCCATCCGCATCCATGCATACCACGAGGTGGCCGCGCGCGGCGCGCACTCCGGATTTGACGGCCGCGCCGTTGCCGAGAGAATACGGGTGAGTCACCACGCTTGCGCCGCCCATGCGTGCGAGTTCCGCCGTTGCATCGTCGGAGCCGTCGTCCACCACCAGGATCTCGGCGGAAGGGTGCAGCGTCCGCAGTTTCGCGAGCAGGGCCGGCAAGCCCTGGGATTCGTTCTTGGCGGGGATGACGATCGACAATGGCGGGCGGTTATCGCTCATGTTCTGCTGATGCAGCCGCGGTTTGGCCACTATAGCATCCCGGCTTGAGGTTCAGCGGCCCGGTGCCGGCGGCATCTTGCGGATCTCGTCTTCGTACTCCGCTATTTGCGTATCCAAGTGGCCGAGGTAGTTGAGTTTGCGCAGGCCCTGCAGATCGGTCTCCGCCAGCGTGCGATCCTGCATGCTGATATCTGTGGTCACGAGATTCATCTGGTATTGGGGTTCAGTTGGCACCAGTGCTGCCGCCTGCGCCATGAGTGCACGCGACTTCAGAAAATCCCGGCGCGGGGCAGCGGCAAGGAAGTTGCCGTAGATGACCGCAATATTGGCATGCGTCTCGTGCTGTTCCGCCAGATAGGGGTTCGTCAGGGCAGAATCGAAGACGCGCTGCATGCTTTCTGCCGGAATCCCGCAATTGCCGTTATCCACACATTCTCCCAGAGCCGAGAGGCCCTGGATGTCCGAGGCGCTGATCTTGCGTGTCTGCATTTTGGCGGCGATGCGTTCCATCACTCCCGGTTCGACTTTGTGTTTTATTTGGGCTTCCACCAATACCAACGAGACATCGGGGATGATGGTGGAATTCCTCACGGCAGATGCGGCCTTCAGCGACGATACTGCGTTGTCATACTGGCCGGTGTCGTTCAAGAGCGCAAGGTTGGCGTAAGTCTGACCCAGCATATAGGTGGCGTAGGGCGACTCGGGGTGATGACGGGCTTCGCTCCGAGCGAAACTTAAATTGTCGCGCCAATCGTAGGCCCTGAGCCCTGTAACAGAGGCGTTTGCGGCGAACAGCGCCAACAACACGGCATAGCGCGTTTGGCGCCATGGACCGGCATCGTGTATCGGAAAAAGCAGTGAAAGCAGGGCCAATACTATCCCCAAGTCAGGCAGGTAACAGCGGTGCTCGTAGGCGAGCTCAAGCGGAAGGATGGTGGACTCCATGAGTTGCCCGCCCAGAAACCAGGCGATCCCCATGGCTACCAGCGGAAGTCGGCGGCGCAGCAGCAGACCGGTCGCGACGAGCGCAATGATGCCAAGGATGGCCGGCAAGGTGGTCGCCGGCGCGAGCAGGCCGTGGGATACGGCGATATCGTCGTGATACAGGCCGAGAGCCGCAGGATCCGGCAGCAGCGCCCAGCGGATATAGAGCCAGATCACCCGTGCCTCGGTCATCAGCCGTTCGCTGAGTACGAAATCGCGGCCGCTGTAATTCAGCAGGCTGCCGTTATGGGCGAAAAGCATCCAGCCCAGCCCGAGCCCGCCTGGTAGCAGCAAGAACAGGACATAGAACAGCAGCAGCCCACGGTCAAAACCGCCCTGCCGGCGCCCAAAGCGGAAGATGAACCATTCGACCACCAGGGTATATACCGGCAGGAGCGCGCCGGATTCCTTGCACAACACCGCCGCCATGGTGCAGGCCGGTACGGTCAGCCACAAGGGCCAGGCCCGCCCGGTGCCGTCGAGCTGCCGACGACGTGCCCATACGTAGGCGTTCAATCCGAGCAACATGAAGAACGTGGAAAGTGCGGTCTCCCGCTGCACCACGTACAGCACCGGCATGGCGTTGAGGGGATTCACCAGCCAAAAAGCCGCGGTCACCAGTGCGAGCCATTGGACACGTTCTGCCGGCAAAGTCGGTGCGCAGCGCTCGCGCCATGCTCCCAGCAATTGCAGCAGCAGCCAGCCTACCAACAGGCCGTTGAAGAGATGGATAGCGAGATTGGTCGCCTTGAAAGGCGTGGCATCCTGGCTGCCGGTGAAATAGGCGTTGATCGCGAAACTCACCATGCTTAAGGGACGCATCGCGGGGCCCGCCTGGAAGGAGAATGCCGCGTGGCTCAGGCTGTCCCAGGACAGGTCTTGAATGGCGATGGCGGGGTTGTCCTTGACGTTGGTGTAGTCATCCAACGCGAAGTCGCCCTTGAGCCCGTGCCAATAAAGCAGGGCCGTGAGCACAAGCATCGCGGCCGCAAAAAACCATTTGAACGCGGGATTTTTTTGCATCAGGCGCGGCATTCTACCCGGAAGTGCAGTCCCGGCAACAACCGCCGGAGGTCAAGGATGGGCGGCCGTGGCTATCAAACGCGCATATTCGGCGTGAAGGCGCCGCGATTCCAGCAGGTAGCGCAGATCATGTTGCGCGTCCAGGGCATCGATCTCTGTTTTGGCATCGTGAATATCCCCGAACCGTAGCAGCATATCTGCATAGTTTGCATGGATGAGCGCGTGGGAAGGGCAGAGGGTCGCCGCTTTATGGAAAGCCTCAAGTGCTTGAGGTATTTCCTGGGTGACTTCCAGGAACACGGCGTAGGTATTCCAGGTCTCACCGTGAAAACAGGCATTCCGGGCTACTGCCGGATCGGCCAGAACGTCGCGGAATACCGCATCCGTATCGGGGTATAAGGGCTGCATCTCCTTATCGGTCAGCTGCAGAAGTGATTGCAGCGCAAGTTGCAGTGTTGAGGTCGCCAACGCCGTAGGTGCGCGCGCAGCGGCCGTCCGCAGGCGTGTCTGCGCCTTCGGCAAGTCCTGTAGTTTGGCGTACATGTAGGCCAGCCCGACGTCTTGGTTGATGCTGCCTGGATCGTCTTTCTTGGAGCGCTCTGCAGCTTCCACGGCCAGTGGAATCAGGGAGAGATCACGGCTGGAGAGGATATAGGCCATGTATGCCCATTCCATCTCTGCTTGTGCGCGCGCCGAGCCGGGGTGATGCAGCGCTTCTGTGCGCGCAAAGCTGAGCTCGGAGCGCCAATCGTGTGCGCGCAGTCCCGTGATCACCGCCATGAGACACACGACCGCGGTGAAGCCGATCTTCGCAAGCCGCTCATGCATGGGATCGCCGCTGGCGGGGTAGAGCGTTCCTACGCACCCCAGGATTACACCGAAAATGGGTAGGTAGTTGCGGTGCTCGAATACGAGTTCCAGGGGCAATATGGAGGATTCCATCAGTTGGCCCGCGAAAAACCACAGTATTCCCAGGGACAACAGTGGAAAGCGTTTTCTGCCCAGGAATGCGCCTGTAAGCAATCCGAGCACGGCGGCGACCGCCGGCAAGGTGGTGGGCGGGTCCACTAGGCTCTGCGAAATAGCGATATCGTCATGGAACAGTCCCAGTTCCCGTAGATCAGGCACGAAGGTCCAGCGCAGGTAGTCCATGAGCACGCGGCATTCTGTCAGCAGTCGCTGCGCCATAGTGAAGGGGCGCACATCGTAGGCGGCGAGAAAGAATGCGGGTTTTAGATATAGCAGTGTGCAGGCCGCCAAGAACGGCAGCAGCAGGAAAATCCCGAAAAACCACCTTACGCGTTGGCTCGGCATATCGTCCTTCCCCGCGAAGCCCAGCAAGGTGAATTCCGCCGCCAGTAGCAACAAAGGCGTCAGCGCGGCGTTTTCCTTGCAAAGCATGCCGAGCAGCACCAGAAGCGGGGTTGCCAGCATCATCAATGCCGCACCGGCGCCCGTTTCTTTCTCTCGCCGGCGTCCAGTGAGATAAGCGAGCATGGCGCCGCCGCTAAAGCAGGCGGCCAACGCATTGTCGCGCTGCACCGTGTAGAGCACAGACGTGAGATTGAGAGGATGGACGAGCCAGAGTCCGGTAGCGGTGAGGGCAAGCCATGCAATGCTATGTTCATCCAGGCCGAGGCGCGAACGCCGAACGTAGGCACGTAGTAGGTCCCGCGCTACGAACCACAGTGTGGTTCCGGCGCAGAGATGGATGAATATATTGGTGAGCTTAAAGGCGCCCGGCGAGATTCCGAAAGCCCAGGAATCTAGAAGAAAAGTCAGTGTACTAAATGGCCGGAGCAGTCCACCCACGGGCGCGGACAGAATTGTCTGCAACAACCCCCCAGTGCCCGTTAAACCTGAACGCAGTGCGTCATTGTTGACGATGCTTCCAATGTCGTCGAAAACGAAATCACCGGGTAGCCCCGGAAAATAGACCAGTGCGCCCAGAAGCAGCATACCTGCCGATGCCGCCAGAAACGCAATCCGATGTTTGAGGATCTGTGTCATCGCACGCGCCGGAGATAATTCAAGCCGCCTGAAAAACTATGCCCCGCCGAAGCGGGGCATAGAACCCAATTACGGGAAGTTCCTGCGCTATCCAATCACGGAGGAGCGCCGGTATCGCGGCAAGAAGCCGGCAGGTATTTCTGCGCCACCGCGGTGCCGGTGCCGCCCGGGCCGCAGTGCCAGGTATTGCCGCCGTCACCCGTCCATACCGCCACCGTGGTGCTCTTGATGTTGGTATTGACGCCGGTGGCCTTCATGGTGGAAGTCACGGCATAAGTACCACCAGTGGGGCTCGCCGATCCCAGAACGGTGGTCACATAACGACCAGCACCGATGGCAGCCGTCGCGCTGGAAGTGCTGTAAACCGAGCCGAGTGTCGTCGGCCAACGGCTGTTGTTCTGGAAGAACTCGGACAGGCCGACTTCACCGCCGCCGGACAGCTGGATGCCTTCCGACATCTGTGAACGGGCGATGTAGTCCTGATAGGCCGGGATGGCGATGGCCGCCAGGATGCCGATGATCGCGATCACGATCATCAACTCAATAAGGGTAAAACCCTTTTGTATTGCCTTCATGGATTTGCTCCTCGAGGGGTTAACGGTCAACAATTCCGGAGTGATGACTCTACACTCCTGCTCAAAGAGTATGCAACCGCCGTGCCAAGTTCAAAACCCATTTGATTAGCGCACAAAACAGCCCGCGGCTGACTGACAGCGTGTCAGATGCTGACAATCTCTGTCAGTTCTTGTCATACGTCCAATCGAAGTGGCTATCTTAATCAATTATTCAAGCCCCAGTTTTTTTATCCGATAGCGCAATTGCCGGAAGGTCATCCCCAGCAGCTTCGCGGCGGCGGTTTTGTTGTAGCGGGTCTGTTCCAGCGCTTTCCGGATGGCCTCCTTTTCCACCTCACCCAACTGCTTACCCAAGGGCTGAGATGGAGGGGTGGTCACCGGTTCACCCGTTGTCACGTCCATGGTGGGGGTTTGCAGATGGATATCGGCAGCGTGGATCTGGTCGCCGTCCGCCAACGTCATGGCCCGCTCCAGCACGTTTTCGAGCTCACGCACGTTACCCGGGAAGGCATGGGTGTGCAGCACCGCCGCCGCATCGGGGGCGAGCTTCACCGGCTTGCGCTGCAGAGAGCGTGCGAGCCGCTCGAGGATGTGCGTGGCGAGCAGCGGCAGATCCTGAGGCCGCTCCCGGAGCGGGGGTACCCGCAACTCTATGACGTTGATGCGGTAGAACAGGTCTTCCCGGAATTTACCGGCCCGTACTAGCTCGGCGAGGGGGCGGTGGGTGGCGGAGAGGATGCGCACATCCACGGGTGTTTCCCGTTGCGCTCCCACGGCGCGGATGGCTTTCTCCTGGATGACGCGCAGCAGCTTCACCTGCATGTGCAACGGCAGATCCGCCACCTCGTCGAGAAACAGGGTGCCGCCCTGGGCTGCCTGGAACAGGCCGTCCTTGTCTGCGATGGCGCCGGTGAAACTGCCTTTTTTGTGGCCGAAGAACTCGCTCTCCATGAGCTCACCCGGGATGGCGCCACAGTTCACCGCCACGAAGGGCCCGTCGGCGCGGGCGCCGTTCTCATGGATAAGTCTTGCCACCAGTTCCTTGCCGGTACCGGATTCACCGCTGATGTGGACCGGTGCTTGGCTACGCGCCACCTTGGCGATCATGGCGCGCACCTGCTCGATGGCCGGCGACTGCCCGAGGAGCCTCGGGGCGCCGCGGCTCTCGGTAGTGGCGCGGCGCTCGCGCAGCTTGAGTGCGGTGCTGACCAAGCTGCGCAATGCGCTCAAATCCACCGGTTTGGAGACGAAATCGAAGGCGCCGTTCTTGAGCGCCTGCACCGCGGATTCCACGTTGCCATGGGCGGTGATCACCGCCACCGGAACCTGGGCTAGGTGTTGCTGGATATAGCTCACGAGTTCGAGCCCGTTGCCGTCCGGTAGCTTCATATCCGTCAGACAGAGGTCCACGGGTTGCGATTGCAGTAACGCCCGCGCTTCTTTGAGGTCGCCTGCCAGTACGCAACCCACATCCATGCGCGTGAGCGTGAGGTTGAGCAGTTCACGGATGGCAGGCTCGTCATCCACCACAAGTGCCAAAGGCTTCTGCATGATCAAGTCAGCCATCCTTCGGAGGCACCGAATTCGATGCGGAAACAGCTACCGCCACCGGAACGCGGAGTGTAGGAGAGGCGGGCGCGGTTACATTCGCAGAGTTCACGTGCGATGAAAAGCCCCAAACCCGTGCCGCGCGGATCTGAGGTATAGAAGGGCTCGAAAATATGCTCGACGATGTCCGCAGGCACACCCGGCCCCCGGTCGAGTACCTCCAGGAATCCCGAACCCTGTGTCCCCATCGAGCCGATGCGGTATTCGACCCGTGGTCCGCCGCTTTCGTCTATACGTCCGTGGTGTAGCGCGTTCTCCGAGAGATTCCAAACGATCTGGTGGAGGTGTGTGGGGTCAAAACGCACATGCAGCGAGGGGCCATTTTCGGCGTGCAAGGACAGCGCCTGTGGCATCAGGATGTGCCGATCGCGGAATTCGCCGATGAAGTCCTTGAGCCAGCTATTGATGTCGAGTTGCTCGGCGCGCGTATTGTCACGCCGGGAGAGTTGCAGGATGTTTTCGACGATACGTTCCATGCGTTCCGAATGCTCATGGATGATTTCCGTGAGGCGTTTATCGTCGCCCTGAATCTGCTTCGATTCGGCCAGGAGCTGGTTGGCATGGCTCACCGCTGCAAGCGGGTTGCGTATCTCATGGGCGATGCTCGCGGTGAGGCGACCGAGGATGGCGAGCTTGGTCTGGCGTACCTGTTCGGCCACACTGCTCGCGTCTTCAAGAAAGATAAGCGCGCCACCCAACCGATTGCGGCCGATGCTCGCGAAGTGCGCGATGAGCGGCCTCCCCTGTGGTGACACGATAGCGGAAGGGCGGCGCACATCACCTCGCCGCCAGGCGGTGAGCTCACCCTGTAAGCGTGGCGCGCCGTCTGCCAGCGGTTTGCCCCGGTCGACGCCACCGGTGAGGGTCTCGGCGGCGGCACCGTTGATCATGCGTATCTGGTCGTGCTCATCCACCACCAGTACTCCGGTGCGCATGTGCTGGATCACATAGTCATTGATCTCGGAAAGATCCGCCAAGTCCAAGCCGCGCTGTTCCGCCAGAGCCTCGCTCTCCCTGAGCCGGTGACCCACGAATTGCGCCACCAACGCACCCACAAACAGGGTCAGGCCGATGACTCCCGCCTGGGCATAGCCTGTCTGCTCGGCGGTACCGTAGATGGTGGCGATGGTCTGCTCGGTGAGGATCGCAAGACTGGCGATGGCCGCGAACGCGATGCTCATGCGCCGGGTCATGAGCGCGCTGTTGGTGGACACAGTGATGAACAACAGGCTGCCTAGGCCGCTTGCGGCGCCACCGCTGGCATGCATCAGGAGTACTACTGCGGCGATGTCGCCGGCGAGCTGGGTGTAGACCTGGAGTTCCAGGCCGGGGCGGCGGGCACGCACCGTGAAGCTCGCGAGCAGACCGAAGCTGGAATACATGATGCCTGTCCAGACGAACAGGCCCGGGAACACATCGCCGAACAGCCTTGGACTCCTGTCGCTGAAGAACAACGCCACCACGAGCAGCCCGACCGCCATGCGGAACAGATTGACGATGTTGAGCAGCCGCCATGCCTGCTCTTCACCCGGTGAGAGCACTTCGTCAGTCTGCAACAATGCGTTCGACGTGGAGTTCATGCCGTTTCAGGCTGCGCCTTTGCCATGGCGGGGGGTTTGCTTCAAAATAGCGCCTTTTCCATCCATCCCCAACTCCGGCCACCATGAACCTGCACGAATACCAGGCGAAACAGCTGTTTTCAGAATACGGCATTCCCGTGCCGCGCGGCATCCCCGCCAGGAGCGCTGCGGACGCCGCCGTCGCGGCCCAATCCCTGGGCGGCGGCCTGTGGGTGGTGAAGGCCCAGGTGCATGCCGGCGGTCGCGGCAAGGCCGGGGGCGTGAAACTGTGCCGCTCCGTGGACGAAGTGCGCACCGCCGCCGAGGGCATGCTCGGCAAGCGCCTGCATACGCACCAGACCGGCCCCGAGGGGCTGCCCATCAACGCCGTCATTGTCGAGGCGGGTTCCGACATCGAGCGCGAGCTCTACCTTTCGGTGCTGGTGGATCGCAGCCGCGAACAGGTGGTGTTCATGGCTTCCGCCGCCGGAGGCATGGACATCGAGGAAGTGGCGGCGAAAACGCCGGAGAAGATTTTCCGCGTGTGGGTGCATCCCGCCGCGGGCATCCAGCCCAACCAGGTGCGCGAATTGGCCTTCGGCCTCGGGCTCACGAGCAAGGAACACATGGCCGCCTTCGGCAAGATCGCCGAGGGGCTCTACCGGCTCTTCATGGAGCGTGACGCCAGCCTCGTGGAGATCAATCCGCTGATCGTCACGAAGGACGGCCGGGTTCTGGCGCTGGACGCCAAGCTCAACCTGGACGACAACGCGCTTTACCGCCAGCCCAAGCTCGCGGAGATGCGCGACAAGACCCAGGAAGACGAGCGCGAGAGCGCTGCCAAGGAGCATGATCTCAACTACGTTTCCCTGGACGGCGACATCGCCTGCATGGTGAATGGCGCCGGCCTCGCCATGGCCACCATGGACATCATCAAGCTGCACGGCGGCAGCCCTGCCAACTTCCTGGACGTGGGCGGCGGAGCGACCACCGAGCGTGTGAGCGCGGCCTTCAACCTCATCCTGTCCAACAAATCGGTGAAGGCCATTCTGGTGAACATCTTCGGCGGCATCGTGCGTTGCGATCTTATCGCCGAGGGCATCATCAACGCCGTCAAGGGTGTGGGCGTGCGGGTGCCGGTGGTGGTCCGGCTTGAGGGTACCAACGTGGAGCAGGGCAAGAAGCTCCTAGCCGAGAGCGGCCTCGCCATCATTCCCGCCAACGATCTCACCGACGCGGCCAAGAAAGTCGTCGCGTCCATCAAGTAATACCAAGAGTCAAACATGAGCATTCTGGTCAACAAGAAAACGCGGGTGATCTGCCAAGGCTTCACTGGGAAGCAGGGCACGTTCCACTCCGAACAAGCCATCGCCTACGGCACCAAGCTCGTTGGCGGCGTGACCCCGGGACGCGGCGGTGAGAAGCACCTGGATCGCCCGGTGTTCAACACCGTGCATGACGCGGTCCGAGAGACCGGCGCCGAGGCCAGCATGATCTACGTGCCGGCCGCGTTCGCCGCCGACGCCATCCTGGAAGCCGCCGACGCCGGCATCCAAGTCATCGTCTGCATCACCGAGGGCATCCCGGTGACCGATATGATCAAGGTCAAGGCGGCCATCAAGGACAAGGATTGCGTGCTCATCGGCCCCAACTGCCCGGGTGTCATCACCCCCGGGGAGTGCAAGATCGGCATCATGCCCGGTCATATCCACAAGCGCGGCAAGATCGGCATCGTGTCCCGCTCCGGCACCCTCACCTACGAGGCCGTGTTCCAGACCACCAACCTGGGGTTGGGCCAGTCCACATGCGTCGGCATCGGCGGCGACCCGGTGCACGGCATGAACTTCATCGACGTGATCCGCCGCTTCGAGGACGACCCTCAGACCGAAGGTATCATCATGGTGGGTGAGATCGGCGGCTCCGACGAGGAAGCGGCGGCCGAGCACATCAAGAAGCAAGTGAGCAAGCCGGTAGTGGCCTACATCGCCGGTGTCACGGCGCCCCCGGGCAAGCGCATGGGCCACGCCGGCGCCATCGTCTCCGGCGGCAAGGGCACCGCCCAGGCCAAGTTCGAGGCCCTGGAGAAGGCGGGGGTGAAGACCACCCACTCCCCGGCGGAACTCGGCAGCACCATGGCGAAGCTCCTGAAGGGCGGTAAGAAGTCCGCCAAGAAGAAACCCGCGAAAAAGGCCAAAACCAAGGCCAAGAAAAAGGCCGCGAAGAAGAAGGGCCGTGGGCGCCGTTAGACCGGGTCAAGCGATTTCACCCTGCGACGATCCGATGACCCGATGAGCGCCGGTATGCGCATCGTCATGGCCCAGCTCAACCTCCCGGTGGGGGACGTGGCGGGCAATGCACGGAAACTCATCGCCGCCGCCGCCGAAAGCCGCGACCGGCTGCAGGCGCAGCTCGTGGTGTTCCCGGAACTCTGTCTCACCGGTTACACGCCGGAAGATTTGCTGTTCAACCCGGATTTTCGCGGCCGCGTTGACGAGGGGCTGAAGGCGCTCACCGCCGGCATACGCGGCATCCGCGCGGTGGTGGGGTATCCGTTCCATGAAGGCGGCAAGCTCTACAACGTGGGCGCGGTGGTCGGTGAAGGCAAGATCCAGGCCGTCTACCGCAAGAGCGAGCTTCCCAATTACGGCGTCTTCGACGAGCAGCGCTATTTCACCCCGAGCGACGATACCACGCTGATCGACGTGGGCGGTTATGCCGTGGGGCTCAATGTCTGCGAGGACGTGTGGCACGCGGCGCCGGCGCGCCGTGCCGCGGAGGCGGGCGCACGCCTCATCGTGGTGCCCAACGCCTCGCCTTTCAATGTGGGCAAGCAGGTGGAACGAGAAGCGGAATTGAAACGTCGCGTGGCGGAAGTGAAAGTGCCCATCGTGTATGTGAACCACGTGGGCGGGCAGGATTCGCTGGTGTTCGACGGCGGCTCGCTTGCGATGAACGCCGACGGCACGGTGGCAGCCCGCGCACCGGACTTCGAGGAAGGTCTGTATCCCGTGGATTTCTTGATGCAGGACGGCAAGGCCCGGGCCCTGCCGGCGGCGGTGCACATCGACAAGAGCGTGGAAGAAAGCGTTTACCGCGCCCTGGTGCTCGGCCTGCGAGATTACGCAGCCAAGAACCGCTTCCGGGGCGCGCTCTTGGGGCTTTCCGGCGGTATCGATTCCGCGCTGACGCTGGCGCTCGCGGTGGACGCCTTGGGCGCCGGCAACGTCAACACGGTGATGCTGCCCTCGCGCCATACTTCAAAGTTGAGCCTGGATACCGCAAAGCAGCAGGCACGCGCCATGGGCGTGGAGCACCGGGTGATTCCCATCGAACCCGCCTTCGAAGCGTTGAAATCTTCCCTCGACCAGGTGGAGGGCGTTACAGACCAGAACCTGCAGGCGCGTGCGCGGGGGACGCTGCTCATGGCGCTTTCTAACCAGGGCGGCCGGCTGCTGCTCGCCACCGGCAACAAGAGTGAGATGGCCATGGGTTACGCCACGCTTTACGGCGACATGGCGGGCGGATACGCGCCCCTGAAGGACGTGCTCAAGACCTGGGTGTATCGCCTATCGCGTTACCGCAACGGACTCTCGGCTGTGATTCCCCAGGAAGTCATCGATCGGGAGCCCACCGCCGAGCTGGCGCCGGGACAGAAGGACACCGACAACTTGCCGCCCTACGAGGTACTGGACGCGATCCTCGCGGCCTACGTGGATGAGGACAAGGCGCTCGCGGAGATCGTCGCCATGGGGTACGCGCAAGAAACGGTGCGGTGGGTGATGCAGCGCGTGCAGGCGGCGGAGTATAAGCGCCGCCAGGCGCCGCCGGGTCCGCGGGTGAGCCGCTGCGCTTTCGGCAGCGACCGGCGTTATCCCATCACTAACCGCTACGAGACGGATTGAATGAGGTTATCTGCGGTGCAGGGACGCACCGCACGCGAATCAATCGGCTCCGCGCTTGATTCGGCGGAGGCGAGTCCGAGCATGTATCGGACTGGCCGAGTCTGAAAAATCCTGGGATGGATTCTTCGGACTTCGAATCAGAACGGCCCTTTGGCCGTGTAGCCCACCGGCACGCCGGGGAAGTTCGTGGCCAGGGTCTTCTCGGCGTTGTCCGCCAACTCGTTCAGGCCGAGCTGCTTGTAGCAGAGGATCATGATCTGCAGCGCGTCCTCGGTATAGGGCGTCTCGGGATAATGCTGCAGGATGCTGTAGCTGCGCTGCAGGGCCGAGACCCAGGCACCGCGGCGCACGTACCAATCGGCCACCCCCCAATCGAATTCCGCGAGCCGGTCCCTGAGGAAGATCATCCTCTGGCGCGCATCGGTGGCATAGACGCTGTCCGGATAGCGCTGCAGCAGAGTTTGGAAAGCCTCGAAGGATTTCTCCGCGCCCGTGGGGTCGCGGTCGAAGTTATCGTGGCGGAACCACTTCTGCAGGAAATTCACGTCCGTATCGAAATACGCCACGCCCTTCATGTAGAAGGCGTAGTCCACGTTCGGGTGGCGCGGGTGCTCGCGGATGAAACGGTCGGCGGCGTCTTCCGCGGCATCGTCGTCGTTGTTCAGGTAGTTGGCGTAGATCAGGTCGAGCTGCGCCTGGGTGCCGTAGGCGTCGAAGGGAAAGCGCGCCTGCAGGGTGTTGAGGCGTTCCACCGCGGTCTTGTAGTTCCCGGCGTCGATGTTGGCCTTGATCTCCTTGTAGAGGTCGCCCGCCGCCATGGTTTCGTCCTTGGAGGGCGCGGAGGAACAGCCGGCGGCGAGCAGCAGCAAGGAGAACACAGACAATGTCGCGAGGCAGCGGGTGTGCAGGCGCATGGATTTCGGGGCCGGAATGGGATGGTTGCGTGTCGGCGGGGGCAGTATAACTTAAACTGTTTGCATCATGTCCCACCCACCGGCGAAAAAAGCCGCAACGTCGCTGCGCGAATCCCGGATACCGCCGGAGTTCTCGGGCCAGCGTTTCGATCAGGCCTTGGCCCGGCTTTTCCCGGAATATTCCCGCAGCCGCCTCACGGAATGGATCAAGGAAGGCCGCGCGCTCCTGGATGGGGCGGCCGCGCGGCCGCGCGACGCCGTCGTGGGCGGCCAGCGGGTGAGCGTCGAGGTGGTGGAAGAAACGTTGACGGAACACGCTGCCGAGGACCTGCCGCTGGACATCGTCCATGAGGACGCGGCGCTGATCGTGGTCAACAAGCCGGCGGGCCTGGTGGTGCATCCGGGCGCCGGCAACCGTGCTGGCACCCTGCAGAACGCGCTCCTGCATCACGCGCCGGAACTGGCCGCCGTGCCGAGGGCGGGACTGGTACACCGCCTGGACAAGGACACCTCGGGCCTGCTGGTGGTGGCGCGCACCCTCGAAGCACACACCCGGCTCGTGGCGGAACTGCAGGCCCGTGAATTTGAGCGCGAATATCTCGCCGTGGCCAACGGCGTCATGACCGGCGGCGGCACCGTGGATGCACCCATCAAGCGCCATGCCACGGACCGCCTGCGCATGAGCGTGCACGAAGGAGGGCGCGAGGCGATCACCCACTACCGGGTGTTGAAGCGCTTCCGCGCCCATACCTACGTGGGCGTGCGTCTCGAGACCGGCCGTACCCACCAGATCCGCGTGCACTTGGCCCACATCCGCCATCCGGTAGTGGGCGACCCGTTGTACGGTCGGCGCATCATGCTGCCGCCCGGCGCCACGTCGCGGCTGCGGGAGGTCTTGCAGTCGTTCCGGCGCCAGGCCTTGCATGCGGCGCGCCTCGGAGTCACCCATCCCCTGAGTGGCGAACGCCTGCAATGGGAAGTGCCGCCCCCAGCGGACATGCAGCAACTCCTCACGGCGCTAGAAGACGACCTGCAACATGGCCGCTGACTGGATCGTTCCGGACTGGCCCGCGCCGTCTTCGGTGAAGGCCATGAGCACCACGCGCACGGGCGGAGTGAGCGTGGGCAAGTACGCCACGCTCAATCTCGGCGATCACGTGGGCGATGTGCCCGCCGCGGTGGCGGAGAACCGCCGGCGCCTGCGGGAGACATTGAAGCTTCCCCATGAACCCCGCTGGCTGAAACAAGTGCATGGCACCCGGGTGGCGCGGCTCCAGGGTGAAGCGGTGGCCGGCAACGCGGACGCAGCGCTAGCGCAGGCACGCGGCGAGGTCTGCGCCATCCTGACCGCCGATTGCCTGCCCGTGCTGTTCTGTAACGCCGGAGGAACCGAAGTGGGCGCGGCCCACGCGGGCTGGCGGGGTCTCGCGGCGGGCGTGCTGGAATCAATTATCGCTGCCATGAGCGCGAAACCGGAGGAAATCCTGGTATGGCTCGGGCCGGCTATCGGGTCACTGTCTTATGAGGTCGGCAATGACGTACGCCGCGCATTCGTCGACCAGATGCCGGAAGCCGCAGCCGCATTCCTGCCCGGCAAGTCGGAAGGCAAATGGTGGTGCGATCTTTACCGTCTCGCGCGGGAGCGATTGCGCAAGATCGGTGTGACGCGGGTCTACGGCGGCGGTCTTTGTACCTATAGCGAACCGGCGCGATTCTTTTCGTTCCGCCGGGACGGAGAATGCGGCCGCATGGCCACGCTTATTTATATCCGGTGAGTCAGCCCACGGCTTCCAAGGCGGTTTGTTTTTCCAGCCAGTCCGCCTCTACTTTCTCCAGTTCAGCCTTGGTTTCCGCCTGCCGGCGCAGGCTTTCCGTGAGCAGGTGCTTATTGGTTTCCTCATAGGTCGTCGCATCCGCCAGCAGCATGTCCAGGCGTGCTTTCTCGGCATTGAGTGTTTCGAGCTTCTTTTCCAGCGCCGCGATCTCCTTCTGCAGGGGTTTACGCAGCTCGGCGAGGCGCTGGCGTTCCTGGGCTTCCGCGCGCCGCTGTTCCCGGCGATCGGTGCCCTTGGCCGCCGGGGTCGCGGCACCGCCACGCCGGGCCGCCGCCCGCTGCAGCAGCCAATCCCGGTAATCGTCCAGGTCCCCGTCGAAGGAGGTGACCTTGCCGTCCGCCACGAGCATGAACTCGTCCGCCGTGGCGCGCAGCAGGTGCCGGTCGTGGGAGACGAGGATCAGCGTCCCCTCGAACTGCGCCAAGGCCACCGTGAGCGCCTCGCGCATCTCGAGGTCGAGGTGGTTCGTGGGCTCGTCGAGCAGGAGCAGGTTCGGCCTGTTCCAGATGATGAGCGCCAGGGCGAGCCGCGCCTTTTCGCCTCCGGAAAAGGGTTCCACAGGGGAGATCGCCATCTCGCCGCGGAAGTTGAAGCTGCCGAGGAAATCCCTCAAGTCCTGGTCGCGCACGCCGGGAGCGATGGCGGCGAGCTGCTGCAGGGGACTGCGGTCTTCGCGCAGGGTCTCCAGCTGGTGCTGGGCGAAGTAGCCGATGGCGAGTCCCTTGCCGAGGCCCACGCGGCCCGAGAGCGGAGCCAGAGTACCGGCGAGCGTCTTCACCAGCGTGGATTTGCCCTGACCGTTGGCACCCAGGAGGCCGATGCGCTGGCCGTTCAGGAGCGAGAGTTCGAGGCCGTCCAGCACGGTCTTTTCCCCGTCCTGTGTCCGGTAACCGCAGCGCACATGCTCCAGGGTGAGCACCGGATTGGGGGAGGCGAGGGGATCGCGGAACTCGAAGTTGAAGGGCGAGTTCACATGCACCGGCGCAAGGCGCTCCATCTTTTCCAGCATCTTGATGCGGCTCTGGGCCTGGCGTGCCTTGGTGGCCTTGTAGCGGAAGCGGTCCACGAAGCTCTGCAGGTGGGCGATCTCCCGTTGCTGCTTCTCGAACGCCGCCTGTTCCAGCACCAACCGCTCGGCGCGCCGCACTTCGAACGCGCTGTAGTTGCCGGTGTAGCGCGTGATACGGCGGTTTTCGAGATGCAGCGTCACCCCGCAGATGCCGTCCAGGAATTCGCGGTCATGGGAGATGATGAGCAGCGTGCCGGGGTAGCGCTTGAGCCAGTCCTCGAGCCAAACGATGGCGTCGAGGTCCAGGTGGTTGGTGGGCTCGTCCAGGAGCAGGAGATCCGAAGGGCACATGAGTGCCTGGGCGAGGTTGAGGCGCATGCGCCAGCCGCCGGAGAAGCTCGACACAGGTTGGCCGGTTTCCGCCAAAGTGAATCCCAAGCCCAGCAACAGCGCGCCGGCACGTGAGGCGGCGGTGTAGCCGTCCGCGTCGGCATAGTCGGCGTGGGCCTGCCCCTCTCCATGGCCATCGTGGGCGGCTTGGGCTTTGGCGATGCGTGCCTCGATTTCCCGTAGGCGCACGTCGCCGTCCAGCACGTAGTCCAAGGCACTGCGTTCGACCGCGGGGGTCTCCTGGGCCACGTGGGACACGCGCCAGGAGACCGGCAGCGACACGTCTCCGCCATCCGCGTGCAGCGTGCCGCGTAGCAGGGCAAAGAGGGTGGACTTGCCCGAGCCGTTGGCGCCCACCAGCCCCGCCTTCTCGCCGGGGTGGACCACTGCCGAGGCGTTCTCGAAGAGCGGCTTGGTGCCGCGCTGCAGGCTCAGGGATTCGATGCGGATCACGGGGGCCGAAACCTCAATCGGGGCGCGCATTTTACGCGCAGGGCGGGCGGATTGGCATGTGCCGGAAGAGTCTGCAAGAATTGCGCCCCCATGACCGCGAACCCCTTGCTCTGGATCATCCCGGCGACGCTGCTCGGCGCGGTGTTGAGCGCGCTCCTGGCCTCGGTGCTGCTGGTGTTCCCGGAAACCTTGCGCCGCGTGTTGCTGCCGCGTCTGGTGAGCTTCGCGGTGGGCGCCCTGTTGGGCGCCGCGTTCCTGGATCTTCTGCCGGAGGCCCTGCGCGCCGCCGCCGGCCAGGCGCAGGGGGTGGGCCTTGCCATCGCGCTCGGCGTTCTGGGGTTCTTTCTGCTGGAGAAGCTCGCCTTCTGGCACCACGGCCACGAAGGCCATATGGACCACGAGGAACTGCGCCGCCACGCGGCGGGCACCATGATCTTGGTGGGCACCGGCCTGCACAATCTGCTGGACGGGGTGCTCCTGGGCGCCACCTTCCTGGTGAACATGCATCTCGGCGTGGTGCTCGCCATCGCCGTCATCGCCCACCAGATACCACAACAGGTGGGGGACATCTCGGTGCTGCTCTCGGCCGGCGTGCCACGCCGCCGGGCGCTGCTGCTCTCTGCCCTGTCCGGAGCCACCATGGTGGTGGGCGGGCTTGCGGCCTGGGTGTTGCTCTCCACGCTGCAGGGCTACATCCCCTACGTGCTGGCCATCGCCGCCGCGAGCCTCATTTACGTGGCGGTGGCGGACCTCATCCCCGGCCTGCACCGCCACGAGGGGGCCCGGCTGTCGTTCCTGACGGTGGGGCTGATCGCGGCGGGCATCCTCCTGATCTACGTCATCCAGGCCGCACTCGGCGGTTGAAAACCCCTCCCCGAACCCCATAAATGGAGTAAGTTTTTAACCCTGCCTGGTTCGGGGGGCTACGCCATGCGCTTGGACAAACTCACTAGCAAGTTCCAGATGGCTATCGCCGACGCGCAGTCCATGGCGGTGGGCCAGGACCATGCTTATATAGAACCTGTTCATCTGATGCTTGCTCTCCTGGACCAGGAGGGCGGCAGCGTGCGTCCCTTGCTCGCCAAGGTGGGCGCGAACCTCAACCGCCTGCGCAACGCCCTGGACACCGAGCTGGAAAGGCTTTCCACCGTGCAGAACCACGGCGGGGACGTACAGGTCTCGCCGGAACTCAACCGCCTGCTCAACCTGACCGACAAGCTGGCGCAGAAGCGCCAGGACCAGTTCATTTCTTCCGAGCTCTTTGTGTTGGCCGCGCTGGACGCCAAGGGCGGCCTGGGCGACTTGCTGAAGGACGCGGGTGCCACCAAGGCAACCCTGGAGAAGGCCATCGACGAGTTGCGCGGCGGCCAGCAGGTGAATGACGCCTCCGCCGAGGACCAGCGCCAAGCGCTCGAGAAGTACACCATCGACCTCACGGCCCGCGCCGAATCCGGCAAGCTCGATCCGGTCATCGGCCGCGATGACGAGATCCGCCGCACCATCCAGGTGCTGCAGCGGCGCACCAAGAACAACCCGGTGCTCATCGGCGAGCCCGGCGTCGGCAAGACCGCCATCGTGGAGGGTCTCGCCCAGCGTATCGTCAACGGCGAGGTGCCAGAGGGCCTGAAGGACAAGCGTGTGCTCACGCTGGACATGGGCGCGCTCATCGCCGGCACCAAGTTCCGGGGTGAGTTCGAAGAGCGTCTGAAGGGAGTGCTCAAGGACATCGCCAAGTCGGAAGGCCGCATCATCCTGTTCATCGACGAGATCCATACCATGGTGGGCGCCGGCAAGGCGGAAGGTTCCATGGACGCGGGCAACATGCTGAAGCCCGCTCTCGCCCGCGGCGAGCTGCACTGCGTGGGCGCCACCACCCTGGATGAATACCGCAAATATGTGGAGAAGGACGCGGCCCTGGAACGCCGTTTCCAGAAGGTGATGGTGGATGAGCCGTCGCTGGAAGACACCATCGCCATTTTGCGCGGCCTGAACGAACGCTACGAAGTGCACCACGGCGTGGAGATCACCGATCCCGCTATCGTGGCGGCGGCCACGCTTTCCCACCGTTACATCTCCGACCGGCAACTGCCGGATAAGGCCATCGATCTGATTGATGAAGCGGCCAGCCGTATCCGGATGGAACTGGACTCCAAGCCCGAGGAGATGGACAAGCTGGATCGGCGCCTCATCCAGCTCAAGATCGAGCGGGAAGCCCTCAAGAAGGAGAAGGACGAGGCCTCCAAGCGCCGTCTCAAGACTCTGGAGGATGAGATCAAACAGCTGGAGCGCGAGTATTCCGACTTCGAGGAAGTCTGGAAGGCGGAGAAGGCCCAGGTGCAGGGCGCGAGCCAAATCAAGGAGGCCCTGGAGAAGGCCAAGGCCGAGCTCGAGACGGCGCGCCGCGCCGGCGACCTGTCGCGCATGTCCGAAATTCAATATGGCCGCATGCCCGAACTGGAGAAGAAACTTTCCCAGGCCACGGCCGCGGAGAACACCGCCCAGACGAAATTACTGCGCAACAAGGTGACGGCGGAGGAGATCGCCGAAGTGGTTTCCCGCTGGACCGGCATCCCCGTGTCCAAGATGCTGGAGAGCGAGAAGGAGAAGCTCCTGCGCATGGAACAGGCCCTCATGACCCGCGTCGTCGGCCAGGACGAGGCGGTACGCGCCGTATCCAACGCCATCCGCCGCTCCCGCGCCGGGCTCGCGGACCCGAACCGGCCCACGGGTTCCTTCCTGTTCCTGGGGCCCACGGGCGTCGGCAAGACCGAGCTCACCAAGGCACTCGCCTGGTTCCTGTTCGACACCGACGAGGCCATGGTGCGCCTGGACATGAGCGAGTTCATGGAGAAGCACTCCGTGGCGCGCCTGATCGGCGCGCCGCCGGGCTACGTCGGGTATGAAGAAGGCGGTTATCTCACGGAAGCCGTGCGTCGCAAGCCCTATTCCGTGATCCTCCTGGACGAAGTGGAGAAGGCCCACCCGGACGTATTCGGCGTGCTGCTACAGGTATTGGACGACGGCCGGCTCACGGACGGCCAGGGCCGCACCGTGAATTTCAAGAACACGGTCATCGTCATGACCTCGAACCTGGGTTCCCAGGTGATCCAGGAGATGAGCGGCGAGGAGAACTACCAGAAAATGAAGGATGCGGTCATGGGGATTGTGGGCGGCCACTTCCGCCCGGAGTTCATCAACCGCGTGGACGAGACCGTGGTGTTCCATCCCCTCGGGAAGGAACAGATCCGCGCCATCGCCCGTATCCAGGTGGAGCAGCTGCAGAAGCGCTTGGCGGATCGGGACATCACCCTGGAAGTCACTGATGCCGCCCTGGACAAACTCGGCAAGGCGGGCTTCGACCCGGTGTATGGTGCGCGGCCCTTGAAGCGCGCGGTGCAGCAGCAGCTGGAGAACCCGCTGGCCCAGAAGCTCCTGGCAGGCGAGTTCGGTCCCGGCGATACCGTCTCCGTCGACGCGCGGGACATCGGCTTCGAGTTCGTGAAGGCCAAGCCAAGAAAAGCTAGAGCGGCCAATGCCTGAGATTGCGGGCCGGTCGATCGCCCAGGGGCGGTTTAGCGCTACTTTTCATGGACTAGACTCCCCTCCATCCTTCCACGGCGGTGAATGTCGCCGCTCCAATTAGCATCGCGCCCACCACGCGGCATACTACCACCGCGGATTCCGGTTCCTGGAGCAGCCAGCGGCGCACACCGTCCGCCGCGAGCGCGATGCCTCCGTAGACCCCCGCCTGGTTCACGGCAATGATGACCCACATCACCGCACCCTGGATCCAGAGCACTCCGTATTCGGGGCGCAGGAACTGGGGGAAGACCGCCAGCATGAAGAGATAGGCCTTGGGGTTCATGAGGCAGCTCAGCATGCCCTGGCGGAACGTGGTCCAGGGTGGGCGCACCGCGAGTTTCCCACCTGGCTTGAACACCGCCGCGCTTTTCAGGATTGACCAGCCGATCCAGGCGATGTAGAGGGCGCCTGCCAGGAGCATGAACTTGAAGGCGGCCGGGTAGACCTTCAGCAGCACGCTGATGCCCAACACGCCCGCGACCACGTGCACCACGGCGCCGGTCATGACGCCGGCGAGCGCCATGAGCCCCGCGCGCCGCCCGCCGGTCAAGGCGCTGCCGAGGATGTAGGCCATGTCCATGCCAGGCAGCAGCACCACACCGAAGACCAGCAGGAAGAACAACCAGAGCTGTGAGTAGTGGGTCAAAGGTGATCGCCCTTGGAATTTTGGACTGGGAGTGTAGGGCAGTGCGGCGGTTTTTGGGGAACCCCATCGGACTCAGGGAGCACCGTCCCCGGGCCCGACGGGATACGAATACCCATGATTCCCAATCGCCGATGACCTGTAGCCTTAGATACTTGAGCCGAAGTTCTGTCTTGCCTCGTTGTCATCCATGGGGATGATCTCGTTGGTCCAGTTGGTCTCCCAGGTCTTGCCGCCGTCGGCGGAGAAGGCCTGGGCCCAGTCGGCCACCACCTTGTCGCCCTTCGGGTGCACGGTCCAGGTAAAGCGCACGATGATGGGCTTGCCGTCAAAAGTGTCCGGAGCCTCGAACACGCCGACGTTGCCCTCGAACTTCCCCACCACGGGGGCTTCGATGACCCCGCCGGAGAAATAGTTGTCCACCCAGTAGATGCGCCACAGCCCCGTCTTCTTGTCGTAGGTGCGGGTGGTCATGCCCATGAAGTCCTTCCAGTGGTCCGTCTTGTAGAAATCCTCGTTCCCGAGTCCGCCCGGCAGCGGCCGGCATTCGTCGTAGGACATGAAGTCCTCCCATTCGTGGGAGCCTGTCAGGCGCTTCACCAGCCGGTGGTTCGGCATCTTCCATTTGCCGTAGAGGAAGTCGAAGTCATGGGAGCCATCCCGCACCTCCGTGGTCGGTCCTGCGGACGGGGTCCCGGTGGCATTGTCGCCGAGGGCGGCGGGGGCATAGCCGCCGAAGGCGCTGAGGATCATGGTGGCAGCGAGGAGTGTGTAGGGACCGTAGTGCCGGGTATGCATGGGAAGCTCCTGTGTGAGGGGCTGGCTGCTGTTGGAGCGGCCAGTATCGGGCTGCACGGTAAGGCTTAATTAGGGCAGATCCAGCCCTAATTATGTGTAGACTTGTGCCCATGGCCCACCCCACCACCCGTGTGCTCGCTGTCCTGGAGCTCCTCCAGGCCCACGGCCGCATGAGCGGTGCGGAACTGGCGCGCCGCCTGGAGGTAGACGGTCGCACGCTGCGCCGCTACATCAGCGCCCTCGAGGACCTGGGGGTGCCCATCACCAGCGAGCGCGGGCGCTACGGTGCCTACATGCTGGTGGCGGGTTTCAAGCTGCCGCCCATGATGTTCACCGACGACGAGGCCTTGGCGCTCTCGGTGGGGCTGCTGGCGGCGCGCAGCCTAGGGTTGGCGGAGGCGGACTCTGCGGTGGCGAGCGCCCAGGCCAAGCTCGAACGGGTGATGCCGGTGAAGCTCAAGAACCGCGTGCGCGCCGTGGACGAGACGGTGA
Source organism: Bacillota bacterium (assembly GCA_050261675.1). Taxonomy (GTDB): domain Bacteria; phylum Pseudomonadota; class Gammaproteobacteria; order Natronospirales; family REEB76; genus DASUBN01. Next base: position 54,736 of record JBLNDO010000047.1, read on the forward strand.
CCCTGGATCTCACCCGCGGTACGCCGCCCGGCGACAACCTGGTGCTGGCCGTACTGAGCACCGCGGCGCAGAGCGGGCGGCGCGTGCATATGCATTATCGTTCCTCCAAGGGCGAGGCCAGCGAACGCGATTTCGATCCCTACGGCCTCGTCTACCGCCACGGCTGCTGGTACGTGAGCGGACATTGCCACCTGCGCCAGGGCCTGCGCTCCTTCCGCCTGGACCGGGTAGCGGATGTATCCATGCTCGAAGCGGGGTTCACCCGCCCCGAGGACTTCGATGCAGCGGCGCACCTCGATTTCAGCATCGCCACGCTGCCCCGTTCGATCCCGGTGGAGGTGTTGCTCAGGACCGATCTCAAGGCCGCCATGTTGGAACTCGGTGAAAATATCGGCTTGTTCGAGCCCTGCGAGGAAGGCGTGCTGTTCCGCACACGCACCGACGGCATCGACTGGATGGCGCGCCAGCTGGCGCGGTTGCCCTTCGAATTCGAAATCCGCTCGCCCCTGGAATTGCGCGACGCCTTGCAGGCCCATCTCAAGCGCCTGCTGGCGTGAAGGTCAGGGGCGTTGCCAGCCCTGGATGGCGTTGAGCGCGGCCAGCGCCATCAGCACGAGGCCCACCCCGCGTCCGATGAGTATCCCCGTGGAGGGCTTGGATGCCATCCAGGTCCGGACTTCATAAGCACCCAGCACGAGCGTCCCATACACGCCGATCTCCGTTCCGGCGGCGATGATCCAGAGGAACAGTGCCTGCAGGGGGATGGGCCCGTATTCCGGGCGGAGATACTGCGGATAGACCGCCAGGGTAAAGAGATAGGCACGCGGGTTGAGCAGGTTGGTAATCGCGCCGCGACGGTAGGTGGCTAGCGGCAGGCGTGACTGGTTGTCGGGGCGGAGGTCGAAGGCCCTGGCCCCCCGGAACATCGACCAGCCTATCCAGGCGAGATAGCCGGTGCCGGCCAGCAGCATGCCGTCGAAGGCCGCGGGGAAAAGCTTGAGCAGCACGCCGATGCCGAGCGCCCCGATGACCGTATGGCAGGCCGCCCCGGTGATGATGCCCGCGATGGCCATGAACCCAGCGCGCATACCGCCGGTCAGCGCGCTGCCCAGCACATAGGCCATGTCCATGCCGGGCTGTACTACGACGCTGAGCACCAGCAGGAAGAACAGCCAGAGCTGAGCGTAGTGGGTCATGGTGTGCGGCCCGCGAGGGCAGGCATGCCGGGAAGCTGTGCCATACTGAATACGGACCGGGGATAATGAGATGCAAGAATAGCAGCGAAAACCTATGGAGGTTATGCCATGTCCAGAAACTTGCTGTTCATCGTTTCCGCCGTGGTCGCCGTCGCCGGCTGTTCCTCGATACAACAGGCCATGGGTGGTCTCACGGTCAAGGATTACACGGCCAAGACAGGCCAACGCGTGATGGCCGGCCAGGCGGAGCCAAAATCCGACTACGGTTGCACCAAAGTCAGCCAGGAATCGCAGGATTTCGGTCTCTCCGGCAACATGGACAAGGCCGCGGCCACCGAGAAGATCACCCAGGTGGCGGTGGATACCGCCCCGTCGAAGGGCGCAAATTACGCCTACGTGATCATCCCGTCCGAGACCAGCGTCATGGGCTTCAACGTCAACGCCTTCAAGGACGCCCAAGTCGCCTATTACAAGTGTTCCAGCCTGCCGCCTCCGGCCAAGTAAGCGCCTGACTTCACAGGAATGCGCAAATCCCGGGGATGCGGCAGCATCCCGGGGTTTGCCGTGCACGGCATGTTCTTTGTCTTCGACGAGACCGGCGACGCGGCTCATCTGGCCCATGCACCCTGGGGAAACTGGCACGTAGACTCGCGGCGCAGGAAGAGCATGATGATTCCCTGATGTTGGCCTGGAGGGCAGTCCATGGACGTGGAGGTGGTGCTGAAGAGATTCGAAAAGCCCGATGAGCTGCGCGTGCTGAAGAAGGGCCGATTCGAGATCGTGCGCCTGGGGGGCATGACCATCGGTCGCGCCACCTACGAACCCGGCTGGAAATGGTCGGAGCACGTGGGCAAGGATCTCGGCCAGGCGCGCTGCTCGGTGGAACACGTGGGTCTGGTGGTGGCGGGTATCGCCACGGCGGCTTTCGCCGATGGCCGGGTCATTGAACTTAAGGCCGGGAATCTCTTCTATATCCCGCCGGTTCCCCATGACAGCTGGGTCATCGGCGACGAGCCTTACGTCTCATTGCATTTCATGGGCGCTGAGAAATACGCTGCCAAGTAAAAGGAGCAGATCGAACGTGAACACCAAGCCCGACTATCCCTACGAGACCCACCTGGACATCAAGTTCAAGCCCCTGGAACTGGTGGACCTGAAGACCCTGATCGATGCGGTGCAGCATCCCTGGTACAACCAGACCCTCACCAAGGTGAACGGTTCGGTGGTGCGCCTCGGCGTGATGCAGGGCGAGTACCACTGGCACAAGCACGATGACGATGACGAGTTTTTCTACGTCATCGAAGGACTGTTCTGCATCGACCTGGAGGACCGGGTGGTGGAACTCAAGCCCCGCCAGGGATTCACGGTCCCCAAGGGTGTGGTGCACCGTACCCGGGCGCCGGAACGTTCTATCATTCTCATGGTGGAGAACGCCGGCATCATCCCGACGGGGGATTGAAAGAGGGTCGGATCGGCATGGCCGCGTCCGGCGGCATTTCCACGGCCGGAATACGCGCCGGCATTGCGAGCGTTGAGCGGGACGTCTTCCGGGATGCCTGCACTTGGGGCAAACTGGTCGTCCTGCGCACCGGGCGCCAAGACCCGGCCATACCCCTAGGGAGAGCTTGGCATGACGCTCGCGGCGGTACTGCTACTGCTGTGCCTCCTGGCCATGAGCATGCTGATGGGCGTGCTCGTGCTGGTGGTGGCGCGCGGCGAGCGCAAATCCTTGGCCTTGCGCCTCTGGGGCTGGGGCCTGATCGTTTATGGCTTGGGCATGCTCACCATCATCTCGGTGCAGTGGCTGCCCTATGGCCTGACCCAGACGCTCGGCAACAGCCTGATCTCCTTCTCCGCCTTGCTCACCGCCTCCGGCGTCTTCATGCACGTGCCGGAGCGCCCTGGCCTGCGGTTCATGGCGGGTGCTCTGGCGGTCGTCGTGGTCTTGTTGACCCTGAACCATCTTACGCGCGGCTACCTGATTCTCGATATCGCCGCGCCGACGCTCTATGCCACGCTGCTATACATCGTCGTCTCCTGGCAACTGATACGGCACCCGCCACCGGCAGCCAAGGCGGCGGCAAACTTCCTGGTGACCACGATCCTGCTCACCCTGGTGGTGTGGAACGTCCGGCTCGCATTCATCTGGGTAAGCCTTGGCGGGACATCCGACCCCAATCGCGCGAATTTCGCGCAGGCGGCGTTCGCCATTTTCCAGCTGCTGCTGGTGGTGTCTTCTACGCTCGGGCTGATGTGGGTCGAGGTGCGCCTGATGGAGCACGACCTCCGGCGCTCCGCTTTCACGGATCTGCTGACCGGGCTGCCGAACCGTCGCGCCATGCTGCAGCGTTTTGACGCAGAGGTGGCCCGCTGCAGGCGCCAGAGGGAAAGTTTCGGCCTCGTGTTGTTCGACATCGACCTGTTCAAGCAGATCAACGATACCTGCGGCCATTTCGTGGGCGATACCGTGTTGCAGCACATCGCGGCGACGCTCGACGGCACCAAGCGCGCCGAGGACATACTGGGGCGCATCGGCGGCGAGGAGTTCCTGTTGCTGCTCCCTCATCACCACACCCGGGAGGCATCGCTGCGCGCCGCAGAGCGGCTGCGCGGGGCGGTGGAGGGGGCCCGCAGCCATGAGGAGATGGCCACACCCACGGCCACCGTTAGCGGCGGGGTCGCCATGTATCCCGAGGACGGGGAAGACTGGGACCGGCTCTACATGGCCGCCGACCGGCGCATGTACCGCGCCAAGCACGCCGGCCGCAACCAGGTCATGGGGACCGACGAATGAGATTCACCTGCCGGTCGCGCGATGCAAAATGAACGATTCGCGTTCAATACTGTCTTTGTCTTGAATACGGTGTTCAGGTTCGGTCAGTCACACGGGGAAACGTCATGCGGATTGCGGAAACAGTTTTGATTGCCATGATGCCGGTTTCCGGCGCGATTGCGGCCGGAGACTCCGTGAGCCTGGTGCAGAACGAATATGCCTTCGCGCGCGACGTGGCCGAGCACGGCATCCGCGACGGCTTCCTTATGCACCTGGACAAGCAATCCATCACCTTCGCCCCCAAGCCTGTCAATGCCTTCGATTTCTATGCCCAGAAGAAACCCAACTCCACCAAACTCGATTGGTATCCGGTGTATGCCGTGGTCTCGGCGGACGGCGCCTTCGGCGTGGATACGGGCCCTTGGACCGCGAGTTATACCCAGGACGGGACCGAGAAGAGCGCCAACGGCGAGTGGCTGACGGTGTGGGCGAAGGACCAGTCCGGCGCTTGGCACGCCCTGTTCGACGGCGGCGTCACCCATGCTGCGCCCGAAAGCCCCGTGAAGGGCATCCCGGAAGACGCGCCGGTGATGCAGCTTCCCGCCCTGACGGCGCCTGCATCCGGCGTCGACGCGACCCAGGCGCAGATTGCCCAGCAGGAGAACCAATTCTCCGACGATGCCGCCCACGGTTTGAAGGCCGCTTACGAGGCTGCAGCGGCTGCCGACATCCATGTGCTGCTCGACAACGGTCAGCCTTTGCTGGGCCGTGAAGAGGCGCTCACGGTGATGCCGGCGATGCCGGCCGGCCTGCATTGGGTGCCCATGGGCGGAAGCGTGGCCCGCTCCGGCGACCTCGGCTACGTCTATGGCATGACCTACAAGACGGCAGATGAGAAACACGCCTCGCCCGTGGGCGTGTACATGCACGTCTGGCGGCGCGACCAGGACGGCTGGAAGCTCCTCATCTCCGAGGACCAGCCGTTGCCGCCGGCCAAGAACTAGACTCTCAGCCCGCGCGGCTTTCCAGGATCTCCCGCACCGTCTCCACGGCGGCGCGCATCTTCTTTTCCGGCGTCACCGCAATGAACACGGTGTCGTCGCCCGCCAAGGTTCCCACCACACCGTCGATGGCGTGCTCGTCCAGGAGCACAGCCAGGGCCTGGGCGTAGCCCGGACGGGTCTTGATGATGACGAGGTTCGGCGCCGCCGCGGAGACGGCGTAGGCGGGGAGTTCCGTGGGGATGGGCTCCACCCGCTGGTACCGCCCGGCGAGTTTCTGCACGCCGAGCTTGGCCAAGTGGCGCGACAAGGTCGGTTGCGTGACCTTATGGCCCTCGCGTCTCAACAGGTCCAGGAATTCCGCCTGGTCGGTCACTTCCCGTTCGGAGGCGAGCTTGAGGATGGATTCATCCAGCGTCATGGGACACCCCGGTCATCCGGCTGCAAAAAAGCCGGCCTAAAGTATTGCATCGGGTCGAATTAAACTGTATATAGACGCATTAAATACCATTATAACCGGTATTATTCAAGAGAAGATGCATATTTTCAAGGAATCGCCGGAGACGGCGCCGCTGCCGGCCCTTTTACCCACCTATGCGCCGTACCCCTTCCCGCTGGTGGCGGGACAGGGCGCGGAAGTCACGGATGCGGACGGTGGTGTGTGGCTCGACTTCTACGGCGGCCACTGTGTGGCCGGCACCGGCCATAGCCATCCCAGGGTGGCGGCGGCGTTGTCGGAACAGGCCCGGAAGCTCATCTTCTATTCCGCCGCGGCGCGCCTGCCCGTGCGGGACGAGGCGGCCGAGGCGCTGGTCGGGTTCGCGCCCGGAGGGCTCGCGTCGGTGTTCTTCTGCAATTCCGGAGCGGAGGCCAATGAGAGCGCCCTCAAGGTGGCGGCCCAGCTCACCGGGCGCGGCCGTTTCACGGCGTTCAGAGGTTCCTTCCACGGCCGCACGCTGCTTGCCCTGTCGGTGACGGACTCGCCCGCCCTCAAGAAAGGCCTGGAGTCCTTCGTCGTGCCGGTGGATTTTCTGCCCTTCGGTGATCCGCAGGCGCTTGAAGCCGTGGATCTCTCGGGATCCGCGGCGGTGATCGTCGAACCCATCCAGTCCATGGCGGGTTGCAGTACCGCCACCCAGGCCTGGTTCCGGATGCTGGCGGAAAAATGCCGCCGCGCCGGGACCCTGTTGATTTTCGACGAAGTGCAAACCGGCATGGGGCGGATGGGAACACCGTTCGCCGCCCAGTTCTACGGCATCACTCCTGACATGCTCACCCTCGCCAAGGGCATCGCCTCCGGCGTGCCCATGGGCGCCTTGCTCATGAGCGAAACGGTTGCGCAGGCCCTGAAACCAGGAGACCTGGGCAGCACCTTCGGGGGCGGGCCCATCGCCTGTGCGGCGCTGCTCGCAACCCTGGAGGTCATCCGCTCGGAAAATCTGATGGCGAACGCCGCCCGTCAGTCCGGGCGCATCCGCGCCGGCCTGGCCGGCAGCTGCGTTGCCGAGATCCGCGGCGAAGGCCTGCTCTTGGGCCTCAAGGCCGGCGCGAGGGCGGGGTCCCTCAAGGAATACCTCCAGGAGCGGCACATGCTGGTGGGCGGCTCCTCGGATCCGGAAGTGCTCAGGCTCATGCCGCCGCTCACGGTCTCGGACGCCCAGGTCGACCGGCTGCTCGCGGCCATCCGCGCATTCGGTGACGGCGCGAAGTGAAGCATTTCACCCATATCGCCGATCTCGGCGCCGAGGGCGTCGCTTCGGTCCTGGACGAAGCCCTGGGCTGGAAGAAGCAGGCGCCGGGCGCGCACCTTGCCGGCAAGCTTCTCGGCATGGTGTTCTTCAACCCCTCCCTGCGTACCCGCGCCTCCTTCGAGGCGGCCATGCTCAGGGGCGGCGGCAATGCCATCGTGCTGGACGTGGGCAACGGCGTCTGGAAGCTGGAGGACCGGGCGGGCGCCGTCATGGACGGTGACCGGCCGGAGCATATCCGCGAGGCTATTCCCGTGCTCGGGCGCTATGCCGACGCCCTGGCGGTGCGCACCTTCGGCGCGCTGCAGGATGACGATGCGGATGCGGCGGATCCGGTGCTGAACGCCTTCCGCGAACTTGCGGGCGTGCCGGTCATCAGTATGGAATCGGCCCGGGAACATCCCTGCCAGGGTCTGGCGGACTTGCTCACTTTGCGCGAGAACTTCGGCGGCACCAAGGGTTTGCCCGTGACCTTGACTTGGGCGCCCCACATCAAACCGCTGCCCAAGGCCGTGCCCCATTCCTTCCTGCTGACCGCCGCCGCCGCCGGCTGCGAGGTCAGGGTGACCCACCCGCAAGGCTTCGACCTGCACCCGGGTGTGCTGGAGGAGGCGCGCCGCTACGCGAAACAGAGCGGCGGATCCGTGACCGTCACCCAGGACCGCCAGGCTGCGCTCGCCGGCAGCCGTGCCGTCTACGCGAAAGCCTGGGGTCCCAATACCGCGCAAGTGCCTGCCGCGGCAGCGGTGGAACGAATCGCCGTCCACAAGGACTGGCTCGTCGGCCCCGCCGTCCTCGCCGCGGCGAAGGACCCGGTCTTCCTCCATTGCTTGCCGGTCCGGCGCAACGTGGAGGTGGCGGACGCGGTGTTGGACGGCAAGGCCAGCCGTGTGATCGACGAAGCCGAGAACCGTTTCCACGTGCAGCGGGTGCTCCTGCACCGGCTGCTCAATGCCTGAGAGGAGAGACGCCATGTCCATTGCCCCCGACAGTTATGCCAGCCTGCGTTCCGCCGCCCAGTACGTGCGCGCCTTCCGCGGCAAGACCTTCGTCTTCAAGCTGGGCGGCGAAGTGTTGGAGGATCCGGCGGTGCGCCGCGCGGTCTGCGAGCAGCTCGCCGTGCTGTGGAGCTTCTCCATCAAGCTGGTGCTGGTGCACGGCGGCGGCACGGGCATCGACGCCCTATGCGAGACCCTGCAGCTGCCGGTGGAGAAGGTGGCCGGCCGGCGCGTCACCACCGCCCAGGTGCTGGATGCCGCCAAGATGGTGCTGGCGGGCAGCCTGCACACCGATCTTCTGGCGGACCTGCGGGCCGCGGGCCTGCCGGTCACGGGGGTGAGTGGCGTGGACGGCGGCCTCCTGACCGCGCGCAAGCGCCAGCCGGTGCAGATCAAGGACGACGCCGGGCAATCCCAGTTCGTGGACTTCGGCCTGGTGGGGGACATCGAGAAGGTGAACCCGCAGCTCCTGCAGCATCTGTTGCAGGGCGAGTACGTGCCGGTGATCACGCCGCTCTCCGCCAACGACAAGGGCGAGGTGTTCAACACCAACGCCGACACCGTGGCCGCGGAAGTCGCCTCCGCGCTCGGCGCCGAGAAGCTGTTCTTTCTGCTGAAGGTGCCGGGCCTCCTGGAGGACCTCGGCCGGCCCACGAGCCTCGTGCCTTACGCCACGCTGGAGGGCATCGAGGGCCTGGAGAAATCCGGCAAGGTATCGGGCGGCATGCGCCCCAAGCTCGCTGCCGTACGCGCCGCGCTCACCCATGGCGTGGCGAGCGCGCACCTCGTGAGCGGCGTGCTGCCGGACGCGGTCCTGACCGAGGTGTTCACCAACCAGGGCAGCGGCACCATGGTGGTGGCGCGGGAAAACCGCCCCAAGGAAAACGCGGCGTGAGCGTCCAGCTCTGGGCCAAGGGCCTGCCCCTCGACGAGGCGATTCACCGCTTCACCGTCGGGGAGGACCCGGAGCTGGACGTGCAGCTCCTGCACCACGACGCCGTGGGCAGCGCCGCCCATGCGCGAATGCTGGCCCATGCGGGATTGATCCCGGCGAAGGACGCCGAGGCGCTGGTCAAGGCGCTCGCCGGCATTTCCCGCCGCGCGCGTCAGGGGCAGCTGCACATCGCGCCGGAACAGGAGGACGCCCACACCGCCATCGAGGCGCTGCTGACCTCCGAGCTCGGCGAAGCAGGCAAGAAAATCCATCTCGGCCGTTCCCGCAACGACCAGGTGATCCTGGCTCTGCGGCTTTACATGCGCGAATCCTTGCTGGACCTGGCCGGCCAGACGGTGGATCTGGCGCGCAACTTTCTGGTATTCGCCAAGGCACATGCCGGGGAACCCATGCCGGGGTATACCCACCTTCGCCGCGCCATGCCCTCGAGCTTCGGTCTCTGGAGCGCCGCCTTCGCTGCAGGGCTCGCGGAAGAGTTGCAGGCGCTCGAAGCCCTGTATGTCCGCCTCGACCACTGTCCCCTGGGCGCCGCCGCGGGCTTTGGCGTGCCCCTGCCCCTCGACCGGGAATACGTGGCGGAGCTCCTGGGGTTCGAGCGCGTGCAGGTTTCGCCGGTGGATGTGATGAACTCCCGCGGTCGCCACGAACTGGCGTTCCTGAACGGACTCGCTTCGATTGGTCTCGTGATAGAGAAATTCCTCTGGGACCTGTCCCTCTATTCCATGCAGGAGTTCGGATTCCTGAAGCTGCCGGATGCCTACACCACCGGTTCCTCCATCATGCCCCAGAAGCGAAACCCCGATGTGGTGGAGTTGGCCCGGGGACGCTGCCGCGAGTTGCGTGGCTATGCCGCCATGCTCCAGGAGATCGCCTCGGGCCTGCCGTCCAATTACCACCGGGACCTGCAGCTCCTGAAGAAGCCGCTGTTCGACGCCGTGAATGCGGCGCGCGGCTGGCTAGACGTGCTCATCGCCCTCGTGCCCGCGCTCGAAGTGGATGCGGCGAAGGCCGCGGCGGCCTGCGGCGACGACATCTACGCGGCTCACCAGGCCTATGTGCTTGCCCAGGGTGGCATGCCGTTCCGGGACGCCTACCGGCAGGTGGCGAAAGACATCGAAAACGGCCGCTTCAAGCCCGACCGTGCCGCCCTCACGGCGAGCCACCTGGGCGGCGCGGGCAACCTGGGCCTGGAGAGCATCGAAGCGGACGTGACAGCCGCGGGCAAGTGGCAGAGCCGCACCCGTGCCGAGCTCGCCGCCTGCGAGAAGAACCTGTGGGAACAACCGGTGAACGGGAAGACGAAATGAAAAAACACGTGGTGCTGGCGTTTTCCGGCGGCCTGGACACTTCTTTCTGCGTGGTGCACCTCAAGGAGCAGGGCTACGAGGTCATCACCGTCACGGTGAACACCGGCGGTTTCAGCCCAGAGGAATTGAAGCGCATCGAGGCGCTTTCGCCCAGGCTCGGCGCCAAGGCGCACCGCACGCTGGATGCCCGCAGCGAGCTTTTCCGCCGCTACCTGCGTTATCTCGTCTACGGCAACGTGCTGCGGGGCAATCTCTACCCCTTGAGCGTCTCCGCCGAGCGGGTCTGCCAGGCGGTGTGCGTGGCCTCCGTGGCCGAGGAGCTCAAGGCGGACGCCGTGGCCCACGGCTCCACCGGCGCTGGCAACGACCAGGTGCGCTTCGACGTGGCCTTCCGCGCGCTCGCGCCGCGGCTGGAACTCATCACTCCCATTCGCACCTTGGCCCTGAGCCGCGCCCAAGAGATGCAATTCCTGAAGGAGCACGGCTTCGAGTTCCCGGAGAAGACCGCCCATTACTCGGTGAACGAGGGGATGTGGGGCGCCTCCGTCGGCGGGCGCGAGACCCTGGATTCCTGGAGCCAGCTCCCGGAGGCGGCCTTTCCGGGCGGGGAGATCGACAGCGCCGGCTTGAAGCCCCGGAAGCTCGCGCTTGCCTTCGAGCAGGGCGTCCCCACGGCGCTGGACGGACGTAAGCTCGACGGTGTCAGCCTGGTGGCGGAGCTGAACGCCCTCGGTCGCCGGTACGGCATCGGCCGCGGCGTGCACCTGGGTGACACCATCCTGGGCATCAAGGGCCGGGTCGGCTTCGAGGCGCCGGCCGCCCACATCCTGATCGGTGCGCACCGGGAGCTGGAGAAGCTCACCCTCACGGGCAAGCAGCTCTTCTGGAAGGACACCCTCGGAAACCTCTATGGCCAGCTGCTGCATGAGGGCCATTTCTTCGATCCGCTGGCGCGGGATCTGGAGGCTTTCCTCTCCTCCAGCCAGGCGCACGTCACCGGCGAGGTGCAATTGACGCTCTATCCCCGCAGCTTCGCCGTGGACGGCGTGCGCTCGCCGCGTTCCCTCATGGACGCGAAGGTCGCGAGTTACGGCGAGGCCAACCGCCTGTGGACCGGCACCGAGGCCGCCGGCTTCGCCAAGCTCTACGGTGTGCAGCAGATCCTCGCCCTGCAGGCAGGCAAGACCCCATGAGAATCACCGCGGATAAAATCGCCTCGGTCACGCGTAATTTGAAATTGGACCGCACGCTCACGCTCTCGTCCACGGTGCGCGCCGAGCACGGTGCGGTGGTGGCGGGGCGCGTGATCGGTGAGAAATCCGCCTACAACCAGCTGGAGGATGTGCACGGCCGCATGAACGTGCTGCACGGCGACGACGTGATCGTGGGTGCCCTCGGCCATCGCAATGCGCTGCACGGCTACGAGGGCGTGCTGCCGAAGAGCGTGGAGCCTGGGCAGAAGCTGCACGTGCTCAACCTGGGTGGCGTGATCGGCGAATGCGTCTCCCACAACCCCGAAGTCGGGCAGCCCTTCGAATTCGAGGTGCTGGGCCAGGTGCTGGTGTACCCGGAATTCCAGTCCCGCGAAGGCCAGCCCGCCAATATCCGCATGGGCGCCATCCAGGCCAACGGCCGCAAGCCGGACTGCAAGGTGATCTACGTGGCCGGCACCTGCATGAGCGCCGGCAAGACCGCCGCCGCCTGTGCCATCGTGCGGCGCCTCGCCCAAGCCGGGCTACGGGTGGGCGGCGCCAAGCTCACCGGCGTTTCGCTGATGCGCGATACCCTGAGCATGCGCGACTACGGTGCGGACATCACCTACGACTTCACCGACGCCGGCATCGTCTGCACCGCCCACGAGACCGCCGCCGACGTGGCCCGCACGGTGTTCGCCGAGATGTCCGGTCGCGGCCTCGACGTGATTGTGGCGGAGACCGGCGACGGCATCATGGGTGACTACGGCGTGCAGTCCATCCTGGCGGACGCGGACCTACGCTCGCTCGCTGTGGGTTTCGTGTTCTGCGCCAACGACCCGGTGGGCGTGGCGGGCGGCGTGCAGGAGCTGCAGAAGCACTACGGCATCACCTGCGACGTGATCTCCGGCCCGGCGACGGACAACCGCGTGGGCGTGCGGTTCGTGGAGCGGGAGGTGGGGCGGCCCGCCATCAACGCCCGCACCGGCGCCAAGGCCCTGGGCGAGCACATGATCAAGCTGCTCTCGGAACGGGGCATCCGCCGGCCGTGAGCAAGGTCTCGGTCACTATCCTCGGCGGCTCGGGTTACGGCGGCGGGGAACTGCTGCGCCTACTGGCGATACATCCCCAGATCGGCGAGGTCCGTGCCGTATCCCGCAAGGCGGCGGGCGAGCCCTTCTGGAAGGTGCATCCCAATCTGCGCGGCGTGGTGCAGGGCACCTTCGACCGGGCACCGGACTGGAATGCCCTCGCCAAGGCGGAGCGCCCGCTGCTGTTCTCCGCCATGCCCCATTTCGAGCTGGCGCAGCAGCTGCCGGCATTCGAGTCCGCCTGGAAGGAAGCCGGTCTCGCGGAGCGCCTGACGCTCATCGACCTCTCGGGGGATTTCCGCCTCGACGACGCCACGGGCTTCGCCAAGGCCTACGGCAAGCTCCACCCCCATCCCGACCGGCTCGGCAGCTTCACTTACGGTCTGCCGGAATGGCGCAAGGGCAAGCTCAAGGGGGCGAGACGCATCGCCAGTCCCGGCTGTTTCGCCACCGCCGTGCAACTGGCACTGTTGCCGTTCGCCGGCCTGAAGGACCTGGGGTTCATCGCCGTGAGCGCCGCCACCGGGTCCTCCGGCTCCGGCGCCTCCCCCGGCGAGGGCACCCATCATCCGACCCGCGCCCAGGACTACCGGGCCTACAAGGTGCTCGCGCACCAGCACGAGGCGGAGATTATCCGTTTGCTGGACGCGGAAGGCACCGGCGGCTACTCCCTTGGGTTCGTCCCCCACTCGGCGCCCATGGTGCGCGGCATCTTCGCCACCGTGCAATTCCGTCCCGCCCCGGCCCTGAACCTGGACGCGGCGGCGGTGAAACAGCGCATCGAAGGCGCTTACCGGGATGCGCCTTTCGTGCGGCTCACGGGGGAATCGCCGCGGGTAGGCGCGGTCGCCGGCAGCAACTTCTGCGACATCGGCTGGGAAGTGAAGGGCGGAACGGTGGCGGTCATGACCGCCCTGGACAACCTGGTGAAGGGCATGGCGGGGCAGGCCATCCAGAACATGAACCTGGCCTTGGGTTTCCACGAGGCCGAAGGCCTCATGCAGGCGGGTACGTACCCCGGTTGAGCCGCAGGTCGCGGATAAGGGATCGGGGCCTTTCGGCCCCGATTCGTTTCTAGCTTTCCGCGCGGATCCTTCAGTGCGTCGCGGCGGCAGGCGCCGCTGTCGGTGCCGCGCTCGCGGGTGCCGGAGCTGCCGCGGGGACCGGCAGGTCGCTGTTGTAGATGTCGCGGTAGATTTTCCAGTCGCGGCCCTGCTGCTTCACCACTTCCAGGAACTTGCCGTGGTCCAGGCTCGTGCCGTCGGCAGCCAGCATGGTGTAATAACCCGTGCAGAACGCGTAATCGCCCGTGATCGTGGTTTCCGACACGTTCAGCAGCATGCCGGAGACCTTGCTCGAACCGAAGAACTGGCGGGCGAACTCCTGCACGGCCAGCTGGGTCTTCACTTCCGGGGCGTTGGGCGGCATCAGCATGCCGTCGTCGGTGAAGGTCGCCGCTAGCGCAGAGGGGTCCTTGGCGTTGAACGCCTTCAGGAACTGGGAGTGCATGTCCTGGATGTCCTGCTGGGCGTTCTGCATGGAACGCGAATCGGGCTGGGTGCCATCCGAGGCGCAGGCAGCCAGGAGTAGGATGCCGCTGACGGCAAGCAGCATCTGGGTCATACGACGAATGGCGTTCATCGGCGGAGGCCCTTTGTGTTGATTAGGCTGGAAAGTATAGCCCGACAGGCCGGGCTTGCAAGCGCGCCGTTCACAGGCGCGTGAGCAGCGCATCCAGCCACGCCATCGGGAGAATGCGGCGCGCCGCCGAGAGCGCATAGGCCGGCAGCGTGACGTAATAGCGGGCCTTGGGCCGGGGACTCTCCAGGGCGTGGGCGATTTTCACGGCCACCGCCTCCGGGCCCAGCGTGAAAAGCTGATCGTCCTTGTGCGCCCCGGTCTCGGCCCGCAGCCGGGTGTAGGTGGCGGAGTGTACGCTTTGTTCCGCGTCCACCTCCGCATCGAAGTTCCCGAGGGAGTTGTCACGGAAGCGGCTCCGGATGGGACCCGGGTTCACCAGCGACACCGAGACGCCGCTGCCGCGCAGCTCCAGCCGCAGGCTGTCGGTGGCGCCCTCCAACGCAAACTTGCTGGCGTTGTAGGCGCCGCGCCAGGGCATGGCCACGCGCCCCAGGATGCTGCTCACCATGACGATGCGCCCGAAGCCGCGGCGGCGCATGCCCGGGAGCACGCCGCGGGTGAGCTGCATGGCCCCGAAGAAATTGACGTCGAATTGCCGCTGCCAGTTGTCGCGCGACAGGTCCTCGATGGCCCCCGGCACGGCGATGCCGGCGTTGTTCACCAGGGCATCGAGCCCGCCGGTAAGCGCCTCCGCTTCTGCGAGCGTGCGTTCCACGCCCGCCGGGTCGGCCACGTCGAGAAGCAGCGTCTCGAAGCCCGCCGTCTTGAGTGCCGCCACATCGGCCGCCTTGCGGGCGCTCGCGAGCACGCGCCAGCCGCGGGATTGGAGATGCACGGCCGTGGCGCGGCCGATACCGCTGGAGCAGCCGGTGATGAGCACGCTCCGGACGGACATCTATTGGGATTCCAGCTCGAACGTGGGGCGGGCCTCTGTGCCGCGCTTCTCCTGCTCCTTGGCTTCGCGCTGCTGCAGCGCCCAGAGGTGGGCGTAGAGCCCCTTGGCGCGCAACAGCTGCTTGTGGGTGCCGCGTTCCGCCACGCGGCCGCTTTCCAACACCAGGATCTCATCCGCATCCACCACCGTAGACAGGCGATGGGCGATGACCAGGTTGGTGCGCTGCGCCGCGAGCTCCTCCAACGCCACCAGGATGGCACGTTCCGCGTCGGAATCGAGGCTCGAGGTCGCCTCGTCGAAGATGAGCACCGGCGGGTTCTTGAGGATGGCACGCGCGATGGCCACGCGCTGCTTCTCGCCGCCCGAGAGCTTCAGCCCCCGCTCACCCACCAGTGTCTTGTAACCCTGGGGCAGGGAGGCGATGAACTGCCTCAAATGTGCGAGTTCCGCGGCCTTTTCCACCTCGGCCTGGCTCGCCTCGGGACGGCCGTAGGCGATGTTGTAGTAGATATCGTCGTTGAACAGCACCGTGTCCTGGGGGACGATGCCAAGCTGCCGGCGCAGGCTGTCGCGGGTCACGTCGCGGATGTCGTGGCCATCCACCGTGATGCGCCCGCCGGTGGCGTCATAGAAACGGTAGAGCAGCCTGGCGATGGTGGATTTGCCTGCGCCGCTCGGCCCCACGATGGCCACTTTCGAGCCCGGCTTCACCTCGACGTCCAGGCCGTGGAGGATTTCCCGGTCGGGCCCGTAGCCGAAGCGCACGCCCTCGAAGCGTATGGCGCCGTTCACATGGGGCAGGGGCTTGGCGCCGGGCTTGTCCGCCACCTGGGCGTGGCGCTCCAGCAGGGCGAACATGCGTTCCATGTCCGTGAGCGAGCGCTTCATCTCGCGGTAGATGAAGCCCAGGATGTTGAGCGGCGAGAACAGCTGCACCATGTAGGCGTTCACCATGATGAAGTCGCCGAGGGTCATGCGGCCCTGCACCACCTCGTGGCCCGCCAGAAGCATCATGGCGGTGACGCCGAGGGCGATGATGAAGGCCTGGCCGCTGTTCAGCGTGGACAGGGAATACTGGGTCTTGAGGGCCTCCTTCTCCCAACGTCCCAGGTCCTGGTCGTAGCGCCGTGCCTCGAACTCCTCGTTGGTGAAGTATTTCACCGTCTCGTAGTTCAGCAGGCTGTCGATCGCCCGGGTGTTGGCCTTGGAGTCCAGCTCGTTCATGAGCCGCACGTGGCGCGTGCGCCACTCGGTGATGGCGATGGAGAAGGCGACGTAAAGCGCCACCGCCGCAAGGATGATTACCGCGAACCAGCCGCTGAAGTTCCACAGGAAGATGCCCGTCACCAGCGAGATTTCGACGATCGTCGGCAGCACGTTGAAGAGGATGGCGCTCAGCACGAAGCTCACGCCGCGGCTGCCGCGCTCGATGTCGCGGGAGAGCCCCCCGGTTTGGCGCTCCAGATGGAAGGCGAGGTCCAGGTCGTGCAGGTGGCGGAAGACGGACAGGGCCACGCGCCGTGCTGCCCGGAGGGTCGCGAACTCGAACACCACATCCCTTAACTCCCCCATCAGGGTCGAGGCGAAGCGCAGGGCGCCATACGCCACGAGCAGGCCCACCGGCAGGATCAGCAGGGCGTGCTGCGGTCCCAACTGGTCCACGATGCGCTTCAGCACCCAAGGCAGGGTCACGCTCGCCAAGTTCGCCAAGAGCAGCAAGCCCAGGGCCAGGATGGCTCGCCCGCGGAACTCCCAGAGGTAGGGCAGCAGGGCGCGCAGGGTCTTCTGGTGGCGGGTGGATTCCATGGTTTTCCGGGGGGTTCGGGCCGGTCGAACGGCTATAATGGCACGCCCCGTCTGCCGGCGGGGCTTGAGCACGGGGCGGGCGCACCCATCCATATGGGGCCGGACGCCCGGGATTTCAAAGAGATTCGGTCCATGCCTATATACGAGTACGAGTGCCAGGCCTGCGGGCACGCGTTCGAAGCCTTGCAGAAGGTGAGCGACGCACCTCTGCGCAAGTGCCCCGAGTGCGGCAAACCCAAACTGCGCAAGCTTGTGTCCGCGCCGTCGTTCCGGCTGAAGGGCGGCGGCTGGTACGAGACCGATTTCAAGTCCGGCAAGAAGCGCAACCTCGCCGACGGCGGCAAGGAAGACAAACCGGTCTCCAAGGGCGGCGAGTCGGCAGAGCCGAGGAGTGCGGAGCCGGCGAGCGCCAAGCCGGGGAAGGGCACACCGTCGGAGCCCGCGGGTCCGGCGAAACTCAAACCCGCCGAGAAGAAAGACGGATCAGGCGGCAAACCCAAGGCGGCGGAATGATGAACGGCAAACCGGCAAGCAAGGCACAACGCACGCTGATGGTGCGCCTGCGCCGCTATCTCTTCACGGGCATGCTGATCTGGATACCGCT
>JBLNDO010000048.1:0-5919 GCA_050261675.1 Bacillota bacterium
CGATTGCCGGGGGTATTACCCACGCCGGTATATTGGATGGAGCTGAGCAGGTATTCGCCGGCACCGAACTGCGAGTAGTTGTAGATGATGCTGTTGTTGGCGCCATCGGTCTCAGTGGCGAGACCCCAGGCGAGGGGTAACTGCACGTCAGAAGAGACAAATACGGCAGTGCCGCCATAGGTCAATATATGCCCATTCTTCTCTTTGACAGTGAATGAGGCCGGCGAGGTGGCGCTACCGATGTCGCCGGATTCTTTGACGAGGGCGAAGCTGTCGAGTTCGGTACGGTACTCGGCGCCATCCGTCCCGTAGCCGCTGCCGCCCTGCCAATAGATCAAATGCTGCCCGTCCAAGCACAGCCGGTCGGTCGAAGTGTAGTTCACGCCCGTGCTATAGCCATCCATGGCGACAGTCGCCGGACAGCGGTGGATCTGTGAGCCGGCGGAAAGCGACCAGCCCATGCCCACTTCGCCGTTGCCGCCACGGCTCGAATAATTGAGGGAGACGGAAGGCTGCATGCCGTGCCGGCCGGGCGGCACCACGATGGGGATGGTGTAGGTGGCGGTGCCGCCGGAGACGCCTGGTTGACCCTGGAGGGCGCCGACGCCGCTCGCGGCCACGATCTGGGAAGCGTTCTGTACCTGCACGCCCCAGCCGCCTTTCGGAATCGGCGGGTTCTCGCTACCGGGATCCACCGTGACCTTGGACGTGGGTTGGGTGACGGTGACGCTGATGCCGTGATTGGGTGACGTCAGCTGCTGGGTCTTGAGCGCTGCGGCGGCGGACTTGTTGCCGGTCCACTTCACCGTGGGCTGGGTGAAAACGCCCTGCGAGTTGCCCTCGAAGAGGTAGTTGCTGCCGCCGGGGACGGTGGACTGCACCACGATGTCCATGATGCCGTCGTGGTTCACGTCCTGGATCAGGATCTTGTGGGTGGCCGGATTCCAGTTGGCGCCGAGGTCCTTGGCGTTCCAGGTTTCGTTCACCTGGGTGAAACGGCCGTCCGGACCGGCGAGCAGCAGTGCATAGGCGGATTCGGCCGCGGCGGAAGCCGTGCTCTTCACCTGCATGAGCAGGTCTTGGCGGCCGTCGCCGTTGAAATCGCCTACATACAGCGTCACGTCCGTGGCATTCCAGCGGCGGTTGAGATAGCCGTCTTCGATCGGCTGGACCACGGCCACGAGGTTGCCGGCGATGTCCGCGTGCACGATGGCTCCCAGTGCGCCGGGCTGCGCCGGCTGGAGCAGAAGTTCTTTCTGGCGGTCGCCGTCGAAATCTCCCGGCACCATGAGGGTACCGGCGGCGGACCAGTCGAGCCCCAGGTAACCCGCCGGGACGATCTGGGTCACCTTGAGGAGCTGGCCGGTGGGGTCGGTGATGAGCACGGCGGCGTTGCTACCGGCCTTGCGGGGTTGGACGAAGACGTCATCCTGGCCGTCGCCGTTCAAATCGGCGGTGGTGAGGGCGCTGCCCTTGGCGGACCAGTCCACGCCGAGATAATTGGGGTCCCACTGCTGGGCCATGACGGTGAGCCGGCCCATGCCGTCCCGCAGCATGATGATGCCTTTGCCGCCCGCCGTGAGCGGCTGGAACAGGGCGTCCAGGCGGCCGTCGCCGTTGAAATCGCCGGGGATGGGCAGGTGGGTAGCGGCACTCAAGTCCACTGCGTTCGCCGAAGCGGCGAGCGCGAAGAACAGGGACAGGGAGAAGGCCGGCAGCGACCGGAGGCGACGGAATGCGGACATAGTTACCCCTAAATCCAATAGGCTCTCGAACGCCGGCACGAGGGCCGGATTCAACCCGTCAGCTACTCAGAGGGGACCAGTCCGCCGCTGTCCTCGGCAGTGGTTTGGATCGTGACAGCGGGGATCTGGAAGTGGATTCGATGATTCCCACTTCCCTGTGATTCGGCTTATCCGGTTGTTAATTAATTCCCAAAAAATGTCGTTCTTCGCAGGTTCGTGGCGGCAGATTACATAGGCAAGCGAGAAGGCTGTCAAACAATTTTTCACGTTGCTCCCGATATGTCGTGTGGAGCCCGAGCAAGGATTAAACTTGGTCTAAACCGTGAAGGGTCCAATCTTATGAAAACAGCGGGATAGCGACCTCTTCTGAGTTTCTCCGGCACATCTGCAGACCGGTCAAATTTTGCTCAGTGTCCGCTCCGGGCGAGCCTGATCCCAATCCATCGCAAATCCCCGCATTGATCGCATAAAAAAAGGGCGCCTCCGGCGCCCTTCTATTTTCTAATACCTTGCACTCAATCTCAGGGCATGTCGTCCACAGGCTGGCCTTCCTTGCGGGTCGGCATCAGATCCGACTTGCTCACGCCGAGCATCAGGGCCGTGGCGCTGGCGATGTAGATGGAGGAATAGGTGCCCACAATGATGCCCACGAAGAGCGCCAGGGAGAAGCCGTGCAGGATGGGGCCGCCGAGAGCGAGCAGCGCAATCACCACGAGCAGCGTGACGCCGGAGGTCATGATGGTGCGAGACAGGGTTTCGTTGATGGCGGCGTCCATGATCTCGATGGGCGTGCCCTTGCGCATCTTGCGGAAGTCTTCGCGGATGCGGTCGAACACCACCACCGTGTCGTTCACGGAGTAGCCCATCACCGCCAGCACCGCGGCCAGCACGTTGAGGTCGAACTCGACGTGCAGGATGGAGAAGAAGCCTACGACGAACACCACGTCGTGCAGGGTCGCGGCCACGGCGCCCACGGCGAGCCGCCATTCGAAACGCATCACGATGTAGAGCAGGATGCCGACGAGGGTGATGGCGAAGGCCAGGGCACCCTTGGTGGCGAGGTCCTTGCCCACCTCGGGACCCACGAAGTTCACCTGCTCCAGCTTGACGCCGGGTTCGGTCTTCTGCAGCGCCGCCAGCACCTTGGCGCCTGCGTCCTTGTCGGTCTGGTCCTGCTCGGCACGCAGGCGGATCAGCACTTCTTGGGGAGTGCCGAAGTTCTGCGCCACCGCTTCGGCGTAACCGCCTGCCGCGAGCGCGCTGCGCACCTGGCCGAGATCGGCGGCCTTCGGGTAGGCCACCTGCACGGTGACGCCGCCGGTGAAATCCACGCCGAAGTTGAGGCCGCGGGTGGCGAGGGAGCCGACTGCCACCACCAGCACCACCACGGACATGGTCATGGCCAGCTTGCGGACGCCGAGGAAGTGGATGTGCGGGACCTTATGAAAAAATTCCATGACCGATTACTCCAAAATCTTTGTCAAACCGGCAGTTTCTCGAGCCGGCGGCCGCCGTACACGGCGTTCACGATGGAACGGGTGCCCATGATGGCGGTGAACAACGAAGTCAGGATGCCGAGCGTCAGGGTCACCGCGAAGCCCTTCACCGGGCCGGTGCCGAACATGAACAGCATGAAGGCGGCGATGAGCACCGTGACGTGTGCGTCGATGATGGTGGCGAAGGCGCGCTCGTAGCCGGCGTGGATGGCCGCCTGCGGCGTGTTGCCGTTGCGCACCTCCTCGCGCACACGCTCGTTGATGAGCACGTTGGCGTCCACGCCCATGCCGAGGGTCAGCACGATGCCGGCGATGCCGGGCAGGGTCAGCGTGGCCTGGATGAGGGAGAGCAGCGCCACGGTCAGCACCAGGTTCATGAACACCGCGAGGTCGGCGATCACGCCGAAGATCTTGTAGTACAGGCCCATGAACACCACCACCAGCACGAAGCCGAGCGCGGCGGCGTAGAAGCCCTGTTTGATGTTCTCGGCGCCGAGGCTCGGGCCCACGGTGCGCTCCTCGATGAAATCCATGGGTGCGGCCAAGGAGCCCGCGCGCAGCATGATGGCCAGGTCCTTGGCTTCGTCACCGCCCAGCCCGGTGATGTGGAAGCGGCCGCTGAAGATGCCCTGGATGGTGGCCACGTTGATGACCGAATAGACCTTGTTGTGGTTGATGACCGTCTGGCCGTCCACCACCTTGGTGTCGCTCTTGGTCTCGATGAACAACACCGCCATGGGCTTGCCCAGGTTCTGGCGCGTGGTCTCGCCCATCTTGGCGGCGGCGGCGGAATCCAGCGTCACCGTCACGTCCGGGCTGCCGCTCTCGGTGTCGGTGCCGGACTGCGCGTTGGTCAGCTGGTCGCCGCTCGCGATCACGTCGCGCTTGAGCAGCACCGGCTGGCCGTTGTCCTTGCGGGTGAACAGCTGGTCATCCAGCGGGACGTGGTTGGTCTGCTGCGCCTCGATGGCATCCGCGGCGTAATCCACCAGCCGGAACTCGAGGGTGGCGGTGCCGCCCAGGATGTCCTTGGCGTGGGCCGCGTCCTGCACGCCCGGCAGCTCCACCACGATGCTGCTCGGACCCTGCTGCTGCACGATGGGCTCGGCCACGCCGAGCTCGTTCACGCGGTTGCGCAGCGTGGTGATGTTCTGCTCCACCGCCTGCTGGCGCAGCTCCTGGAGGTTCTGGGGCTGCATGCTCACCAGCAGCGAGTTCGGCGCGCCGCCAGCATCCACCTTCATGTCGGGATACTGGTTGGCGAGCAGCGTCTTCGCCTTGGTCACGTCGTCCGGCGTCGCCAGCTGCAGGCTGATGGTGTCCCCGCTCATGGCCACGTCCTCGTAGCGGATCAGCTTCTCGCGCATGGCGCTGCGCAGGTCGTTGGAGATGCGCGTCAGCTTACCTTGCGCCGCGGCGTTCAGGTCCACCTGCAACTGGAAGTGCACGCCGCCCTGCAGGTCCAGGCCCTTGGCCATGGGCTTCATGCCGAGGCTCTGCATCCAGCCGGGGGTGCGCGGCGCGAGGTTCATGGCGGCGGTGAAGCCCGGGCCCATGGCCTGCTGGATGGCGTCCAGGCCGTGCAGCTGCGCGTCGGTGTCGGCGAAGCGCACCAGCACGCGGTTGTCGTCGAGGCCCGCGGACTTGTAGTCCAGCTTGGCGTCCTTGAGGGCCGCCTCCACCTGCTGCTCCATCGCGTCCGTGGCGGGGCCCGCCTTGGAGGAGACCTGCACGGCCGGGTCCTCGCCGTAGAGGTTCGGCAGCGCGAAGAAGAGGCCGAGGGCGGTGACCAGGATCACCATCGCATTCTTCCACCATGAATAACGGTTCATCATGAAGGCGCTACCTGATCAGAGATGTTTGAGCGTGCCCTTGGGGAGCACCTGGGTGATGGCGTTCTTCTGCAGCTTGACCTCGACGCCCTTGGCGATCTCGAGCGTCACGGCGCCCTCGCCCACGTCCTTGACCCGGCCGTGGACGCCGCCGGTGGTCACCACTTCGTCGCCCTTGCCGAGATTCGCGAGCAGCGCGTTGTGCTCCTTCTGGCGCTTCTGCTGGGGGCGGACGAGGATGAACCAGAACGCCGCGATGAGAAACAACAGGGGAAGGACGAAACCGGTGAAGATGTCCCCTTGGGAGGCGCCCCCGGCCGCGGCCTGGGCGTCGGAAATGAAGAAACTCATGGTTTTGGCTGCTCTTGCGGTCAAACGAAACCGGGCTTCGGGGCCCGGCGAAAGGCGGATTCTACAACGTCCGGGGGGCGGAAGGGACTCTCGAGGGCTAGGCGGCGGGCTCGGCCGCCACCGGGCGGCGGCCCAGAAACTCCCGGGCCCAGGCCCCGAAGCGCCCCGCCTCGATGGCCGCGCGCATGCGACCCATCAGGCTGAGGTAGTAATGCAGGTTGTGCAGGGTCGCGAGCCGGGGCCCCAGCATCTCGCCACATTTATCGAGGTGGCGGAGGTAGGCCCGGCTGTAGTTCCGGCAGGTGTAGCAGTCGCATTCCGGGTCCAGGGGGCGGATGTCGTCCTGGTAGGCGCTGTTACGTATGCGGATCACCCCTTCGCTGGTGAACAGGTGGCCGTTGCGGGCGTTGCGGGTGGGCAGCACGCAATCGAACATGTCCATGCCGCGGGCCACCGCCTGCACCAGGTCCTCGGGCGTGCCCACGCCCATCACGT
>JBLNDO010000049.1:0-9598 GCA_050261675.1 Bacillota bacterium
GAGTCCGGACAGGCGCCGGACTCGCTGAATTCAGGAAAATCCAAGGATGGATTTTTCTGAATTTCAAGAATATGCTGCCGCCATGAGCAGCGAGAAAGCCCGCGCCCTCCTCGACCAGGAACTGAAACGGCTCGAGACCCGGGTCCAGGAACTGGTCACCAAGGTCGGCAAGCTCGACGGCGAGAACCACTCGTTGCGCGAGCGCCTCGAATCCCTCACCACCGAACGCGCCAACCTCCTCGCCAAGAACGACGAGGTGCGCGGCCGCGTGGAAGCCATGATCTCCCGCCTGAAATCCTTGGAGGAGAGCGCATGAACGAGGACAAGCAGCGCGTCACAGTGCGGCTCCTGGACAAGGAGTACCAGGTGGCCTGCCCCGAGGACGAGCGGGAGGCCCTCTTGGAATCCGCCGAGCTCCTCAACCGCAAGATGCGCGAGATCCGCGACAGCGGCAAGGTGGTGGGCGCCGACCGCATCGCCGTCATGGCCGCGCTCAACATGACCCACGACATGATCCAGGGCAAAAACACCAGCCTGCAGGCGGACGAGCGGCTTCTGGGCCGCATCCGCATCCTGAACGATGCTCTTGCCGGCGCTCTGGGCGCCCACCACTAAAAGCCGCTTAAAAGCTATTGCGCTTGGCATGACGTCGTTGCGCGTCGGTTCGGAATCCTCATGTACACCCTCAAAGTACACTCCGGTTCCTCGCCGCCCCGCGCCTTGTCCTGCCAGCGCTCATGATGCTTTTAAGCGGCTTTGCTAGCATCAAGCGTGCCAAGTCTTTTTGCCAAAAACCCCGGGAAATACCCTATTCCAGCGGCCACTCCCGGTGCCGGCTTGTCAAGCTTGCAACCGAAATGGGACCGGCGCATGGTAATCCTCGGTACCTTCTGCGGTGTTCGATACGGGCTGGGTAACCCCTTGAGCCTAAATCAATACCCCGGGGCACGGTTCGGCGGTGTCGGTGTGCAAGTCCACCTCGTAGTGGAAAGCCTAAAGCGCCCCTGCTGGCCCCACTTGAACCTCTGGTTCAAGGGAAAAGCCTTTAACGGCACAGGCGGAAGGTGCCCCTCATTCCCTCCGGCGCAACCGTGACCCGCGACGAACTGCGCCGGCAATCGCGCGATGCGCGCCGCGCCCTGATACCGGACGTGCGCCGTGCCGCCGCGGTCGCCGCCGCCCACCTCCTCGCCGCCACGCCGCTCTACCAGGATGCGCGCCGTATCGCGGTGTACATTGCCGTGGACGGCGAACTCGACCCGGAACCGCTGGTGCAGAACGCACGCGCGGCGGGCAAGGAGATCTACCTGCCCGTGCTGCCGCCGGCCACCGCCGGCGTGATGTCCTTCCGGCCGTATGCGCCGGGCGCCGCGCTCAAGCCCAACCGTTTCCAGATTCCTGAGCCCGTCGCCGGCGATCCGCTGCCGCCCGCGGACCTCGACATCGTGCTTACGCCCCTCGTCGCCTTCGACCTGGAAGGCAACCGTCTCGGCATGGGCGCGGGTTACTACGACAAGACTTTCGCGTTCCTGAAGCGCGTGCAACGCGTGCATCCCGCGCTCGTGGGCTTCGCCTACGAGTGCCAGTTGGCGCCGGAGGTGCCCGCGGAAGTGTGGGATGTGCCGCTGTCCGCCGTTGTAACAGAACAACACTTTTACGCCGTCGCCCACGATTGAAACGTCCCGAACGGGGGAAGCATGCGTTACTGGCTGATGAAATCGGAGCCGGATGTGTTCGGCGTGGACCACCTGGCGAAGGCGCCGAAGCGTACCGTGAGCTGGGAAGGCGTGCGCAATTACCAGGTGCGCAACCTGCTGCGGGACGAAATCAAGGTGGGTGACCGGGCGTTCTTCTACCATTCCAGTTGCCCCGAACCGGGAATATACGGCGTCATGAAAGTGACCGGCGCCGCGCATCCGGATGCCTCCCAATTCAGGTCCAAGGATGAGTACTACGACCCCAAATCCACGCGCGAAAACCCGCGCTGGTACGCGGTGAACGTGACCCTCGCGGAACGCCTCAAAACCCCAGTTTTCCTGCAGGAATTGCGGGGTTCCGCGCCTTTGAAGGGCATGCAGATGCTGCGCCGCGGCAACCGTCTCTCCATCACCGAAGTGACGCCGGAAGAATGGCGTCACGCGCTCAAGTTGGCGCAGCCGAAGTGATGCGCGCGCGTCCGGTTTGCACTCCCGCGTGCATACAACGACGCGCGATATGCATCCCGCGCGCGGTTTGTATGCACCACAAATAAGCTTGCAAAACTGGAAATTTGCATTTTTATGTATATACTCAGGGGCGTGTCAGATCTAACCGGGAGGATCATTCAATGGCTAAGAAAGCAAAGATGAAATCCAAGGTTGCTATGAAACGCAGAAAGAAAGCCGCTACGAAGAAGGCGCCCCGCCGCAAGAAGAAGAAGGCCGGTGGCCGTCGCAAGAAGAAGAAGTAGTAGTTAGATCGCAGCGGCATCAAGCCGTAGCAATCAAGATAGGCCCGCGTCATGCGGGCCTATTTTTTTTTGAAGGCGGGTACCCTTTGCCGCCGGGCGTCGTTGCCTTCGGGCTCTCGCGATGCTCACGTACTGGAGTACGCTGCGCTCGCTCGACCCTCGGCGCCTAACCCGGCGTCAAAATTCGCTGTTTCAGGTACCCTTATGGGGCACGCGGGGGAACCCCAGATGAGCGCGGAAGATCGGAAGAAGAAAGCGGCGGAAGCCGCCATGGAATACGTGAAGGACGCTGCCATCGTCGGCGTCGGCACCGGTTCCACCGTCAATCACTTCATCGACGCACTCGTTGCCATCAAGGGCCGGCTCGAGGGCGCCGTCTCCAGTTCCGAAGCGAGCGCCAAGCGCCTCAAGGCGCTAGGCATCCCGGTGCTTGATCTCAACAGCGCCGGCGACATCCCCGTGTACGTGGACGGCGCCGACGAGGCCAACCGCCACCTGCAGCTCATCAAGGGCGGCGGCGGCGCGCTGACCCGCGAGAAGATCGTGGCGGCGGCGAGCCGCAAGTTCGTCTGCATCGCCGACGATTCCAAGCTCAAGGACGTCCTGGGCGCATTTCCCCTGCCGGTGGAAGTGATTCCCATGGCCCGGAGCTACGTGGCGCGGCAATTGGTGAAACTCGGCGGCCAGCCGGAATGGCGCCAGGGTTTCGTCACCGACAACGGCAACCACATCCTGGACGTGCACAACTTGAGGATCATGGACCCGCCCAAACTGGAGGCGGAGATCGACGGCATCGCCGGGGTGGTCTGCACCGGCATCTTCGCCAGAAGGCCGGCCGACGTGCTCCTGATCGCCTACGGGGACCGGGTGGAAAAGATAGTCAGATAGGCTTTTCCGTCATACCGGCGTAGGCCGGTATCCAGTCCAAAAACAGCCGTCTTAGGCCTTACTGCTTCTGTGGCGCCCCGCAGACCGCCTGGAAATAGCGGCTGGAATCGGTCTTGCTCAAGTCCCCCAGGGAATGGGCCGCCACGATGGTCTTGCCCGCGTCCTGCGGCGAACTCAGGAACAACTGCCCGAATTCCGCCAGCCGCGTCTGGTCCAGGCTGCTCTCGGCGTTCGCGTCCGCGGGGCTGATGAGCGTCCCGTCCTGCTTGATGAAGCGCAACTGGCCCACCGAGGCGTAGTCGCCCGGCTGGTGGCCGCCCAGGCTCAGGAGCTGCTGCAGCAGGGGCAGGAGCGTCAGCTCCTCCTTGCTCAGGGGCATGTGGGGCACGAGATCGTCGTCGTTTTCGTAGCGGTTGTCGTTAAGGCCCGCCGCCTGGTAGCGGGCCGCGAAATCCGGGCCGCCCACCCGCGGCGCGCCGAAAGTGTCCACCTCCGTCACCGGCAGGATCTTGTCCACCTTGAGGTCGAGCGCCGCGAGCCGGGCGAGCGCCCCGCCCTTGCTGTGGCCGGTCACGTACACGCTCGTCCCGTGGCTGAATTTGCCGGCCGCCTTCCAGGCCTGGATCTGCCTCAGGATGCCCGGCCAGACGTTGTTGAAGGAATCCAGGAACCCCTTGTGCACCACGCCCAGCTCCGGGTCCGTCTGCGCCGCGTAGTCCGCGTCGTTCAGCCAGTCCTGGAGGGAAATTTCCTGCGCCTCGCCGGAGCCGCCGCCCGCGGGGTAAGGCAGCGTGCCGCGGAACACGATGATTACCTCGTCGGAGGAATGCCAGACGTAGGCCGCGTCCCGGTTGCTGTCGGTCATGCCCGCGCCGCTGTTCACCACCCCGTAGCCCTCGCCGCTCTCGCCCAGGAGCTGGCCCAGTTGCGGATCGGTGATGGGCCCAGTGCTGTTCACCTGGTAGGCATAGGCCGAAGCCTTCAGGAGCTTGCAGGAAAGCGGATTCGCCACCGCCGGCGTGGCGAAGTAATCCTCGTAGCCCTCGTAGGCCAGGATAGTGCAGCCGCTCAGGAGAGAGACGGCGAGAAGAAGCGGGGCAAGCCGCAGCAGGAAGCGGATGGACATAACGAAGACCCCCGAAAGACCGGGGGATTATAGGCTAGAGTTAGGCGCAGGCCGTAATCTTCGGACGCAAGCGAGCCTCGTGGTGCGCGAATTCACTTCCGCTGTTCTACTCCTGATGGCTGCCGCTGCGGCGCAGGCTGCCGCTCCACTTCCGCTGGTGCAGGTGAAGGATGTGCCGCTCACCGGCGGGACCACGCGCCTCGATTACGCGAGCCCCGATCCCCGCAACGGCCTGCTGTTCCTAGCCCACTTGGGCGACAGCACCGTGACCGTGTTCGACACCGGCTCCGACAAGGTGGTGAAGGACATCGCTGACGTGGGCCACGTGCACGGCGTGCTGGTGGTACCAGAGCTCGACCGGGTCTATGCCTCGGCCACCCGCACCGACGAGGTGGTGGTCATCGACGAGAAGACCCTGAAGATCACCGCCCGCATCCCCGGCGGCGTCTATCCGGACGGCATGGCCTACGTACCGGCGGTGCACAAGCTCTATGTCTCGGACGAGACCGGCGCCACCGAGACCGTGATCGACACCGCCACCCAGGCCCGCGTCGCCACCCTCAAGCTCGGCGGTGAGGCGGGCAACTGCCAATACGACCCGGTCACGGGCCACGTGTTCGTGGACGTGCAGACCACGGGCGAACTGGTGGAAATCGACCCCGCCCTGGACCGCATCGTCGCCCGCGACAAGCTGGGAGTGCGCGGCAACCACGGGCTCCTGATCGATGCCCCCCGACGGCGCGCCTTCATCGCCTCCGAAGACGAGGACAAGCTGCTGGTGTTCGACCTCAAGACCCGGAAAGTGCTGGCCACCTTCGATGTGGGCGGCGAACCCGACGTGCTGGCTTTCGATGCAGGCCTGCAGCGCCTGTATGTGGCCGGGGAAAAGGGCGTGGTGTCCGTGTTCGACACCGGCCACGGCGCCGTGACCAAACTCGGCGAAGGCTTCGTGGGCGACGACGCCCATGTGGTGGCGGTGGATCCCCGCAATCACCGGGTCTACTTTCCGCTGAAAGATGTGAGTAGCCGCCCAGTGCTGCGGATCATGGCGCCGCCGTAAGCGCCCGCGACAGATGTCAGCCGCACTCCTCCAGGCGCCGAGCCAATAGGCGCCGCTCCGGTTCCAGCCTGGCCCCGGCGAGCGCCGCGCGATAGGCTTCGCGGGCCTCGTCGCGCCGGTCGAGTCGCTTCAGGAGATCGGCCCGGACCACGTGCAAGAGGTGGTAATCCTTGAACTCGCCCCGGCCCGCCAGGGAATCCACGAGCTGCAGCGCCTTCTCCGGCCCGTCCACCATGGACACCGCCACGGCCCGGTTCAGCTCCACCACCGCCGAGGATTGGAGCTTCACCAGCACCGCGTAGAGCGCGGCGATCTGCGGCCAGTCCTTCCGCTCCCGCTCCGGCGCCTGCACGTGCAGGGCGGCGATGGCCGCCTCCACCGCGTAATAGCTGATCCGCGCCCTCACCCGCAGCGCGGAATTCACCAGCCACAACCCCTCCGCGATCTGCGCCTGATCCCAGCGCGAAGGATCCTGGTCCTCCAGGAGCACGATGTCCCCGGCGGGCGTCACCCGCGCCTCGCGGCGGGCGTCGTGCAGCAGCATCAGCGCCAAAAGGCCCAGCACGTCCGCGCGCCCCGGCAAGAGCGCATCCAGGAGTCGCGCCAGGCGGATGGCATCGCGGCAGAGCTCCGTGGAGATGAGTTGTTCGCCGGAGCTGGCGGAATAGCCTTCCGTGAACACCAGGTAGATGACCTTCAGCACCCCGTCCACCCGTTCGTCCAGGAGCGGCGCTTCCGGCACTTCATAGGGGATGCCCGCGTCGCGGATCTTCCGCTGCGCCCGCACCAGGCGCTGGGCCATGGCCTCGGGCGCCGTGAGGAAGGCCCGGGCCACTGCCTCCGTGCTGAGGGCGCAGACCGTGCGCAGCGTGAGCGCCACCTGCGCCTCCAGATTCAGGGCCGGGTGGCAGCAGGTGAAGATCAGCCGCAGGCGATCGTCGCCGAAGTCCGTCTCGTCCGGGTCCTCGGCCTCCGCCGCGAGCGTCTCCAGGTGGGAATCGCCCTTGAGCAGGCGTTTCTGGCGGCGGAGGTGGTCCACCGCCTTGTTCCTGCCGACGTTCACCAGCCAGGCGCGGGGGTTCTCCGGCAAGCCGTCCTTGGGCCAGCGCTCGAGTGCGGTGGTGAAGGCCTCCTGGCGCGCGTCTTCCGCGAGTTCGAAGTCGCCAAGGAGGCGGACCAAGGTCGCCAGGACCCGACCCGCCTCCCGGCGATAGACCGCTTCGATCTCGCCGGCGTCCAACTCAGGCCGCGCCCATGGCCCAGATGGGACGCACTTCGATGCTGCCGTGGCGCGCGGCGGGGATGCGCGCCGCGATGCCGTTTGCCTCGTCCAGGTCCTTGGCCTCGATGAGGTAGAAGCCGCCCAGCTGTTCGCGGGTCTCGGCGAAGGGCCCGTCGGTGGTCACGGTCTTGCCGTTCTTCACGCGCACCGTGGTGGCCATGTCGGTGGGGCGCAGGCGCTCGCCGCCCTTGAAATGGCCGCTCTTCACGATGCCCTGGGTGAACGCGCCGTATTCCGCGGACAGGGCCTCGGTGGCCTTCTTGTCCATGGCGGCGTACTCGGCTTCTTGGGTATAGATCAGCAACAGGTACTGCATGGGAATCTCCTTCAGATGACGGATGGCTTGGGGTATCCGTCAATCAGACGAACGGGGATGGCCGGAATCGACAGGCCGGGGACCTATTTTTAATAAGGGTATATGCTGGAAATAAGGGGATTATGACAGGGCCGGGAACCGGCCTGGGACCTAAGGGAGCGAGGGATCGGCATGCGCAAATTTCTGTTAGCGGCAATCCTGCTGCTCGCTCTCGCGGGCGCCGCCCTCGCCTCCCCGCGCGTGGACACCAGCGCCGTCCCTCAGTTCAAGACCGAGCAGGCGGCCCAGCGGCCTTGCCCTTCTGACACCGTGGTCTGGCTCAATTCCTGGTCCCGCATTTGGCATTACATGGGTGCCAAGTGAGACCGCTCCCACATGCATATGCCGAAGGCATATTGGGAGCGGTCAAACGAGCAGCCAGGAAAGCCTGCCCTTAGCTGCCCGCGTAGCAGGAGCGAAGCGGGGAAGCTGGCGGGAACCGCCGGCCAGAGTCCCGCCTTCAAATACGGGGCGTTTGTGTGTGAGGGCAAAGCTAGAAAAGAGGGGATGAGGGCGAGCGGGACTCTGGCTCCGCCAATCTGCCACCTAAATAAAAGGCCCTGCTGTCGCGGGGCCTTTTATTTGGCAGGAACTAGTCTGAATTAGGGCATCTTCGTCGCGGTGATCGGTGGCACCGGTCCGAAACCTGTCGGCGTCTCGAGAGACGTCACCTGCCCTTTCGCATCCCTAATGAATCTGATCTTCTGCCCAGGGCTATCACTTTCGTAGAACTCCTCCGCCGAGCGCGGCAGGAAGTGCAGCACAGCGCCGATGCCGGGATCCACATCCAACCCGTCCCCACTCACCGTGACCGTGATGGACGGAGGTGCGCCGCGCATCTTCATGCCCGCGGGGAGCACGGGAGCGTATTTACCTGCATAGGTTATGAGCGTCTCCGGCGGAATCGCAGCCGCTTCTGGCAGGCATTGCCCGGTCAGTTCGTACCGCAGCCGTTCGTCTACCGACGTCATGGCGTCGTCGTAATTGGCGAGGATCACTACCACATAGCCCAGATCGGGGTAGATATCGAGCACGCCCTGGACGCCGGGAGCGCCGCCGTTGTGCCCCACGATCCGGACGCCGTTCACCCGCGACTCACCCATGCCGAAGCCGTACTTCGAGCCCGGTATGGGCGTTGCCACTGTGGCGGTCAACGCCATTTCCGTGTACTGCTTGTTGAGGAGCTTGCCGCTCTGCAGGGCTTCCGCGAAATGCAGCATGTCCTCCACCGTGGAATAGCCACCACCTGCAGAGCTGCCGCGCGGCAGCGAAAAAACATTGATCTTGCGCGTGGCGCTCGCGGCCTGACCTATCCTGGTGTACCCCAAAGCTCGGTTCGGGATGTCCGCGTCCGCAGGCCAGTTGCCGGTGTTCCCCATGTCGGCGGGCTTGAAGATGTGGCCTTGGACGTAGTCGTAATAGCTCTCTCCGGCAACGTACTGGATGACCAGCCCCAGCACGATGTATCCGGCATTGCTGTAGGACCAGTTGGTGCCCGGCTCGAATCTCAGTGGTTGATTCACGAACAGGGGCAGCAGCGATTCCAAAGTGTCGTACTTGGCCATGGAACTGTCCATGAACTCCGGCCCGAAGAAATCCCCCAAGCCCGAGGTGTGGGTGAGAAGCTCGCGAATCGTCACCTTCTCCGCCACCTCCTTGTTCGGGTAATCAGGCAGGTCTTTGACCAGCTTGTCGTCCAGTGAAAGCTTGCCTGCCTGGGCGAGCTGCAGGATGGAGACCCCCGTGAACATTTTGCCCATGGAGGCGATGTTGAACTTGGTGTCTACGCGGTTAGGGGCATTGAAGGCATGGTCGGCGTAGCCGTAGGCGTGTTCGAACAGCACCTGATCCTGCTTGGCGAGCAGCACCGCGCCGGAGAACCGGTCTTCGGCCGTGAGTTTGTCGAGGTTCGAGCCGAGATCGGCGACGATCTCCTGGTCGGTCATCCTGCCGGGCGCATCGGCCCAGTTCGCGGGCTGGCCGGATGCCTTGGCGCAGACGCCGGCGGTGAGAATACAGGCGGATAGAGAGCCAATCAGCGCTCTCCGCGCCCAATGCGGAAGTGATTTCATCGCTGGAACCCCTTGAAGTTGGTATTGGCCCCTGAGGGCTCTCCAACAAAGATGCGGCAGGAAGCGGAAAGGTCGCAGTGGCGGACTGCGGATTCGAGCTTGGGACTAGGGTGAGGCGAAGACGCGAAGCACCGCTTCGCACCGCCGAACGACTGGACTGGGATGTCCAGGCCGGGCTGCGCACCATGGATGGTAAACTCACGCAGCGAACCTAGGTTGGCGTTAAGGACCCGTCGCTTCGCTTCCAGCTACGCTCCGGCCACGCAGCCGCGACTCCCTGTCGCGGCGCTCGCTGCTCCGCAGCTCGCCCTACCGCTAGACGATCCCCCAAGACGCGCCGTCCACGCAGGAAAGAAACGGAGCTGG
>JBLNDO010000050.1:0-3198 GCA_050261675.1 Bacillota bacterium
GGATCCGGCCCGGTGATCCTCCCGTGGCGGAGCGTTTCGAGGCTTTCCTCGGCGGCGTGGAACTCGCCAACGGTTTCCATGAGCTCAGCGACGCCGCCGAGCAGCGCCGGCGCTTCGAACATGACCGCGCCTACCGCAAGTCCCATGGGCTCATGGATGTACCCCTGGATGCGCGGCTGATTGCGGCTTTGGAGCACGGATTGCCGGACTGTTCCGGCGTGGCGCTGGGCTTCGACCGGCTTGTAATGATTGCCGCCCAGTCCGGGTCTATCCGGGATGTGATGGCATTCCCCGCTGACCGGGCATAAGGTAAGGGCATGAGTTTCGAACTGAAAAAGGTAAAGGCGGACAGCAAGGCGGAGCTTTATGCCGACCTGCTCTCCCAGGCCACGGGCCTGTTGCACGACGAACACGACCGCATCGCCAATGCGGCGAATTTCTCCTCGCTGCTCTACTACAACCTGCCGGACGTGAACTGGGTCGGGTTCTACTTCATGCAGGGCGGCGAACTGCTGGTGGGCCCCTTCCAGGGCAAGCCCGCCTGCGTGCGCATCGCCCTCGGCAAGGGCGTCTGCGGCACGGCGGCGAAGACCCGCCAGACCCAATTGGTGCCGGACGTGAACGCCTTCCCGGGCCATATCTTCTGCGACGGGGATTCCCGCTCGGAACTGGTGGTGCCGCTGATCTGCAAAGGGGAAGTCATCGGCGTGCTGGATCTGGACAGCCCGAAACTGGCGCGTTTCGATGCAGAAGACCAGCAGGGACTCGAGGCGCTTGCCCGGATATTCCTCGACAGCCTCGATTAGAGTTTGGTCGCGACTTTTCGGCCCATGCGCACGATGGAGCCGGGGCCGCAGCTTTCTTCCCAACGGACCCGCCCGGGCGCGAACAGCAGGATCACCGTGGAGCCCATGTTGAAACGGCCGAGCTCCGCGCCCTTTTCGAGCTTTACCTCGCCCGGCTTGTAGTCCCAGGCACGCACTGCCGCGCGTTGCGGCGGCGTCACTTCCCCGGCCCAGACGGTCTCGATGCTCGCGACGTTCATGGCGCCGACCATGACGAGGGCCATGGGCCCGGCCTCGGTCTCGAACAGCGACACCACCCGCTCGTTGCGTGCGAAGAGCCGAGGCACGGCGCGAGTGGTGGGCGGGTTCACGCTGAACAGCCTTCCCGGCACGTGCAGCATGCGCGTGAGCGAGCCCGCCACGGGCATGTGGATGCGGTGGTAGTCCTTGGGCGAAAGATAAAACGTGGCGAATGCGCCGCCGTCGAACCGCGCCGCGGCGGGATCGCCAGCCAGGAGTTCCGCGGCGGTGAAGTCACGTCCCTTGGCCTGGAAGACGCGGCCGTCGCGGATACCGCCCAACTGGCTCAGGGCGCCGTCCACGGGGCTCACCACGGCGTCACCGTGCATGTCCACGGGGCGCGCGTCCGGCTTGAGCGCGCGCGTGAAGAAGGCGTTGAAGCTCACATAGGCCTTGGGGTCGGGTTGCGCCGCCTCGCTCATATCCACGCCGAAGCGGCGGATGAATCCCGCGATCACCCAGTCCTTGAAGCCGGTCTGGCGCACGCGCGTCAGACGGTGGGTGAGGCGCGAGATCAGATGCTGCGGCAGCGGATACTGCAGCCAGGCCTTGATGCGGTCCCCCAGGCTCGCGCCCATGGGCTCAGTTTCCGGGCGGGTCACGGCGGACGGGCGCCAGGATCGCGAGTTCCGATTGGTCCGAGAACTTCAGCATCAATGTCACCAGGTCGCCGGCGAAGAGGTTCTTCTTGGGACCCGTGAGCATCACGTGGAGGCCGCCAGGCTTGAGCTCGATGGTTGTGCCCGCGAGGATCGGCAGCGTATCCACTGGCAGCATGCTCTCCACGCCGTTCTTTTCCACGCTTTGGTGCAGCATGGCCGAATCGAAATCCGGGCTGCTTACCTCGACGAGGCTCAGGGGCTTGTCGGTGAGGTTCTCCAGCGTGAAATAACCGGCCATCACCTTGGTGCCCGGCGGAGCCTCGCGTATCCACACATGGCTCGCGCGCACGGTGGGGCCGTCGCCGAGGGCGGCGACCGTGAACAGCAGGGCGGCGAGGAATAGGAAGCGGCGCATCAGAGTTGTTCTCCGTAGTACCTGAGGATGCTGACGTAATCCACCGCCATGCGCTTGGGGTCCAGCGGCGGGACGAACAGGGCGGCCTCCTCCGCGTCCGGATCCACCAGGACGACGGCGGTGGAATGGTTGACGGCGTAGTCGCCCTTGGCGTCGGGTTTGTCGTAGGAAAACTGCACGTCCAGCGGATCGGTCAAGGCCTTCAGGGCGTCCACGCTGCCGGTGGCGGCGACGAATCCAGGGTTGAAATAGGTGGTGTAGTCCTCGAGCAGCTTGGGCGTGTCCCGCTGCGGGTCCACGGAGATGAAATACACCTGCGGACGCTTGTCCGCCGGCAACTTGCCGAGATAGCGCAGGACTTTGTTCAGGGCCGCGAGGGTGGTGGGGCAGGCGTCCGGGCAATTGCGGTAACCGAAGTAGAGCATGTCCCAGCGCCCCTTGAGACGGTCCTTGTCCAGTGTCTTGCCCGCGGTGTCGGTGAGCGAGAAATCGGGCAGACCCTTCGGGTCGTGCAGGAGCAGCGCGTCGGTCCGGGGCAGGGGCTGGTGCCTGGAATTGAACGTGAGGTAGCCCGCCAGCACGCCGACGGCGAGCGCCAGCACGAGCAGCCCCAAGTAGGGCAGGAGATCGCGGAATTTCATGCGCGGATTATGCCACAGCATCCGTGCGGCTCCTTTATCATAAGCGTTCACGGAACACGGGTGAGGAATGATGGAACGCTACGAGGAAGTCGCCGCGCACCTGGACACGCCCAAGGATTTCATCCGATGGGGCGCGAGCGCGTTCAACCGCGCGAAGCTGCACTTCGAGCACGGCACCAGCAACGCCGTGGACGAGGCGCTCAACCTGGTGCTGCACGCCCTCGACCTGGACCACGACATTCCGCCCTGGCTCCTGGACGGCCGGCTCACCGACGCCGAGAAGCGCGCGGCCTATGCGCTGCTTGAGCGGCGCATCCGGGAGCGCAAGCCCTATGCCTACATCACCAACCGGGCCCGCTTCGCCGGCCTGGATTTCTACGTGGATGAGCGGGTGCTGGTGCCGCGTTCGCCCATCGCCGAGCTGATCGAGGCCCAGTTCGAGCCCTGGATCGAGC
>JBLNDO010000051.1:0-64540 GCA_050261675.1 Bacillota bacterium
GACCTCGGCGATGCCACCCTCATGCCGGGCATGATCGATTCCCACGTGCACCTCGACGGACAGTTCGAGGAGAACTGGTACAAGGGCTTCTACCAGGACCAGACCCGTTCCCCCGCGGAACAGGCGCTCTACGGCTCCAAGTACGCCAGGGAGACGCTCTACGCCGGTTTCACCAGCGTGCGTGACGTGGGTTCGGTGGATTACATCGCCGCCGCCCTGAGCCACGCCATCGACGCCGGCGTGATCGAGGGTCCGCGCATGATCTTCTCCAATTACGCCATCGGTTCCACCGGCGGCCACGCCGACGGCCAGGACCTGCCGCCCAACGTGGCGCCGCCCTTCGGACCGGTGCAAGGCGTGTGCAACGGCCCGGAGGAATGCCGCGCCGCGGTGCGCTATCAGATGAAGTACGGCGCCACGGTCATCAAGTTCATGCCCTCGGGCGGCGTGCTCTCGCTTTCCGACCCGGTGGACGTGCCGGAACTCACTCAGGACGAGATGAATGCCATCGTGGGCGAGGCCCACACCTGGCACCGTAAGGTGGCGGCCCACTGCCACGGCGACTTGGCGGCCCAGATGGCCGTGAAGGCGGGGGTGGATTCCATCGAGCACGGCACCTTCCTGCAGGACGACACGCTGAAGATGATGAAGGACAGGGGCGTGTACCTGGTGCCGACGCTGTACGCCAGCTACTGGGTGGGCCAGAAGGCCGATACGTATCCTCCCGCAATCCGCGAGAAGGCCCTGGCCGCCGCGAAACAGTCGCAGCAGATGTTCCAGCATGCCGTGAAGATCGGCGTGCCCATCGCCTTCGGCACCGATTCCGCCGTGGAGCCCCACGGCCTCGATGCCTTCGAGTTCGAGCTGATGGTGAAGAACGGCATGTCGCCGGCCGACGCGCTCATGGCGGCCACCGCCCGGGCCGCGGATCTCCTCTACGGCAAGCGTGGCGACGCCAGCGTGAAGCCGCCGGTGGGTACCCTGGAGAAGGGCAAGTGGGCGGATATCGTGGCCCTCCCCGGCAATCCGCTCACCGACATCAAGGCTACCGAACATCCGATATTCGTTATGAAAGGTGGCATTTGCTACGTAGGATGCAAATAACCATCCGTGGTGCCGTGACCTGCTCCGCCATCCCTGACGGAGCGCTTGTCGCTCTCGCGGCTCACTCACTGTTTGTCATGAAAGCCGGTGTTTGCTACGTAGGCTGCAAGTGACTGAAAAGCCGGCTAGCGGAATGAGAAGGGCTCCGTAAGGAGCCCTTCTTTATTTATCTACCTGTCTTTATCACGCCTTTGCAGGCCCAAACGCAGCAGGGGCTTGCCCGGCCGGTAAGCGCCCTTGTCTTTCACTTTTAGATCGTCGAAGGCGCGCAGCGCCCGCAGTCTCGCATCGATCTCTTGGGTGAGGGATTGGAATTCCTCCTGGGCCTGGGGTGCCGGACGGGCAAAGCTGTCGCCGACCGGACCCCAAGCTGCTGTTCGCCGGCACGTCGCCGCCGGGGCGAGTGCGGCGGCGCAGAGCAGGGCGAGGATGTGGCGCACGGGAGGCTCCCAAGTCTAACTACTATAACTATAGTATTAAACACGGGCGCGCGGGGCGCAATCTCCCTCTAGGGCAAGAGGCGCGCCGGCAGCCGGAAGCTTTGCTTTGCCTCCGCCGTGAACGCTGCCTCGCCGGGATACCAGCGCTCCAGGAAGGGCTTGGGGCGCCCGAAGAGGTCGCCGTTGGCG
Source organism: Bacillota bacterium (assembly GCA_050261675.1). GTDB lineage: Bacteria > Pseudomonadota > Gammaproteobacteria > Natronospirales > REEB76 > DASUBN01. The sequence goes on from JBLNDO010000051.1 coordinate 1,734, forward strand.
GCCGCAAACTCCTCCCAGCCGTGGCCGTTCCCCAGCCGGTCCATGCGCTCGCGGATGAGCAACAGGTAGAAACAGGTGAGGGTCTCGTTATAAAGACTATGGGCGCCGTGGTGGGCCGCGAAGGCCCTGAGCAGGTGCCGGAAGCGCAGCATGGCCTCGAACAGCGGCAGTTCCGCCAAGAGCGCCCAGGCGAGCCGGATGTGTTCCGCATGGCTGAAAGCCTCCTTGGGAAGGCTGAGGTCGGCGAAACGCCAGACGAGCTCCCGCTCGCGGGCGCTGACGCGCATCGCTATCTCTCCTTCAGCCGGTGGCTGTCCGCCGCGCCAAGGTCTAGGCCGTAGAGTTCCTTGAACTTAGCGATCTTCGCGAGCGAGGCGCGGGAAAAGGGCGCCTTGCCCTCGAAGGCGTGTAACACGATGCCTTCCAGGAGGTCCCCGAGGGTCAGGTCGTGGTCCTCGGCCACCGCCTTCAGCACTTTGAGGATGCGTTTCTCGATCCGGATGCCGGTCTGCACCCGCGTGATTTCGCGTTCTGCTGTCATGCCCGTCTCCAGGTGTTACAAATGTATTTTAGTACATTGTTGTCACTCACGCCACCCCCGCTTTGCCACCGGCGGCGGGACCGTTTGTGTCCTAAACGACCCCGGTCAGCGGGGTTGTGATTGCCACTGCCGGCGCGTTGCACCGGTATCGCGCGCAATTCGGACCGCACTACGCGTGCGCATGGGGAATTACATCGGCTTATGGACGTATTCCTGTGAATGACCGGGCAAGGCGCGGGACGCTTCCTTGCAAGGGATATTCCATAATGCGGATCGCGCCCCTCTGGGAGACCGCTATTTCTGTGGCAAAATCATTCCCCCCGGAGAATAAGTAATCTCGAACTCCAGCGATGAGAACCGCGATGTCCAACCCCGAGGAACGGCGTAAACACCCCCGCCTGCGCAAAGAAGAGCGCGCCGTGATTCGTCAGCTCAACATCAGCGGCGAGGACGTCACGGTTTCCAAGTATTACTGCACCACCGTGGACATCTCGCCGGGCGGCGTGCAGATCCAGACCAAGAAGGCGTTCCCGCTCGGCGAGCAGGTGGAGATCACCATCAACCTCGAAGGCCAGGAGGGCGCTTTCAACCTCTCCGGCGTGACCCGCTGGATCGCGCCTTCGAAATCGGAGCCCGGCTACGTGCTCGGCATCGAGCTCATCAACAACAACAGCATCACCAACTGGCGGAAGATGTTCCACTGACGGGACGTTTTCCCGCGGAGATCCCATGAACTGGTCCCTGGACGACGCCGGCAAGCTTCTGCTGAGGCTCCTGGTGGGCGGCCTGCTCATCCTGCATGGCTTCCACAAGCTGGTCTCCGGACCCGGCGGCGTGGCCGGCATGCTCTCGGCCCACGGCGTGCCTGGCGTATTCGCCTATGCGGTTTACCTGGGCGAGGTGTTAGGCCCGTCGCTCATGCTGCTCGGCGTCTATGCCCGCATCGGTGCCTTGCTGGCGGTCGCCAACATGCTGGTGGCGGTGCTGGTGAGCCACGGCCTCAACGTCTTCCATCTCAACGATTACGGCGGCTGGGAAATCGAACTCGAGCTGTTCTTCGGCGTAGGCGCGCTCTGTGTTGCGCTGCTCGGTGCCGGCGCCTACAGCGCGGCCGGCAAGGGCGGCAAGTTCAACTGAGCGCCGGGTTCAGCGCACGCCCACGTCGCCCTTGACGCTCTCCGTTAGCTTGGCGCTGTCGTAGCCCACGCCGTCCTTGAACACCCACAGCACCTTGTGCAACACCTTGGGGTCGGCCGTGAGGTCCCCGTCCAATACGACCAGGTCCGCATACTTGCCCGCCGTTACACTGCCCCGTTCCTTGCCCAATCCGAGATAGCGGGCGCCGTTCAGGGTCGACACCTTGATCGCGTCCGGCAGCGAGAGCCCCGCCTCCAGCAGGAGTTCGATTTCCCGGGCGTTCGAGTAGCCGGGCACCACGCCGCCGTTGCCGGTGGGGTCGGTACCATCCACCAGGAGGCCGCCCGCGTCGAAATAAGCCTTCTCGAAGGCCATGCCATGCTGGAACGCCTTCACCGCGTCCGGGCTTGCGGTCTGGGCGGTGCGCGCGTAGCTGCGCAGGTAATTGCTGCGCGCCTGCAGGGACAGGAGGTCCAGCACCGAATCCGGCAGCACCGGCCGGCCGGGGGTCGAGGCCTCGAACACCGTGAGGGTGGAGGTGAGCGCCACGTGATGCTTCAGGAGGGTCTGCAAGAGATCCTGGGCGGCGGGCCCGGACGGGTCCAGGTCGGCGAGGGACTTTTGCACCGCAGGGTAAGGCGGGCATTGGTCGGGTTTCTTATCCTTCACGAAATCCGTGGCCACGAAGATGCCGTGCTCCAAGTCGTCAATGCCGAGGTCGGCGGCCTCGTGATAGGTCACCGAGCAGAGGTGGCCCGTGACCCGCGCGCCGTGCTTGTGGGCGTAGTCGATGACCGCCGCCAGGGTCTTTTTCGGAATGGTGGTGTAGGTCTTGAAGTCGTGCGCCCCGAGCGCGATCCAGTGGCGCTCGGCCTCCATGGCCATGGCGGGCTCGCCGAAATCCGCGAGCTGGATCACCGGCAGGTCATCGGGATCGCCGGCGGTGAGGTAGGGGCCGGTGATGAACATGTGCGGGCCCACGGCGCGGCCGCGGTCTATCCACTGCTTGATGCCGAGGTCGGCGTAGGGGTTGATGCTGCCGCCGGTGCGCAGGGTGGTGACGCCGCCCGCGAGATAGAGGCGTGGGAAGCTGTAAGGCATGTTGGCGTAGGTGAGCAGGCCGGTGGGATAGAAGAAATGCTCGTGCAGCATCACGTAACCGGGCAGCAGCGTCTTGCCCGCGAGCGAGAGCTGCACCGCGCCCGCCGGGACCTGGACCTGGCCGTCGGAGCCCACCGCCTTGATACGCTCCCCCTCGATGATGACGGTCATGTCCTTCTGCGGCGCCCCGCCGGTGCCATCGATGAGCGTGGCGCCCGTGAGTGCCAGCACGGGTGCGTGATAGGTGACGAAGGGATCCGGCGTTGTGCCCGGCGGCACGTAGGAGGCCGCCTGCAGCGAGCCGGCGGCGAGGAATAAGAGGAAAAACAGCAGGTGGATGCGCGGCATGGAGTCTCCTCAGGCGATGGGGAAGGCGAGAGGGTGGTTTTGCCGGACCAGTATAGTCATTCCAGCGATGGGTTACGGCGAAAGGGTCTTGTAAGGGCGCCCCGCCACCCGCCATGCCTCAACGGGAGGCTCGATTTGTGCTCGGATCGTCGCGAGCCGTGCTGCTTGCCATCTTCCCGGGCAACCTCATTGCTTTATCTGTTCGCCACGACGACAAAACGCCCGCGTGAGCGGGCGTTTTGCTGTGGGTGCTCTTTGTTTATTTCAATGCTGATGTTTATCCACCGGATGCTTGTCGGAGTAGGGACTCGGAGTCCCGTCCGACCACTCGGGAACCACCACCATGAATGTGGTGACCGGGTCTATATCACTGACGCCCGAGTAGACTGGCACGTCCTTGAGGTTATCTCCCCATTTCTGTGCGTCGGCGGTGGCTTCGAAGAACATGACATGCGGATACCAGTTGCACGGCGCGGGGGCGTGTATGCACTGATCCTTCGACATCATGTAATCAACGGTCCCCGGCGCGGGTAGCGTGTACTTATGGGAGGCCCACGCAGCCTTGGTCCGGGCCACCATCTCGTCTTTGGAAACGCCGGCCAGCACCCACTGGGCGCGTTCAAGAAACTCCGAGAGCTGCGACGTGACGGCCGCCAAGTTCATGCAATTGGGCGTGCGATCCCTGGGGTCCCAGAAATCGGCGGCATCGAAGTCGTTCATCCAGGATCTGCCCACGAAACAGGTGAATCCGTTGCTGCCCTTGACGGCGGTCTCGTAGCCGTTCTTGCCGAGCACCAGCACGGTGGCGTCATCAGAGACCATCTTGGGCGCCGCGCTGCGGGCCAACGCGATCTCCTCGGTCCGGTCCATCATGTACTGCGCCACCGGGGCCATGGTTGGATAGGGAACCGGCACGGTGGCGGCTGCCGGTGCTGGATTGGCGGCGCAGGAAGGGCCGGCCCACAGGGCCAATAAGCCGAATAAACCGGCCAGTTTCGCTGCACTCTGTCGGCGGGAACCGTGCCGTCCATTTGAGAGCCTTGATTGATTATTCATTATCGACTTCCTCCGGGATATGGAATTTGTTTGATTCTCGCCGAGAGATGGGACCCTGTCGAGCCAAATAGTTTATTGATTTGAACGAATGGATTCTGTCCACGATGAGTGTATTTCGACCCTACGAGGTGCGACAAGGATTCGTAAACTGGTGATCGTCTCTGCCGTACAATTCCGGCTGTTGGCAATGAGGATGAATCCATGAACTTTCGGCACCCTGTCTGGCGGGCGATTCTTTGGGGCGGATTGGTGGCCGGCACCGTGGACATCGGTTCCGCCTGCATCATCAACCTGCTCAGCCCGGTGGTCATCCTGCACGCCATCGCCAGCGGCTTGCTCGGCAAGCCGTCATTCGAGGGCGGGCTATCGACGGCGATGCTGGGGCTCTTCCTGCAGTGGTTCATGGGCCTGCTGATCGCCACCATCTACGTGACGGCGGCCTTGCGTCTCAAATGGATGCACCGGGACTGGCGCCTGACTGGCGTGGCCTATGGCGTGGTGATCTATTTCGTGATGACCTACGTGGTGGTACCGCTTTCCGCCTTCCCGATCAAGCGCAACCCCGCAGCGCCGTTCAACTGGGTGGGCTTCGCCGAAAATCTGGTCGCCATGATTCTTTTCGGTTTCATCGTCGCTTTCTTCGCCAAGCGTTACCTGCCGCGGCGGGCCGCTTGAGGGTCGCAGCCTCGGGTTATTTCTGACGGATACAGAATTGTAGCCGCCGAGTTTTAAATCAGGCCAGACGAATTCAGATTTATCGCCGACCAGTGCACGCTAAGGCGTGTTTTTCCGGTAGCCACAGCCCACGCCCTTCGACAGAATCTCAATCACCAGCACCGCTGTTGTGTGAGTTACAACACGCGGTCGCAGGATTCGACAAATACTGGCTTGCGCGCCCACGCAAATGTTGTTTGGGGACAACGCGCAAATCGGCGAACACAAACACATGCAACCGCGTGGAGGCGATTGACCATGAATAGCAATCAGATCGGCAAGGCTGTGCGTTACGCTCTGGCGGCAGGCGCGGTCACCGCGTTGTCGGCGCCCGCGGCGTTCGCGGCGGATGCCACCACGACCACGGATCAGAATGCCAGCAACGCCAACCAGACTAGCACCGCACAACTGGGCAAGATCGAAGTGACGGGCACGCGCATCAAGCGCACCGACGTAGAAACCGCCCAGCCGGTGACCATCATCACCGCCGCGCAGCTGAAGCAGACAGGCCTCACCTCCATCGGCGACATCCTGCAGACCGTGACGCAGGCCGGAGCATCTCTCAACACTACGTTCAACAACGGCGGCAACGGCCGCACCAACATCGACCTGCGGTTTCTGGGGCCGCAGCGCGTGCTGGTGCTCGTGAACGGCCGTCGCTGGATCACGGGCCTGGGCGGTCCGGGTCAACAGGGAGTGGATCTCAACCAGATCCCGGTTTCGGTGATTGACCACGTGGAAATCCTGCAGGACGGCGCCTCGGCCATTTACGGTTCGGACGCCATCGCGGGCGTGGTGAACATCATCACGGTTAAGAACTATAACGGCGCGGAAGCTAATGCCTATACCAGCATCTACTCAGGCGAAGGCCACCACGACGGCAAGGTGCAGGAGTATGACTTCACTATCGGTTCCGCCGGTGATAAGGCCGGTGTGACCATGAATGTCACGTATGTGAATCAGCACGAAGTGTGGGCGGGTGCGCGTGACATCTCCAAGGAACCGGTGTGGGGCCAGAACACCACCGTGGGCAGCTCCGCTTCCCCATCGGGACGTTTCATCACGGTGCCGACAGCGAGTACCGGCGATACCAAGTGCTTCGGTACGGCGACCATCAACCCGACCTACGGCACCTGCGACATGACCCTGATCAATAGTCCGAAGCCAGGTTTTGCGGGTTCTCCGACCGGCCCGTCCGCCGCGAATTTCCGCGATTTCGCGCCTGCGGATCACTACAATTTCGCACCTCTGAACTACTTCGTCACCCCAAACGAACGCACCAGCCTGTATACCCAGGCGCACTACGACATCTCCGACAACCTGACGTTTTCGACGGAGGTGGTGTTCAACAAGCGTAATTCACAGCAAGCTCTGGCGTCCTCACCCTTATTCCTGGGTCTGGCCGGCGCCAGTACCGCCAACGGCCAGCCCATCGGCGTCGGCAAGACCAACCCGTACAACCCATTTGGCGTCACCCTGAACGGCAATCTTTCGACCTGGAATCCGGCAACCCAGGACCTCTTGGTCTTCCTGGGCCGACGCCCGATCGAGGCGGGCCAGCGTCTATTCAGTGAGAACGTGGAGACCTTCCAGTTCGCCAGCGGTTTCAAGGGTTACTTCAATGTTGGCGGCAACGAATGGGATTGGGATCTCAGCTATGGTTATGGCAATAACATTGAGTCGGACCTCACCACTGGCCTGTTCAATACCGAGCGTCTGGCCATCGCCTTGGATTCGCCGGGCGTCTCCTCCTGCGCTTCTCAGCCGGGCTGTGTGCCTTTCAACATCTTCGGCGGCGCCGGGTCGATCACTCAACCCATGCTGAACTATGTGTTGTACGAGGATCACAGTCTTGTTGAGGCCACCCAGCGGGATTACACCGGCAATCTGAACGGCAGCCTCGCGGACTTGCCGGCGGGTCCTCTGGGCTTCGCTCTAGGTTACGAGTACCTGCAGCAGGATGGACTCTCTCATCCGGATGCGACCACTTCTTCGGGCAATAGCTCGGGTAACGTGACGCAGCCGACCGACGGCCGCACCAAGACCAACGCGGAATACGTCGAGTTCGACTTTCCGCTGGTGGCGGATGCCCCGGGCTTCAAGATGCTGGACCTGGACATCGCCAACCGCTGGTCGCAGTTCAAATGGTACGGCGGTATCCCGGGCACCACGGCTTCGACCATCTTACATACCGCCAACGCCACCACGGGCCGCGCGGCCCTGAAGTGGCAGCCGTCGGACTCGCTGCTGGTTCGCGCTTCCTGGTCCCAGGGCTTCCGCGCCCCGAACATCAGCGAGTTGTTCTTCGGTGCGAGCGATGCCTTCCCGACGGTGTTCGATCCCTGCGCCAAGGGGCCGAATGGCAGTTGGGACGGCGTTCCAGCTGACCTGCCCCCGGGCTGCGGTACGGCACATACCCAGCCGAACGGACAGATCAAATCCACGGTGGGCGGTAACGCCAACCTGACGCCGGAGCGTTCCATCTCGAAGACCATCGGCTTCGTGTGGAACCCGGATTTCATCCCGGGCTTCGACTTCAGCATGGACTACTATCACATCGATCTTGAGAACGCGATTACGGCCACGCCCCCGCAAGTGATCCTCAACAGCTGTTATGGTGCGAATGGTGCAAAGATCGACCCCAGCGAGTGCAAGTACATCGCGGTAGCAGGCGGTATCATCACTGACATCGTCGATTTAAACCGCAACATCGGCGGTTTCAAGACCAACGGTATCGACGTGGCGACACATTACAAGCTGCCGTCTACGTCCATCGGCGACTTCAAGATCAGCCTCGACTGGACATTCCTGAAATATGTCGACCAGATCCTGACGTCCTCCGTTTCGTCAGAATTGGCGGGCACGACCACGCTCTTCGGCGGGTTCCCGAAACAGAGGGCCAACATCGGCCTCAACTGGAACTACGGGGACTGGTCCGCCATGTGGAACGCCGAGTACATCCACTCGATGGAAGAGGGCTGCTCCCACAATACCCTGTTCGGTGACAAGGGTGCCTTCCTCGGGTCGTGCTCGAATCCGGGTCCGCTGAGTCCGAACGGAAAGCAGTACAAATACGCCTATAACTATCTGGGCAACACGATCTATCACGACGTGCAGGCGACTTACCATCAGGACAGCATCAATACCGACTTCACCTTCGGTATCCGCAACCTGTTCGATAAGCAACCGCCGGCGGCGCTGACAGCATTCGCCAACAGCTTCCTGCCAGCCTTCTACCGCGTGCCCGGCCGCGAGTTCTATGGCCGCATCTCGGTGAAGTTCTGAAGCGAAAGATCTCCTAGAGGCAAGCCTGAGAGGCCCCGTAAGGGGCCTCTTTTTTGGGCACGTCGGGACGAACCTGGGGGTCAGCCGATACGCTTGTCGCCGGCTTTCTTCCAAGTGGTGAGCAGGGCGTGGATGTCGCGCTTGTAGGTGCAGCCCGAGGTGACCCGGGCATCGCCGGTGAGCAAGAAGTCATAGCAGTTACCCGCCGAACGCACCTCCCGGACCTGCTCCAGGTTCACGATGGTCGAGCGGTGGACCCGGAGGAAGGGCAGGCCGGAGAGTTTCTCCTCCATCTGCGAGATGCGGTCGCTGGTGTGGATGATTTCGCCGGTGGTCATGTGGATGTTAACGTAGTCACGGTCGGCCCGGATACAGCGCATGTGGCCGGCATCCAGGAAGCGCACCCGGCGACCGATTTTCACCGGCACCCTTTCCGGTTGGGTACGGGGCGCCGGCGCGGTTCCGCCGAGGCGCTTCAGCATCATGTCCACATCGATGCGCCCGGTGGAGCGGAAGTCCCTCTCCAGGTGGCCGCGAATGCGTTTCAGGGCGGTGTCGAAACGCTGGGTGTCGAAGGGTTTCAGGAGGTAGTCCACCGCGTCGTATTCGAAGGCGCGCACGGCGTAGCCGTCGTAGGCGGTGGTCATCACCGTGTAGGGCTTAGGTCCGTCCGCCTGGCTGAGCAACTCCATGCCGCCCATCTCGGGCATTTCCACGTCTAGGAACACGGCGTCCGGCGAAAGTTCCTTGAGCTTTTTCAGGCCGTCTCGCCCGTCGCCGCATTCCGCCACCACTTCGAAGTCGGCATGCGGCTGGAGCAGGGCACGGATTTTGCCGCGGGCCAAGGGTTCGTCGTCCACGATGAGCACACGGATCATGTCTGTCTCCGGCGGATGGGTAAAGCTTGAGACTGCCCCAAGTCACAGGTTACGCCAAGACGGGAAAACGCGGACGAATCGCGCCGGTTGCGGGACGTTACGCACTCTGCGCGCGACAGACCGGGCCTTTTGCGGGATGAAAGCACCCGGCGGCTATTGCCGGTGGGCGCGCTGGTCCAGGAGGCGCTTGACGTTGCCGCGGTAGGTGGAACCCGAGACGAAGCGCGCGCCGTCGCTCATGAGAAATTCGTAATCCCCGTGCTTCTTGGGTTTCATCTCCCGCACGTGGTCAAGGTTCACCAGCACCGAGCGATGGATGCGCACGAAACCCGCCTCCACCACCTGCTGCTCGATGTCCTTCATGCGCTCGCGGATACGCAGTTCCTCCCCGGCGATTCGCAGCTTCAAGTAATCCCCTTCGGCCTGGATGTAGAGGATGGCGGCGGCGTCCAGGGGGCGGATGCCGGTGCCCACTTTCACCATCAGCCGCGACTTGCCGAGCCGTTTTTCCAGGAGAGCGGCGAACTGCTCGGTTATCACGGCGTCCGGTGCCGCCTGGGGTGGGGTTGTGCCCAGCAAGCGGCGGGCGCGGGCGAGGGCGCGCTCGAAGCGCGTGATATCGAAGGGTTTCAGCAGGTAATCCACCGCCTCCACCTCGAATGCCTGGGCAGCGTATTCGCTGTAGGCGGTGGTGAAGATGACGTAGGGCAGCCGGTCCAAGCCAAGCTGTTCCAGCGCCTCGAAGCCCCCCAATTCCGGCATCTGGATGTCGAGGAACAGGAGGTCAGGATGCTCGCGGCGCACCGCCTCCACCACCTCTCGCCCGTTCTGGCAGGTACCGATGAGCTTGAGGTCCGGCGTTGCCTCGATGAGATTCGCCAGCTTCAGGCGTGCATGGGGCTCATCGTCCGCGACCAATACCCTGATCACGTTCAGCCTCCCGCCTGGTAGGGTATGCAGATGCGTGAGGACCAGCGTTGTCCCGGGACGGGTTGCGAGGAGAGGATAAAGTCGCCACCGTAGATGGCGAACAAGCGCTCGCGCACGTTGTTGAGCCCGATGCCCATCTTGCGGTCGGCACTCACCGGCGCCTCGCCCCGGAAATCGTTGCATACCTCGAGCACCAGGGTCTCGCCGCCGCAGCGAACCGTCACGGTCACCTGGTTGCGGGCGCTGGAACTCGAGATGCCGTACTTGATGGCGTTCTCGATCAAGGGCTGCAGGATCAGGCTCGGCACCCGCGCGGCAAGGCTGGCCTCGTCCGCGTCGAAGCGCGTGCTCAGGCGGTCCTCAAAGCGGGTTTCCTCGATGGAAAGATAGCGCCGTGCGTAGTCAAGCTCCTCGCGCACCGTGGCGAACTCCCGCTGGCCGTCGCGGAGCGTGATACGCAGCACGTCGCTCAAGTCCGCCAGCAGCTTGTCTGCGCGGCGCGTATCCGTGAACAGGAGCGAGGAAATAGTGTGCAGGCTGTTGAACAGGAAGTGTGGGTTGAGTTGGCTGCGCAGCGTGTCCAAGCGAGCGTTTAGCCAGAGTGCATACAGGTCCGTGGTACGCATGCGCTCGTTCTCGAGGTCCAGCCGTGCGTTCACGACGAAGATGATGAACAGCCCCAGCAGGTAGACGACGAAATTGAACAAGGTATCCAGCAGCCAGGGGTCGGCGACGAAGCCCGCGTCCAGCAGGCTGAGGTAATGCGTGCCGGGGGAGTTGATGTTGCCAGTGGCGAGGTAGATTCCAATCACCAGGAAAAGGCGTGCCAGGGACGCGAAGCCGAAACCGAGCAGTGTGTGCGCCAGGAACGCAGTCAGCGGCTGCTTCAGCAGCCGCGGGATCTGCATAGCCGCGAGGTAGCAGAGCACCAGGATCGGCAGCAACAACACGTGTGCCACGACATGTGCATCGATCTGGCCGCGGCTGAGGCTTGAACCCTGCCAGGGGTAAAGTGCGGCCACCGCGAGGTCCCAACCTAGGTCGAAGGCCCAGAGCAGTACCGTGAGCGCCACCAACAGCAGGCCGCGGTTCACGGTACGCAGGGGCGGCAGGCGCGCGAACAGGCTGGACACAGGGTTTAAGGGCTCCGGGAGATATTCGTCGCGAAAATAGCAGACTTCGCCGTGAGCCGACAGACACGGCGCGGAGAGGGCTTAGAACGCGGCGAACAGGCCCATTTACGCGATGGACAGGCTGGATTTCAGGCGATGTCGTCCGCGGGCGGCAGCCAGTCCGCGGGGTGCTCGTGGAAGCGGATGAAGGGCCCGTAAGCCGTGGCCATGCACGTGGCCGCCTGTTTGTATTGCAGCAGCGTGCCTTGGTGGCCGTTCGGGCAATTCACGACGTCGGTGTCCTTCAGCTTGTAGAACACCCGCGCCGGGATCTCCACCCGCTGCGGCGGGTCGCAGAGCTGGCAGCACACGGGCGCATCATGGAACATGATGTGTGGGCCGTACCGATGGCGTCCCATGTGCAGCATCCGCCGTCATCCGCGAGAGGACATGGCCGCAGTCTAGGCTAGCGCGCTGGGGGTGCCAGTCGGACGCCGCCTACACGTGCTGTAAGCGCCTGCGTACGCGGGGAAAATCGTGTCACCCTTGCGACGCTTGCGCCGAGACGGCGGAGTAGTATCCTTGGCCCTCTGCACCGCGGGGGATGGGGGATTCAGCGATGAACACCGTGATCGTGGACGTGGACGTGCATATGGCCTGTCCGAGCTGCAAGAAAGAGATCACCCAGAAGCTGCGATGGATGGAGCACAACCCCGAGTTCAAGTGCCCGGGTTGCGGCCACAAGATCGAGAAATACGCCGACCAGCTGCTACGGGTGCGCCACGAGCTCAACCTGCTGGACGAGGCCGAGAAAGCCGCCAAGAAGTTCCGGATCAACCTTTAATCTTGTCTTCCGCTTTGACGTAGCTCCGCGTACCCGTCGCTGCGTCGTAGTACACCTCGAACAGTTCCCCGCTGACCGGATCCACGAAGCGTTCACCCGTGGGCTTTCCGCGGGCGGCGTTCTGGGCCGGCTTGTAGCGCCAGCGTTCGAAGGCTGTGCCCACGGCCAGGAGCGCGCCGAGGATGAGTGCCGGCAGGCCCTGGGGGACGCCGACGGAGAGCGCCAGCGCACCGCCCGCCAGCAGCAGCACGCCGAAGCCCAGGAGCAGCGCACGCAGCTTCAAGCCTTCTCCAACACCACGGCGGTGCCGTAAGCCACGATCTCACTCATCACCTGGCCGATCTCGGAGGAATCGAAGCGCATCATGATGATGGCGTTGGCGCCCATGGCGCCGGCGTTCTGCACCATGCGGTCCACGGCGTGACGGCGCGCTTCCTCCAGGAGTTCGGTGTATTCGGTGATCTCGCCGCCCACGATGGAGCGCAGGCCGGCGAGGATGTTGCCGCCGAGGCCGCGGCTCCTTACCACCAGCCCGAACACCTGTCCCTTGGTCTCCTTCACCCGGTAACCGGCGACATTCTCGGTTGTAGCCACAATCATGGAAATCTCCCGTGATGGACTGATCAGGATTCTATCTCCGCTGGAGGCTCAGGTCTTCTGCTCCGCCGGCTTTCGCGCGGCACCGAAATACAGGATCAGGCATACCGCCGCCACGATGATGCCTCCCGCCAGCGCCACCCGCGCGGTGACGGCTTCGCCCGCCAGCGCCCAGCCCAGGAACACCGCGATCACCGGGTTTACGAAGGCATAGGTGGAAGCCCGCGCCGGCGTCGTGACCTTGAGCAGCCAGACGTAAGCGGAGAACCCGAGCAGCGAACCGAAAATCACGAGGTAGCCGAGCGCGATCCAGGACTTCGCGGTGGCGCCGGCGAGGTGCAGCGCCGCCCCTTCCCCCGAGAGGAAGCTCGCGGCCCACAGTGCCGCACCACCCGCGAGCATCTCCATGGCAATGCCGAGGAAGGTGGAGGAGGGCAGCGGTGCACGGTGGGCGTACAGGGAGCCCACCGCCCATGACACGGTGGCAGTAAGTAGAATGGCGACGCCCGCAGGACTCACGTGGTCGGGCACTGAACCCGCGCCGGGCAGTACCAGGATCCCCAGGCCCACGATGCCGAGTACCAGGCCCATCAGCACATAGGGCTTTGGCGCGGTGCGCTGTTCGGCGGCGTTGAGCAGCACCATCCAGAAGGGCACCGCCGCCACAATCAAGGCCGCGATACCCGAAGGCACCGTCTGCTCCGCCATGGACACGAGGCCGTTGCCGCCGAGCAGCAGCAGCACGCCGAGGAGCGCGGCGCTCTTCCAGTGCTGTAGCGTCGGCTTTGCCGCCCCGAGGCGACGCATCAGGACATAGAGTAGTGCGCCAGCGATCAGGTAGCGGGTGCCCGCCATGAAGAGCGGAGGCAGGCTCGCCACCGCGAAGCGGATGCCGAGGTAGGTGGAACCCCACAGTATGTAGACCGCGGCGAACCCCAGGGCGACGCGGCTCGCGGGCACATGTCCGTCATGCGTGCTCATGTGTGCTCACCAATCCTTCAGGCCGAAACGGCGCGAGAATTCGCGGCGTCCGGCGGGCGTCACGCTCAGCGCGCGGCTGTCCAGCTGTTTGTTGAGCCACCGGTGCTTGATGGCCATGGCCAGGAACGCGGCGCCCAGGGCGCCGGCGAGGTGCGGCCGCCGTTCGCTCCAGTCGAGGCAGGCGCAGGCGAAGCGCCGGCGCTGGGCACGCAGGGAGGGGAGATCCATGCCCAGTTCCTCGAAGCCTTCCGTGCCCTCGGGCGTGAGTTCATAGGCGCCGTCCTCCGGGGCGTGCCGGAACCAGCCGAGGTCCTGGAAGCGCCGGTGCAGCGCGACGCCCAGCGCGCCCGCCAAGTGGTCGTAGCAGCTGCGGGCGGCCCGGAGGTGCAGAGGTGTGTTGGGTACGTAGCGCCCGCGGGGCGCGCCTGCGATGACCGTCAGCGCCTCGAGGGCCGTGGCCACCTGCGGTCCCTCCAGGCTGTAATAGCGGCATTTCCCCTGGCGGATCACTTTCACGAGGTGCTGCGCCCTGAGCCGCGACAAGTGCACGCTGGCGGTGGAAGGGCTTACCTCCGCCACCATGGCAAGCTCGGTGCTGGTGCGGGCACGGCCGTCCATGAGGCAGTAGAGCATGCGGGTGCGGGCCGGCTCGGCGATAGCGGCGGCTACCGCCGACATGGGTGGATCCGGGGAGAGGAATTCCATGCTTTTATCGTAATCGAAGTGTTGAAGGCGGGCAATGCCGACACTGGGTAGCCCGCCCCGAATAGATAGGAGCCACCCGTGAAAAATTACACACCGTTCCTTCTGGTGCTCTCGCTGCTGTGCCTGGCGCCCACATCGGCCTGCGCCTTCGGCGCCGAGCCCATGACCTACAACACGGTCAGCGTGGATGGCGTGAAGGTCTTCTATCGCGAGGCGGGCCCCAAGGACGCGCCGGTGCTGCTGTTGCTGCACGGTTTCCCCACCTCCTCGCGCATGTACCAGGGCTTCATGCCCTTGCTCGCCGACCGCTACCACTTGATTGCTCCGGACTACCCCGGCTTCGGCTTGAGCGACGCGCCGCCACCGGACAAGTTCGCCTACACCTTCGACCACATCACCCAGGTGATGGACGACTTCACCCAGGCCTTGGGCTTGAAGCACTACAGCCTGTACATGTGCGACTACGGCGGCGACGTGGGACTCAAGCTCGCCATCGCCCACCCCGAGCGGGTGCAGACGCTCATCGTCCAGAACGCCAACATCAGCGAGGAGGGGGAATCGCAGCTCTGGGTGGTGCGCCGCGCCTACTGGGCGGACCGGGCCGCCTACGAGGGCAAGATACAGGCGAACCTTTCTTCGCTGGATGCGGATCGCGGGCGGCATGTGGGCACCTCGCCGCACCCCGAGCGCTTCAACCCGGATGCGTGGAACGACGAGTATGCCTTCCTGAGCCGTCCCGGCGAGGAACAGAAGATGCTCGATCTTTTTTACGACTACCGCACCAACCAGGCGGCGTTCCCGGCCTGGCAGGACTGGCTGAAGCAGCACCAGCCGCCGACGTTGGTGGTCTGGGGAAAGTACGACACCTCTTTCACTATGGAAGGCGCCATGACCTATGCCAGGCTCCTGCCCAATGCGGAAGTGCACCTGCTCGCCGCCGGCCACTTCGCCCTGGACGAGGCCACGCCGGAGATCGTGATGCTGACGCGCGCCTTCCTGGATGCCAACGTCAAATGATCAGGCCTTGGTGACGCGTATCCAGACCCAGTAGATGGGCAAGCCGGCGAGGATCAGGCCGAGGTTGACGGCGGTGTTGAGCGGCGCGCCCAGGAAATGCTCGTAATACGTGTCGCCGATCACCAGGAAGGTGCCGAGCACGAACAGCGCCGGAACCAGCGGATAGCCCCAGACCCGGTAGGGGCGGTTCGCGTCCGGCCGGCGACGGCGCAGGACGAACAGGCCGATGGTGGAAAGCGCCAGGAAGGGCCAGATGCCGAGCACGTAGGCCTCGGCCAGGTCGAGGAAGCTCCGCGCGAACACGAACACCATGGCCAGCGCCCAGCTGAACAGGATGGCCACGTAGGGCGTCTGGAAGCGCGGGTGGATCTTGCCCACGGACTTGAAGAACAGGCCGTCCTCCGCCATGGCGTAGAACACCCGCGGGTCCGAGAGGATGCTGCCGTTCATGGAACCGAAGGTGGAGATCATCACCAGGATCACGATCACCACCGCCGCACCGGAGCCCAGCACCGCCGTGACGGCATCGCTGGCCACGGCCTTGGAGGCGGCAAGCGTGCCGAACGGTAGGGCCGCGGCGAAGGCCGCGTTCATGATGAGGTAGACCGCGAGCGTCACCAGGGTGCCGTAGATGAGCGCCCGCGGGAGGTTCCGCTGCGGTTCCTTCATCTCGCCCGAGAGTGGCGTGATGTTCACCCAGCCGTCGTAGGCCCAGAGGGAGGCGATGAGCGCGATGCCCACGCCGGACCAGAGCACGTGGCCTGAAGTCACGGCCGCGAGGTTCGTCCCGGCGTGCGGCGCGAAGGCGAAGAGCGCGGCGGCGAGGGCCGCGAGCGCCACCAGCTTCGCGCCGGTGGAGAGGTTCTGCACCCAGGCTCCCATGTTCACGGAGCAATAGGTCACCGCCGAAAGCAGGGTGATGATGGCCGCCGCCAGGAGCTGCTTGCCGAAGGGATTGAGAGACACCGCGGTGCCGAAGTAATCCGCGAACGTGACCGCCTGGGCCGCCCAGGCGTTGGGCGTGGTGAGGAGCCACATCCAGCCGAACATGAATGCCAACGGCTTGCCGAAGGCCTCGCGCAGGTAGACGTAGGGTCCGCCCGCGTCCGGGAACATCGCCGAGAGCTCGGCGACGGAGAGCGCCCCGAAGAGCGAGATGAGACCCCCGAGCGCCCACACCAGGGCGACGCCGGTGAGGCTGCCGGTCAGGCTCGCCACCTCGGAGGGGATCTTGTAGATGCCGCTGCCGATGATGACGCCCACCACCACCGCGGCGCCGGTCCAGGCGCCGAGGCGGCGGGGTAGTTTTGTGATGCTAGCGGCTTGGGTTGTCTGCATACTGATCCAGTGTATTAGACTTTGCTACGATTGAGCGAATTGGCATAAGAGGATACTGCCAGCCTCGGAGTTCCGCCGGTGCGCATGGGAAGATTCAAGGGTTAGGGAGGAAAGGAGATGAGGCTCCTATTGACGCTGACCTGCAGTTGCTTGCTGCTGGGAGCTTGCGCGTCAGATTCCATAGACATGGATGAACTCAATACCCTCGGGGACAGCGGCATCCTATACGTTGACATGCCATATGACGTCACGGTGAGTCAGCGTTATCGGACCACTGTTACGCTTGGGCTATTGGCAGGGCTGGTTGGCGGAACAGTGGGGTATTTTTCCGACAAGCAATCGAACGACACAGCCCAGAATGAGGTTGATGTCCGCATGGCGCATTATTCGCAGGGAATTTTCCGTGATAACTTTTTCCAAGTCGTGCAGAATCTGTTACAGCGATCCCCACAGCTCTCCCGTTTCGTGGTCACGCGCATCCCATATCAGGAAATTCCGTTGAAGGAGCGCGCGGCGCTGGTTGAGGCAAACAAGATGGACAGCATCATATTCATTACTCCTGAGGTACTACTGGACAAAAGCGGCGAGAAACTAACGATATATGTGGACATCGAGCCGGAAGCACATGTCTACGATGAATATATGAGTCAATCCGTACTGAAACCATTCCGGGAGAAATTATTTTCCTATGTCTATGAAGTAAAGCTTTGGGGCAAGAACGGCGTGTTGTTAAACGACACAGATCGCTATCACGTGCTTGCCAAGTTGGATTTCTCGGGCACTCTTCCTTACTGGTTTGCGGACGATGCCAAGCAGCTGCGTGAGGATTTTGCGGACGCGATGACCCACCTGCAAGTCGATATGGGAAGTTATCTGCAGGTAAAACACACTCCCCAGGTCGGTGCTCAGTCCCGCGGATAGCGGTCTTCTGGATGGAGCTTGCGGAGCAGTAGGAACATCGCCAGCACCAGCGGCGGCATCAGCCAGCTCGCCCACCAGGAGATCCGTCGGGCTGAAAGATGAAACGCCATGCCGTGTGTTCGCCGGTCGGGCCCAGGAATGCCCAACACATGAATTCCTTGTAGGACATGACTGGCTACCCCGCCTTTGCGTTGCCGCATTATGACCGTCCGGGTTGCTCCGGGTTCCTCGGAGACAGGCTCGGGTATAGTGTGGGACTGCCTGAGCCGCCGGTCCCCGGCATCCCAAGGAGCCCAAGCATGCATTTCCTCGGCATCTTTCTCGCCGCTGTCGCCATGTTCGCCATTGGTTCCGTGTGGTATTCCCCTCTCCTGTTCATCAAGGCCTGGCTGCGCGAGGCGGGCATGGACCCCAGCCAGAAGCCCGATAGCCAGACCATGATGAAGACCTTCGGTGCCACCTTCCTGCTGCTCCTCATATGTGCCGCGGTGCTGGACCAGGTGATCACCAACTGGACCTCGGAGCAGGGCGTGTTCCACGGCCTGTGGGTGGGCTTTCTGGGCGGCGTCATCGCCGCCGCTACTACCGCCATCAACTATCTCTTCGAGAAGAAGAGCCGGACGTTGTTCCTGATCAACGCCGGCTATAACGTCCTCGGCTTCTGCGTCATGGGCGTGATCCTGTCGCTGATCTGAACATGCGCCCGACGGCCAGGCTTGCGGCGGGCGAGGGGGCGAGACTCGCGGACTGGTGCCGCAGCCGCGAGCGCCTCGTGGCCCTCACCGGCGCGGGCTGCAGCACCGCCTCGGGCATCCCCGATTATCGCGACCGGCAGGGTGCGTGGAAGCGCAAGCCGCCGGTGCAGCAGCGCGATTTCGTGACGAGTCACGCGGTGCGCCAACGCTATTGGGCGCGCAGCCTCGTGGGCTGGCGGCATTTTTCACGCGCGGAACCCAATACAGCCCATCTCGCCCTGGCACGCCTGGAGCGCGGCGGGCCTCTCCGTCACCTGGTCACCCAGAATGTGGACGGATTACACCAGCGGGCCGGGAGCCGCGCGGTCACCGATCTCCACGGGCGTCTCGACGAGGTGCTGTGCCTTTCCTGCGGCCTGCGCGTCTTCCGGCAGGCGTTCCAGACGGAGCTGGAAGCGCGCAATCCGGAATGGACGGTACTGTCCGCGGCCCATGCTCCGGACGGCGACGCGGACCTGGAGAACCGGGATTTCTCGCAATTCGATGTGCCCCCCTGCCGACGCTGCGGCGGGATCATGAAGCCCGCGGTGGTGTTCTTCGGCGACGCCATCCCGCCGGAGCAGACCCGCGCCGCCCTCGACGCTGTCGGGTCGGCAGACGCACTCCTGGTGGCGGGTTCCTCGCTCATGGTCTGGTCCGGCTACCGGCTGGTGCGCGCCGCCGCCGAGGCCGGCAAGCCGGTGGCGGCGGTGAACCTCGGGATCACCCGCGCGGATGCGCTGCTGGATCTCAAGCTGGAGGCGCCTTGCGGCGAAGCTCTGTCAGAAATGGCCGCCTGTCTGGGTCTCTAGGCCCGGGCACATGGGGAGAAGCACATGAAAGACGCGGACTGGGTGGACTTGGGACCGATTGAAGCGCTGCGCGGCAAGACCGTGCAGCAAGTGGATGCAGGCCGGCGGCAGATCGCGCTGGTCTACCGGGACGGGCGCTTCAGCGCCGTCTCCGGCACCTGCAACCACGCCGGCGGTCCCTTGGGCGAGGGGCATCTCGACGGCGATTACCTGGTGTGCCCCTGGCACCACTGGAAGTTCCACTACAGGACCGGCGAGGGCGAGCCCGGCTACGAGGAGGACAAGGTGCCGAGCTACACCCTCAAGGAGGAGGGCGGGCGGCTCTACGTGGATATCAATTCCGAGACTGCGCGCACCAAGAAGCCCCACGCTCCGCATCCCTTGAGCCGCCCCATCGTCCGCGGCGAGGGACCGGTCCGGGTCGTGGGCGTGTCCACCACGGTGATGGATCCCAGGTTCCCGCGCTACAGCACCTCCGACGCGCTCCTGGATACGGCTTTGGCGCACGCCCGCGCCATCGGCGCGGAGACACGGCTCCTGCGCTTGAACGACCTCAAGTTCCGCCATTGTGAGGGTTATTATTCCAAGTCCGCCCACGCCTGCACCTGGCCCTGCTCCATCACCCAAATGGACAAGCACGACCAGATGGACCAGGTGTACGAGGCTTTCGTGCACTGGGCCGACGTGATGATCGTGTCCACGCCCATCCGCTGGGGCGCAGCCTCGAGTCTTTACTACAAGATGGTGGAGCGCATGAATTGCATCCAGAATCAGGAAACCATCGCTGGGCGCCACCTGATGAAGAACAAGGTGGCGGCATTCATCATCACCGGTGGCCAGGACAACGTGCAGGCCGTGGCCGGCCACATGCTGGGATTCTTCGCGGAGATCGGCTGCCAGTTCCCGCAGTTCCCCTACGTGGCCCATTCCCGCGGCTGGAGTGCCGAGGACATGGAGAACAACGTACGCTACGTGCAGATGAGCAAGGACCTCAGGGAAGGCACCGAAGCCCTGGTGGCCCGCGCCATGGAGACCGCCTCGCTCATGTTGAAGGGCGATGGACTGAGCGTCCCCATGGCCAGGGGCGGACGCAAGGGCAGCGAATTGGACGTAAAAGCACAGATCTAAAAGAGGTCCGCGAACATGCCACAGCCCATCGACTGGAAACCCATCGGCAAGATCAAGCCCGACAAGCTCAAATCCACGCGCCGCTCCCTGCATCTTGCGGTGCAGGCGGTGGCGAACGTGGGACGCAGCTATCTGCCGGCGCCGGAGGACTACGGGCACATCAGCCTGCGCTGGCTGCCGAAGCTCAACGGCCTCGCGGGCCAGCCGGTGGCGGCGGGAACGGCGCGCCTTGTGGCGGCGCTGTGCTTCGATCCCCTGGAATGGCAGCTCCTGGATGCCAAGGGTGCCGTCATCGCCAAGGTGCCGTTCGCCGGCAAAACGCTGGCACAGATGGAAAGCGAGGTGCGCGAGGTCTTGAAGAAACACGGCCTGGACGACACGCGCTACAGCGTGAAGCCGCCGTTCGAAGTGGAGCCCCATCCGCTCCTGGAAGGCGGGCCGTTCTCGCCCGAATGGGACGCGGACGAACGCCGCGAACTCGCGTCCTATTACGCCGGCGCCGATCTGATTCTCCGGGCGCTCGCTGCGGAGTTCCAAGTGGCCACCGGCCCGCGCTGTTGGCCGCACCACTTCGATTACGCGCTGCTCCTGTCGCTGGATCCGGGGCCCGGCGAGAAGGCACGCTCGGTGGGCCTCGGCATGTCGCCCGGCGACCAACATTACGACCAGGTGTATTTCTACGCCACGCCCTGGCCGTACCCGCCTGCCGCGAGCCTGCCGCCCATCATGAAACCGGCCTCGTGGCACACGCAGGAATGGACCGGCGCGGTGCTGCGCGCCTCCGACCTCCCGCCCATGGCGGGCACGGCGCTCGCCGCCTACTGGCGCACGTCATTCGCCGCCTTGCGCTCCGTCCTGGAAAAGATGCCGCGCCCGTGAGACTCAAGGGCGGCTGCCATTGCGGCAACCTCGGCCTCGAGTTCGAAACCGGGACCGCGCCCGCGGAGCTGCCCTTGCGCGCCTGCCAGTGCACGTTCTGCCGCGCCCACGGCGTCCTGAGCGTTTCCGATCCGAAAGGCTCCGTGAGCGTGAGCGCCGGCGATGCGGCCCTGGTGCAGCGCTACCGCTTCGGTCTCGGCGTGACCGATTTCCTGATCTGCCGCCGCTGCGGCGTGTACCTGCTGGCGATGGTGGAGCAGGACGGCGAGCGCTACGCCGTCATCAACGCCAACGTGTTGGAACGGCGCGGCGAGCTGAGCGGTTTGCCCCAACCCATGGATTATGGCGGCGAGGACGCCGCCGCCCGACTGGCCCGGCGTAAAACCCGCTGGACCCCCATCGCCGCCCTCAAGGGCTTGTAAGCCCTGTTACATATGGGCCGGCCCCCGGGGCGGCCCATGACTCCGGTATGCTAAGGCCATAAGACGCGTCCGGGAGCGGGCAGCGTAACAAGGATTAGGGCTGGAGATGAGCGAAACCGCGTCCGTGTCGGGGACGTCACCGCGGGGGGGGAGGGGTGCACGCCTGTTCATCGGCGCGGCCTTGTCGCTGCTCGCCTCCCTGGCGGCGGCGGACCCGCCGGTAAGCGCACCTTCCTCCGCCACCGCCACCGCCACCCCGGCCGATGCCCTGTCCGCCTGTCCGGCGCCGGAGGCGGGTACGGTGGAGCAGTGGCAGGGGCAACGCCAATGGCAGGCGCTGCAGGCTTCGGGCTACGTCATCGGCGAGATCGGCGTGGTGGTGGACGGCGTCTTCGACCTCGGCAATCCCCACGAGGACACCTGGTACGGCAAGACCGCCGATGCGCTGCACATCAACACCCACCCCCAGGTGATCCGCGACCAGCTGCTGTTCCAGAACGGCCAGCCCGTGGACGCGCGGCGCATCTACGAGAGCGAACGCCGCCTGCGGGCGCTGCCGTTCCTGCGCTATGCCGACATCGAGCCCGTCGGCTGCCGCGGAAACAGCGTGGACCTGGAGGTGCATGTCAAGGACGCCTGGACCCTCAAGTTCAACCTGAACTTCGCGCACGTGGGCGGGCAGAGCAGCCTCGGCGCCTCCTTCGAGGACGTGGATTTCCTCGGCACTGGCAAGACCCTCGCCGTGGGCCACAAGACCGACGTGCAGCGCACCAGCAACCAGATCACCTACCAGGACCCCGCTGTCCTGGGCGGCCGCTGGACGGGTGCCGCCACCTACGCGCACCTCTCGGACGGCTACGTGCGCTCGCTGGACCTCGGGCAGCCGTTCTATGAGGACCAGACTCCCTGGTCCTTCTTCATGCACTACCTCAACCAGCTGCAAGACCTCAACTTCTACAACCAGTCTGTGATCGCCTGGCGCGTACCGGACAAGCAGCAGCGCCTCGAGTTCGACTGGATGCGACTCCTCGGCTGGCAGGGCGACACCGGAACGCGCGCCGGCCTGAGCTACATCGGCCAGGAATACAGTTACGGCAGCCTGCAGTCTTTCCCACCGGTGACGCTGGCGCGGCCGGTGCTGAACGCACGCCGTTTCGGAGGGCTCGCGGGCAGCTTCGAGTTCTTCCAGGACCGTTACGCGAGTTTCAGCGACCTTGCGCTCATCGGCCGCACCGAGGACTACAACGTCGGTTGGGATACCAACGTGCAGGCGGGGTACAACGCCAAGGTGCTGGGTAGCAAGCAGCCGTCCGTGTTCTATACCTTGAACAGCAACTACGGCGCGGAGTTCGGCGACGCCGACCTCCTGCTCTCCTCCGCGTCGTTGCAGGGCCGGCGCCAGGATGGTGTCGACCAGAACATGCTGGCGGACGTGGTATTCACCTTCTACAACCAGAGTTTCAACCACCACACCCTCGTGGCCCACGGGGAGATGGATTACAGTTTGCGGCCCGACCCCGAGAACCTGCAGTACCTGGGCGGCCTGCAGGGCATGCCGGGCTATCCCAACTACTTCCTCATCGGCGACCGCCGCTGGCAGACGCATTTCTCGGACCGCGTCGCCACCGACACCTATCTTTTCAATATCTTCCAGGTGGGCTTCACGCTGTACACCGACGCCGGACAGATCCGCGAGCCTTATCCGGTGGGCTGGAGCCGCACGCTCATGGACGCGGGCATCGGTCTCAGGCTCGGCGACATCCGCAGCGCCTACGGCGGCGTGATCTACGTGACCTACGCCTGGCCTCTGGTGAAACTCCCCGGCGCCACCTCGCGCCAGTTCGTCATCGGCAACATCATTAACTTTTGATTATTTCCCATCGCCCAGCACGACGTGCGCCAGCTCGTCCATATCCTCGGCACGACCGATGATATTGGCCGGAACATTCGGAAAGGCACTGATCAGGGATACCAGCAGCGTTGCGGTGTAGGGGATGGACTGGATCAACAGCACCGTCATCCATACGCCCAGATCCCGCATCACCACCCATACGCCCTGGTCCCGCATCAACGAGCCGATGACGTAATAAGAACCGAACGCCGCCAGCCACAAGCCCAGCATCATCAACGTCTCTTCCCGGCAGTCCATCAGGGCTTGCAGGAGCGCGTGGGCATGGGCGCGCTTCGGCGTGCGGAAGAAGGGCTGGTCGCGGGTGAAGAGCCCCTGCAACACCGCGAGGCCGATGGTGTGGCTCAAGGCAAGCCCCGCCAGGGCCGCCGCGAGCGTCTGGCGGAAGGTGGCGCCCACCCGGGTGCTGTAGAGGTGTACGAGCTTCAGGATCTTGAACACGAAAAGTGCCAACGGCAGCGCCGAGAAGATCATCAGCGGCGGGTCGATGCTGTGGGGGAAGAGGGCCATGGCCAGCGACCAGCCGATGGCCGCGACGTTGAAAACCAAGTTGAACCCGTCCGAAAGCCAGGGCAGCCAGCCTGCCAGGAAATGGTAACGCTGGCCGAGGGAGAGACTGCTTCCGCGGCCGAAGAGCTGCCCGGCGTGGCGTTTCAATATCTGTACCGCGCCGTAGGCCCAGCGGAAGCGTTGCTTCTTGTAGTCCAAGAGCGTGTCCGGCATGAGCCCTCCGCCGTAACTCTTGGGGATGTACGCGGCTTCCTGGCCCGCCTCGAAGACCCGCAGGCCCAGCTCCGCGTCCTCGGTGATGCACCATTCCGCCCAACCGCTCACCTCATCCAGGGCACGACGGCGGATGAGCGACATGGTGCCGTGCTGGATGATGGCGTTGCGCTCGTTGCGGGTGATCATGCCGATGTAGAAGAAGCCGCGGTATTCCGCGTGGCACATGGCCTTGAAGGCGCTCGCGTCCGCATCGCGGTAGTCCTGGGGAGCCTGCACCACCGCCATGCGTGGGTTGGAGAACAAGGGTGCCAGGTCCCGCAACCAGCGGCGCTCCACGGCGTAATCGCTGTCGATGACGGCGATGATGGCCGCGTCGGGCGAGGTGTGCCTGAGGGCGAAATTGAGCGCCCCGGCCTTGAAACCCGCGAGCGGTGCCACGTGGAAGAACCGGAAACGGGCCCCGAGTTTCGCGCAGTGGACTTCCACGGGTTTCCACGTGGACTCGTCGGGCGTGTTGTTGTCGATGACCAACACCTCGAAGCGCGGGTAGTCGAGGCGCGCGAGGGCTTCCAGGGTCTCGATCACCATGTCCGGCGGCTCGTTGTAGGCCGGCACGTGCACCGATACGAAAGGCAGGTCGGAATCCGGCGCGCTCACCGGCTCGAAGGCGCGGCGACGCATGGTGACCCAGTGGGCCTCGGCCCACTCGTGGGCTTCGGCGAGCAGCACCAGGATCACGCCCACCATGCCGAGGAACAGCAACAAGCCGACCGCCACGTTGGTGACGCTCAAGTATTGCTGGGTATAGTCGTAGACCACCCACACCAGGGTGGTGGAGGCGGCGTAGACGATCACCGCCAGGAAGCTGCGGCCGCGCTTCTGCAGCGTGCGGCTGCGGCCGTAGAGCAGCATCAGGAATAGCGCCGCCAGCGCCACCGAGGTGCCGGCCAGGATCGGCCAACGGGGGATGCGCACGATGGGTTGGCGCAGCTCGAACTTGGGCTGCCGGTTCACGTTCCACACGCCCCAGTAGGCGCCCACGGCGCCCTCGCTCTGTTCCTTCCAGGGCTGGTCGAAGGCTTCCATGATGCGGTAGGTCCAGTGCTCCTCTTCGGCGCGCTTCAGGAAGCGCCGGAGAAACAGCGCCTCGTTGGCCGGGGAGGCGACGGCCGCGCCGCGGGTGCGGCCGTAGGAGGGCCAGCCCACCTCGTCGATGATGATGGGCTTGTCGGGGTAGCGCTTCTGCAGGTCCTGCATGCGGTCGGCGATGTAGTCCACCGCCTGGTTGACGTCCACGCCCTCCCAGTAGGGCAGCATGTGCACCCCCATGAAGTCCACGTGATTCACGAGTTCCGGATGGATCATCCACGTATTCCAGGGCTCCGCCGTGCCCACCCACTGGTGCACCGAGCCGCGTACCCGGTCGAGATAGGCGATCAGGTCCTGCTCGGGCAGGATACCGGTGAGCACCGTCTCGTTGCCGACGATCACTTCCTTCACGTCGTAGTTGCTGCGGGCGGTCTGGATGAGTCGCGTGACCTCCGCGTCGCTCTTCTGCTTGTCCGCGTCCACCCAGCCGCCCAGCATCACCTTGAATTCGTAGGGCATGGCGAGACTCGGGATGTCGCCGAGCGTGCCCTCCACCGTGTAGGTGCGGATGGAGTCGGTCTTCTCGGCGAGCAGCCTCAAGTCCGCGTCGATCTCGTCGTCGCTGGGGAGCGTGTGGGCGATGGCGTCTTCGTTGGCGCGGAACGGCGAGAAGGAGAAACCCTGGATGTGTGCCGGCCAGGGCGGTTCGTGGTCGGGACGGTTGAAATACGCCCAGGCGCTCACCGTGAGGGCGGCGACCGAGGCGGCGATGGCCAGGTTCGAGGGGCGCATGGGAGCCTAGGGAGGATTAGGCGGCGCGATGAGCGGCCACGAGCGTGCCCGTGTCCGGGCGCACGCCGTGCCAGATCTCAAAGGCTTCCGCCGCCTGCTCCACCAGCATGCCCCAGCCGTCGCAGACGTGGGACGCACCCTCGTGTTCCGCCCAGAGCATGAACACCGTGGGGCGGTCGGAATAGAAGAGATCGTAGCAAGTGGCGTGGGGCGTCAGGCAGCCTTCCGGCAGCGGCGGCAAGGCACCCGCCAGGCTCGCGGAGGTGGCGTTGAGCACGAGGTCGTAGGTGCCGCGGATCGCCTCGTAGCCGCCGCCCTGCACGTTTTCCGCACGGCAACGTTCTGCGAGCTTCACCGCCCGGGAGGCCGTGCGGTTGGCGATCTGGACGCGGGTGGGTTTCTCCTCCAGCAGAGCCGTGAGCACACCGCGGGCGGCACCGCCCGCCCCGAGCAGCAGGATGCGCTTGTTGCGCAGACTGAGGTGCCGGTTCTCCTTGAGGTCGCGTGTGAGGCCGGCACCGTCGGTATTGTCACCGGCGAGCGTGCCGTCCTTCTGCACGGTGAGCGTGTTCACGGCGCGGGCCTTCTTGGCGCGGGGTGTGAGTACGTGGCAGAGGGC
The DNA here is from genome assembly GCA_050261675.1 of Bacillota bacterium. Classification (GTDB taxonomy): domain Bacteria; phylum Pseudomonadota; class Gammaproteobacteria; order Natronospirales; family REEB76; genus DASUBN01. Next base: position 28,349 of record JBLNDO010000051.1, read on the forward strand.
GAAGGCCTCCTCCTTGTAGGGCAGGGTCACCGACAGGCCGCGGCCGCCCGCGTCCAGGAACACCCGCAGGGTGGCGGCGAACTCTCCCGGCGCGGCGTCGAGCCGCGCGTAGTCGACGGTCTTGCCGATCTGCCGAGCGAAGGCCGCATGCAACGCGGGAGACAGGCTGTGGTCCACCGGATGGCCGATGACGGCATAGCGCTCGTGCTTGGCGGACACGGACGGGGCTATTTGAGCCAGGCGGCGGCGCGCTTGGCGAAATAGCTAAGCACGCCGTCGGCGCCGGCGCGCTTGATGGCGGTGAGGGATTCGAGGGCGCAGGCCTTCTCGTCCAGCCAGCCGTTCCTGGCGGCGGCCACGAGCATGGAGTACTCGCCGCTCACCTGGTAGACGAAGGTGGGCGCGCCGAAGGCGTCCTTCACCCGGCGCACGATGTCGAGGTAGGGCAGTCCCGGTTTCACCATCACCATGTCCGCGCCCTCGTCGAGGTCCTGCGCGACCTCGCGCAAGGCCTCGTCGCTGTTGGCGACGTCCATTTGGTAGCTGTGCTTGTCGCCCTTGCCGAGGGAGGCGGCGGAGCCCACCGCGTCACGGAACGGGCCGTAGAAGCTCGAAGCGTACTTGGCGGAATAGGCGAGGATGCGGGTGTTGACGAAGCCCTGGGCCTCCAGGGCCTCGCGGATGGCGCCGATGCGCCCGTCCATCATGTCCGAGGGCGCCACCACGTCGGCGCCGGCCTCGGCGTGGGAGAGCGCCTGGCGCACCAGCACCTCCACGCTCTCGTCGTTCAACACGTAGCCGTCCTTGTCCACGATACCGTCTTGGCCGTGGGTGGTGAAGGGGTCCAGCGCCACGTCGGTGATCACGCCGAGTCCGGGAAACTCCTTCTTGAGTTCGCGGGCCGCCTGTTGGGCCAAGCCCTTCTTGTTGTAGGCCTCGGCGGCGTTCAGGGATTTCTTGTTGGCGGGTGTCACCGGGAAGAGTGCGAGCGCGGGGATACCGAGCTTCAGGCACTCCTCGGCTTCCCTGAGGAGCAGGTCTACGGAAAGGCGTTCGATGCCGGGCATGGAGTTCACCGCCTCGCGCTTGCCCTTGCCCTCGATCACGAACACGGGGTAGATGAGGTCGTCCGTGGAAAGCCGTGTCTCGCGCATGAGCCGGCGCGAGAACCCGTCGCGGCGCATGCGACGCAGACGGGTGGCGGGATAGGCGCCGCGGGGGCGGGGGCTGCGGGTCACGGGAGTAGGGCGCCTCGAGGCTGCAATCGGAAGCCAAATAGGGTAAAACAAACCCTTGGGACAGGACCTATTATCGCACTGAAAATAAAAGGTTTCCGCGCCCCCATGGCCGCCTCCGCCGCCGACCTCACGGACCGCAACCGCCGCCTTACGGACCTGCTGCACGCCGTGGCCCAGGGCCGCCAGGCGGCCTTCCAGGAGCTTTACCGGCTCGTTTCCCCGCAACTTTTCGCCGTGCTGCTGCGTATCTTGAAGCGGCGGGACCTGGCGGAAGAGGCCCTGCAGGACGCCTTCCTGTCCGTGTGGCGCAACGCCGGCAGCTACACGGCCGAGAAGGGTGCCCCCATGACCTGGCTCGTGTCCATCTGCCGCTACCGGGCGCTGGACAGCCTGCGCCGCACCAAGCGTGAGGTGCCGCTCGAACCGGGAGGCGATGGCGACGATTCCCCGACGGAGATCGCCGACGAGGCCGGCGAGTCGGACTTCGTGAGCAAGGCGGAGGAACGTGCCCTGGAGGACTGTATGCAGCGTTTGAACGACGGCCAGCGACGCAGCCTACGGCTCGCCTACGTGGACGGCTGCACCCATGAGGAGATCGCCGCGAACCTGCACTCCCCCGTGGGCACGGTGAAGAGCTGGGTGCGCCGCGGCCTCGAGAGCCTCAAGCGTTGCCTGGAAGCGGCATGAAATACGAAGGCTCGAAACTTCAGAATCTCCTGGCGGGCGAGTACGTGCTCGGGCTCCTGGGCGCCGGCGCGCGCCGCCGTTTCGAGCGGTTACTGATGGAAAGCCCCGGCTTGCGCGCGGAGGTGGCCGCCTGGGAAGTGCGCTTCACCGCCTGGAGCCTCGAACTCCCGCCGGTGGTTCCGCCCGATTACCTCTGGTGGCGGATACTCGGTGCGGTGCGCCGCGAGGAGAAATCCCGCCGCGGTCCGGCCGGCAACAATTTCTGGCGCGTCTGGGCCGTGGCCGCGACCCTGGTGCTAGCGGTGGTGCTGGTGAGCCAGCGCTACGTGCCGGCGACCGAGCAGAAGCCCGCCGAGTTCGCCCTGGTGTCCGACGCCAAGGGTCAGCCACGCTGGGTCATCAGCGTGCATCCGGAGGACAAACGCATCGACATGAAGGCGCTGACGTCCAACCCGCCGCCCGCCGGCAAGTCCTACGAGCTCTGGATGCTGCCCGACCAAGGCAACCCGGTGCCCATGGGCCTCATGAACGAGACCGGGACCGCGAGCGAGCACATCACCGCCGAGCTCCTGGCCCGGCTCGCCACCGCCAAGGGCCTCGCCATCTCCGTGGAGCCCCCGGGCGGCTCCCCCACGGGACTGCCCACCGGCCAGGTGGTCTACACCGCCGTCCTGGTGTCCGGCTGATGGCCGAAGAACGTAATAAAAGCGCCACCCCCGGGGTCTCTGCCCCCATGGGAGCGCATCAGCACCGTTTTGAGATGCTGGCCCGCGCCCAGGTGCCGGGGCTTTACCGCTATGCCTATTGGCTGTGCCGGGACCGGGCCCTGGCGGAGGACCTGGTGCAGGAGACGCTGCTGCGCGCCTGGCGCTCGCTGGACTCGCTGCGCGAGGAGGCGGCCGCCCGTCGCTGGCTCATCACCATCCTGCGCAACGAGTTCATGCGCGAGATGGGCAAGCGCCGCGACACGGTCGCCATCGACGACCTGCCGCTGCCCGACACCCGCGCCAGCGTCGGCGGCGCGGACACGGACATGGTCGACGTCCGGCGGGCCATGTGGAAGCTGACGCCGGAATACCGCGAACCCCTGGCCCTGCAGGTGCTGATGGGCTGCACCACCCAGGAGATCGCCGAGATGCTGGGATTGACCCAGGGCACGGTGTTGACGCGCCTGCACCGCGCCCGCAACCAGTTGCGTGAGCTCTTGGGCCTCGCCGGCCCGAGGCTCGGAGAAGAGATCGCATGAGCACGGCCGTGACCTGCCTCGACGTGCGCCGCATCCTGGGCGCCGAACCCCAGTCCCGCGATGCGGGGGTGGTGGAGCACCTGCACGGCTGTGCGGCCTGCGCCGCCTTCGCCCGCGACATGCTGGCCTTGGACGCGCGCCTGGAAAGCGCGTTCAAGGTGCCGGTGCCGGAAGGGCTCGAGGCGCGCATCGCGCTGGACGGCACGCTCAAGAACCACCCGCGCCGTTTCCAGCCCTGGATGGCGGTGGCCGCGAGCGCCGTCATGGCGCTGGTGCTCGCCGCCTGGGCCTACCGCCACCAGCATCCTGAAGGCGTCGAGCTTGCCGACGCGGTGGTGAAGCACATCGAGAACCCGGAGGAAGCCCAGGCCATCGGCCCTGACCGGGCGCTGATCCGTGACGCCAGCTACGTACAGGACGTGCTCCAGCGCGCCGGTGCAGGCATGCAGGGCGGCATGGACGACGTGACCTACGCCCATGTCTGCCTGTTCCGCGGCGAGCGCGTGGCTCACCTCGTCGTGCAGGGCGCGAACGGCCCGGTGACCATCATGCTCCTGCGCCATACCCACGTGGAAAAGACCGTGCCGGTGGACGAGGACGGCTTCCACGGTGTCATCATTCCCGCCGGCAAGGGCAGCATCGCCATCGTCACCAACAACGCGACGCCCGTGCAGCCCATGGAAACCGAGTTGACCTCGAAAGTGGAATGGACCCTGTAACCGGGCTTTACGCGTCTCCGATTTATACTAACGGCCTCTCCTGGAGGCCGTTTTCACATGAAGATCATCGATAGGCCGCTGGTCGCCACGCTCCACCACAAGGCCGCCAACGCGCCGCGCCTGCGCACCCACCACAATCTGCACCCGACCCACGAGGACCCCATCCAGCGCATGTGCATGGCCATGGAGCCCGGCACGTATGTCAGGCCCCACCGCCACCCGGAGAAGTGGGAACTGCTCCTGATCGTGAGCGGCGACATGCGGGTGCTGCATTTCGACGACGCGGGCAAGGTGGTCGCGGCGACGCGCCTTACGGCGGGCGGCGAGACTTTGGGGCTGGAGACCCCCGCCAACACCTGGCACGGTGTGGTGACGCTCGCGCCCGCCACGGTGGTGTTCGAGTGCAAGCAGGGGCCCTACGTACCGACGGAAGAGAAAGACTTCGCGGCCTGGGCGCCGGCCGAGGGCCAGGCCCGCTGCGCGGAATTCGAGAATTGGTTTCGCAAAGCCAGGATCGGCGATGTGCCGCCGAAATTTGAACGCTGATGGTCGCAAAAAAATCAGAGCATAAAGACGGCAAAGCCAGATGCCACTGGGCGCCGGCCAATGATGCGCTCTATACCGCCTACCACGACAAGGAATGGGGCGTGCCGGTGCACGACGACCGGCGGCTGTTCGAGTTCCTGATCCTCGAAGGCGCCCAGGCGGGCCTCTCCTGGTCCACCATCCTGCACAAGCGTGAGAACTACCGGAAAGCCTTCCACCGCTTCGACCCGAAGAAGGTCGCCCGCTATGCCAAGAAGGACGTGGCGCGGCTTCTGAAGGACGCCAGCATCGTCCGCAATCGCTTGAAAATCGAAAGCGCCATCGACAACGCCAAGGCGTTCCTCGCGGTGCAGAAGGAGTTCGGCTCCTTCGATGAGTACATCTGGTCCTTCGTGGGCGGCAAGCCGCTCTTGAACCGCTGGCGTACCGGCGCCCATGCGCCTGCCCGCACCGAGATCTCCGACCGCATGAGCAAGGATCTGAAGAAGCGCGGCTTCCGTTTCGTGGGTTCGACCATCTGCTACGCTTTCATGCAGGCCACAGGGATGGTGAATGACCATCACGTGAACTGTTTCAGGCACAAGCGCCGGTGAGCCCCCTCCTCACGGTATTCATCGTGCTCCTGGGCGGAGTATTCGCCGGCCTCATCGGCTCGCTGACGGGGCTGGGCGGCGGACTCGTCATCGTGCCGCTGCTTACGCTCGGACTGCACTTCCCCATCCCCGAGGCGGTGGGCGTGAGCCTGTTCGGCGTGATCGCCACCTCCACTGGCGCCGCACCGCGCTTCGTGGGCACAGGCCTCGCCAACGTCCGCATCGGCCTGTTCCTGCAGGTGGCGGCCTCCGCCGGCGCCTTGGCCGGGGCCTTCGCCACCCACCACGTCCCGGCCCGGGCGCTGTTCGTGGTGTTCGGCCTCGCCATGCTCTATTCCGCCATCATGTCCTTCATCCCCACGGCGAGCGACGTGGCCGGCGCCGCTGAGAGTTCACCTCTGGCGAAGCGCCTGCGGCTCGGGAGCCGCTACCATCACGGCGACCGCTGGATCGATTACCGGGTCACCGGGGTCGGCCCCGCCTTCGGCGTGATGATCGGAGCGGGATTCCTGTCGGCGCTGCTCGGCATCGGCTCCGGGGTATTCAAGGTCCTGGCGATGGACAAGCTCATGCGCCTGCCCTTCAAGGTATCCACCGCTACCTCCAACTTCATGATAGGCATGACGGCGGCCACCAGCGCGGGTTATTACCTGTCCCACGGCGACGTGCCGCCGCTTACCGCGGGCGCCGTCATCGTCGGCGTGCTGGCGGGCGCCTACGCCGGCGGCCACTGGATGCGCCGCATCCCCGCGCGCCTCCTGCGGCGACTGTTCGCCCTGGTGCTCTCGCTCGTCGCCCTGCAGATGCTCCTGAAGGGGGCGGGCCTGTGAACGACCTGGTCCAGCACCGCCGCTGGCTCACCGCCTGGATCCTGCGGCTGAGCATCGGCCTCTGCCTCCTGCTCATCGTGCTCGGTCTGGCGCTGTTTCTCGCCCAGGGCGGCGCCCGAGTGCCCGCGATCCCCCGGGGCTCCCTCAAGGACATCTTCGATGCGGCGGTGTCCCGCGGCGAGGCCTTTCACGCGGGCGCCTTCCTGGACGCGGGACTCGTGGTGCTGCTGCTCACGCCCGTGGCGCGTCTGGTGGCCGGCGTCTATATCAGCGCGCGCGGGCGCGACTGGCTGTACGTGGCGATCGGGGTAATCGTGCTCGGGCTCGTACTGCTCGGCTTGATGGCCGGTCAGGCTGGCGGTTGAGAATTACTTCTTGAACAGATTGGATCGGTCCCGGAACGCCTTGAACTCCAGGGCATTCCCGCTGGGGTCCTGAAAGAACATGGTGGCCTGCTCGCCCACTTGGCCTTTGAAGCGGATACCGGGCTCGATGAGGAATTTCACTTTTCCCCGGAGCCGTTCTGCCAGCTTCTCCCATTGGTCCCATTCCAGGATCACGCCGAAATGACGTACTGGTACGTCTTCCCCATCTACCTGATTGGTGGCTGCGTCTTTTTCGGGAGGCGCCAGATGGGCCACGATCTGGTGGCCGTAGAGATCGAAGTCTATCCACTGGTCCGATTTCCGCCCCGTGGGGCAACCCAGGAGACCCGCGTAAAATTTGCGAGCTTCTTCCAGGTCACGCACTGGAAAGGCTAAATGGAACGGTTGCATGCTCATGCCCAATCCCTCGGTTTCAGGAATTTTTCGTATAGCTCGGCTTCTTTCGATCCCGGCTCAGGCTTCCAATCGTATTCCCAGCGGACTGTAGGCGGCAGCGACATAAGAATGGACTCCGTGCGGCCGCCGGATTGCAGGCCGAAGAGCGTTCCCCGGTCGTAGACCAGGTTGAACTCCACGTAGCGGCCCCGGCGGTAGAGCTGGAACTGCCGTTCCCGGTCGCCGTACTTCATGTCGCGGCGCTTCTCCACGATGGGCACGTAAGCCGGCAGGAAATGGTCGCCCACGCTGCGGGTGAAGGCGAAGGAACGTTCGAAGCCTTCCGCATTCAGGTCGTCGAAGAACAGGCCGCCGATGCCCCGGGGTTCGTTGCGATGCTTCAGGAAGAAATACTCGTCGCACCATTTCTTGTAGCGGGCATAGGCTTCGATACCGAAGGAAGAGTCGCAGGCGTCCTTGGCGGCTTCGTGCCAGTGGCGCGCGTCTTCCTCGAAACCGTAATAGGGCGTCAAATCGAAGCCACCGCCGAACCACCACATGGCGGGCTCGCCCGGCTTCGTGGCGGAGAAGAACCGCACGTTCATGTGCGTGGTGGGCACGTAGGGATTCCAGGGATGCAGCACCAGAGAGACCCCGAGCGCCCGCCAGGCCCGGCCTGCGAGTTCAGATCGGTGGGCGGTGGCGGAGGGAGGCAGTTGCTTGCCCTGCACGTCCGAGAAATTGACACCGGCTTGCTCAAACAGCGCGCCTGCTTTCAGGACGCGGCTTTCGCCGCCGCCGCCCTCGGGACGCGGCCAGGCGTCTTTCTGGAAGCGCCCCTTGCCGTCCAGCTTTTCTAGCGTGCCGGTGATGCTGTCCTGCAGGGAGCGGAGATAGGTCTCGACAGCCTGGATGTCCATGCCGGTATGTTAATTCATCCGGCCCGTAAAACCTTTCCGGTGATTGCTTCGCGGATTTCCGTGGGCTTTTTCAGTCCACCCAGTTCCCCGGACAAGACGCAATCCACGCTGTCGCCGAAGACGGATCGCACCTGCAGCGCGCTCCGAGCCGGAGCTTGGCCGCTGCGGTTAGCGCTGGTGGAAACGAGCGCGATGCCGCAGGCTTCGCAGAGTTCGCGGGTGAGGGCGTGGGCGGTGACCCGCACCGCGAGCGTCTCGCGGCCACCGGAGAGCCAGAAGGGTAGCGAGGGGGCCGCCGGGACCACCCAGGTGACGGGCCCGGGCCAACTCGCCACCAGTTTCTTCATGACCGCGTCCGGCAGCCTCGCCATGAAGGGCAGGAGTTGTTCGACCTGCGAGGCGATGAGGATCACGCCCTTCTTGGTGTCGCGGCCCTTGAGGTCGAAGATGCGGTTGACGGCTTTGTATTCCAGCGGATCGCAACCGAGGCCGTAGACCGCTTCCGTGGGATAGGCGATGACGCCGCCGGACCTGACTACTTCGACGGCTCGACGTAGCGGCCAGGCGGCGGCTTGCATTGCGTGCTCAGGAATTGACGGCTTCCGCTTCCGGCGGCGGCGCCAGCTCCGGCGCGGGCTCGGCGTAGCCGCATTCCTTGCGCGGGCAGACCCGCTCGGTGCCCTTGCGCTTGGTGGTCTTCACCGTGAGGATCGGCCACCCGCAGGAGGGGCAGGGCTGCGCCAGCGGCAGGTTCCAGACCGCGTATTTGCAGTCCGGGTACCGGGAGCAGGAATAGAAGACCTTGCCGTAGCGCGACTTGCGCTTCAGGAACGTGCCCTGCTTGCACTCCGGGCACTGCACGCCGGTGTCCGCCGGCTTCTCCAGCGGTTCGATGTGCTTGCAGTTGGGGTAACCGGAGCAGCCGATGAACTTGCCGTAGCGGCCGCGGCGGATGAGCAGGTCCGAGCCGCACTTCGGGCACTGCCGGCCCTCGATCTTCTGGGGCTGGGCCGCCTGCTCGGCGGTCTCGTCGAGATTCCGGGTGTAGTCGCAATCCGGGTAGCCGGTGCAGCCGATGAAGCGGCCGCGGCGCCCGAGGCGGATGGACAGGGGCTTGCTGCACTTCGGGCAGGCCTCGTTCAGGGCTTCGGAGGTCACGTCCTTGCGGGAGACGTTCTCCTCCTTGTGGTCCACGAGCTTCTTGAACGGGTCCCAGAATTCGTGCATCACCGGCACCCAATCCTTCTCGCCGCGGGACACGGCGTCCAGCTCGTCCTCCATGAGGGCGGTGAAGCCGTAGTCCACGTACTGGGTGAAGTGATCGGTGAGGAACTTGGCCACCACGCGGCCCACGTCCGTTGCCTTGAAGCGCTTGCGGTCCATCTCCACGTACTCGCGCTGCTGCAGCGTCGAGATGATGGTGGCGTAGGTGGAGGGACGGCCGATGCCGAACTCCTCCAGGGCCTTGACCAGGCTCGCCTCGGTGTAGCGCGGCGGCGGCTCGGTGAAATGCTGATCGCACTGGATGGCGGTGAGCGTGACGCTCTCCCCCTCCACGAGCGCCGGCAGCATGTGCTCCTCGTCGTCCTCGGCGGCGGCGTCCGTCTTCTGGGGGGCATCGTCCTTGCCTTCCTGATACACGGCCATGAAGCCCGGCACCACCAAGACCGAGCCGCTGGCCCGGAAGGTGCTGCCGCCGCCTGCGTCCAGGTCGGCGCTCACGGTGTCGAACACCGCCTGTTCCATCTGGCAGGCGATGGCGCGTTTCCAGATGAGTTCGTAGAGCTTCTTCTGCTCGTCGGTCAGTTTGCCGTGGATCTCTTCCGGCGCGCGTGCCGCGGAGGTGGGGCGGATGGCCTCGTGGGCCTCCTGGGCGTTCTTGGACTTGGTCTTGTAGACCCGGGGCTCCGGCGGCAGGTGGTCCTGGCCGAAGCGCTTGGCGATGACCTCGCGGATCTCGGTCACGGCTTCCGCCGCCAGGTTCACCGAGTCGGTGCGCATGTAGGAGATGAGGCCCACCGGGCCCTCGCCGGTGAGGTCGATGCCCTCGTAAAGCTGCTGGGCGATGCGCATGGTGCGCTGGGCACCGTAACCGAGCTTGCGGGAGGCTTCCTGTTGCAGCGTCGAGGTGGTGAACGGCGCGGCCGGGTTGCGGCGGCGTTGTTTCTTCTCGACCGACGTGACTTTGAGCTTGCCCTTGGCGGACTTGAGCAGCGCCGCCTCGGCGGCCTTCGCGGATTTCTCGTCGCGGAAACTGAACTGCTCGACCTTGTTGCCTTCGAACTGGAACAGGCGCGGCGCGAAGGCCTGGCCGTTCTTCTCCGCCCGGCCTTCGAGGGTCCAATATTCCTCGCTCTTGAACTTGGCGATCTCGTCCTCGCGCTCGCAGATGAGGCGCAGCGCCGGGGACTGCACCCGGCCGGCGGACAGACCGCGGCGGATCTTCTTCCAGAGCAGCGGCGAGAGGTTGAAGCCCACCAGGTAATCCAGGGCGCGGCGCGCCTGCTGGGCGTAGACCAGGTCCTTGGAGAGGGCGCGGGGGTTCTCCACCGCCTCGGTGATGGCGCGCTGGGTGATCTCGTGGAACACCACGCGGCGCACGTCCTTGTCCTTGAGCAGGCCCTTCTCCTTCATGATCTCGGTGAGATGCCAGGAGATGGCCTCGCCCTCGCGGTCCGGGTCGGTGGCGAGGTAGAGCGCGTCCGCCTTCTTCAAGGCCTTCGCGATGGCGTCCACGTGCTTCTCGTTGCGCTCGATGAGCTGATACTTCATCGCGAAGTCCTGCTCGGGATCCACCGCGCCTTCCTTCGGCACGAGGTCGCGCACGTGGCCGTACGAAGCCAGCACTTCGAAGCCCTTGCCCAGGTACTTCTTAATGGTCTTGGCTTTCGCGGGGGATTCGACGATGACCAGGTTTTGACTCATATATATACAGGAATACTACAAAAGGTTTTCGGAACGCAAGTAAGCCGATTTGAGGTCTTCCGGAAAAAGGCCCGAACGGCCTTTTTCCGGAATCGAAAATCCCGGAGTGGATCCGGGATTTTCTCCCTCACAAAGCAAACCCGGCGCAGGGCCGGGTGAGGTCGAAACTCGGCGCGTCGTCGGGGCTTTTCGCCCCGGCGGCCGCGGCATTCTACCCGTGTCGGGACACGACGCAAACATCAGTGCATCACGCCGAGCGAGTCGTCGAACACCAGCTCTTCCATGCGGGCGTACGCGTCTTCCTGGCCCGGACGGTTGAACAGCACCATCAGGATGATCCACTTCACCTGCTCCAGGTCGATCTCGGCGGTGCCGAGCGCCATGATGCGGTCGATGACCACCTCGCGCTGCGCCGGTTCCAGGATGCCGATGTTCTCAAGGTACTGCAGGAAGCCGCGGCACTCCACCGTGAGCTTTTCCAGTTCCTGCGCGGCGTACACCCGCAGCGCGTCGCGCTGGGTGATGGGCGGTTCGCTGTCCGGCGGGTTGCGGGCTAAGTTCTCGAGCCAGTCGAAGGCGCGGTTGATCTCGTGCTTGGCGAAACCGGCCTCCTCCAGTTCCACCGTCAATGTGGCGCGGTCCGCTTCCGATTCGTTGTCGTCGTCATCCAGGTAGTTCTCGAACAGGTACATGAGCACGTCGAGTACGTTTTCCTTCATCATGACGTTACGACCTCTTGTGCACGCGGGAATATCTTCCGCCGGGAGAGGCTTCCACGTATCCCTGCAGCTCCAGCATCAGGAGCATGGAGGAAACCACCTCAGGCGTCAATCCAGTGCGCTCGACCAGCGAGTCCACCGACGTGGGGGCGAAGTCGAGCGAATTCAACTGCAGGCTGTATTCGGGATCCTGCGGCGGCGTGTCCGCGGAGGCGTCCGTGCTCGCGGACGCCGTCGCCACCGGAGGCTCGAGGCCGAGCAGCGGTGCCAGCTCCTCGAGGATGTCGCCGGCGGATTCGACGAGCTTCGCGCCCTCGCGCAGCAGGCGGTGACAGCCGCGCGCCATGGGGTTGTGGATGGAGCCGGGGATGGCGAACACTTCGCGGCCCTGCTCGCTCGCGAGGCGCGCGGTGATGAGCGAGCCCGAGTGGCTCGCCGCCTCCACCACCAGCGTGCCCACCGCGAGACCGCTGATGAGGCGGTTGCGGCGCGGGAAATGGGTCGGCAAGGGCGGGGTGCCCGGCGGGAACTCGCTGACGACGAGGCCTTTCGCGGCGATCTCCTCGGCGAGTTCGCGGTTGTGCGGCGGGTAGGCCTTGTCGAGGCCGGTGCCCCACACCGCCACGGTCTGGCCGCCGCCCTTCAGCGCGCCGCGATGGCTCGCGGCGTCGATGCCGAGCGCCATGCCGCTCGTGATCACGAGACCGCACTTCACCAGGTAGGCGGCGAATTCCTCGGCGTTGCGCCGGCCCTCCACGCTCGGATTGCGGCTGCCCACCATGGCGAGCTGGGGGGCGGAAAGCAACGCCACATTGCCGCGTGTGAAAAGCGCCGCGGGCGGGTCGGGGATCTGCCGCAGCAGAGCCGGGTACTCCGGGTCCAGCATGGTGATGAGCCGCGCCCCGGCGTGCGCCATCCACGCCAAGTCCTGCTCGGCGGCGGCGAGGTCCGGGTTCTTCAGGAAGGCACGGGCTTCGGGATGGAGTTCGAGGGAGGCGGGGAGGTCGGCGGCGGAGGTGAAGCATCCCATCGCGCTGCCGCAATGCTGCAGCAGGCGAAGGGCGCTGGCCGATCCGAGCCGCGGAGTGCGGATCAGGGCGAGCCAGTACAGTGCATCCTGTGGGCCTATCGCCTTTCCCTCAGGTTGGCCGGGAACAGCCCCGGCTCCGGTCTTACGTCATCACGTCCTGCCACGCGGATACTGTCTCATCAATCCGTGCGGCGCTCAAGGATTGCCGACGATGTCCGCCACGTGTATCTCGGAAGTGGCCTGCATCACCAGGGCGTAGCTCATGTTCTTGAAGCTGCGGAACACCATCAGGGTGCCGGTGCGCTCCGTCGGCAGGGTTACGCTGAACCAGCTATTGGGATCCGTGGCCTTGTTGCCCTTGCGGTAGATCCCGAGCACCGTGCCCGGATCGACGCCGTCGTCCGTGCCGCGGCTCACCACCACCACGTCGTTGCTGCCGATCTGCCCGACTCCGGCCAGCACCGAGACGATGTCGCCTTCCACGGTCTTCGCGGGCGGGTGCGGGTAGAAGTTGAGGTCGATGGCCGAGCCGCCCGTGGCTGGAATCAGCTTGTCGCCCGCGATGGCTTCCTGAACGGAGGTCGTGATCATGAGTTTCTGGATGTCGCCCCAGGTTTCCACCTGGGCGGTGCCGATGTAACGCGCCTCGTAACCCAGCTTGTCGCCGCTCGCGGGGTCCACGTATTTGTCGCCCAGGCGGTAGATCTCGTAGCGCGCGCCGTCCGCGTTGTTGAGGTTGCGTGCGTAGACTTCTTCGTTGGCGCCGCTCGCCGGACTCTGGTTGAACGAGGTCACGATGTAGCCGTACTTGTCGAGCTCACCCGAGCTCACCACCATGGTCTTGTCCAGGAAGGGACGCAGACCGTCCAGTGGGATCGGAGCCACCGCCTGGTTGAGCGGCAGGTAGCGCGCCTGCGGCGAGAGCTTCGTGACAGGCAGGGAGGAGGCCGGGGCCGCGGGCGCCGCCGTCGCGGGGGCCGGCGCCGGGGCGGGCGTCGCCTCGGTCACCACCTGGCCGTTGCGCTCCACGCTCAGGGTCGGCTGTCCCGCCGCGTTGGTGCCGAGGATCAGCACGTCACCGGGATAAATAAGGTGTGGATTCTTGATGGCCGGGTTGGCGTACCAGATGTCCGGCCAGGCCCAGGGCGTTTTGAGGTACAGGCTGGCGATGCCCCAGAGGGTGTCGCCTTTCTTCACGGTGTAGCGCAGCGGCGCGCTCTCCTGCATCGCCGGCGCAGCCGTGGCCGGCGCGGGGGCCGCCACGGTGGCGGGAGCAGGTGCAGGTGCCGGCGCGGCTTTTTTCGGGGCGTGAGCACAGCCGCCGAGGATTCCGGCCATCATGGCCACAGCGAGACAACGGCGAGCGTTATAATTGTTCATCGTTACGGTCTCCACGACTCGCCGAATACCCGGCCGTGTTGGCAGTCCCGTCTGAATGGTTGCTTACCCCTGCCCGAAGGCGCCAGGCCGCCGGGTGGACTTTCCAACAGTATCATAACCTTAGCAGAATTTTATACAAAAGTGCATGAGGATTTGACCCCGCCAGGCTTGGATTCCAGGGGTCCCGGACCCACCTTTTAGACCCTGTTGTACGCTAACCACTATGGCACTGCTGACCATCCTCCATTTCCCGGACCCCCGGCTGCGCATCAAGGCGGAGCCGGTCAAGGCCGTCACCGATGCCCACCGGCGCCTCATGGCCGACATGCTCGAGACCATGTACGCCGCCCCCGGCATCGGCCTCGCCGCCACCCAGGTGGGCGTGAACGAGCGGATCATCGTCCTGGACGTCTCCGAGGACGGGGACCGCCCCCAGTGTTTCGTGAACCCCGAGATCCTCTCCCAGGAGGGCACCGAGGTGATGCAGGAGGGCTGCCTGTCGGTGCCCGGCGTTTATGAGGAAGTGGAACGGGCGGAGCGCATCCGCTTCCGCGGGCTGGACCGGGACGGCAAGCCCGTGGAGTTCGACGCCGACGGCCTCCTGGCCGTGTGCATCCAGCACGAGATCGACCACCTCAACGGCAAGCTGTTCGTGGACTACCTCTCGGACCTGAAGCGCCAACGCATCCGCAAGCGCATCGAGAAGGAAGAGCGCGAGCTGAAGGAGCGCCGTTCCCAAGTTTCCCCTCTATAGAACTGCGCTTGGGACGCGTCCCGTGACCCGGCCTCTGCGCATCGCCTTCGCCGGCACACCCGAGTTCGCGCTCCCGCCGCTCGAGGCCATTGCGCGTTCTTCCCACACGCTGGCCGGCGTGTGGACCCAGCCGGACCGGCCCGCCGGTCGCGGCCGCAAACTGACCGCTTCGCCCGTCAAGCAGCGCGCACTGGAACTGAACATCCCGGTGTACCAGCCGGAAACGTTCAAGTCCGATGCCGCGAAACACGCGCTCAAGGACGCGCACGCCGACGTGATGGTGGTGGTAGCCTACGGGCTCATCCTGCCGTCGTCCGTCCTCGCCATCCCCCGTTTTGGTTGCCTCAACATCCACGCCTCGCTCCTGCCGCGTTGGCGGGGTGCCGCGCCCATCCAGCGTGCCGTGCTGGCGGGGGACCGCGAGACCGGCGTGTGCATCATGCAGATGGACAAGGGCCTGGACACGGGTGCCGTCTTGCTCGAGGGGGCCGTGCCCATCGCCGCGGACGATACCGCCGGCACCCTGCACGACAAACTCGCGGCTCTGGGCGCGCGCCTCATCGTGGAAGCCCTGGACCGCTTCCCGGAACTCAAGCCCAAGGCCCAGGACAGCGCCGCCGCGACCTACGCCGGCAAGCTCAGCAAGGACGAGGCGCGCCTCGACTGGTCCCGGCCCGCCGCCGAACTGGTCCGGGCGGTCCGGGCCTACAACCCCTGGCCCGTGGCGTTCACCACGCACCAGGGCGAGCCCCTGCGCATCTGGCGTGCCGAAGCGGTGGAGACCGTTTTCGCCGCCGCGCCCGGCACCGTGACCGGCGCGGGACGCGAGGGCATCGACGTGGCCACGGGCAAGGGCGTGCTGCGCATCCTGGAATTGCAGCCCGCGGGTGGGCGCGTGCAAGCCGCCGCCGCCTTCGCCAACGGACGCGTCCTCGACGGCGTGCGTTTCGGCTGATGGCGGAGGGCGCCGCTCCCCGGGTGCTGGCGGTTGAAGCGCTCCTGGCGGTGCGGCGCGACGGCCAGACCCTGACCCAGGCGGCGGACCGGAGCGCCGCGCGTTCCACCGATCCCCGCGACGCGGCCCTGGTGAAGGAACTCTGCTACGGCACTCTGCGTTTCGGACCGCGCCTCGAAGCCTGGCTTGCGCGCCTCCTGGAGCGTCCCCTCAAGCCTGCGGACCTGGACGTGAAACTCTTGCTCGAGCTCGGCCTCTACCAGCTGGCTTTCCTGCGCGTGCCGCCCCACGCGGCGGTGCAGCAGACGGTGGAAACATGCCGCGCGCTGGACAAGTCCTGGGCCACGGGACTCGTGAATGCCGTGCTGCGCCGGTTTCAGCGGGAGCAGGCGGAGATCGAGGCGGCGGTACAGGCCGAGCCGGAGGCGCGCTATGCCCACCCCAAATGGTTCATCGAGGAATTGAAGCGCGATTGGCCCGATCGATGGGAGGCCGTGCTGGAAGCCGGCAACCAGCGTCCGCCCATGACGCTGCGCGTCAACCGCCGGCGCAACGCACGCGAAGAGTACCTCGCGGAACTCGCGGCGGCGGGCATCGCGGCCCGGCCCTGCGCGTACTCCGCCGACGGCGTGACGCTCGCCTCCGCCCTGGACGTGTCCGCGCTGCCGGGCTTCGCCGAAGGCAAGTGTTCGGTACAGGACGAGGGGGCGCAGCTCGCCGCCGGCCTCGTCGACGCGAAGGACGCTCTGCGCGTGCTGGACGCCTGTGCCGCTCCCGGCGGCAAGGCCTGCCATCTGCTGGAGCGGCACGCCGGCCTCGCGCTCACGGCGGTGGAGCTGGACGGCAAGCGCGCCGCACGCATCCACGACAACCTGAAACGCCTCGGGCTTCAGGCCGAGGTGAAGGTGGCGGACGCGGCGGAGCCGAAAGCCTGGTGGGACGGCCGACCCTACGAACGCATCCTTCTGGACGCGCCCTGCAGCGCCAGCGGCGTGGTGCGCCGCCACCCGGACGTGAAGGTGCGCCGCCGCCCCGAGGAAGTGGCCGCGGCCGCGGGCTTGCAGGCGCGCCTGCTCGCCGCGCTCTGGCCGCTCCTGGCGCCAGGCGGTAAGCTCCTGTACGTCACCTGCTCGGTGTTCCGGCGGGAGAACGTCGCCCAACTGGAGACGTTCCTGTCGGCGACGCCCGGCGCGACCATCTTGCCCATCGAGGCAGACTGGGGCGTCGTCGCGGGTCCGGGCCGGCAGGTGCTCACCGGCGAAGGCGGGATGGATGGTTTCTACTATGGCTGTGTCGAGAAGCGCGGCTGAGGGTGCGCCCGCATGAATATGTCGCGGCTCCTGCATGGCCTGCCGCGGCGCCTCGGCGTCGCGGCCCTGGGTGCGGGCCTCGCGCTCATGCCGCTTTGCGCCGCCGCCGAGGACCAACCGGGCTTCGTCATCCACACCGCCTACACCGAGCTCGTGGACGGCGTGTATTACCTCAACGCCGACATCGGTCTGAACCTCTCCGACGACGCCGTGAACGCACTGCAGAACGGCCTGCCGCTCACGGTGGAGCTCGAGATCGAGATCATCAAGCACCGTAGCTGGTGGTTCAACAGCAAGGTGGCCGAGCTCGACCAGCGCTATCAGATCAGCTACCACGAGCTCACGCGCCGGTTCATCGTTACCAACCTGAACAGCGGCGATCAGCAGAGCTATGCCACCTACCGCGACGCCATTACCAATCTCGGGCAGGTGAGCGATCTGCCGGTGATCGACGCCAAGCTGCTGGAGCCCGGCGTGCGCTACAACATCCGCATGCGCGCCGGCCTGGACGTCAAGAGTTTCCCGGGGCCGCTGCAGCTCATTGCCTCGCTCTTCAAGGGCTGGGACCTGTCGAGCGACTGGTACCAGTGGGTGCTCTCGTCATGAAGCGTTACGCCGCCGCCCTGCTCGTCGGCCTCGGCTTGCTGGTGATGCTGGCCTCGCTCATCACGCTCGCCAAGAGCACATCCAACTCGGCTTCCTTCGAGAGCATGCACCTCTGGCTCGTGTACCTGAACATGGCCGCGGCGGCGGTGCTGTTCGGGGTCATCGGTTACAACCTCACCCGGCTCATCCTGCAGCACCGCCGCAACGTGGCGGGCTCGAGGCTCACGCTCCGGCTGGTGTGGACCTTCGGCCTACTCGCCATCGTGCCGGTGGTGCTGGTCTATTACTTCTCCTTCCAGTTCATCAGCCACGGTATCGACAGCTGGTTCGATGTGCGCGTGGAGAACGCCCTCAACGACGCCATGGAACTTTCGCGCAGCGCGCTCGACACCCGCGTGCGCGACCTCCTGTCGCGCACCGAGCGCATGGCGCGCTCGCTCGCGACGGGCGACACGCGGCAGATGTCCTACCAGTTGGACAACCTGCGCCGCCAGAACGGCGCCAACGAACTCACGCTGCTCGGCGGTTTCAACAACCGCATCATCGCCTCGAGTTCCTCGCAGCCGGGGGTGCTGGTTCCGGACCTGCCGGGGCCGGAGGTGCTGCTGCAGGTGCGCGCCGGCAACGAGTACGTGGGCCTCGACCCCGTGGGTCAGGGCGGCCTGCACATCCGCGCCGTGGTGCCGGTGACCAGCACCGGAGCCTGGTGGAACCGCATGAGCCTGCAGGCGCTGTATCCCGTGGCGGACGAGCAGAGCGGTCTCGCCAACCGTGTACAGGACGCTTATTCCCAGTACCACCAGCTCACCGTGTTGCGCACGCCGCTCAAGATCAGTTTCCTGCTGACCCTGCTCCTGGTGCTGCTCTTGTCGGTGCTGATGGCGGTCTGGGGCGCGTTCGTGGCGGCCCGCACCCTGGTGCAACCGCTGCAGAACCTGGTGGAAGGCACCCGCGCCGTGGCCCGCGGCGACTTCACCACGCGCCTGCCGCTGCCGTCCAAGGACGAAGTGGGCTTCCTGGTGGCCTCGTTCAACGAGATGACCCAGCGCTTGGCCGAAGCGCGCGACTCCGCCCGCAAGAGCCGCGAACAGGTGGAGAGCGAGCGCAGTTACCTCGGCGCGGTGCTGTCTCGCCTGTCCTCCGGCGTGATGTCCTTCAACGCCGCATTGGTGCTGAAGACCGCGAACCCCACCGCCAGCGCGATCCTGGAGACCGATCTGCAAAACTACCTGGGTCGCTCGCTGGTGACGCTCGCCGGCGAGGACAGCCTGCTCGGCCAGTTCGTGTCCGCCTGCCGGCGCCACCTGGACGCGGACGAGAAGGAATGGCGCGAGGAGATGGTGCTGCACAGCCCCGCCGGGCGCCGCATCCTGATGGTGAGTTGCGCAAGCCTGCCTTCCACCGGCGAGGTGCCGCCGGGCCGGGTGATGGTGTTCGACGACCTGACGGCGCTCATCGAGGCGCAGCGCGACGCCGCCTGGGGCGAGGTGGCGCGCCGGCTCGCCCACGAGATCAAGAATCCGCTGACGCCCATCCAGCTCGCTGCCGAGCGGGTGAGGCGGCGCTATCTCGGCGAACTCAAGGGCGAGGACGCGGACGTGCTGGACCGCGCCACCCACACCATCGTGCAGCAGGTGGAGGCCATGAAGTCCATGGTCAACGCCTTCAGCGAATACGCCCGCGCGCCGGCCCTCGAGATCGCGCCGGTGGACCTGAACGCCCTGGTCAGGGAGGTCGCCGACCTTTACCGCAGCCGCGAGACCGAGTTGGACGTGAAGCTCGACCTGGACGCGGACCTACCGTCGGTCAGGGCCGACTCGGGCCGGGTGCGTCAGATATTGCATAATCTCCTCAAGAACGCCCACGAGGCCCTGGAGGGACGCAAGGGCGGGCGGGTGCGGATCGCCACCCATTACTACCGCCGCGGCGAGGAGGAGATGGCGGAGGTCCTGGTGGAGGACAACGGGCCCGGTTTCGACCCGAGCATCCTCGGCAAGGCCTTCGAGCCCTACGTCACCAGCAAACAGAAGGGCACGGGCTTGGGCTTGGCCATCGTCAAGAAACTGACGGAAGAGCACGGCGGCAGCATCCGCGTGCAGAACCGCGCCGAAGGCGGCGCGCAGATCCTGATCCGGCTGCCGATCACCGAACACGCCCGCAGCAGCGCGCTGCTGCATGGCATCGAAAGACGCAAGGGTGGGAGGAGGGAGGCTAAATGAGCGCCTCGCAGATCTTGGTGGTGGACGACGAAGCGGACATCCGCGGCATGGTGCAGGAGATCCTCACGGAAGAGGGTTACGAGGTGCGCACGGCGGGTAACGCCGCCGAGGCGCGCGCTGCCCGCGCCAAGGAGGAGCCGGACCTCGTGCTCTTGGACATCTGGATGCCGGACATGGACGGCATCAGCCTGCTCCGGGAATGGACCCGTGAGGGGGTGCTCGGCTTCCCGGTGGTGATGATGTCGGGACACGGTACCGTGGAGACCGCGGTGGAGGCCACGCGCCTCGGGGCCGTGGACTTCGTGGAGAAACCCCTGTCGCTCGCCAAGCTCCTGCGCACCGTGGAGCAGGCGGTGGAAGGCGGCAAGCAGAAGCATGGCCGCCACGGGCGGCTGCGCCCCGCTCTGGAGCCTGTCGGCAAGAGCCGGGTCATCCAGACGCTGCGCGACCAGCTCCGGCGCCTCGCCCCCCACGAGGCCTCGGTGATGCTGGTGGGCGAGCCCGGCAGCGGCCGGGAGACCTTGGCGCGCTACCTGCACGCCCTGGGGCCGCGGAACGACGGCCCGTTCGTGAGCGTGTCCCTCGCGGGTCTCGAGTTGCGGGATGTGCTCGCCTCGCTGTGCGGCCGTCAGGGCGACGATTCGCCGGGTTGCCTCGAGCAGGCACGGGGCGGCACGCTGTTCCTGGGCGACCTTTCGGACATGCACGCCGACGCCCAGGCGGCGCTCCTCGGCATCTTGGAGCAGGGCGCGTTCACGCGCGTGGGCAGCCAGACGGCCCAGACCCTCGACGTGCGGCTCCTGTCCGCGGCCGAGCCGCGCATCGAGTCGCAGCTCGACCAGGGTATCTTCCGCCGCGACCTCTACATGCGCCTCGCGGCGGTCACGGTGCGGGTGCCGCCCTTGCGCGAATACCGGGAGGACGTGCCGGAACTCCTGCGCTACCACACCGACGTGATGGTGGATGAGCGCCAGCTGAAATACCGGCGTTTCAGCGTCGCCGCCCAGAACCGGCTGCGCAACTATCCCTGGCCCGGCAATCTTGGAGAGCTTTCCAACCTGGTGCAGCGGGTGCTGATCCTCGGGGGCGACGGCGAGGTCACGCTGGAGGAGGTGGAGCAGGCCATCGCGCCGCTTTCCGCCACCGAGGGCGAGTCCTTCATCAAGCAGGACCTCCTGGCCATGCCGCTCCGGGAGGCACGCGAGCACTTCGAGAAGGCCTATCTCGAGCAGCAGCTGCAGCTCTGCGGCGGCAAGGTGGGCAAGCTGGCGGAGCGCGTGGGCATGGAACGCACCCATCTGTACCGGAAACTCAATTCACTTGGGATCGATTTCAGGCAGCTCGGCGGTGACGACGCGGAAGGCTGAGATCCCCTCGGCGCTGACCGCCACCTGCCACTGCGGGGCGATTCGCATCCAGGTGAAACGCGCGCCCCGCACCGTCACCAGCTGCAACTGCTCCCTCTGCCGCCGTTACGGCGTGCTCTGGGCCTACTACAGCGCCAAGTCCGTGAAGATCGTGGCGCCCAAGGGCGGCCTTTCCAGCTATTCCTGGCGCCACAGGAATATCGCCTTTTTCCGCTGCAAGAAATGCGGATGTGTCACCCATTACAAGTACCGCAAGCAATGGGGCAAGGGCAGGGCCGCCGTCAACGCCAATAATTTCGACCCCGGGGCGCTCCAGGATGTGCGCATCCGCAAGCTCGACGGCGCCTCCAGTTGGAAATGGAAATACCTGGACAAGAGAGAACGGCGGGGTGTCGGCGTGATTCACCTGTAAGCGGCACGACGCTCTTTTGCCATTTTCCACCCGCGGCTTCGCCCGCAACTTGCTGATTCATCTCGCACAAATAGGAGCTTCGCCTCAGGCTTGAAATTGACCAAATAGTCAACTATAGTTTTGCCGTCAGAGGTGGAGTGACATGGGTCGAATCAGTGATGCCCGCGAACGCCTGATCAAGGCGGCCAACGATCTAACCCACACGCTGGGCTACAGCGCCGTGACCGTGGACGCCATCTGCGAGCACGCCGGCGTGAAGAAGGGCAGCTTCTACCACTACTTCGATTCCAAGGCGGCGCTGTCCAAGGCGGCCATGGAGGAGTGGTGGCAGACCGCGAGCCGCCCGCTGCTGGATAACGCCTTCGCCCCCGAGTTTCCGCCGCTCGTGCGCTTGCAGCGCTACTTCGACACGATGTACCGCCGCCAGGTGGAGCGCAAGCAGCGCGGCGAGGCCGTACTGGGCTGCCTCGGTTTCGCCGTGGCCATGGAGGGCAGCGGCGTGGATACGGACGTTTGGGAGATGAGCCAGAGCATCCTGCAACGCAAACGCCGCTATTTCGACAACGCCATCCGCGAGGCCGCCGCCGCGGGCGAGGTGCGCGTGGCGGACGTGGAGGCCGCCTCCCAGGCCGTGTACTCGCTGTTCGAAGGCGCCGCCGCCCGCGCCCGCATCCAGAATAGCCCCGAGCCCCTGGTGGGGCTGTACGAGCAGGTGCTCATGCTCCTGGGGGCCAAGCCACAGACCAAGGTGGCCTAAAGAATCCTTCCCTATTTTTTTGACCATAATTTGACTAGACAGTCAACTATTTGTAACAGACGCTCGCCAAGGAGACTGCCGTGACCAAAACCAACAACCCACAAAACACCCGCCTCCTCCAGCGCAAGCGCGCATTGCTCGGATTGAGCGCTCTATTCCTCGCCGCGGCCCTCGGTTACGGCACGTACTGGGTGCTTCGCGGCCGTTTCCATGAAACCACCGACGACGCCTACGTGGCCGGCAATCCCGTGCCAGTGATGGCGGAGGCGCCGGGCATCGTGAAAGCGGTCCTGACCGACGACACGAGCGAAGTGCACCAGGGCGACGTGCTGGTGGAGCTCGACGACGCCGACGCCCGGGTGGCGCTGCAGGAGGCGGAATCCAAACTCGCCTCGACGGTGCGCCATGTGGAGCAGCTCTATGCCACGGCCAAGCAGCTCGACGCCAAGGTCGCGACCGAGCAGGCTACGCTCGCCCTGGCGCGTTCCGACTACACGCGCCACAAGAACCTCAACGCCCGGGGTTACTATTCCGACAGCGCGCTCGAGCACAGCGCCACCGACGTGCAGGTGGACGAACACAGCGTCACCGAGGCCGAACAGGCCTTGTCGGCGGTCCGCGCCCAGACCGCGAACACCGACGTGATCGACCATCCGGACGTGAAGCTCGCGGCCGCCGAGGTGCGCGCCGCTTACCTGAACTTGGCGCGCATGACCATCGTCTCGCCGGTGGCGGGCTATGTGGCGAAGCGCAGCGTGCAGGTGGGCCAGCACGTGGACGGCGGCGGCCCGCTCATGGTGGTGGTGCCGCCGAACCAGATGTGGGTAGACGCCAACTTCAAGGAGTCGCAGCTCGCGCGCATCCATCCCGGGCAGCCCGTGATCCTGCGTTCGGACCTCTACGGCGGCGGCGTGGTGTTCCACGGCACGGTGGCCGGCGTGGACGCCGGCACCGGCAGTGCGTTCGCCCTGCTGCCCCCGCAGAACGCCACCGGCAACTGGATCAAGGTGGTGCAGCGCGTGCCAGTGCGCGTGAGCCTCACGCCCGGGGACTCTGCGCGCCATCCGCTGCGCATCGGCCTCTCGATGGCGGTGGACGTGGACACGCTGTCCACGGACGGCGCCGCGGGCGATCCGCCGGCGGCGCCGTCCTATGCCACCCAGGTCTATGACGCGCGCCTGGCCGGGGCCGAGCAACTGATCGACCGCATCATCCGCGACAACTCCACGGGCGAAGCCTCCGCCCTGGCGGTGATTCGCCATGACCGGTAACCAGTCCCCCATCACCGGCTTTACGCTGGTGCTGCTGACGGTGGGGGTGTCGCTCGCGGTGTTCATGAACATACTGGACACCTCCATCGCCAACGTGGCCATCCCCACCATCGCCGGCGACCTCGCCATCAGCCCGGACCAGGGGACCTGGGTCATCACTTCCTTCACGGTCAGCCTGGCCATCTCGCTGCCCCTGTCCGGTTGGCTGGCGCGGCGGGTGGGCGAGGTGAGGCTGTTCATCGTCACCACGCTTTTGTTCTCGCTCTTGTCGCTGGCCTGCGGCCTCGCGCCCAGCCTGCCGGTGCTGGTGCTGTTGCGGGTGCTGCAGGGCGCGGTGGCGGGCCCCATGATCCCGCTGTCCCAGAGCCTCTTGATGCACAACTACCCGAAGGAGAAGCACGGCACCGCGCTCTCCATCTGGAGCATGACCGCGGTGATCGCGCCGGTGGTGGGGCCGCTCCTGGGCGGTTGGATCACCGATAACTACAGTTGGCCCTGGGTGTTCTACATCAACGTGCCCATCGGCTTCGCCTCGGTGTGGATTACCTGGCGCCTGTTGCGCGGGCGCGAGACCGGGATCGAGCGCAAACCCATCGACACGATGGGGCTGGGGCTGCTGATGGTGGGGGTGGCGGCACTGCAGATCATGCTCGACAAGGGCAACGACCTCGACTGGTTCTCGTCGCCCACCATCCAGGCGCTGGCGGTGACCTCGCTCGTGGGCCTCGTCTTCTTCGTGGCCTGGGAACTCACCGAGGAACATCCGATCGTGGACCTCACGCTGTTCCGGCAGCGCAACATCACAGTCTCGACGCTGGCCATCACGTTCGGCTATCTCACCTATTTCGCCAACCTGGTGGTGTTCCCCTTGTGGCTGCAGACCGAGATGGGCTACACCGCCACCCAGGCCGGCATCGCGGCCGCGCCCATCGGCGTGTTGGCGGTGGTGGTGGCCCCCTGCATGGGCTACCTGATGAAGAAATTCGACCTGCGCGCGCTGGTGACCGTCTCCTTCCTCACCTTCGGCAGCGTCTCGCTCTGGACCGCGTATTTCACCACCGACGTGACTCTCGGCCAGCTCATGCTGCCGCGCCTCGTGTACGGGGCCACCATGCCGCTGTTCTTCGTGCCCCTCATGACCATGGCTTTCACCGGGCTGCCGCCGGAGCGGGTGGCGAGCGCCTCGGGCCTGCTCAACTTCATGCGCATGCTGGGGGCGGGGTTCGGCGCCTCCCTCGGCATCGCCCTGTGGGACCGCCGCGAGGCCCTGCACGACGCTCGCTTGTCCGAAGTGGTGCCGCTCGGCCACGGGGCGCTCTCGGCCCTGCAGGCGGCGGGCGTGGACGCAGCCCGGGGCACGGCGGCCCTCGCCGCGACCGTGGAGCGCCAGGCTTTCATGCAGGCCACCGACGACTTCGCCTGGCTGTCGGGCTTCATCTACCTCGCCCTGATGCTGCTGGTGTGGCTGGCGCGCAGGAACGCACCGGCGGCGGGGGCCGTCGCCGACGCAGGACATTGAGCGCTTATTGTTTGATTACGAGCGGCTCGATGTGATCCTGGGCCAGCTTTTCGCGGATCGCGTTCAGTTCCTTCAGATCCTTGATGGGCCCGATGCGCACCCGGTTCCAGGTGGAGCCGTTGTTCACCTGCACCTGCTGGATGCTGGACTCGATGCCTTGGAGCGCGAGCGTGGCCTTCATTTTGTCGGCGTCGGCGAAGCTCGGGAAGGAACCCACCTGCAGGATGTAGCTGCCGGGTAGCTGCACAGGGGCCGTCGCATTACCTGACTTCACGTCCTTGTCCTGCCCCGGGATCACCACCTGGAAGGAGGGCAGCATCTTGTAGAAATCGTAGTGGGTCGCGGTGGTGGAAGCTGCCGGTGCCGCCACGCGGGTCGCGGGAGCCGGAGCAGGCGCCGCCTTCTTGCCGGCGTGCATCTCCGCCTGCCAGAGCACCGGCCCCCCCTTGATCACGGCCACGGCGGCGATGATGCCGATGAAGAACCATCCCCAGCCCGGGAAGCCGCCTTTCTTGCCGGCCTTCGGCTTGTCTTTGGGCTTCGGTGAGTTCTTGTAGTCCTTGGCCACTACATGCTCTCCGGCGCGGACACGCCCAACAGTGTAAGGCCGTTCCGGAGCACCTGGCGGGTGGCCTGGGCGAGGGTCAGGCGCGCGTCCCTCAGGTCCGCGTCCTCCGTGAGGAAGGGGCAGTTATCGTAGAAGGCATGGAAGGCCGTCGCCGCCTCGCGCAGGTATTGCGCCACGAGATGCGGCTCCAGACCGCGGGCCGCGGACTCGACGATTTCCGGAAAACGGGAGAGTTCCACCATGAGCGCCTGCTCATGGGGGTCCTTGAGCCGCGGCAGGTTCCTGAGGCCGTTGGCGGCGTCGTAGCCGATGTTCTTCTCCTTGCGCTGGCGTTCCACGCTCATGATGCGGGTGTGGGCGTACTGGATGTAGAACACCGGATTGTCGTTGCTCTTGGAGAGCGCCAGGTCCACGTCGAAGGTGAGCTGGGAATCCGATTTGCGGGCGATCAGGAAGAAGCGCGTCGCGTCCCGCCCCGCCATGTCGATGAGATCGTGCAGCGTCACGTAGCTGCCGGCGCGCTTGGAGAGCTTCACCTCCTCGCCGCCCTTCATCACCGTCACCATCTGGTGCAGCACGTACTCGGGCCAGTTCTTGGGGATTCCCATGTCCAGGGCCTGCAGGCCGATCTTGACCCGCACCGAGGTGGAGTGGTGGTCCGAACCGTGCTCGTTGACGACCCTGAGGAAGCCGCGCTGCCATTTGCTCACGTGGTAGGCCACGTCCGGCAGGAAGTAGGTGTAGCTGCCGTCGGACTTGCGCATCACCCGGTCCTTGTCGTCACCGAAGTCCGTGGTCTTGAGCCAGAGCGCGCCGTCCTTCTCGTAGGTGTGGCCGTGCTTCACTAGCTCCTTGATGGTCGCTTCCACCCGGCCCTCGGTGTAGAGGGAGGATTCCAGGAAGTACACGTCGAATTTCACCCCGAAGGCCCGGAGATCCAGGTCCTGTTCGTGGCGCAGGTAGGCCACCGCGAACTCGCGGATGGCGCTGAGGTCCTTGGGGTCGCCCTTGGCCGCCACGTCCCGGTCGTCGGCGCGGGCCGTCTCGCGGGCCAGGTAGGCCTTGGCCACGTCCTTGATGTACTCGCCCCGGTAGCCGTCCTCCGGCCAGCCCGGCTGCTCCGGCTCGATCCCGAGGCAGCGGGCTTGCACGGATTTGGCCAGGTTGTCGATCTGGGCGCCGGCGTCGTTGTAATAGAACTCGCGGCTCACGGACCAGCCGGCGGCTTCGAGGAGACGCGACACGCAGTCGCCCAGGGCCGCGCCGCGCCCGTGACCCACATGCAGGGGGCCCGTGGGGTTGGCGGAGACGAACTCCACCATCGCCTTGGCGCCCTTTCCCGAGTCGTTCGCGCCGTAACGCTCGCCGCCGTCGAGGATGGCCTTGAGTTCGGCGTGGTAGGCGCCGGGGCTGAGGAAGAAGTTGATGAATCCCGGTCCCGCGATCTCGGTCTTCGCGATGAGTTCGTTCTTGGGCAGGGCAGCGACGATCTGCTCCGCCAGCTCGCGGGGCTTCCGGCCGGCGAACTTGGCGAGAGCCAGCGCCGCGTTGGTGGCGAAGTCCCCGTGCTTGCGGTCCTTGGTGCGCTCCACGAGCGGGCCGGCCGGCACGGCGTCCCGGGGGAAGAGCTCGCCTGCCTGGGCGTTCAGCGTCTTCCGCAGCAGGGCATCGAGGGCATGTTTCAAGCGCGTTCCGAAGGAGATTTGGCGACGCGCAATTCTACCGGAAGAGCGCGGCGCGTTTAGTCCAGGCTCACCGGATCGACATCCACCGACCAGCGCACGCGCCGGGCTTCCTTGAGTTCATCCAGTTCCGGCAGCGCCGTGGCCAGGAGCTTCTGCAGGGGCGCCCGCTGAGAAGCCTGCAACAGGAGATGTGCCCGGTGGCGTCCCGCGCGCCGTTCCATGGGTGCCGGCGCGGGGCCGAGCAGCATCACCCCGGCCGCCCGGCCCGCGGCGAGGCGGTTCAGCGCCGCCTGCAGGAACGCCTTGGGGGCCTCGGCGCCGGGGGCTTCCGCCCGTAGCAGCGCGAGCGCCGCGTAGGGCGGCAAGCCGGCGCTCCTGCGCTCGGCGAGGGCGGCGGCGGCGAAGCTGCCGTAGCCCTGGCGTACGAGGTGGGTGAGCAGCGGGTGGTCGGGTTTCAAGGTCTGGATCAACACCTCGCCGGGGCGTTCCGCGCGCCCCGCGCGCCCCGCCACCTGGGTGATGAGCTGGGCCATGCGCTCGCTGGCGCGGAAGTCCGCGCTGAACAGTCCCTGGTCCGCGTCGAGCACCCCCACTAGCGTCACGTTCGGGAAGTCGTGACCCTTGGCGAGCATCTGGGTGCCGACGAGGATGCGCCGCGCACCGCTCTTCACCTCCTCCAGGATCTTCTCCAGGCTGCCCTTGCGGCGGGTGCTGTCCCGATCCACCCGCGCGACTCCGACGCCCGGGAAGAGTTCCGCGAGCGCGGATTCGATGCGCTCGGTGCCCTGGCCGAAGGCACCGAAACTCGCGCCGCCGCAACTCCCGCATCTTGCCGGCGCCGGGCGCTCCGAACCGCAGTGGTGGCAGACGAGCCGGCTACGGCCGTGCAGGGTCATGCGTGCATCGCAGCGCTTGCAGAGTTCCTGGGCGCCGCAATCGTGACACATGAAGGTGGGCGCGTAGCCGCGCCGGTTCAGGAACAGGAGCACTTGGCCGCCATCGGCCAGGTGGCGCTTCACGGCGTCCAGCAGCAGGTCCGAGAGTCCGGCGATGAGCGGCCGGCTGCGGATGTCCAGGAGTTTCACTGCGGGGTGGCGTGCGTTGCCGGCCCGCTCCGGCAGGTGCAGGCGCTTGTAACGCTGTTGCGCCGCGTTGTGCAGGGATTCCAGCGAGGGCGTGGCGGTGCCCAGCACCACCGGTGTGTGGGCGCGTTGTGCCCGCACCACGGCGAGGTCCCGGGCCGAGTAGCGGAACCCCTCCTGCTGCTTGAAGGAGGTGTCGTGCTCTTCGTCGACCACGAAAATGCCCGGCCTTGCCAGGGGCAGCCACACGGCGGAGCGGGTGCCCACGATCACCTGGGCCTTGCCGTCACGGGCGGCGAGCCAGGCGGCGAGGCGTTCGCCGTCGCTCAAGCCCGAATGGAAGGCCAGCACCGAGCCGAAGCGCGCGCGGAAGCGGGCCAGCGTCTGGGGCGTGAGGTTGATCTCGGGCAGCAGCACCAGCGCCTGCAGGCCGCGGGCCAGGGCCGCGGCGATGGCATCGAGGTACACCTCGGTCTTGCCGCTGCCGGTGACCCCGTCCAGCAGGAAGGTGCGGTAGCCGCCCAGGGCCGCGCCGATTTCGGCCGCCGCCGAACGCTGTGCGGGATTGAGGGCGACGAGTCCCGCCGCCGCTGCGGCGGGCAAGGGCGCTTCGCGGCTCACGCTTTCCACCCAGCCGCGTTTCTTCAGGGCGCGTAGCGCCGCGCCGGCGTCCGGAAGCGCGGCGGCGATCTCATCCGCGTCCAGCCCCCCCTCGTGGTTCAGGAGCAGCTTATGGAGCGCCCGTTGTTTGGGTGCTCGGTTCAGGAGAGAGGCATCCGCCCCGTGACCCTCCGCGCTGAGCCGCCAGGCGATGAGCCCCGCCACCGTGGCGGGACGCCCCTGGCGTAGCGGCACCGGCATGAGCGCTTGCACCACTTCGCCGATGGGATGGCGGTAGTAGTCCGCGGCCCAGCGGGCGAGAGCCAGCATGTCCTCCGGGATCGCCGGCGAGGCGTCCAGCACGTGACGTGCCGCCTTGAGCTTGGCGGCGGGAACCTCGCTCTTGTCGCTCAAGGCCAGCAGCACGCCCACCACCTCGCGCCGGCCGAAGGGGAGCCTGAGACGGACACCGGGCTTCAGCGCGGACGGGACTGTGTCCGGCGGCGGCAGGTAGTCGAAGTCTCTGAAGAGGGGCGAGGGCACCGCCATCTTGAGGAAAACAGAGGCGCGCTTCACGGGTACGGGGCCTTATCCACAGAAATTGTGGATAAGTGTGTGGATGGTTGCGCCCCGCGCGGACGATTCCGGCCGCATGCGCGCGAAGATTTCGGTTTGATGAAATTTTGCTCGTTCGGGGCCGATCATGAGACGGATTGAAGCGCGTGAATATGCGTCCGCATGATAACCTTTCGGCGCCGGGCGGGCCGAGAACCCCGTTCGGTCACATGACAGACGCGCCCGGGGGCCCCGCTGGACACCGCCCAAGAGCTGAACCGATTCCTTGCCGACGTGGAGCGGCGCGCGTTCCGCATCGCGCAGATGGCCCTGCGCAGCCGCGAGGACGCCCAGGACGCGGTGCAGGACGCCATGCTGCAGCTCGCCAAGCGCTATTCCGCCCGCCCGCCGGCGGAGTGGCCGCCGCTGTTCTACCGCATCCTCCAGAGCCGCATCCGGGACTGCCAACGGCGCCGGGCGGTGCGCAACCGCGTGTTGTCGTTTTTCGGCGGCCAGCGGGGGGAGGGGGAGGATGAGTTTCCGGACCCCATCGCCGGCGCCGTGGATCCGACCGCCCGGGACCCGTCCGAGCGGGTGGCCCAGGCGGACGCCATGGTGGCTCTGGAAAAGGCACTGGTGGCCCTGCCCGCCCGTCAACGGGAAGCCTTCGTGCTGCGTATATTGGAAGGACTGGACGTGGCCCAGACCGCCCAGTCCATGGGCTGCTCTGAGGGCAGCGTGAAGACCCACCTCTCACGGGCCGTGCACAGCCTGAGAGAGAGCCTGGGGGAGCATTGGCTATGAACACCACCGAAAAAGACGACATCTTCGCCCAGAAGGCCAAGGCGGCCTTCGACGCGAGCCTGGCAGGCCTGGATCAGGAGATCCTCGCACGCCTGCGAGCGGCCCGCGCCCGGGCCGTGGATGCCGTCGGCCAGCCGGCTCCCTGGTTCCAGGGTTGGCGCCTGCCCGCCGGTGCCGCGGCGCTCCTCACCGTGGGCGTGCTGGGCGGCCTCCTGTGGCTCGGCCTGGGCGGCTCCAACGCCCCGGCCACGCCCTTCAGCAATGCCAATACCGATGCGCCCCTGATGATGGCCAACGACAGCATAGACCTGTATGCGGACATGGACTTCTACCAGTGGATGGCCGCCCAGGACCAGCCCGCGCAGAAGCCGCAGGAACCCGCGGACGAGGACCAGGAAGACGATGACGACAGCGGCGTGGGCGGATGAGCTTGCCGCGCCCGCCGTCCCTGGCGCTGCTCCTGGCGCTTGCCGCCGTGACCCCGTCGTCGTGGGCGGACACGCCCGCGGCGCCACCCCCCGCCACCGTCGCATCCCCGGCTGTCACCGATCCTGACATCCTGGAATTCCTCGCCGACTGGCAGGGCGACGACGGCCAATGGGTGGACCCCATGACCTTCGAGCGCCTCGATCCCGTCAAGCCCTCCCGGGATCCCCGCCGGCACGCCAAGACGCCGGCGATTCCGCCCGTTCCGGCCGTCGTCAGCGGCGCCAAGCCCGCCCAGGCGGAGGCGAGGCGCGCGTGATGAAGATTTACCTGCGTTTCTTGCTGGTCTTCGGCTGGATGGTTTCCGCTTCAGCCTTGGCGGCCCCGGCGGCTGTCCCCGCGGCCCCGGCGACGGCCACCGCGGCCGCGCCGGCGACCTCCATTCCCTGGGGTTCCCTCACACCCACCCAACAACAGTTGCTCAACTACCAGAAGGACAAGTGGTCGCAGCTGCCGCCGGACCGGCAGCACAGGCTGGTGAACGCCGCCGACCGCTACAGCAAGATGACCCCCGAGGAACGGGAACGCTTCAAAGCGCGCCTGGACCGCTGGCGCAAGCTCAGCCCGGAGGAGCGCCAGCGCATCCGCCAACGGTACGAGGCCTTCCAGAAGTTGCCCCCCACGGAACAGCAGCACCTGCGACAGATGCACCAGAAGTACCAGGACCTGACGCCGGAGCAGCAGAAGGAACTACGGGACAAGTGGAACAACATGACCCCTGAGCAGCGCCGGCAGCTCCAGAAGGACAAGGCGGGAACCAAACCGCCGCCGCCGCAATAAAAACCCCGCAGAAGCGGGGTTTTTATTGCGGGGTCTTTCTTCCTTAATCCAGGGTTTTGATGCTCTGTATCAGCCGGGCCACGGCCTCCTGCCCGTCGCCGTAGAGCATGCGCGTGTTGTCCATGTAGAAAAGCGCGTTCTCGATGCCGGAGAAGCCGCGGCCCTGGCCGCGCTTGATGACGATCACGTTCTTGGCCTTGTCCGCGTCCAGGATGGGCATGCCATAGATGGGGCTGTCCTTGCGGTTGCGGGCGTCCGGGTTCACCACGTCGTTGGCGCCGATGATGAGAGCCACGTCGGCGGTGGCGAACTCGGCGTTAATCTCCTCGAGATCCGCGATGATGTCGTAGGGCACGCCGGCCTCGGCCAGCAGCACGTTCATGTGGCCCGGCATGCGGCCCGCCACCGGGTGGATGGCGAACTTCACGGTCACGCCGCGGTTCTGCAGGAGCTGGGTCAGCTCCCAGACCTTGTGCTGGGCCTGGGCCACGGCCATGCCGTAGCCGGGCACCACGATCACCTTGGAACCGTAGGCCATCATCACGCCGGCGTCCGCGGCGTCGATGGGCTTGAGGCTCCCGGTGACCTCGCCACCCGCCGCGGCGATCTCGCCGAAGTTGGAGAACAGCACGTTGCCGATGGAGCGGTTCATGGCTTTCGCCATGAGCTGGGTGAGCAAGGTGCCCGCCGAGCCCACCACCGTGCCGGCGATGATCATGGCCGGATTCTGCAGCACGAAGCCCTCGAGGCCCACCGCGAGGCCGGTGAAGGCGTTGTAGAGGGAGATCACCACCGGCATATCCGCGCCGCCGATGGGCACGGTCATGAGCACGCCGAAGACAAGCGACAACAGGAAGAAGAAAACCACCGGCCCAAGATCATGGGTCCACCCCAGGGCCACCGCTGCGCCGTGACCCAGGGCCAGCAGGAATACTGCGCCGTTGACGATCTGCTGGCCCTTGAAGCGCAGCGACTTGTTGATGAGGCCCTGGAGCTTGGCGAAGGCGATCAGGCTGCCGCTGAAGGAGACGGTGCCGATAAGTGCGCCCACCACGGCGAGCGCCAGCGCCGCGCGCGCGAGGCCCTCGGGATGCAGCAATTCGTCGGCGGCGATGGCCGCGGCCGCGCCGCCGCCCATGCCGTTATAGAGCGCCACCATCTGGGGCATGGCGGTCATGGCCACTTTCTTGCCGCTCCACCAGGCGGCGATGCCGCCGATGAGGATAGCGGCGAGCATCAGGCCGAAGTTGTGCATCCCCGGCCAGAGGAAGGTGATGAGCGTGGCAATGAGCATCCCCAGGCCCGCCCAGACGATGCCGCCGCGCGCGCCCTTGGGGGAGCTCATGCGCTTCAGGCCGAGGATGAACAAGAGCGCCGCCAGGAAATAGGCGGCCTGGATCAGGCCGTCCACCAGGGCGGGAGAGAGCCCCAGATTCATGGCGCCTTGCCCTTCTTGTCGCCGCTGGTCTTGAACATCTCCAGCATGCGCTCGGTCACCACGTAGCCGCCCACCGCGTTGCCGGCGGCGAGGACCACGCCCACGAATCCGATGGCCTGTTCCACCGGGCCCTGGGCCGCGCCGAGCGCCACCATGGCGCCCACGAGGACGATGCCGTGCACGAAGTTGGAACCGGACATCAAGGGCGTGTGCAGGATCACCGGCACCCGGGAGATTACCTCGTAGCCCGTGAAGCCGGCGAGCAGGAATATATATAGGGCGATGAAACCGTCTATCACTGGTTCACCCCTCTACTAGTTTCCGGGTTGGTTCGTGGACGATCTTGCCGTCATGGGTCACGCCGCTCTTGGCGTAGACCTCGTCGTTCCAGTCGATGGCGATCTTTCCGTCCTTGACGAGCGGCGCGAAGAAGTTCAGCAGGTTGCGGGCATACATGTCGCTAGCGTGCTCCGCCAGCAGGCTCGGCAGGTTCAAGGGGCCGGATACGAGCACGTGGCCGTGCTTCACGTCCTCGCCGGGCTTGGTGAGTTCGCAGTTGCCGCCGGTCTCGGCGGCGAGGTCGAGGACGACGGCACCCGGCTTCATGGCTTCGACCATGGCGCGGGTGACGATCTTGGGCGCGGGACGTCCCGGGATGGCGGCGGTGGTGATCACCGCATCCGCCTGGGCCACGTGCTTCGCCAGGGCGTCCTGCTGTTGCTGCTTTTCCTCGGCAGTGAGCTCCCGGGCGTAGCCGCCCGTGCCTTCCGCCGAGACCCCCGTGTCCACAAACTTGGCGCCCAGGGATTCCACCTGCTCGCGGGCGGCCGCGCGGACGTCGTAGCCTTCCACCATGGCACCCAGGCGCCGCGCCGTGGCGATGGCCTGCAGTCCCGCCACGCCCGCGCCCACCACCAGCACCTTGGCCGGGCGGATGGTGCCGGCAGCGGTCGTCAGCATGGGAAAGAAGCGGCCGAGCTTCTCGGCGGCCAGGAGCGCTGCCTTGTAACCGGCGGCGGCGGCTTGGGAAGAGAGCGCGTCCATCGCCTGGGCGCGGGAGATGCGCGGCACAAGTTCCATGGAGAACGCCGTCACGCGCGCGTCGCGCAGCGCCTTGATGCGGTCCGGGTCCTTGTGGGGCGCGAGGAATGCCACCAGCACCGAGCCCGCACGCATCTTCGGCACGTTCGCCACGGGCGGCGGCGTCACGCGCCATACCACGTCCGCCCCGGGGATCGCATCCGGCGCTTTCACGAAGCGCGCATCGGCGAAGAGGGAGTCGGGAAAGCCTGCGGCGTCGCCCGCGCCGGATTCCATCAAGAGTTCGACGCCCAGGCTCTTGAGTTTCGCCGCCACCGGCGGACAGAGAGCCACGCGGCGCTCGCCGGCAGCCTGTTCCTGGGGCACGAAGAGCTTGATGGCCATGGGTTTTCCCGGTTCTTGGGGCCGGCAGCAGTGTAGCCCGGCTCGGGGATTTTGCCATCTTTCCGACACAAGATGGCCGCAATCCGAAGGGCTTGTCGTTGCTTTTTAATGTTAAACCTGCAATATATACCGTGAATATTCGTCCCTTAAGGGGCATTCACGGTGTACGACCTCTCGCAAGAAGTGCTGCGCACCGATGCGGCGGGCATGCCGCTCGAGTGGATCGATTACCAGGACGCGGTACGGCTGTACCACCTGGAGCAGGTGGCCTATGGCTACGGCAGCCTGCTGTACCGCCTGCACGGCGGCATCTGCGCCAAGACCGGCCGGCGCAGCGTCATCGAGGTCAAGTCCATCATCGCCACCTATGGCAGCAACCACGCGCTCTCCAAGGCGCGCGAGCACTATGTGCCGCCGTTGAACAACCACACACTCTTCAAGCGCGACGGCCACCTCTGCATGTACTGCGGCAAGCGCTTTTCCTCCAGCGAGCTCTCCCGCGAGCACGTCACTCCCCTGAGCCGCGGCGGCACCGACAAGTGGAACAACGTCGTCACCGCCTGCAAGCGCTGCAACAACCACAAAGCGGGGCGCACGCCGGAAGAAGCGCGCATGCAGCTGCTCGCCATTCCGTTCACCCCGAATCACGCGGAGTACATCTTCCTTAAGGGACGCCGCATCCTGGCGGACCAGATGGAATTCCTGAAGGCACATTTTCCACGTTCCAGCCCGCTGCACCGCAGAGTCCAGCAGTTGTTGGGCTAAGCGAGTACCAAACCTGAAAAAGAAAACCCGCCGTGAGGCGGGTTTTCTTTTTGGCGCCGAAGCTGCGCTCAAGGATGATGCGACTGCATCATCTCCTGCATGGTGGTCTGGGTGTAGCCAGCCGGGATCGCGAACAACGATGCGTCCAGGCTGCCTGTGCTCACGCCCTTGAACGTGTCGGTCACGGTCACGGGCTGCATGTTCTTGTAGACCTGGTGCGTGGTCTTGAGGGCGAAGCCCTTGTTCATCATGCTTCCCATGCCCTGGGCCATGGGGCCCATGTGGGAGCGGAGCTTTTCCATTCCGGCGCGCATGGCTTCGAGCGTCTTTGCGTCCGCCGCGGGGACGCCGAGGTCGGCGGGGGTGCCGGAGAACACGCAACTGGTCATCATGGGCCGGCCGTTCATGATCATCTGCATGTCTTCGCACTTGTGACCGGCCACGGTCTCGGAGGTGCCGAGGTCCTTGGTGTCCATCTGCATGCCGCCCATGGGGCCCGGCGTGGCTCCTGCGGGGCCCCCGGGCATGCCATGGCCTCCCATGGCTTTCTGCATCATGGCCTGCTGCTCCGGCGTCATGTTCGCCATGGCCGCCTGCATTTTCTGGTTGGCCTCATCCATCTGCCCCTGATGGGCGGCCATGGCAGCCTGCGTCTGGGCGTTCGCGGTCTGGGTCTGCTGCGCGGCCGCGTTCGCGGTGGCGCCCATCTGGTCCGCTGCCTGCTCGTTCATCACCATGTATTTTTTCTGTTCAGGCATGATCAGGGTGAGGGTGTTGCTGGCGGCATCGTAGATTCCGATGCCCTGTCCGCCGCCGCTTTCCATGCGGACCTTGCCGCCCTTGACGTAGAGCTGGGTGCCGGGCTGGCCGCTGTCGTCCACGAAACTGATGTGGGTGTCGGCGAACGCCGGCACGGCGAACGCGGCTGAAACCAGTGCGATGCACGTCTTCAACATGCGATGTCTCCCCTGTCTTGGTGGAATGGAACCGGACCCGGCCGGCGCTCCATACTACTCCTGCCCCCCGGCGGGGTATCAAGGAGCGCGGCCTTGTGCGACGGCCCCCTCAAGACGGCGGTGGAACAAGCGCTCGGGGAGCACGTCCCGGGCCCTTATGCCTGGCGGGCGCTCGGATCCGGCGTGGGCGGCGCGCGCTGGCGCGTGGAGTCCGGGAACGGGACGTGGTTCGTGAAGACCGGCGACGCGGACGTGCTCGCGGCGGAAGCGGACGGCCTCGGGGC
>JBLNDO010000052.1:0-3597 GCA_050261675.1 Bacillota bacterium
CCATGGAGGGCCCCATGACGCAGCGCACCCGTGGGATGCCGAGAGATTTCAACACACCGTGGGCGGCGGTGGCCACGTCCTCCAGGGTCAGGGTCGGAAACGAGGGACCATAGGACTTGCCGGTGCGCGGATCCAGGGACGAGGGGCCGGTGGAACCGAAGCAGCTGCCGAGCGAGTTCACGCAGATGACGTGGAAACGCTCGGTGTCGATGGACTTGTCGGGGCCAAGCATCTCCTCCCACCAGCCGGGCGCAGGGTCTTCGCCGCTGGAGGCGGCGTGCGCCGAAGGCGAGAGACCGGTGAACAACAAGAGCACGTTGTCCCTGGCGGCGTTGAGCTTGCCCCAGCATTCGTAGGCGAGCTGCACGTCCTGCAACTCGCCGCCCAGACGCATGGCGAAGCGTCCAGGGAGCGTCACGCTGCGGCGCGCGGGAAAGGCGGCCGGCGTCGGGCCGGGACCGTGTACGGTGAGCTGCGGTTTCATGGCGCTATTTTACCCGTGCAACCACAAAGCCGTGAGTGCCAGGCTGAGGCCGAAGAAGGGCAGCGACCAGGCATGGAAGGCCCCGAGGCTCCCGGGCTGCCGGCCCAGACGCAGGGCAATGAGGTTTGCCAGGGAGCCCACCACGAGGCCGAAGCCACCCACATCCACGCCCCAGGCGAGTGTGCGCCAGTCGGTCGTGTACTGGGATAGCAGGATAGTCGCGGGCACATTGCTCATGGCCTGGGACAGGAATGCCGCACTTAAATAGAGGGTGACGGGTCGATGAAGATCGAACGAATTCAATATTCCCTGCACCCAGGAAAGCCCCGCAAGCAGGCGCAGGTCCACAAACATCAGCAGGAACACCAGGAGCAGCGGCCAGTCCAAGCCACGCAGCACGCGGCGGAACGCGGCGGCGAAGATCAGTCCCACGGCCAGCAGCGCGTATCCGGCCTCGTGCATGTCCGCCACCGCCAGGAACGGGGCGAACAGCGAGGCCGAGACGGCGAGCAGCATGCGATCCAGCGGCGTGTCGGCCTCGATCTTCTCGAGATGCAGTGTGCGGGGGCGGAAACCGGCCCAGGTAAACGCGAACAGGCAAGCGCCGGCGATCAGGAATGGCGGTGCCATGGCCAGGATGAATTCATGGATATGCGCGCCGGAGCGGAGCCAGAGAAAGATGTTCTGTGGATTGCCGATGGGCGTGAGCATGGAACCCGTGTTCACCGCCAGGGCCTCGAAGACAACCAGCCGGCGCAGCGGCAGCGTGGCGTGCCGTCCCAGGCTCAAGGTAAGCGGCACCAGGATGAAAAGCGCGATGTCATTGGTGAAAAGCGCGGAACTCACGAGCGCCGTCGTGATCAGGAACAGGGCGAGACGCCGTTCGTCGCGGACGTGATGCAGGATGCGCACCGCGAGGTGCTGCAATGCCCCGCTTTCCTCGATGCCGGCCGTGAGCAACAGCAGCCCGCCGAGAGTCGCGAGCGTGGGCCAATCCACCAGCGAGGGATAAGACGGGATGCGCGCGGGTGCGGCGATGCTGAACGCCAGGAGCGCAGCTACGAGCAGCCATAGCAGGTAGTCCCTGCACAGGGAATAGCCGGGCGCGCTCACTGGGGCCGCTTATAGATGACGCCGTCCTTCATGACGAAAGCGACGTGCTCGATGACGCTGACGTCACCGGTGGGGTCCCCCGGCACCGCCACGAGGTCCGCATAGGCGCCCGGCGCGATGCGCCCGAGTTCGTTCTCACGGCCGAGTATCTTCGCGTCCACAGCGGTGGCCGCGAGCAGCGCCTGCACCGGCGTCATCCCGTCCTTCACCAGCCATTCGATCTCGCGGTAATTGGTTCCGTGGGCATAGACCCCCACATCGCTGCCGCAGCCCACGGTGACACCCGCTTTCAAGGCGAGCTGCAGTGCGTTACGGGCATCCTGCATACCCTGGGTGGCCGGCGTCTTGCCGGGCACGTAGCCCTGGAAATACGCGCCGTAGGCTTCCTCCGCCGTGAGCGTGGGCAGATAGGCCACGTGGTGTTCCGCCATCAGCTTGAACACCGCCGCATCGCCGTTGTAGCCATGTTCGATCGTATCCACGCCCGCCAACACCGCACGGCGCATGCCTTCAGCGGTGAACGCGTGGGCGGATACCGGACGCCCCAGGGAATGGGCCGCCTCCACCAGCGCGTCCAGTTCCTCCTGGGTGAAAGTGGGCGCGACGCTGCCGTTGGGCCCGCAGCGGTAATCCGCGTACACCTTGATCCAGTCGGCGCCGTGTCCTGCCTGCTCGCGCACCGCCGCAAGGACCTCCGGGACCCCGCTCACTGCCTCGCCACCCTGGGGCAACGCGAGGTCATCGCGGAAACCCCGTGGCCCGGGCCCGTAACAAAAGCTCGCGACGATGGCACGGGTCGCCACCCATAGCCGGGGACCGGGGATCATGCCCTCGTCGATGGCCCGTTTGAGAGAAACGTCCGCATAGCCCGCACCCTCGGTGCCGAGATCCCTCAAGGTCGTGAAGCCGGCCAGCAACGTCGCGCGCGCATGCTGCGCGGCCGAAAGGGTGCGATAGGCTTCCGGCTCCTTCAGCACCTGATCATTCCAGAGAGTTTCGTTATAAGGATGCAGGAAGAGATGCGAATGCAGATCCATGAGCCCCGGCAGCAAGGTCATACCCTTGAGTTCGATCACTTCCGCACCGGCCGGCGCTTTCACTTGCTCGGCGGACCCGACCGCCGTGATCCGCTCGCCCTGCACCTCGACCACCCAACCGGTGTGGAGCTTGGCATCGGCAGCGGTGAAAACCGCAGCGGGCCGGATGATGTAGACGGGAGATTGCGCATCGACCCCAAAAGCGCTCGGCAGGGCAAGCCAGGTGAGGCTGCCGATGAGCCAGATGCAGAGACGGTGAACCATGGCGACCTCCTCACGGGCCCGCTCAATGACGGCGAAAATGAACATATATTAGAAGGGTTGCCCCTCTCCCTGAGAAGCCCACCGCACCCTAGTCTGCCGTCCGTCGCCCCAATCCCTTCGCCGGTCGCGCCACCCGCCCGCCTTCCCGCAGAACCCCTAGTATCTGCGTCAAGGGGCCGCCCAGGGCACCTGGCAGCTCGTTCCTTGAAAACGCCTGTTCCCTGCATATGACGGTTTCCAATCCACCGCCGCTTGCGGCATCACCCGACCGGGAGACTGACGGTACCGTCGAGTCAAGTTGCTAACATGCAGTCCCCCGATTCCTCCAACCCGAAGCGCGCCTCCGGCTTTTCGCTCATCGAAGTATTGATCGCGCTTGTGATCCTTTCGGTCGGAACCTTGGGGATCGCAGCGATGATGGCGGTGTCGTTGAAGAGCAAGAACAGCGCCTATAGCCGTACCCAGGCCAATGACCTTGCCTACACCATCCTCGACCGGATGCGCGCCAACCGCGCCACAGCGATCCAGCATGGTTACGACATCGCCCTCGGCGCCAAACCGGCGGCCCCGCCGGCGGACGACTGCATCGGTTCAGCCTCGGACTGCACGCCCGCCCAGATCGCGGATCTTGATCTGACACAATGGAAAAACAATCTCTCGAGCATCCTGCCCTCGGGTGACGGCAGCATCCGGACGGTG
>JBLNDO010000053.1:0-2899 GCA_050261675.1 Bacillota bacterium
TCCGGCCTCACTTGGTGGCGTCGTGCGCCGCTCCGCTGATGGCGTGACCGGTCTCGGTGGCGCCCTTCTTGATGGCATGGCCAGTGGCGGTGGCGCCCTTCTTGATGGCATGCCCGGTGGCGGTGGCGCCCTTGTGGATGGCGTGGCCGGTGGCCTTGGCGCCGTCGCGGAAGCCGTGCCCCACCGCGGTGGCGCCCTTCTTGATGCCGTGGCCGACCTCGGTGGCGCCGGACTTGATTTCCTGGCCGACATCCTCGGCCAGCGCCGGAGCGGCGGCCAGGCCGAGCAGTACTGCGGCGATCAGCGTTTTCATGTTCATGGTGCTTCCTCCAGCGGCGCTCAGACCTTGCGCGGCCCGGTCTTGAGATGGGGGCAGTTCTTGCGCTGGCACTCGCCGTACATGATGAGGCTGTGCTCGATCAGGCGGTAGCCGAGGCTTTCGGCCTTTTCGCGCTGGCGCTTTTCGATGGTTTCGTCCTCGAACTCGTCGACATGGCCGCACTTGATGCAGACCATGTGGTC
The DNA here is from genome assembly GCA_050261675.1 of Bacillota bacterium. Classification (GTDB taxonomy): domain Bacteria; phylum Pseudomonadota; class Gammaproteobacteria; order Natronospirales; family REEB76; genus DASUBN01. The sequence goes on from JBLNDO010000053.1 coordinate 523, forward strand.
GTGGTGATGGCCGCGCTCCAGCTCGAACACGGCGTGGCCGCCCTCGAAGTGGTGGCGGGTGACCAGGCCCGCGGCCTCGAACTGGGTCAGCACGCGGTAGACGGTGGCCAGGCCGATGTCCTCGCCGATATCCATCAGGCGGCGGTAGATCTCTTCGGCGGAGAGGTGGCGGGTGGCGCTGCTTTCCAGCATTTCCAGGATTTTGAGCCTGGGCAGGGTCACCTTGAGGCCGGCGTTTCTGAGGTCTTGCGATTCCACGGGCGTCCGCCGGAAGTGAGGTTGGGTTATTATCGCACCATGCCTCCCGCGGCAAAACCCGGGCCATTCCCCACACGCTCACTCGACCCCGCCGACGATTCATGCGCTATTTCCTGATCCCCCTGCTGGCCCTGGGCCTGGCCGGCTGCTCCATCATCTACAAGCTGCCCACCCGCCAGGGCAACGTGATCGAGCAGAAGCAGCTCGACCAGCTCCAGGTGGGCATGACCCGCGACCAGGTGAAGTTCCTGCTCGGTACGCCCATCGCCACCAGCCCCTTCCGCGCCGAGCGCTGGGATTACTTCGGCTATTACAAGAGCCCGCGCGGCCAGGTCAGCACCCGCACGGTTTCCCTCTACTTCGACGACAACAAGCTGGCCCGCATGGACGGGGCCCAGCTCGCCGCCGCCGGCGTGGAGAAGAACGTGGGCACGCCGGACGTGGACACCCTGGCCAAGCAGGTGAAGAAGGACGAGAGCGAGAAGTCCCGCAACAAGGGCAAGGACCAGAGCACGGGCGTGGCGATCCCCACGCCGTGATGCCCGTCCTGGGCAGGACGGCGCCTTGCCCGGCTGTGCCTCCCGCTTCGCCGGCCAGCCAGGCGCCGAGCGCTGAAACAGGCGGCGCCTAACCCGCCCTGGCCTTGTTCCTGGCCCGCTGACGGCGGGCCTGCTTCGGGTCGGCGATGAGGGGGCGGTGGATTTCGACGCGGTCGCCCGGCTCCACCAGATCCTCGGGCTTGCGCGGGCTGCCGAACACCCCCATCTTGCACTGCTCCGGGTCCAGCTCAGGGAATTCCCGCAGCACGCCGGAGCGCAGCACCGCCTCGCCCACCGTGCAGCCGCGCGGCACGGCCAGTGCCACCACCCGCTGGCGTTGCGGGGTGGCGCAGGCCACTTCGATGTCGATGGTGTCGGGGGTCATGACTCCTATAATTGTGCAATGAGCAAGTCCGAACAAAAAGAAGAAGCGCCGCGCCAGATCGCGGTGAACCGCCGCGCCCGCTTCGACTATTTCATCGAGGAGACCTTCGAGGCCGGACTGGTGCTGGAAGGCTGGGAGGTGAAGAGCCTGCGCGCCGGCAAGGCCAACGTGGCGGAGGCCTACGTCATCATCAAGAACGAGGAAGCCTGGCTGCTGGGCGCGCACATCATTCCGCTGGGACAGGCCTCCACCCACATCCACCCCGAGGCCACCCGCACCCGCAAGCTGCTGCTGCAGGGGCGGCAGATCGCGCAGCTGATCGGCAAGGTGGACCGCGCCGGCTACACCATCGTGCCCCTGGACCTGCACTGGAGGAACGGCCGGGCCAAGCTGCAGATCGGCCTGGCCAAGGGCAAGAAGCAGCACGACAAGCGGGCGGACGAGAAGGAGAAGGACTGGAAGCGCGAGCAAGGCAGGGTCATGCGGTCCTGAGGCCGAATTCGCCCGCCAAGCCCTTGAAATCCCGCTTGCCGCACCTACATCAAGGACATGCCGCAGGTGGTACACTGCGGTTTGCGACGGGGGTGACCAGGTTTCGACGGTGACTGGAAATCCGACGTGCATGCCGAGGTGCGGTGGCCCTCGTAAAACTCTTCCGCAAACAAGCTAGTTGCGAACGACGCGAACTACGCCCTCGCCGCCTAACTCCGGCGAGCGATTGACCAGACGGTGTTGATGCCTCTGACTCAGTCGTCGACTCTCATCAACTCGCGGTAAGGCAGGCTGCCGGCCGATCCGCTAAACCCTTAGAGCAGATAAGCGAACGCGATCCGTGCCCTTCCGGGAGCGTTCGACCAAAACCAAAGAAAGGGCTACGCATGTAGAGCGAAGGACGGAAGGTTGTCGGACGCGGGTTCAATTCCCGCCACCTCCACCAAACAAGCGCTTCGGCAGGTCTCAGAAGCGATCAAGAGCCCAAGAAAACAACCTCTTGGGCTTTTTTTATTGCTCCCAGATGATTACAGGCTCCTGTGGGCGACGATGGGCCGCCATAGGATTCTGCCCCAAGGCGGCAACCCGGCGACCTAACGCGGGCGTATCCAGTGCCGAGCCTCATGCGCGACGATCCTCAACGTTCGTCAACGCCGCTCCGACACCTCGTGGCTGCTTGGAGGCAGCTGGAAATCCTGCTTCC
>JBLNDO010000054.1:0-57137 GCA_050261675.1 Bacillota bacterium
GAGGCCCGCCTTTTTCGTCAGAGGATGATGGGTTCGGGTTCGAGGCTGACGCCGAAACGGTTGTGCACGGTATCGCGGATGCGCTGCGCCAGCGCCCAGACCTGGGCGCCGGTGGCGTGGCTGTAGTTGATGAGCACCAGCGAATGCTTGTCGGAGACGCCGGCATCGCCGTCGCGCACGCCCTTGAAGCCGCAGGCCTCGATGAGCCAGGCGCCGGAGAGCTTCATCTGGCCCTCGCCCGCAGGCCAGTTCGGCAGCTTGGGATGGGCGGCCAGGAGAGCGTTGGCGCGCGCCTCCGGCACCACCGGATTCTTGAAGAAGCTGCCGGCATTGCCGGTGATGGCCGGGTCCGGCAGCTTGCGCCGGCGGAGCGTCTCCACGGCGAGGGACACGTCCACGGGCTTGGGGTCGGCGATGCCCATGGCGTCGAGTTCCTCCTGCACGCCGGCGTAGGCGAGCCGGAGCGGCCGGTCACGGGGCAACTCGAAATCCACGGCGGTGACCACGAAGCGGTGCGGATCGCGCTTGAACACGGAATCGCGGTAGGCGAAGCCGCAATCGGCGTTGTCGAGCTGCACGAATTCGCCGCGCTTCATATCCCAGGCCTCCACCGAGGAGATGAATTCACGCACCTCCACGCCGTAGGCGCCGATGTTCTGGATGGGCGCCGCGCCCACGTTACCGGGGATAAGCGTGAGATTCTCGAGGCCGCAGAGGCCCTGCTCCAGGGACCAGCGCACGAAGCTGTCCCAATTCTCACCCGCCGCCACGCGCACGCGGGCACTCGCACCGTCCTTCAGCACGCGCACGCCCCGGTTGGCCACGTGCAGCACCAGGCCCTGGAAATCCTTGGTGAAAAGGAGATTGCTGCCCTCGCCGAGCGGCAGGAGCGGCATGCCCTGGACGTCGCGCCGCGCCAGGAGTTCGGGTAGCGCCGCCGCCTCGCGCAACTCCGTGTAGCGCAGGGCGCGGGCGGGCACACGGAAGGTGTTGTGCGCTTCCAACGGCGCGTCCCGCAGGATGAAGCACGTCATAGACGAAGAAGGCGCCTGCATAGGCGCCGATTCTACCCCGGACATCAGCGCAGGATGAGCCAGGCGGCCAGGGCGGCGATGAGAAGCCGCGCCAGCCAGCCTAGGCACATGGCGAAGGTGTTGAGCGGATGGATCCGGATGAAGAAGGCGTTGGTGACGGTGAGCGGCGGCGGCCCCAGGAGCCAGACACCGAAGGCGAAACCAAAGGTCCGGGGGGAGCCCGCGAGGCCGAGCCAGGCCGCGAGCCAGAGGAAGGCCGCCATGCTGAGCACCGCGAGGAGCGTGGACCCCGCGACCGCCAGGCTCTCCGCCTTCTTGTCGCCCGAGAACCGCCAGACTTCCGGGTGCGCCAGATACTTGTCGTGGAACAGCACGCCCATGAAATACCAGTCCGAGAAGGACACGGCGACGGAAGCCGGCACCACCGCACCGAGGTACCAGTAGAGATTCATGGGACGGCGCTCGACCTCACTGGGCGAGGTAGGGCTGCATGGCTCCGTAGGTCTCTTCGGCCGCCGCCGCCACCTGTTCCACGGTGGCCTTGAAGGCCTCCTGGTCGAGGATGCGGATGGAGATGTCGGTACGCACGAAGGCGTCGCCGTCGTCATCAATGCCGACCTTGACCTGGTCGAGCTCGTGGTTGAGAGAGAGCATCTTCTTGGCGAGGTCCAGGTCCAACTCGATGTCGGCTTTCTTGGCGACGATCACGAACACCACCAGGAGATCGTCTTGGTTGGCGCCGATGACCCTGAAGTCGCCGAGCTTGTCGCCGTGCTTGGTGATGTACCAGACGGTGTCAGACTTGCTGACATAGTCGTAACCGGAAGCCTTCAGCAGCCTCAGTACCTTGGCGGCGGAAGGATCGGGCTTTGCGGGCGCATCCTCGGCTTGGAGCGGCGCTGCGATTAGCAGACAGGCGGCGAGAAACGCCAGGGTGATGGAACGCGATTTCGACGTGATGCGCATGTTGGATACCTCTCCACCGGCCTTAGATGGGCCGGGCTTGAAACCCCGTTTGACCGTCCCAATCTACACCCTTGGGCGCCGGCCACCCAGTCTCGCGCCCGAAGCTATGGATGATCTCCACCCCCTTCCCCCCGATTCCGGCGCCGCGCCCGCCGCCGATGCCGGCTTGCTGGATGCCTATTCCCGCGCCGTGGTGGCGGTGGTCGCCTCCGTGGGCGCCGCGGTGGTTAACATCGGCGTGGACACGGGCCGCGGACGCCGCGGCGCGGGCTCCGGCGTCATGGTGGCGCCGGACGGCTACCTGCTCACCAACAACCATGTGGTGGAGCGCGCCGTGGGTTTCGCCGTGACCTACACTGACGGCGCCGAGGTGCGGGCGGACCTTGTGGGCCGTGATCCGGCCACGGATCTCGCGGTGCTGCGCGCCCAGGGCAACGGCTTGCCCTATGCACGCCTCGGGGATTCCGCCGCCCTGCAAGTGGGGCAACTCGCCATCGCCATCGGCAATCCGCTGGGATACGAGTCCAGCGTCTCCTCCGGTGTGGTGAGCGCCTTTGGCCGCTCGCTGCCCACCGCCTCCGGGCGCCTCATCGAGGGCATGATCCAGCACACCGCGCCCCTGAATCCCGGCAATTCCGGCGGCGCGCTCCTCGATTCCGGCGGCAAGGTGATCGGCATCAACACAGCCATCATCGCGATGGCGCAGGGCATCGGTTTCGCCATCCCCGTGAACACCGCCCAATGGGTGCTGACACAGCTCCTCACCCGCGGCCGGGTGGTGCGCGGGTTCCTCGGCATCGCCGGGCGCGAACGGCCCCTGGACCGGAGGCTGGTGCGGCACCTGGACCTGCCCGCGGAACGCGCGGTGGAGATCGGGGGACTCGAGAAGGGCGGCGCCGCGGATCAGGCCGGGCTCATGAGCGGCGACATCATCGTCACGCTCGCGGGCCGCCCGGTGCGCAACATCGCCGACCTGCAGCGGGTGCTGGGGGAGATCCCGGTGGGCGAACCGGCGGCCCTGGAGCTGGTGCGCCGTGCGAAGCGGCTGACGGTGGACGTGCGGCCCTCGGAAGCGCCGGCTTAATTCAGTACAAGACTCTGAAACGCAGCGTATGCGGGATCTGGCGGATCTCCGCCAGGAGGCCGTCCGAATAGCTCCCTTCGATGTCGGTGATCACGTAGCCGATGCGCTCGTTGGTCTTCAGGTATTGACCCAGAATGTTGGCGCCGCGCGCCGCCAGCGCCTGGTTGATGCGCGCCAGGATGCCGGGCACGTTCTCGTGCAGGTGGATCAGGCGATGGACCTTCTCCTGGGGCGGCAGGCGGATGGCCGGGAAGTTCACGCTGGTCTCGGTGCTGCCGGTGTTGATGTAGTCGATGAGCCGGCCGGTGACGAAGTGGCCGATGTCCTGCTGCGCTTCCTGGGTGCTGCCGCCGATGTGGGGCGTGAGCAGCACGTTGGACATGGAGCGCAGCGGATGCTCGAAGCGCTCGTTGTTGCCCAAGGGTTCTTCGGGGAACACATCCACCGCCGCGCCCCGCAGGCGCCCGATGGCCAACTGCTCCCGCAGGGCATCCAAGTCCACTACGTGGCCGCGGGACAGGTTCAGGAACACGGCGCCCGCGCGCATGCGATCGAACTCGGCGGGCCCGATGAGGTTCTCATTCTCGGGCCGGCCGTCCACGTGCACCGTGACCACGTCGGAGGTTTCGAGGAGTTCCTCCAGAGTCAGGCATTTGTGGGCGGTGCCGAGCGCCAAGCGTGTGGTGATGTCGTAGAAGCACACCTCCATCCCGAGGGATTCGGCCAGCACCGAGAGCTGCATGCCGATGTTGCCGTAACCCACGATGCCTAAGCGCTTGCCGCGCACTTCGTGGGCGTCCTTGGCGGACTTGTCCCATACGCCCTTGTCCATCTGCCGTAGTTTCGGCGGCAGGCCGCGCATCAGGAAAATGATTTCGGCGAGCGCCAGTTCCACCACGGAGCGGGTGTTGCTGAAGGGTGCGTTGAAGACCGCGATGCCGCGCTTGTCGCAGCCCGGCAGGTCGATCTGGTTGGTGCCGATGCAATAGGCACCCACGGCGATGAGGCGCTTCGACACCGCGAGGATGGGTTCGGTGAGCCGGGTCTTGGAACGCAGGCCGAGGATGGAGACCTCCGGCATGCGTTGCAGCAGTCCCGCTTCGTCCAGGCTCCCGGGCAGGGATTCCACCGCGTAGCCTTCCTTTTCGAAGGCCTCGGCAGCCTCGGAATGGATGTTCTCAAGGAGCAGCACCTTGAGGCGGTTCTTGGGGTAGGAGACCGCCGCCTTGAACCCAAGATCGTAGAGCACCTCGTCGAAGCTCGGCGCCACGTGGTCGGTGACGCTGATCACCTCCTCGCGTTCCACATTCTCGGTATAGGCGTAGAAACGTTCGGCGGCGCCGGCTTCGAAGATCTGGTAGTCGCTCCAACCGTCGCCCACGGCCACCACTCGGCCTTTCAGCTTCAGATCCATGACTGCCTGCGCCTTGCCGCCGTCGAGGGCGAGAGGGTTGGTCCAGTCGCACCCGTCGATGAAGCCGTCGGCGTCGAAATGCAGGGTGTTGGCGCGCACGTGCTCGGCCTTTAGCCCCAGGCTCTTGATGGTCGGCATGATGAGTTCGCGGAAGCCGCTGGTCACCACGTAGATGTCGTCCGCGTGTTCCGCCAGGAAGCTGCGGTTGCGCATGAACGAGGGGCTGATTTCCTCGCGCAGTTTCGCGCCCAACTGCGGCAGCTGCTCGCGATTCAAGCGGAGGATCTCGAGACGCTGGCGCAAGGCATCCTGGAAGTCCACGTGGCCGCTCATCGCGGCGTCGGTGAGCTTGCGGATCTTGGTGCGGGCCTTGAACGGGTCCGGCATCATGTCCGCCATGAGTTCCAGGGTCTCGACCCGCACCAGGGTGCTGTCGAAATCGAGGATGAAACGGACGTCGGACGTCATGGGAGGCTTCGGGAGCTAAAGGGCGGTCATGTTACCCGATTCGCCGCGGCCGCAGCCGGAACTGCGGGTCGCCGGCGAGGCCGTCCGCCCAACGGGTGGTTTCCGGCAGGCGGTAGCCGCGGCAGCAACGCAGCACCCATTCCACGGCCGTGTCCAAGCTTACGCGGTGCCCGCAGGAGACATACAAGGGTTTCACGCCGTTCTTGGTACGCAGCACCGCACCCACGGTCTCGCCCTTGTAGAGGAGAGGTACGCGGGACCCGGCGGCCTTGCCCGGCGTGCGATGCTCCCCGATGAGCCGCGACTTGGCGGCACCGATGCTGGGCAGACCGGTCTCCACGCCCAGATGGCAGGCGAGGCCGAAGCCGCGCGGGTGGGCATAGCCCTGGCCGTCGCACAAGAGCAGGTCCGGAGATGTCTTGAGCTTTGAGAGGGCCATGAGAAGCGCCGGCACTTCCCGGAAGGAGAGCAGGCCCGGGATATACGGGAAATCCGTGGGCCGTTCCGCCGCCGCTTTCTCCAGGAGTTCCAGCCCGGGCCAGCTCAAGACCGCCACCGCCGCCCGGGTCACGCGCCCGCCCTCCGGAAAGGCGCAGTCCACTCCCGCCACGCGATGCACGGTCGAAGGGGGCAGTCCGCCTTCGCGCAGCACCCGGCCGCGTAGCGATTCCTGCTTGGCCCGGGCTTCGGCGGTGGTGATGTAAGGAGTCGGGGGCGTGACGGCGGTTTCGATAAAACGGAAGAATGAATTTCCAGGAAATGGGGCCCGCCGTCAAATCGGCGAAAAAATGGCGCGCCGGGTTCGCCGGCGCGCCATTTTGCGGGTAACTCAAATCAATTAGCGGTCTTGATAAGCTTGCACTCTTTAACGTCTTTCTGGCCTTTGTCGGTGTCTTCGTTATGGAGGGCCGAATTGGCGGACCACACGCCCATCTTCACTTCCTGCCACACGTAGTAGACCTTGCCGGCCTCGGTGTCGAGATCCATTTTCGCGGTGCCCTTCTGGGAATCCACCGTGTGATGACCCGGATCGAGCACCAGTCGGAAATAGGTCTCGGAAGCGGTCTGACCGACCGCTTTGCCGTCCACGCTCACGTCCATCTTGACCGCGGCGCCAAAGGTTTCATTGCGGTAGATATACAACACCGACTTGCCATCCACGGGCGCGAACTGTTTGGCGGCTGCATCCGCCGAGGGATCTGACATAGGCACGCTGGCGCAACCGGCAAGCATGCTGATGCCCAGGAATAGGGCAGCGATCGAAATACGGGATTTCATGAAAGACTCCTTGAGAATATTTATTGTCGACGCCCGCCGGATTGGCCTCCCCGGGCGTTTCCCTTAATGCACGCCAGGCTGGCGGGCGCGCAGATGGTGGGGCCGCAGACTGATACTGTCAAGGAAGCACTGGTGTGGGAGACGAATCCCACTTAGATACAGTCCAGAGCGTGTGTCTCCACTGCACAAAACGACGGGCCGACTCGCGTCGACCCGTCGTGGTTTCATTTTGTATGCGCGTCAGCCCCGACTGAAGGTCACGTCGCCGGAACCGGATTCCAGGTCCGCCGTACCCTTGGCACCGTTCACATCGGCGCGGAAGGAATGATGCCGCACGGAAACGTTCTTCATCTCCGGCAGGTCCACGTCCACGTCGCCGGAATCTGAGGTGGCGTCGATGTGTAACGAGGGCACATTGGTGGTGTGGATGTCGATATCACCGCTGCCGCTTTCCGCCGACAGACGCAACACCGCGCTGAGGTCGCCGCTCACGTTGATGCCGCCGCTGCCGGTGTGGCATTCCACCGCCTCGCCGGCCTTGATGTCGGAGGCGCGGATGTCGCCGGAACCGGCGCGAAACCTCATGGAGCCGGTGGCATCGCGCACGGTGATGTCGCCGGAACCGGTTTCGAGGTCCATGCCGCTGCCTTTGAACCCGGTCAAGCGCACGTCGCCCGAACCGGTGCGGGCGGTGAGGGCGCCACCCAGGTTTTCGAGGGTGACGTCGCCCGAGCCGGTGCGGATCTTCACGTCTCCGCCTTTCTGCTGGGTAAGGTTGATGTCGCCCGAGCCGCTATTGAGCTCCAGGGCGCCGTCGTGGGTGTCCAGGGTGACGTCGCCGCTGCCGGTATCCGCCGTGAGGCTGCCGGTATTGTGCCCGCCCTTGATGTCGCCAGAGCTGCTGTCAAGTTCCATCGGCGCCTCAACGCCGTTGGCCTCGATCAAGCCCACCTTGTTGTCGACTTTCACCTTCACGCCCTTCGGCACGTGCACCGTATAGTCCACGTGCAGGTTCGCACCCGAACCGAAGCTGCCGGTGGAGATGCGCACCCGTTCGCCGTCGTAGGTGGTCGTGGTGCTGTTGAAGCCGATGTTGAAACCCTCGTCGTTGACGCTGCGGTAGAAGTACTCGCTGTACTCGCTCAGCGGATAGCGCGTCATGATGCTGACGCTGTTCCCGTGGGTCTCCACGTCCATGTGTATCTTCCCTGCCATGGCCTGGGCATCCGCGTCGCTGGTGGCCACGGCCGTGATCTTGCTGTCGACCGTGAGTACGCCGTCGGTCGCGGCTACCACGTCCACGTGGCCCACCAGGTTGGTGAGGTCCAGGCTGCCGCCGGACTTGATGGCGGGATACTTGTCGCTTGCCGGCTTGGTGTAGCTTGAGGCGGCCAGGGCGGGCATGGAGGCCAGGAGCGCCAGGAGGGCGCCGGCCAGGGGGATCAGGCGGAAATTGCGGGCTTTCATGCGTCAGCTCCCGTTAGCGTATCTGTGTTATATATCACTATAACACGTGTCAAAGGGTTTTCAAGGGGTTCCGGCATGCGGGCTATCCCCTCTGTCCCTTGGATGGCCGGAACCCAGCCCGGGTTTAGTGCTTAACGGGCCCCGGGCAGGATCAGGCTGTCGCTGGCCGAGACACGAGCACCCGGGAGAGGCGAGGTGAGCGTCCAGTGGAGCGCGGCGTTCTGCGGGTCCAGCACCAGTCGGCCGGTCTCAAGACCCTGGGAAGTGGAAACTGCCACGCTGCCCCGCGCCGGATCCACCTGCGACAGGTCCAGGAGGCGGTCAAAACCCCTATGGTTGGCATCGAAAGGCGTGGTGAGCAAGCTGAAGTGCTTGGCGTCCAGACCCTGTTCCTCAAGCACGTTCGCGAGCATCTCCACTATGAACCGGTCCAATGCCTTGAGATCAGCAGCGTCGGGTAGGGGCGCGCGCCCCGCAAAGGCCCCGGCCGGGTCGGCGCCACGCAGCCCGTACCAGGCGCGCACCAGCAGGTCGGTATAGGGGTCGATGTTCACGATGCCGGGGCCCATGGCCACGCCGTAGAGCGTGTGACCCTGGGCGTCCTCCACCTTGAGCAGGAAGGGGGCAGTCATACCCGCCACGGGGATGTCGAAACGGCCGGCCGCGTCGCTGCCGCCCGCGGCAAACTGGCCGTTGGCGTCGCGCAGGCTCACCACGCCGCCCACGATGGCCGCGCCTTCCGCCGCCGTGCCCACGGCGTCCGGGGTGACCGACAGGGTGGCGACGTTGCTGGTGACGGTGGTGAAAGTATGGCCGGAATTGCTGGTGGAGGTGGCCGTGGCGGTGACATTCACGGTGCCAGCGGCGACGCCCTCGAAGCTGCCGCCGCCCTTGCTGACGGCGATGGTGATGTCGGAGGAATGCCAGGCGAAGCTGATGCCGACGACCACGTTGCCGTTGGCGTCGCGCGCCACGGCGGTGAAACGGCGAATGCCGCCGACGGTGACAGTGCTCGCGGTGGGGGTCACCGCGATGGTGAAATTGGCGTTGCCGGTGGGCACGGTGCCGCCGCTGCTCCCGCCGCCGCAACCAGGCAGGAGGGCAAGCGAGGCCAGCATGGCCAAGGTGGTCAGGGCATGGAGGGTACGCTGCATGGTATTGCCTTAAGAAGAATCCGAGGTATGTGACGAACTGTAGCCGTCATTACTTAGCGCACTCGACCCCTGCCGGTGCACCGCGGGGCTATTTATACCTTATGCGTGACGCTGGCGGTTAATTTCCAGATCCGACATATCCCGGCCCTGTCCAAAGTGCCGTGGGCGACGCAGAATAACCCTTCCCCGCCGCCGGAACGGGTCCCGCCCACTGCGGTCCTAGAGGCGAACCAGAATATTTTGGGAGCGAAACCATGCTTGCGCGCACCGTCTTTTGCCTTTGCGCCTTCCTCGCCACCACCGCCCTGGCCCTAGCCTCGGGATCTCCGGTCCAAGAGACTCCGCCGCTGGCGGGGCAGACGGCACTGCCGCCACCCGTGGAGCAGCCCAAGCTCAGGGACGTCACCGCCGCTGTGGACCCCGCGGAATTGCAGACGACGCTTGCAAAGCTCGTCGGTTTCGGCACCCGCCACACGCTTTCCGACACCGCTTCTGACAAGCGCGGCATCGGCGCCGCGCGGCGCTGGGTGCAGTCACGCTTCCAGCAGATCAGCGACGCCTGCGGCGGCTGCCTGCAGGTCATCACGCCTTTTCAGACCTTCCGCGGCGACCGCCTGCCCAAGGAGGGCGCCGAGGTGATGGACGTTGTGGCCATTCAGAAGGGAACGACCGATCCCGATCGCTTTATCGTCATGACCGCGCATCTCGACTCCCGCGTCAGTGACCCCATGGATGCTAAATCCGATGCCCCGGGTGCGGACGACGACGGCTCCGGCGTGGCGGCGGTGATCGAGACGGCGCGGGTGCTCTCCAAATACAAGTTCGCGGCGAGCGTGGTGTATTCCGTGGACAGCGGCGAGGAACAGGGCCTGTTCGGCGGCAAGCTCATCGCCCAGTACGCCGCCGACCACCACTGGCAGGTGGAGGCGGACCTCAACAACGATATCGTGGGCAATCCGCGCGGCCAGGACGGCCTCATGGACGACACCATGGTGCGCGTGTTCTCCGAGGGCACACGCGCCTTGGAGTCGCCCAAGGAGGCGTCTGACCGGCGCTACCATGGCGGCGAGATCGATTCGCCCTCGCGCAACGTGGCCCGCTACATGCAGGTGCTCGGCGAGCGGTACGTACCCAACTGGCACGTGATGCTCGTCTACCGCACCGACCGCTACGGCCGCGGCGGTGACCATACGGCATTCAACGCACTCGGCTTCCCGGCTTTGCGGGTCACCGAATCCCACGAGGACTTCACCCGTCAGCACCAGGACGTGCGCGCCGAGAAGGGTGTGCACTACGGCGACGTGCTATCGGGCGTGGATTTCCCCTACCTCGCCAAGGTGACGGCCATGAACGCCGTGACCCTCGCGGCCATGGCCTGGGCGCCGGCGCCCCCCGCGGGCGTGAGCATCGCCTCGGACCCGGTGGGCGACCTGTCGGGAGGCGTGGATACGGTGTTCGACTGGAAGCCGGCGGTCGGAGCCGCGGCCTACCGCGTCCATTGGCGCCTCACGGACGAGCCCCGCTGGAGCCAGGCGCGCTTCGTGGGGCCCGTGCAGCACTATGTGCTCGAGGACGTGAGCATCGACGACTATTACTTCGGGGTCTCCAGCGTCTCGGCGGACGGCTTCGAGAGCCCCGTGGAGTTCCCCGGCCCCGCCGGTGCGTTCTGGCCGGCACCGGGCGGTTGATGCGCCGTAGACCAAAGGCCCGTCGGCGCGTTTAAACTCGGAATTCCGGCCGTCGGCCGCCGGGGCCCGAGGGTATAATGACCGCCCTTTTGAGTCAGACGGCTGCCACCCAATGCCGGGCCGCGGGAACCCGCGAGGAGCGCCCGGCGTTTTGAGGAATCACATGCATTTCAGATCCATCCTGCCCCGCATCGCCGTGGGCCTGGCGGCCCTCATGTCTTGCGGCTTTGCCCACGCCGCCGGCCTGATAAGCACCACCCAGTACGGCGCCCTTGTGGGGCCTGATGCCGTGGTGATGGCCGATGTCAACGGCGACGGGAAACAGGATGCCGTGATACTGGGTAGCGACGGTTCAGTCGCAGTGTATCTGGGCAGGGGGGATGGCAGCTTCAGATCGCCCGGCCATTATTACGCCGCAGATGGTGGTCCCGAGGCTATCGCGGTGGCTGACGTGAACGGCGACGGCAAGCCGGACATCATCGTCGCCAACCTCACCTCAAGTGACGTATCCGTGCTGCTTGGGAATGGTGACGGCACATTCGTCGCTCAGACTTCCGCCGAAGCCTCGGCCGGGACCGGCACCGCTACGCCGCATTATGCAGTCGGTGCCGACCCTATTTTCGTCACCGTGGCGGACGTCAATGGCGACGGCAAGCCGGACATTCTGGCAGCAAATTTCAATGACGGCACCGTCAGCATCCTTCTCGGCAATGGCGACGGGACATTCCAGACCCAGACCACAGTCACTGTAGGTCTGGGGCCCGACGACATCAACGTGGCCGATTTCAACGGCGATGGTAAGCCGGACATTCTGGTCACGAATTCCACCGATGGTACCCTCGGGATGCTGCTCGGCAACGGCGACGGTACGTTCAAGCCGATGCAAACCACGCGCGTGAATGCGCCTATCGCCACTACCGCCTTGCAGATGGCTGTGGTGGGTGATGTGAATCACGATGGTAAGCTGGATGTGATCAGTACCATCTCCAGCGCCAGCACATATGCGCTTATGTTGTTCCCGGGGAATGGCGACGGCACCTTCGGCGTACCGCGGTTCCTCGGCTCCACGCTGCAGACCCGATACCTGGCGCTCGCGGATGTGGACGGCGACGGCAACGTGGATATCGTGGCGGGTAGCTTCGCCGAAGGCACCGTCAGCGTGCTCTTCGGCAACGGCGACTACACTTTCCACCTCCAGGGAAGCTATCCCGCACAGGGCATTGGGTTCGCCGCAGGCATCCAGTCCTTTGGTGTTGCTGATCTTAACGGCGATGGAAAGCCGGATATCGTCGCGGTCAACCCGTCCGGCGACTTCATCCAGGTTCTTGTTAACGATGGCACCGGCAGGTTCCATCCACCCTTGAGTGTGGCGCTCGGACATGTACCCTCAGCCGTGATGAACAGCGACTTGGATGGCGACGGCAACCAGGATTTGATCGTAGCGAATTCCGAGGACGGTACCGTGGAAGTGCTGCTGGGCGATGGCCACGGCGGGTTCACACCGACCCACACCTACACTGTGGGCACTCACCCACAGGCGCTGAAGCTCGCCGACGTGAACCGTGACGGCAAGCCGGACCTGCTGGTCGGCAATTTCGGCGACAACACCATCGGCGTGATGCTGGGGAACGGCAACGGCAGCTTCCAGGCCATGAAGGCTTACCCCGCCGGTCCCAATCTGGTGGATTTCGCCGTGGCGGATATGGACCAGGATGGCAAGCTCGACCTGATCGCGGCCAATCAGGTGATCAACGAGGTGAGCGTGCTGCGCGGTAACGGCGACGGCAGCTTCCAGGCCCCTGTGCCATACAGCGCCAGCACCGCCATCAACGCGCTCGCCGTGGGCGACATCAATCACGACGGCTTCCCGGACGTGGTGACCGTGGGCGGCAACGTGGCGGTGTTGAAGAACGACGGCAAGGGCAGACTTATCGAGCCGGTCATCAACAAGGAGGGATTGAGCACCGATCTCTATTCCGCTACCGGCGTAAAAGTGATGCTCGCCGATATCGAGAATGATAACCAGCTGGATATCCTGATCGCGGATTACAGCAACAGCCAGTTAGTGGTTTTTCAGGGTAATCGGTTCGGGTTCTTCATCCCCACGCCACAGGATTTCCCCACTTGCGCGAACCCCAATAGCCTCACCCTTGTCGATATGAACGACGACGGCAACCCTGATGTAGTGGTTACGTGCCCCGGCAGCAGCGCCGTGAGTATTCTCCTCGGCAATGGGCAGGCGGGGTTCTTGAGCACCGCCTATCCCACTGAGATCGACCCACGCGCCACCGCCGTCGCCGATTTCAATGGTGACAAGCAACCCGATATTGCGGTGGTGAACGGTGGCAGCGATACCCTGAATGTGCTGTTGGAGATTACCGGCGTGGTGAAAGCCGACAAGGCGCCGGTTGCGGGGAACAACAACCTGTTCATTCAAAACGGCAAGGATCCCCTTAGTCAGCAGATGATCGCCTTTGATCCGGACGGCGACGGGCTGATATATGGTGTGGTGACCTCCCCCATCGGCGGCGCGCTCTCATTCAGTTCGAACGACGGTTCCTTCCAATATCAGGCTGCGCAGGGATTCACGGGCAAGGACAGTTTCCGGTTCCAGGTAACAGACGGTATCAAGCTCTCCAACATCGCCACCGTCAAGATTACCGTGGCAACCAATACCCTCGGTGCGAGCAGCGGGCATCACGGTTTCCTCGGCGGGTTCGGCCTGCCGCTCATCCTGCTGCTTCTGCCGCTCGTGATTATCCGCCGCCGCCTGGGCTGAAAACTCCCGGCGTTTGGGTTCTCGCCGCGAGCGGAGTATAAGTATTCCCCGAGCCCGGACCTGCGCACGTTACCGAAGACGTAGGCCTAGTTGGGGGACATGTGATTCAAAGCGGCGGCAAGGCGGCGCCGTGGGCCGGCGCCCGTGGACAAGCGGCTCCCGATCCGGGGGCGATGCTCAACCCTGCCCTGGATGCGGGCGCGGCGGCGGCGGCCTTCGCCCGGGACGGCCGGGTACTGATCCACGATTTTCTGGACCCCGCGGCGGCGCGGCGCCTCCACCACTGCCTGGATACCGAGGTGCCCTGGGGCCTTACCTATACGGCGACGCTCGGTGCCGATCCCATGCTGCTCCAGGCGAATCAGTTGGCCGCGTTCGATGCGAACGGGCGTAGTGCCATCCGCCGCGAAGCCGGGAATTGTGGGTTGCGGGGCTTCGCCTTTCATTACGGGACTTACATGATGGTGACCGCCTACCTCGAAAGGCGCGATCCGGGCCTCGCGCTGCACTTTGTGGTGGAATTTCTGAATTCACACCCATTCCTGGACCTGATGGCGCGGATCAGCGACATGGACGGGCTCGTCAAGGCGAACGCCCAGGCGACCCGTTACCACCGCGGCGACTTCCTGAAGCTCCACACCGACGGCCCCAATCCTGCGCGCAAGCTCGCCTACGTCATCAACCTGACGCGCAACTGGCGCGAGGAATGGGGCGGCCTGCTGCACTTCACCGACGCCCAAGGCCGTGTGCTCGAGGCCTACTATCCGGCCTTCAACAGTCTGTCGCTGTTCCGGGTGCCCGCCTGGCATTTCGTGAGCGAGGTGGCCGAAGCGGCGGATCATCCACGCTATGCCATCACCGGCTGGGTCTTGGATCGTTAAAGCGCTGCGCTGTCCTTGAGCGCGGCCCCCACCAGCCGTGCGAAAACGTGTTCCTTGAAGCTGCGCGGCGCATTAAGTCCCATGCGCTTCAGGTACAACGCGGCTTCTTTGGGCGGTGAATGGAGCAACGCGAGCAGCAGCCGGAGTTTGCCCGTGGATTTCGCGCCCTCGGCCTGCAGGCGCTTCAACGCCTTGCCGAGTTTCAGCTCCTCCGGGGTGAACTCGTGGCCGAATGGAAAATCCGGGAAAAGACCCTGCGCGCGCAAAGGCGCAAGACCGGCGGCGAGACGCTCCGGGATGTTGCGGTGGAATGCCTCGGGGATGGCGTAGTCTGCCGGCAGCTTGCGGGCGCGCTTGGCTTCGGCGAGAAGCTGCGGCTGAAAGCGCGAGTCGGCCACATTGAGCAGCGCCGCGATCACCTCCCGGTCAGACTTGCCGCGCAGGTCTGCGATGCCATACTCCGTCACCACCACGTCCCGCAGGTGCCGCGGGATGGTGCAGTGGGCGTATTCCCAGACGATGTTGGATTCGAGGCGCCCGTGGGAGCGGTGGGTGCTGCGCAACATCAGGATGGAGCGCGCCTGTTTCAGGGCGTGGGCCATGGCCACGAAGTTGTACTGGCCGCCCACGCCGCTTACCACGCGACCGTCGTCCAAGGCGTCGGAGACGGCCGATCCCAGCAGCGTCATCTTCATGCAGATGTTGAGGAAGCGGGCGTGGCGGTGCTGCAACTTCTCCAGCTCCAGATTGCTGAAGAGCTCGTTCACCGTGGATACAGCCTCCATGGCGAACAGGCGCCGCTCCGGTTCGGGCATGGCGTGGAGCGCATCATAGAACCACTGGCTCCCAAGGAAGAAGGCGCCGTGCACCAGCACGCCGCGGGAAAGCCGCGCCCCGAGGCCGCTCCCGACCAGCGTCCTGAATGCCGCCTTGTCGTGGAGGTCGGGGGACACACGCGTGCCGTCCGGCATGACGAGGCCGCCGCCGTCCAAGTGCACGTCGGGGTGGAGGATGCCGAAACGTTTCAGGAATTCGACGTCGCCGGGGGTGAGTCTTGGCTGGATGAGACCGGCGTCCTGCAACGCCGCAAGCGTTTCCGGCCCGACACTCTCGGAGATGGTGCCCGCGTTCAGGAGCGACTGCAGCCCCGCGTGGTCGTAGACGCGCCGCTTTAGGATGCCGGCTTCGTAGAGATGCATCAGGCCGTCGCCGAACATCTCGCTACCCGCGTACAGGCCCTGGGTGTAGGGTTCGAGGCCGCCCATGGTCTCGATGGCGGGAGAGAAGCCGGCGAGCGCCCCGGTCCTCTCCAGGGCTTCGCGGTAGCGGGCATTGTCCGCGTGGCGCAGTTGCGTGGCGTAAATGCAGGCGTCGCCCAGGGAGCCGATACCCACCTGCACGGTGCCGCCGTCACGGATGAGCGCGCTGGCGTACAGGCCGATTATGTGGGCGGCGGGATCAATGGGGGTGTTCGGCACCACGAAAAGGTGGTGGTTGAGGGCCGGGGCATCCACCATGAAATCGAAGAACTCCGGCGCCACTTCCGCATCGCCGTACATGAAGGGCAGGCTGCGGTTTACCATGCCGGCCACCGCCACGGGTCGCCCGGCCCTTTCTGCCTCTCTTAAGCCCGGCATGATGTCGAGCGTCACGTCCGGGTTCGAGGCGAGGCTGTAGCGCGGGCCCGGTAGCCGGGCCACCGCCTGCAACACCACGTTGGCGCCGGCGGCGAGCATGTCGCGCGCCACGTGGGTGTAGTTGGTGCTGATGTAATCCTGCTGCGCCGAGGGCACGCCCAGCATGGCGCCGGACTTGAAATAGAACTCCGAGAGCTCCACGTTCGGCGCCAGCTTGCCGCTCCTGAGCGCGCGCATGTACTCGAGTTCCGGGTAGTCGCCGAACACCCGCGCCACGAAGGGCTCCAGGAAGCGCCGCTCCAGTTCGCTCTTGCCGGCGGGGCGCTCCAGGGAGAGGGCGGTGACGAGGCGCAGGTGCAGCGAGCGGTCGGAGGCCACGCGCTGGTAGAGCGCATTCAGGAGGTGGTTGGGCTTGCCGATGCCGAGCGGCGTGCCCACCACGAGATTCTTGCCGACGCGCGAGAGGATCGCCTCGACACAATCGTCCGGGTTCTCGAAGTTTTGCGTCATAAAAAATGACCCCGCCGGATGGCGGGGTCAATCTTAGCAGTCTCCCGGTTACCCGCTTACTGCGGGTCCACGTAGGTGTCGAACTCCCGCCAGATGCGGCGGTACTCGTCCAGCCACCCGGCCGGCGTGTGGAAGTCGTGGTGCTCCACGGGATAGAACATCACGTCGAAGTTCGGGTTGCGCAGTTCGATGAGCTTCTGAGTCATGTGGACCGTGTCGATGAAGAACACGTTGTCATCCTCCATGCCCTGCATGATGAGCAGGTGGTTCTTCAATTGGCCCGCGTAATTGATGGGCGAGCTGTCGAAGTAGGCCTGCGGATCCACGTTGGGGCGGTTGAGGATAGCGGCCGTGTAGCCGTCGTTGTAGTCCGCCCAGTCCCCCACGGGGCGGAGCGCCGCACCCGCCTGGAAGAGGTCCGGCTGGCGGAACATCATCATGTAGGTCATGAAGCCGCCGTAGGAACCGCCCCATTCGCCGAGGCGCTTGGGATCGGCGTGATAGGTCTGTTCCAGCCAGTGGGCGCCGTCCGTGATGTCCTCCACCTCCGGATGCCCCATCTGCCGGTAGATGGCAGTGCGCCAGGCGCTGCCGTAGCCCGCGGAGCCCCGGTAGTCCATGTCCATCACGATGTAGCCGTGCTGGGTGAGGAAGGTGTCGAACAGCAGTTCGTGCCAGTAATAGGACCAGCCGGTGTGGGCGTCCTGCAGATAGCCGGCGCCGTGGATGAACACGATGGCTGGGTAGCTCTTGGCGACCGAATAGTTCTTCGGCAGGTACAGCCGCGCATAGATGGGTCGTGACTGGTGGGTGGAAGGCACCTGCACGATCTGCGGCACCGTCCAATCGATGCCCGTGAACGCGCCCGTCACCTGGTGGGTCACCTGCACCGCCTTGCCGTTGGGGGCGGCATCCACCACGTAGATTTCCGGCGGGCGCACGCTCGTGGAGTGGTAGACGAGCAGCTTGGATTCGTCGGGAGAGAGCAGGAAGCTCTCGCCTTCGTGCATGGCAGGCTGCGCGCCGTTCAGGCCGCCGAGACCCGTCACGGCGTCCATGGCGCCGCTCTTGGCGTCCACCCGGTAGATTTCCCAAGTGCCGGGAGCGGGCTTATTGGCGCTCACATAGAAGTAAGCGTCGTCATGGGTGAGGAAGATGCCGGAGTTGATTTCGAAGTCGCCATGGGTGAGTTGGCGCGCGGTTTTAGCATTCTGATCCTTGAGGTAGAGGTGCGAATAACCGCTGGCCTCGGACTGGTACCAGAGACTGTGGTTGTCGTGCATCCAGCCGAAGTCGTTGAAGGTCCAGTTGACCCAGGCGGGATTGGTGAGGTGCTCCTGGGTGACGAGCACTTTCTTGGCGAAATCCACGGTGGCGAGCCAGCGGTCCTTGAAATCATTGGCGATGAACTGCAGGGCGAGGCCGTTGCCGTCGTCGCTGAAGGCGACGCCGTTCACCGACAGCTCGCGCACCGCAGGCGCCTTCACCGAGTCCTCGGCCGTCTTGCGGTCCATGCCGTGCTGCACGTCCCAATCCACGGCGGTCTTGCGCAGCGCGGCCAAGGGATCCTCCTTGGTGCCCGGCAGCTGCGTCAGGTCCAGGTCGAAAACCGAGTGGCTCTGCAGGTCCAGTACCTTCACCTGCTGCGCCGCAGGCGGATTCAGGCCCACGTAGGTGTGTTCCTTGCTGGTCTCCACATAGCCGCTGTCGGTGATGTAGTTGGGCATGATGCCGGGCGCGCCGTCGGAGTAGTCCTTGGGCTGAGTCACGAGCACCAGCCAACGGCCGTTGGGGGAAAGCACGCTCTGGGCGATGCTGAAGCCGCCGCCGAGATAGAAGGGCGCCGCGACATGGGAGGGATCCGCGCCCTGACGCGCGTTCCGCTGGTCGGTCTGGGCCAGCTTGTTCACTGCCTTGTCGGCCAGTTCCTGGAACAGGCGTGGTTGCTCGGCTTCCAGGTAGTTCTGCGGCGGGTGGGCCTTGGCGGGATCGTCCATGAGGCGCACGTCCGCCGACAGCGAGGTCATGCCCGTGTCCAGATCATAGAGATAGATGTCGTTGCCTTCGTGCCACTGGATGTGGGAACCGTCCGCCATGAAACTTGGGTTCTCCTTCTTGCCGTTGTAGCGCGTCAGCTGCCGTAGGCTTCCGGTGGCGAGGTTGCGCACGAACAGGTTGTCGTCGCGCACGAATACCTTGAGGGTGTGGGCCAGGTTGAAGCTACCGTCCGGTGACGAGGCGGACGGCAGCTCCGCGTCGGTGAGTTTGTGGGCGCTGCCGCCGGCCGCGTCCACCGAATAGAGGTCGTGAAGCGGGTTACCGTCGCGCTTCACAGAATAAAACACGCTCTTGCTGTCGTCGCTCCAATAGCCGCCTTCCGGCATGTTTCCGATCCAGTCGCGGGCGGCCATGATCTGCTCGAGGGTCACTCCGCCACTGGCGCCGGTGCCGGCCAGGGCCGGCAGGGCCAGCAGGGCGCTGGCGAGGAGGGCAAGGATGCGCTGTGCCATGGGATTTCCTTGTTTATGGATTCTGAGGTTTCAGGCCAGGGCCTGGTCGATGTCGTTGATTAGGTCGGCGGCGTGCTCGAGGCCGGCGGAGAGGCGCAACAGGTTCTTGGGAGTGGTACTTTCCGGCCCCTCCACCGATGCCCGGTGTTCGATGAGGCTTTCCACCCCCCCTAGACTGGTGGCGCGGGTGAAAAGTTTCACCCGCGAGGCGGCGCGCACCGCGGCCCCTTCGCCGCCGCGGACGCAGAAGGACAGCATGGCGCCGAAATACCGCATCTGGCGTGCAGCCAGCGCGTGCCCGGGGTGGGACTCCAGGCCCGGATGGAAGACCTGTTCCACCTTGGGGTGTTTCTCCAGGTGACGCGCGAGAGCCAGGGCGTTCTCGCACTGGGCCTTCAGGCGCACGGTGAGCGTGGCGGTGCCGCGCAGGATGAGCCAGCTGTCGAAGGGGCTGGGGACGGCGCCCAGGGTCCCCTGCAGGAAGCGCAGCCGTTCCGTCCAGGGGCCGGTTTCGCGCAGCACCAGCGCTCCGCCCAGAACATCGCTGTGGCCGCCCAGGTACTTGGTGGCGCTGTGCATGACGAGGTCCATGCCGAGAGCCAGGGGATTCTGCAGCGCGGGGGTGGCGAAGGTGCTGTCGCAGACGGCGAGCGCCTTGGCTTTGTGGGCGAGTTCCGCGACGGCGGCGATGTCGGTGATCTTGAGCAGCGGGTTCGAGGGGCTTTCCACCCAGACGAGGCGTGTGGCAGGCGTGAGAGCCGCTTTCACGGCAGCGAGGTCCGTGGAGTCCACGTAACTCACTTTGAGCTCCCAGCCGGTCATGACCTCCCTGAGGATGCGCAGCACCCCATGGTAGGCGTCGCGGCTGCAGACGACGTGGTCGCCGGGCTTCAGGGACTGGAACACGGCCGAGGCGGCCGCGCTGCCGGAGGAGAAGGCGATCGCCCCGGCGCCGCCCTCCAGGGCCGCGAGGCAGGTCTCGAGCTGGTTGCGGTTGGGATTGTCGCTGCGGCTGTAGATATAGCCCTCGGCGGCGTAATCCGGGGTACGTTCGAAGGTGGTGGACAGGTGGATGGGTGGGGCCACCGCGCCGGTGGCGGTGTCCACCTGCCGGCCTGCATGCACGCAGGCGGTCTCAAAATGCTCGTGCTTGGAGGACATCGGCGCTCCGGGGAGGAGGAGGGGGCTCAACTATAGAGCATCGTGACCACGCGGTTGCGGCCCTGATCCTTGGCTTCATAGACGGCGCGGTCCGCCACCTTGAAGAGGTCGTCGAATTTCACGTCCTTGCCGAGGGGGCGGGAAGTGACGCCGATGCTCGCGGTCACCTGAATGCCGTCCGGTTTCAGGGACTCCACGTCCTTGCGGATCTTCTCGGCACGGCGCGTGGCTTCCTCCACCCCGCAAGCGTTCAGGATCACCACGAACTCCTCGCCACCCACCCGCGCCGCCACATCCCCCTCGCCACCGGACTGTTTCAGCATGGTTCCCACCTTCGCCAGCACGTTGTCGCCGGCGGTGTGCCCGTGGGTATCGTTGATGTTCTTGAAGTGGTCCAGGTCGATGATGAGCAGGCTCAGCGGCGTGTCGTAGCCGGATGCCTCGCTGAACAGTTTGGACGCGAACTCCATGAGGCCGGTGCGGTTGTAGAGATTGGTAAGCGGGTCCTGCATCGCCATCTGGTAGAGCTGGCGCGATTGCGCCTGCACCCGGTCGAAGAGCTGCTTGCTGATGATGAGATTGCGCACCCGCGCGCGCACTTCCTCCTCCACCGGCGGCTTGGCGATGTAGTCGTTGACCCCCAGGCGGAAGAGCTCGATGCGCCGCGACGTCTCGTCCATGCCGGAGAGCGCGAGGATGGGCACACGGCGCTTGTCGGAGAGGTAGCTGCGCACGCGGTTGACGAGACCCACGCCGCTCATGGCGCCCTCGAGGAGGATGTCGCTCACGATGAGGTCGTAGTCATGCTTCTCGAAGGCGGCGAGCGCTTCGTCCGCGCTGCGGAAGTGGTCCACCTGCAGACCCATGTGGCGGAGGATCTTGATCATGATGTGCGCCGCCACCATGCTATCCTCGATATAGAGCACGTGGCCGGTTAGGGTCTGCTGTTCCTCGCTCAGGTACTGCTTGAGGCGCGCCTCCAGCTGTTCCTTGTCCATCTTCTCCTGGATCTCGGTCACGCCCGCCTCGAAGGCCTCCTGGCGCAGGGTCTTGTCCTGGGTGGAGGTGAGCAGGATGAACGGCGTCTTGTGGTGCTTCGGAAGCGCGCGGACTTGGCGGCACAGGGAGATGCCGTTGGCGCCCGGCAGCGACAGGGAGGCGCAGATGAATTCCACCTCCTGGCTGCCGAGCTTCTCCATGGCCTCCTCGGCGCTGGAGACCGTCAGGCTCTGGTGGCCGAGATCCGCGACCATCTTGTTCCAGACGGTGCGCACCACCTTGGAATGGTCGACGATGAGGATTTGCATGGACGGAACGTTATAGGAATGGTGCGGACGGCAGACCCGGCCGCCCGATGCTCCGAATTCTACTCGCCAAGGGCAGGTCGGGACAGGCATTGGGGCGGCGGGGTTCCCGCCGCCCCAATGCTATGCACACGAAATCAGGGCTTTCCCGGCCGTTCCGCGTCCCGTTTTACCTTGAAAGGCGTGCTCGTCTTCCAGTCCGGCCAGGTGTCGCCGTCGGCGAGACTCAGTCCAGTGCCGTACATCACCTGCAGCTGCTGCAGCATGCCTGCGAGGTCCCAACGGGGGTCGTAGACGTCCGCGGGCTTGTGGTAGCGCTGGCTGGTGTAGGCCCGCTGCTGCTCCAGGCCCCAACCCGTGGGCCGGTCCAGGTAGTCGGTGCCGAGGGCGATGCTCAAGGAGGGCACGCCCGCCTTGGCGAATTCGAAGTGGTCGGCGCGGAAGTAATAGCCCTTCTCCGGCTGCGAGTCCTGGGAGAGCGTGAGGCCTTGCGTCTTCGCCTGGGCGGCCAGGACGTCGTCCACGCCCGACATGAAGCGCCCGCGCACGGTGAGGTCGCGGGTCTTGCCGAAGGTGTCCAGGACGTCCATGTTCAGGTCCGCCACGGTGTGCGCCAGCGGGAACAGCGGATGTTGCACGTAGTAACCGGCGCCGAGGAGGTTCTGCTCCTCGGAGGTGGTGGCGATGAACAGCACGCTGCGTTGGGGCTTCGATTGCGCCATGACGCGGGCAATCTCGAGCAAGCCGGCGATCCCGGAGCCGTTGTCCACGGCGCCGTGGAAGATCTCGGTCTTGCCGCCGGGGCCCGTGCGCTGCCCCAGGTGGTCCCAGTGGGCGGTGTAGACCACCACGTCTCCCGGATGCTCGCTGCCTTTGACGAGCCCGATCACGTTGTGGGAGACGACGTCCTTCACGCTGTTGTGCAGCGCGATGGAGGCCGTGAGTTTCATGGGCACGGCCTTGAAACCGGGCTTGGCCGCGGCGGCGGCCAGGTCCGCGAACTTGAGTCCGGCAGCTGCGAAGAGTTTCTCCGCGGCGTCGCGAGTGATCCAGCCCTGGATGGCCGGCTGGTATTCCTTCCCCGGCGGCAACTCCTCCAGAGGGCCAGTCCAGCTGCCGCGCACCACCTCCCAGGGATAACCCGCGGGCTCGGTGTCGTGGACGATGAGGATGCCGGCCGCACCCTGGCGCGCCGCCTCTTCGTACTTGTAGGTCCAGCGCCCGTAGTAGGTCATGGCCTTGCCGTCGAAGAGCTTCGCATCCGCGTGGCCGGGATCGTTCACCAGCACCACCAGGGTCTTGCCCTTCACGTTAACACCAGCGTAATCGTTCCAGTGGTATTCGGGAGCGACGACGCCGTAACCCGCGAACACCAGCGGGCTGTCCTTGAGGGACACCATGGTCTCCGTGCGCGGCGTACTCACCACCATGTCATCGGCGTAGCTGAAACTCAGGGGCGCAGGGCCGCCGGCGACGTCGAGATGGGCGGCAGGGTCGGCGGTGATCTGCTTCAGGGGCACCGCCTGCAGATACGACGCCCCATCGCCCGGAGCGAGGCCGTACTCCTTGAAGCGCGCTGCGATGTAGGTGGTGGTGAGTTCTTCGCCTGCGCTGCCCGGGGCCCGGCCGCCGTAGGCATCGGAGGAAAGCGTCTGGATGGTGGTGCGGATGTTGGTTTCGCTGAACGGCGGCGCGTCTGCGGCCAAGACCAGCGCCGGCAACGAAAACGACAAGGACAGGACGAGGCTGGGTATGCGCATGAGATCCCCCTTCAAGGATCGGGACGGAAACGGTCTAGGGAGTGGGAGGCGGGGAGTAAGCTTGCACGCTCACCACCAGGGCGCCCAAGCCCGCGTGTGCGCCGAGCGCCGGGCCCACCTCGGTCATGTGGGCCGATTCCACATCCGGAAGGAGACGCTTGAGCTCGAAGAGCAACGTCTCCGCCGCTTCGGGTGCGGCGCAATGGCCCACCAGCAGACGGTGGTGCCCGCCGTCCGGGGCCCGTCGCGCTACGTAGCGTGCGAACTTCGCGGGCAGGGCGCGGCGGCCCAAGAGGGCGCCGCAGGATTTCACCCGGCCGTCCGGGAGCGCGGTGAGCAGGGGCGTCACGTGCAGGAGGTCGGCGACGAGTTTCTTCGAGCGCGGTACGCGGCCGCCGCGCACCGCGGAGGTGAGGTCCGGGATGAGGCCCCAGGTGCGCGTGCGGGGCATGATGGCCTCTACCGCGGCGAGGATTCTCGCGGCGTCGAGACCGGCGAGCGCACACTCGGCGGCGTACACCGCGAGCAGCCCCTGGCCGCAGGACACGGTGCGGGTGTCCAGCACCCTGACCGAAGCGTCGTCGGTGCGCGCCGCGGCGGACGCGCCTGCCTGGAAAGTGCCGCTCGCCCGGGAGGTGAGTCCGAGGTAGAGCACCGCCTCGTAGTGGCTCCCGAGGAAGCTGAACTCGCGGCGGAAATCCCCGGGTGGCGGTTGCGAGGTCTTGGGGTGATGCGGGTTTTCCCGCAGTTCGCGGTAGAAATCCGCGGTCTTGAGAGAGACCTTGTCGAGATAGGCGTGCTCGCCGAAGTGCACCCGCACCGGTACCATGTGGATGTCTAGCGCGTCGCGCAGGCTTTCCGGGATGTCCGCGCCGGAATCGGTGACCACCGCGGGCCGCGCCAGGCGTTTGCCGGCGATGCGCGCCTGGCGCCACATGTCGTCGGCCTTTTCCCCGGAGACCTTGCCGTGGCGCGCCGCGATGCGGAACAAGAGGTCCGGCGTCTTGAGGTGCACGTGCACCCGGAGCTTGCGGGCGCCACCCGCCACCACCAGGCTGCCGCCCACGGCGGAGAGTTCGGCGCTGAGTGCGGCACGGTCGAGTGCTTCGCCCTCGATGAGGCATTCCGTGCAGTAGCGGTATTCCTTGTCCATCTCCAGGTCCTTGGGATGGGTCTCGGCCGGCAGCGGCGCGTCCGCCGGCAGTTCTTCCAGGTCTCCGGCTTCCAGGAATTCCACCACCCCCTGCACCAGGTCCACGAAGCCCTGGGCGCCGGCGTCCACCACGCCGGCTTTCTTCAGGACTTCGAGCTGGTTCGGCGTGTTTGCCAGGGACCGGCGGGCGCGCTCCAGGCCGCAGTGCATCAGAACCTGTACATCCGCCCCGGGTTCGCGGGCGAGGCGTTCGCGCAGGGCCGAGGCGAAATCCGTGAGCACCGTGAGCAGCGTGCCTTCCTTCGGCTGGGTGAGGGCCCCGCGTGCCGAGGCGGCGCCGTGATGCACGGCTTCTACGAAATGGGCCGGGCTGAGGACCTCGGAGCCGCTGGATTTCTCAGAAAGCCCCTGGAAGAACTGCGCGAAGATGGCGCCGGAGTTGCCGCGGGCGCCGTCCAGGGCGGCGGAGGCCACCACCTCGAGCATGTGGCCGGCCTCACGGTGCAGGTTGTCGTCCATGGCCGTGAGCACCGAGCGCAGCGTGAAGGCGATGTTGGTGCCGGTGTCGCCGTCCGGCACGGGGAACACGTTGATGGCGTTCAGGTGGTCCTGGCGGGCGATGACGTGGCGGATGCCGGCGGAGAGCGCGCGCCTCAGGCGCACCCCATCCACGTAAGCGATGGCGACGGCCTCGGTTCTCGCGAGCGGCGCCGGATTCACGTGGCGGGCAGGAGGAAGACGGTGCCGTGGTATTCCAGCACCGCACCCTCGGGGATGATGTCCCTGATCGTGGGTCCCTCGGCCAGCACCTCGCCGATGCGATAACGCTTCAGGTTGATCACCACGAAGCGGTCCGCGGGTTTCTCGGCGTAGCCATGTACGTCGAGATGCAGCTCGGGCAGCCCCTGGCGTTGTTCGGGTGTGAGGGCGGCGAAGGTCGGCAGCGCCGCGGCGTTGGTGGCAAGCTCGGGCTGCGGCGGTTCCGGTGCCTGCGCGGCGGCGTCCGGCGGCGCCGGCGAAGCGGGTGTGGCCGGAGCGACGTTGACGGGAGGCGCACCGACCTCTTCGGAGAGCGGGCGCACCCTCGGGTGGTAGGCCGGCGGGGGTGGGGCCGGAGACGGGGAAGCGGCCGCCACCGGCGGCGCCTCCGCCGCGGGGCGACCGCCGAAGAACAGCACCCCCAAGACCACGGCGTTCACCAGCAGCAGCAGGCCGAGCAGCGTCACCCAGGGTACGGCGAGCCGCGTGCGCGGGGACGGCATCTCCCCCGCGCCCAGCTGTCCGGTGAGGCTCTGCTGACGGGTGCGCTCGGATTTCTTCAGGGCGTCGAGGATCAACGACATGTCAGCGCCCACCGTCGAGCAGCGGCGTGCCGGGGGCCGGCAGCGCCGCGGACAGGTGCACCAGGGTTTCTTCGCCGGCGATACCGTCCACCTTCATGTGCTCGTCCGTCTGGAAGCGCCGCACCATGGCGGCGAGGGAGTCGTCGTAGCTGGTGGAACCGGTGTCCGTCACGTGCTCGAGTTCCGCGAGCCGGCTGCGCAGCCAGGCGACGCCGGTGCCCACCATGCCGGGCTGGAGCGGGTCCGGCGCGCGCGCGTCGGGCCGCCACAGGATCAGGTACTCGCCGTACCACAGGGGCTCCACCTGGGAGATGGGGAAGCGCGCGCTCATGCCGCCGGCGCGCAGCGTCACGCTGCTGTCGTCCAGCTGCGTCACCACTAATTGGTGCGCGCCGCCCTGGGCGTCCGTGAGGGTGACGATGGCCGGCAGGCCGTAACTGCGGAGATTGTTCCAGGTACCGCGGCGGTAGAGGCAGCGCAACCCCGTGTCCGGCGCCTCACGGCAGCCGCTGCCGCTGCCCGCCGGGGAATATTGCCCGCCCCAGAGGCCGAAGAGGGTGCCAAAGGCGGTGTCGGTGTCGGCGGGATGGGCGGGATCCGCGAGCCAGGCGGCTAGGTCTGGCGGCGTTGGTTTAGCCACTGCGGGCTTAGTGACGTTTTTTGTGACAGGCACGACTCTGTCGGCATAAATCGTGACGTTCCAGATCAAACCGCTCAATGCACCCACCACCAGCACTGTGATTACACCTCCAGTTATGAGTGCGGTGCGCAGCCAAGGGCGGCGCGCACCTTGTGTTTCACCCAATACTTCCTTAGCTGCACGCCTCACCAGGCCCGCGTCCACTTGGCGCATCTCGTGGGTGTAGGCGCCCAGCAGCGCCCGGTCGCAGATGATGTTGATGAGCCGCGGGATGCCGCGGGTCATGCGCTGCAGGGTACGCAGGGCGGAACTCGTGAAGATGGGCGCCATGGCGCCCGACACCGTGAGCCGGTGGTTCACGTAGGCGCGGCTTTCGGAGGAGGACAGCGGCGTCAGGTGGTAGCGGCCCGTGATGCGCTGGGCGAGCTGCCGTAGCTCGTTACGGGCCAGCATGTCACGCAGCTCCGGCTGGCCCACCAGGATGATTTGCAGGAGCTTCTGCTCGCGGGTTTCGAGGTTGGTGAGCAGGCGCACCTGCTCCAGCACCTCGGCGGCCAGCCCCTGGGCCTCGTCGATGATGAGCACCACCCGGCGCCCTTTCGCGTGGGCGTCCAGGAGCCGGGCGTTCAGGGCGTCGATCAGGTCCTGGGGGGTGTGGGCGGGCTTCCAGGGGATGTCGATCTCGCGGCAGATGCTGCGCAGGAACTCCAACACCGTGACGCGCGGGTTGATGACGAGCACGGCGTCGACGTTGTCCGGCAGTTTTTCCAGGAGGGTGCGCACCAGGGTGGTCTTGCCGGTGCCCACCTCGCCCGTCAGCTGGATGAAGCCGCCGCTTTCGGTGACGCCGTACAGGAGGTGCGCCAGGGCCTCCGTGTGCCGCGCCGACAGGAACAGGTAGCGCGGGTCGGGGGTGATGGCGAACGGGTTGTCGCTGAGCCCGAAGTAACTGGCGTACATGGCCCTACATCATGCCTCAATCCCGGGCCTCGGGTGTTTACCCGAGGGATTCAGCCTTCGTCCCGGGGTAGGCCGCGTTTCAGGCTCGCTTCCCCGAAGCGGTCACGTACCGCATCGGAGGCGGCTTCCAGGCGCTCCCGCCGCGCCCGGCCCTCGTCGAAGAGGTCCGGCTGGGCATCGTGGGCGAAATCCTTCGCGCCCACGCCGATGAGCCGGAGCGCACGGCCGGGGTGCTCCTCCTGCCAGCGGGCCAGCAGCGAACGGGCGATGGGAAACAGCGCGTCGAAGCTCGCATCCGGGGGCGTGAAGCGGCGCTGGCGGGTGTGGCGGCTGAAGTCTGTTTCCCGGAGTTTCAGCACCAGTGTGTGGGGCCGGAGGTTCTCCTTGCGGAGGATTCGACAGAGGTCCTCGGTCAGGCCGCGCAGGATGGGCTCGAGTTCGTCCATGTAAACGAGATCCTGCTCGAAGGTGGTTTCCTGGCTCACGGAACGCTCGCCGCCGCTCTCGTCCACGGGCCGTTCGTCGCGGCCTTCCGCCAGCGCCCGGTAGTGCAAGGCCTGGTTGCCGAACAGCGCCTTCAGCATGGCGTCCGGAGCCAGCCTGAGGTCACGGATGGTCGCGAGCCTGGCCTTGGCGAGCGCTTCGCCGGTACGGGGTCCGATGCCCCACATGGCCGTCACCGGCAGGGGATCGAGCGTGGCCTGCACCTCCTCCGGCCGCACCCACAGGAGCCCATCCGGTTTGCACTGCTGTGAAGCGATCTTGGCCACGAGCTTGTTGGGCGCCAAGCCGATGGAGGCGGCGAGGCCGGTGGCGGCGCGGATGTCCGCCTTGATCTTCCGGCCCAAGGCTGCGGGGTCATCGCTGCCCAACGCGCCGGTGAGGTCCAGGAAGGCCTCGTCGAGGGAGAGGCCCTGGATCGTCGGCGTGAATGTCGCGAATACTCGGAACACCTGCTCAGAGGCTTCCTTGTAGCGGGACATGCGCACCTGGATATAGACGCCCTCGGGGCAGCGGCGGCGCGCCTCGTACATGGGCATGGCGGAGCGCACGCCGAACTTGCGCGCCTCGTAGCTCGCGGCGCTCACCACGCTGCGCCGGCCGAGGCCGCCGACGATCACCGGCTTGCCCTTGAAGGCGGGGTTGTCGAGCTGTTCCACGGACGCGTAGAACGCGTCCATGTCCACGTGCGCGATGAGGCGTGGCGGCGTCATCGCCCGAGCATACGCTCCGCGCTCAGTGCAGGGGGGACTTGTCCAGGATCTGCTTGATGGCGGAATTCACCGCGTCCTGGCTGTAGTTGTCCGGGCTCAGCCAGCCCTTGGTCCAGCCGCGCCATACCAGGCGCTTGGTCTTGCCGTCGATGATGTCCACCATGAGCGTGCCTTCGTCGCGGCTCTCCACGTTCGGACCCACCGGCACGGCCACGGCGCCGAAGGCGCCCGGGAACGCGTCCACCACGCCGAAGCTGAAGTTCGCGCCGCTGCTTTCGATCTTCTGCTTGCTGGCCGTATGGTAGGTCACCAGGAAGTCCGGACCCGCGTCCGGTTGCACCTGGCTGTAGCCGCGGCCGTTAAGCTCGCCCTCCACCGCCCGGCGTACCCGGCCCTCGAGGATCTGGCTGTCCAGGATGGGGTCTCGGACCTTGCCCGGCGGCGGCGAGAGCCAGGCGTAGCTGTGGAAACCGTCGAAGCGGGCCTGGTCGTCCTGTTCGGTGTAAATGCGGGGGGAGCAGCCCGCCAGGATGAGGCAGGCGAAGGCCAGCCACATAACCAGCCGCTGGCTAAAAAAACCTTTGGAATCAAGGGACATAAGATCTACCTCGCAGGTTCGAAGGCAGTCTAGCACGGTGTATTTTGGTCACCGAAAGGACACATTACTTCGTGTACAAACAATGTGTTGCGTCGTATTCGGGCCACGTGTAACACATGGACTGACAGCAGGAAGTTCACAGCCCACATGAAGAACGCGCGCCAACTCTCGGTGGTTTACGCGACATTGCTGGCGTTCGCCGGCTTCGGCCTGCTCGTCTATCTCTCGGCCCGCAGCGAGTTGCAGGTGACCAACGTCGCGGCGGTGGTGGGCTTCACCCTGTTCGGCATCGTCGTGGTGCTGTTCGGCTTCCCGGCTCCGCACGTGGGGCATGTCTCCCTGGACCGGGTGGTGCAGGTCTCGAGCATCCTCATCTTCGGCACCCTGCAGGCCGCCTGGATCGCCGGCATCTCCTCTGTGGTCTGGCCGTTTCTGCCCTGGGGCCTGAACCGCGGCCAGAGTCTCCGGCTCACGCTGCTCCGCGCCTTCCACAACTCGGGGATGATCATCATCCTGGTGCTCGTCACCGGCGGCCTGTACCAGTACTTCGGCGGCCACCTGCCGCTAATGCAACTCGACCTGCATGACGGCATCCTGATTCTGATCCTGTCGCTGTTTATGCAGGGACTGAACATGTGCTTCGTGGCGGTGATCGCCTGGATGGAGAACTACGACTGGCGCAAGGCCTTCGGCCTGTTCAGCGCCGCCGTGGACATCGCCGCGGTGCCGCTCGCGGTGTTCACCGCCATCGTCTACAACCGCCTGGACACGCCGGTGTTCGTGCTGTTCCTGGTGGTGCTGGCGCTCATCATTCTCATCGTCAAGAGTTTCGCGGAGACGCGCCGCGAACTCGAAACCAAGGTGGACGAACTCGTGGCGGTGAACCGGGTGGGCCGCGCCGTGAGCGGGTCGCTGGTGCTGGACGATCTCATGGAACTCATTTTCCGGGAGAGCAAGAACCTCCTGGAGTTCGATTCCTTCATGCTGGCTCTGTACTCGGAGGAATCCCGCGAGCTGGACATCCGCTTGCACCACAACCGGCAGGGGCGGCAGGCGACGCGGACGCGGCGCCTGGGCGAGGGCGTGCTGAGCTGGGTGGTGACCAACAACAAGCCGATCTTCATCCGCGACTGGAGCACGGACGAGAGCGAATTCAAGAGCATGATGATCCACATCGGCGACACCCCCCAGACCCAGTCGTTCATCGCCGTGCCCGTGACCTACCGCGAACGGGTGCTGGGGGTGCTTTCCGTGCAGGGCTACGTGCCCTACATGTTCACGGACGCACACTTCGAGCTGGTGGTGACCTTCGCTGGCCAGGTGGCGGTGGCGCTCGCCAATGCACGGCTTTTCGAAGAGCTGGAGAAGAGCCGCAACGAGCTGGAGCACCGGGTGGTGGAGCGCACCCACGATCTGGCGCTGCAGAAAGACGAATTGCACGCGCTCACGGAATCCTTGCGCAGCGCCAACCGCGAGAAAGAGGAACTCCTGGGGCGCCTGCAGCAGCAGGCTTCCGAACTCGAACGCCAGAGCCGCGAGGACGGCCTGACCGGCCTCTACAACCGCCGTTATCTGGATGGGCGCCTGGACTTCGAGGTCAAGCGCGCCCAGCGCTATAACCGGCAGATCGCACTGGCCATGGCGGACGTGGACCGCTTCAAGGGGGTCAACGACCAGCACTCCCACATGGTGGGGGACGACGTGCTGCGCACCATCGCCAACATCCTGCGCACCCAGTGCCGCTCCATCGACATCATCGCCCGCTATGGTGGGGAGGAATTCCTGTTGTGCTTCCCGGAGACTACCCACGAGAACGCCCGGGCGGTATGCGAGAAGATCCGCAAGCAGGTGGAGGACTACGATTGGTCCCGGTTGCAGCCGGGGCTCGCCGTGACCCTGAGCGTCGGCGTGGCGGCGGCGCCGCCGGTCTATGACGTGGACGCGCTGATCGCGGCGGCGGACGAGAAACTCTACGAGGCTAAACGCGGCGGAAGAAATCGCGTGTGCGCTTGAACAGCCCGCCGTGCGGCAGGCCTTCCGGGTCCGCGTGTTCGCCGCTCCCCGGCAGCAGTTCCAGCGTCGCCTTGTCGAACAGCTTGTCGACGCGCTTGCGGTCGAGGGCCGGAGCGAACAGGTAGCCCTGGGCGCAACGGCAGCCCAGGCTGTCCAGGAGCCGCCACTGCTGTTCCGATTCGACCCCTTCGGCGATGGTGTTCATCCCCAAGTCCCGCGCCAGTTCGATGATGGTGCGCACCACGGCCGCGTGCTTGGGGTTGTCCGCCACGTCGCTCACGAAGCTGCGGTCGATCTTGAGGGTGTCGAGCGGCAGCGCCGAGAGGTAGTTCAGGGACGAGAAACCGGTGCCGAAGTCGTCCAAGTGCAGGGCGACGCCCAGCGCCCGCAGCCGGCGCAGGGTGGCCTCCGCGGCCTTGGGGTTTTCCAGGAAGACGGTCTCGGTGATCTCGAGATGTAGGCCGTCGGGATCGAGCCCGCTCTCGCGAAGCGCGTCGGCCACCTCTTGGGTGAGCCCGCTGTACATGAACTGCTTGTGGGCCAGGTTCACGGCCACCGTCAGGTCGTGGGCCTGGGCGTGGACGCCGCGCCAGGCCTTCACTTGGCGGCAGGCCTCGCCCAGGAGCCACCAGCCGATGGGCAGGATGAGGCCGGTTTCCTCCGCCACGTGCAGGAACTGGTCCGGGCCCAGGATGCCGCGCAGCGGGTGCTGCCAGCGCAGGAGCGCCTCGAAACCCAGCAGCCGTCCGTTGCCGAGCGTGACGATGGGCTGGTAGTGGACGCGGAATTCGCCGTTGTCGAGCGCCTGGCGTATCTCGGTTTCGACCCGCAGTCGCGAGCGGGCGCGGGCATACATTTCCTGGTCGAACACCACGTAGCCCGCCTTGCCGGCCGCCTTGGCGCGGTACATGGCGGTGTCGGCGTCCCGCAGCAGTTCCTCGGTGGAGGTGTAGTCGATGTGGCCCGGGGCGATGCCGATGCTGGCGTTGGTGTAGATCTCGTTGTCGCCGAGGCGAATGGGGTGGGTGAGCTCGGCAAGGATATGCTCGGCGAGCACCACCGCGTCCTCCGTGTCCTGGGTCTGGCCCACGAGCACCGTGAACTCGTCGCCGCCGTGGCGCGCCAGGATGTCCCAGGGGCCCAGGCATTTCTTCAGGCGCTGCGCCACCTGCACCAGCAGTTCGTCGCCGGCGGCGTGACCCAGGCTGTCGTTCACCACCTTGAAGCTGTCGAGATCGATGAACAGCACGGCGTAGCCGGGAGAGTCCTTGGGGCGGCTGCGTTCCATGGACTTGGCAAGGCGTTCGATGAACAAGGTGCGGTTGGGAAGGCCGGTCAGGGGATCGTGGGTGGCATTGTGGCGCAACTGCGCCTCGAAGCGTTTCTGCTCGGTCACGTCGCGTACCGTGCCGATCATGTAGCGGCGTCCGTCCTGGTCGATGGTGCCGATGCTGTGGGTGACGCTGAGACGCGTCTTGCGGTCCTTGTGCAGCAGTTCCGATTCGTAGTTGTTGGGCACCGCCTCGCCGCGCTGGCGTCGCCGGAAGCGCTCGTCCGCGGCCGCCAGATCCTCGGGGGGAAAGATGTCCCGATAGCTCATGCCGGTCAGTTCCGCCTCGGTATAGCCGAGCATGGCGGCGAAGGCGTGGTTCACGTAGGTGTAGTAGCCGTTCTCGTTGATGAACACGCCGACCTGGCTGTGGTCCACCAGCAGGCGGTAACGCTGCTCGGAACGCTGCAGCGCGCTTTCCACGCGCTTGCGGCCGGTGACGTCCTGCAACGATCCCTCGTAATAGGCGACCGCGCCGTCCGGATTTCGCACCACGCGCGCACTCAGGGAGACCCAGATGCTCTGGCCGTCCTTCTTGCGCATTTCCACCTCACGGCCCGCCACGCGTCCATGCCGCTCTAGGTCGGTGTTCACGAGAACGCGCTCCTCCGGGCTCTTGTAGAGCGCGCTGATGTTCGCGACGCTGGACATCATGGTCTCGGGCGAGGCGTAGCCGAAGATGTCCGCCAGCGCCTGGTTCGCCTTCAGGTACTGGCCCGTCGGCGTGCTCTGGTACATGCCGATGACGGCATTCTCGAAGATGGCGCGGAACTTCTGTTCCGCGGAGAGCAGCGCCTGCTGCACGCGGCGCTCCTCGGTGATGTCGCGGATGGTGCCGGTACTGGAGAGGCGCCCGTCCAGGGTGATGGGGCCGGAACGCACCGAGGCGAGGATCCGGGTCTGGTCCTTCTTGAGCAGGTGCACCTCGTAGGCGCTTTTTTCCCATTCGCCGGCGCGGCGCTTGCGCCACAATTCCTCCAGGAAGGTCCGGTCCTCCGGCGCGATGAAGTTCATGTACGGCGTGCCGGTCATCTCCGTCGGCGTGTAACCGAGCATGTCGGCGTAGGCCTTGTTGACGTAGGTGTAGTTGCCTTCCTGGGTGAGGAACACGCCATCCTGGCTGTGGTCCACGAGCGTGCGGTACTTCTGCTCCGAGACCTGCAATGCCGCTTCCGCCGCGCGCCGCGCGCTCACGTCGACGAAGGTGCCTTCGTAATACAGGAGTTTCCCGCCGTCGCCCTTGACTGCATGGGCGTTCTCGGAGATCCACATCAGGCTGCCGTTGCGCCGCCGCACCTGGGTTTCGTGGCCTTCGAAATGGCCTTCCCTCTCGAGGATGCGCATGACCTCGTCGCGGGCGTTGGAATCGGCGTAGATCTGCGCGCCGATGTTGCTCACCTCGTGCATGAGGTCTTCCGGAGAGGTGTAACCCAGGAGCCGTGCCATGGCGGGGTTGACGTCGACGAAGCGGCCCTCCGGCGTGCTCTGGTAAATGGCCTCCACCGCGTGGTCGAAGATGCTGCGATAGCGCGCCTCGGCGCGCCGCCGGGCGGACTCGCTGGCTTCCTGGGGCATCGGGTCGTGGATCATGCTGAGCACGTAGTGCTCGCCCTCGAGGGTCACGAGGGCGGCGCTCAACTGCCCGTGGTAGTCGCCGCCGTCGCGGCGCCGCCAGCGTACCGGCTCATCGTTCACGGAGTGCGCGTTGCGTAGCTTCTCCAGGAACCGGGCCCGGGCGTCGGGTTCCCAGAGCCCGAGCGAGACCGGTGTACGGCCGATCACCTGCTCGCGCGCGTACCCGAGCGCCCGCTCGAAGCTGTCGTTCACGTCCACGTACTGGTCGTCCGCGAGGCGCGTCAGCGACACGAGGCTGGAGGAGTGGTCGAAGGCGCTCGCGAGTTTCACGCTGCGGCACTATCCCTTTCGGCGTCGTGAGAGGGGTCCCGCTTCCGGCTGCGAGGGCCGCCCGTTTCGCAGCGGGCGGAACGAATCCTGCATTAAGTCAACTAAGGTTAGGCCAAAAAATCCCACCTGCCTACCGCCCGCCGGAGCGGGCGATAAGTCAGGGCCCGAAACCCAGAAGAATTAGTGGGTTAGCCTGCGATATTCGAAATCACTTCACCGTGATGGTGATTTTCTCCGAGACCACCGGCGGATTGAAGGACATGTGGGCGTAATCCCCGAGGAGGATCTGCAAGGTGTGCTTGCCGGGTTTCAGGCTGAGCGTGGTCTCGGTCTGGCCGCCCCCGAAGTGCAGGTGCTGGTCGTCCTTGGGGATAGGCAGATCGGCGGGCGGGAGTCCGGCGTCCACGATCAGGTGGAAGTGGCCGGTGTCCGGATGCTGCACGCCCGCCGGCGCGATGCCCATGCCTTTCAAGCCCATCACCACCGTGACCGGCCCGGCGATCACCTCGCCGTCGTGAGGCGCGATGAAGTAGACGGCGGCGCCCGCGGGGGCGGCGCTGCGGGCCGGTGCCGCCGGCGTGTCAGCCGCTGCGCCGGCGGAGGCCAGGAGCAGAGTGAACAATATCCAGTTTACGTATCGCATGGTCGTTCCTCGCGGTGAGGGGACCTTAAGTCTAGACCGTCGGGTTGAGTTCGGCGGCGGTGAGCACCACGCCCGCCGCGAAGGTGACGCCGGCGGCGATGAAATAGCTGATGAATAGCACGCAGAATTTGACGAATGTCTTGAACCAGGACTGTTGATAGAAGAAGCGCAGCGCCAGGAACAGATAGATAACCATGTACCAGCCGGCCACGGTTCCGGCCTCGTTCTTGAGGGGCGCGAGCCAGGGAACGAGCTTTGCGCCGGCGTCGATGAGCATCACGAACAACAGCACCACGAACAGCATGGCGTGGTAGTGCAATGTGAACACGAAATGTTCCGTGAGGTAGCGCCCCGAGCCGAGATAGAAGAGCTTCAGGAACAGCGCGATTAGCGGCATCAGCACGAACATCATCTTCGGCAGGTTATCGCGGAGTTTCTTCTTGAATTCGTCCTGGTGGTCTTTCACGTACATGAAGGATTTGACGACGCTGTTCTGGTCACCCTCGGAGAGAGTGTGCCCTTTGTCCGGTTTCACGTTCACATGCACAAGGTCGGGGTCGTCGATGTTGTAGGAAAAACCGGCACCGAGGGCCTTGGTGGCTGGCGCGGGTGCGGCGGTGCTGGCGGCTGGATTCGCGCTGGAAGCCGGTGGCGCATCGAGTTTCGCAAGTTCCTCCCGGACGATGCGTTCCGCCTGCTGTTTTTCGGTGGGCTCGCCGGGGGCCGCGTCCATGGCCGCCAATGCCTTCTCGATCCCGGCGCGCTTCTCGGCTTTCTGCTCCGCGGTCAGCTGCGTCGCCAGCAGCTTGGGCTTGCCCACGCCTCCGGTGTCGGAGAGCGCGCCCGCAGTGGAGGGGTTCCACATGAAGGCCGCCAGGAAGAAGAACAGGATGCTGCTGAATAGATACAGTCGGAAGGGCTTGATGTAGCGCTCCTCGTGCCCGAGACAGTATTCGCGCGTCAGGTAACCGGGGCGGAACAACAGCGGGAAGATGCTGTGGAAGAACTTGGTGTCGAAGCCGAAATGGGTGCCGGCGAAGTCGTGCAGCACGTTCCACAGCGGCGCCACGTAGGTGTGGTTCTTCTGGCCGCATTCCATGCAAAACTTGGAGAGCAGCGGCGTGCCGCAGTTGCGGCAGCGCGGTCCTTGCGGCGCAGGCGTGAACCCCGCCAGGGCCAGGGGGGCGGCAGAGGGCTCCAGGTCGAAGACGCGGCGGCTCGTCTTGAGCTGGTCGCCGAAGCGCTTCACGCCCTTGGCGCGCATGCGCGGCGCCTGCTCGGCCACGTAGCGGTCGAGATCCGCCCGGCTGCCGAGGGTGTACTGCACCACGCGGCGCTCGGAGCCGGGTTCCGCACCCTCGGGCTTGAGCACGCGCGCCTCCCGGAAGCCGGGGAGCGCGAGCATCTCGCGCACGTGCTCCTTCAGCCAGGCGTCGAATTCACCCGCCTTGTTCGCGCTGATGTCCAGCGTGACTTCGTAGACGAGAGGTGTGGTCATGCCCGGGCGGACTTGAACGGCTTGGTACCGAGTTCCGAGGTGTCGAAATCGTCCACCGCGACGATCTCGGCGGTGAGTTCCTCCAGGCGCGCCAGGTCCCGGGCCTCCTGGAGGCTGACGAGACCCGCTTCTTCGGCGGCCGCGAGCGGCGAAGCTCCGCGTTTAGCCTTCAGCTTGCCGGCTTTCTCGGCCTCGCGGATCCTGCGCTCCACGGGCTCGAGCCGGGTGGCGAGCTCCAGCGCCTCCGCCAGCATGCCGACCGGCGAATGCTTGTCGCCGGTGTAAGTGTTCCAGGTCAGCCGGTTTCGGGAGGGGCCCGGCATGGAGATCAGTTCCGCCACCTCGTGGCCGAGTTCGTCGGACGGCGCCGAATACATGCGGCCGCGGGGGAAGATCAGCACCCGGAGCACCGCCGCCACCGGCTTGTTGGGGAAATTCCTCAGGAAGGAGTGCATGGATTCCTGCAGGCGGTAGAGCGCGTCGCGGCAGGCCCATTCGACCAGCGGCAGGTCCTCCGCCGGCCGATGCTGGTCCTCGTAGCGCTTCAGCACCGCCGAGGCGATGTACATGTAGCTCAGCATGTCGCCGAGCCGCGCCGAGAGCTTCTCCTTCTTCTTGAGGGCTCCCCCCAGGCTCAACATGGCGGCGTCGGAGGCCAGCACGAAAGCGGCGCTGAAGCGGTTGATGTGCTGGTAATAACGCTCCGTAGGCGTGTTGATGTGCACGCGCGTCAAACGGGCGAAGGTCAGGGCCATCCACACGGCGCGGGCGGCATTGCTGATGGCGAGGCCGATGTGGCGGAACAAGGCGTCGTCGAAATCGATGAGCGCCTGGGCGTGGTCGGGATTCGCAGCGGCGCGCATCTCCTTCAGTACGTAGGGATGGCAACGGATCGCCCCCTGGCCGTAGATCATGAGGTTGCGCGTCAGGATGTTCGCGCCTTCCACGGTGATGGCGATGGGCGTGGACTGGTAGCCACGGCCGAGGTAGTTCCGGGGGCCGAGCTGGATGCCCTTGCCACCGTGCACGTCCATGGCGTCGTTGCCGATGTGACGCGCCATTTCGGTGACATGCAGTTTGGAGATGGCGGCGCACACCGCCGGTGCCTCGCCTTGGTCGATGGCCCCCGCGGTCATGGTGCGCACCGCCTCCATGGCATAGAGCGTGCCGCCCATGCGGCCCAAAACTTCGTCGATGCCGTCGAAGCGGGCGATGGGCAGCCGGAACTGCTTGCGGACGCGGGCGTAGGCGCCGGTCGAGTAGACACCGAGGCGCGCCGCACCGGTGGTGTTGGAGGGCAGCGAGATGGCGCGGCCGGCGCCGAGGCATTCCATCAGCATCCGCCAGCCCTGGCCCGCCATCTTGGTGCCGCCGATGATGAAGTCGAGCGGCACGAATACGTCCCGGCCCTGGGTCGGACCGTTCTGGAACGGCAGGTTGAGCGGGAAGTGCCGCCGGCCGATGGCGATCCCCGGCAGCTGCGGCGGGATGAGCGCGCAGGTGATGCCGTAGTCCTCCACGTCGCTAATCAGGTGGTCCGGGTCGTAGAGCCGGAATGCGAGGCCGAGCACCGTCGCCACCGGCGCGAGCGTGATATAGCGCTTGTTCCAGTTCAAGCGCATGCCGACGATCTCCTTGCCCTCCCACGTCCCCTTGCACACCACGCCGCTGTCCTGGATGGAAGCGGCGTCGGAGCCGGCGTTGGGCGCGGTCAGGGCGAAGCAGGGGACGTCGGTGCCGTCGGCGAGCCGCGGCAGGTAGTGGTTCTTCTGTTCCTCGGTGCCGTAGCGCAGCAGCAGTTCCGCGGGCCCGAGGGAGTTCGGCACCGCCACGATGGAGGCGCAGGTGGCGCTGCGGGTGGCGATCTTCGCCAGCACCTCCGAGTTCGCCAGCGCCGAGAACTCGCGGCCGCCGTAGCGCTTCGGGATGATCATGGCGAAGAAGCCTTTTTTCTTGAGGTAGTCCCAGGCTTCTGGCGGCAGGTCGCACCATTCGTGAGTGATCTTCCACTCGTCCAGCATGCCGCAGAGTTCTTCCACTTCCGTGTCCAGGAAGGCCTGTTCCTCGGCGCTGATCTTCGGCGCCGGCGTGTTGAGCAGGCGCTGCCAGTTGGGCCGGCCGCTGAAGAGCTCGCCGTCCCACCAGACGGTGCCGGCCTCGAGGGCCGCCGCCTCGGTATCGGACATTTCCGGCATGATGTGGCGGAACACATTGAGCAGCGGTTTGGAGATCCAGGCGCGGCGCAGGCTCGGGACGTTCACCGGGACGGCGAGGGCGAAGAACACCACCCAATAGAGGAGCTTCAGCCAGTCGGGACCTGTGCCCAGCACTTGGTAGGCGGCGAGATATATAAGGTAGGCCAGCGTCGCCAGGATGAGCGGCACGCGCTGGTAGGCCAGCACCAGGCTGCCGCCGATGAACATCAGGAGCCAGAGGGTAGCGGTCAGCATGGGTAACCCATTCTTCTTGAGGTTGGATGCCGCGTCCTGAA
This sequence comes from Bacillota bacterium, assembly GCA_050261675.1. Taxonomy (GTDB): domain Bacteria; phylum Pseudomonadota; class Gammaproteobacteria; order Natronospirales; family REEB76; genus DASUBN01. The sequence continues at coordinate 38,884 of JBLNDO010000054.1, forward strand.
AACTATACTCCACCGCCCGACTGGAGTTTGGCGAGCAACCGGGGCGGGAAGCTCACGGCTTTTTGGGCCTTGAAGTCGAAGCACACCACGCCCAAGCGCGCCTCGGCGACGGTCACGCCGTGCTGGTTGCGGGCCCGATGGAAGAACGCGCAGCTGCGGCTCTGGAATTCACCGGCGGCCACTTCCACGGTCAGCGCGTCGCCGTAGAAGGCCTGGGCGCGGTAGATCACCGCGGCGTCGGCGATCACAAACCCCAGACCATCCTGGCCGATCTCGTCCTCCCCCAGGGAGCGCAGGTAACGCCGTCTTGCCTCGTGCAGCAGCGACAACACCTGGTCATTGCCCAGGTGGTTGCCGTAGTTGAGGTCGCCGATTCGCACTTCCAGCTCGGTGCTGTAGGCGAAGCGCTCCGGCATTTCGATCTGCACGCGGCCCATGTCCGTCCCCTAAATAAAAAGGGCCGCCTGGTGTGCCGGACGGCCCTCGCGGGTACTCAGTTCAAACCCATCATACCGGCAGGAGATCCTTCACGCCTTCCCGCTCCTCGCGCAGCTCCGCCTCGGTGGCCTGCATACGCTGCTTGGAGAATTCGTCGATCTTGAGCCCCTTCACGATTTTCCACTGGCCCTTGCTGCAGGTGACAGGATAACCGTACATGATCCCGGGCTTCACGCCGTAGCTGCCGTCCGCGGCCACGGCCATGCTCACCCAGCTGCCTTTCGGTGTGCCGAGCGCCCAGTCGCGCATGTGGTCGATGGCGGAGGAGGCGGCGGAAGCCGCCGAGGAGGCGCCGCGGGCCTTGATGATGGCGGCGCCGCGCTGCTGCACGGTCGGGATGAACTCACCCGCGATCCAGGCCTGGTCCACCAGCTTGGACGCAGGCTTGCCCTTGACGGTGGCCGAGCGGATGTCCGGGTACTGCGTGGAAGAGTGGTTGCCCCACACGGTCATGCGCTTGACGTCGGTGACGTGGCTGCCGGTCTTGGCGGCTAGTTGCGACAGGGAGCGGTTGTGGTCGAGGCGCATCATCGCACTGAAGTTCTTCTTGGGGATGCGCGGCGCGTTGGAGGAGGCGATGAGCGCGTTGGTGTTGGCGGGGTTGCCCACCACCAGCACTTTCACGCTCTTCTTGGCCGCGGCATCGAGCGCCTTGCCCTGGGCGGAAAAGATCTTGGCGTTCTCGAGCAAGAGGTCCTTGCGCTCCATGCCGGGGCCGCGGGGTTTGGCGCCGACGAGCAGGGCGTAGTCCGCGTCCTTGAACGCCACCTCGGCGCTGTCCGTGGCCACGGTGCCGGCGAGCAGCGGGAAGGCGCAGTCGGAGAGTTCCATGACCACGCCGTTGAGCATGGGCAGCGCCGGGGTCACTTCCAGGAGCTGCAGGATCACGGGCTGCTTCGGGCCCAGCATGTCGCCGGCGGCGATGCGGAAGATGAGCTGGTAGCCGATCTGGCCGGCGGCGCCCGTGACGGCGACGCGGACGGGTTTCTTGGTTGCCATGGGAAAGCTCCGTGTTGGCGGGTTCTTGAGGAGGCAGGCCGCGGGGTCGGCGCCCTGCAAAAGGGAGCGGGATTTTATCACCCGCCTGTGGGGCGTCTTTTGGGGCGGCGGCCTCGCGGAGCAGGAAGACCGGCGCTCGAGGGTGTTATGGGATGGCTTGCGGAAGGGGCTTGATCAACCCATCCGTAACAGTTTGGTGGGAAAGCGAGGTCTGTTTAACTGATTGTTTTTTAAAGACTTATGTCCTTACGAAGAAAATATCTTCCGCCCTCTTGCATTCTCTTTTTTTAGTGTTATAGTTATCTACAACACCACTACGGAACTGGCTTGAACGCCGGTGCGCTGAGAAGGAGAGAGCCATGAACACTACCCTGAAGTTGAGTGCCGCCGTCGTCCTCGCGCTCGGCCTTGCCTCTACCGCCGTCGAAGCCTCGGCCGCCATGAACGGGCCCGAAGCGAAGATGCATCTGGAGGAAAGCGGCAGCCTGCCCCCCGGCCAGGCCAAGGTGATCCGGCTCGGCACCATCCATGTAACCCCCGCGGACGCAGAGGCTGCAGCGCGCCCCGCCCGGGCCCCCCATTTTGGTTCGACCGTCTACCTCGGCCGCATCCAGGTGACTCCGGCGGACAGCGCCGATGCCAAGAGCGCCGCCCTCGCCGCCCGCCAGTCGGGCGCCGTGTTCCTGGGCAGCATCATCGTGACCGCCGACGATTCCGAGGATGCGCGCTACGCCGAGGCCAACGCCGCCGGCCGCGGCAGCGTCTACCTCGGCAGCATCCGCGTGACACCGACGGGCGGCAAGTCGCCCATCGCGAAGGGCATGCTGGCGGTCGAACGCTATCTCGGTTCCCATCCCGCGCTTGCGGCCCTCGGTACCCTGGTGTTTGGCCGGCTTGGCGGCTAAGGTTAGTGCCGGGTTACTCAACTAAACCGCTATAGCAGCGAGGCTTATGGACATGGAACCCACCTGGAGCGACAACCAGCCGATCTACCGCCAATTGCGGGACCGGGTGGTGGCCATGATCCTGGAGGACGCCCTCAAGGAGGGCGATCCCCTGCCGTCGGTGCGCTCGGTGGCCGCCGAATACCAGATCAATCCGCTCACGGTCCTCAAGGGCTACCAGTCACTGGTGGACGAGGGCCTGGTGGAGAAGCGCCGCGGGCTCGGCATGTTCGTAAAAGAGGGCGCGCGGAAGAACCTCATGAAGAACGAACGCGAGCAGTTCCTCAAGAACGAGTGGCCGCAGATTCTGCAACGTATTCAACGCCTCGGCCTGGACATCATGGACCTGGCGAAGGCGGTAAACGGGGAGAAGGGAGCCAAGTCATGACTACGCTCGTCAAGGCCCGGGGCTTGACCAAACGCTACGGCACGTTGACCGCGCTGGACCGCGTGGATTTCCAGATCGAGGAGGGCTGCATCGTGGGCCTGATCGGGCCGAACGGCGCCGGTAAGACCACCGCGCTCAAGGCCATACTCGGCCTCACGGATTTCGAGGGCGAGCTGGATGTGTTGGGGCACGACCCCCGCCGTTCGCGCCACGACCTCATGCGCCAGGTGTGCTTCATCGCCGATGTGGCGGTGCTGCCGCGCTGGCTGAAGGTGGCGAACGCCATCGACTACGTGGAGGCGGTACACCCCGGTTTCAGCCGCGAGCGCGCGCTGCACTTCCTGGAGCGCACCAAGATCCGCCAGACGAGCAAGGTCGGCGAGCTTTCCAAGGGCATGGTGACCCAGCTGCATCTGGCGCTGATCATGGCCATCGACGCCAAACTCCTGGTGCTCGACGAGCCGACGCTCGGTCTCGACATCCTGTACCGCAAGGAGTTCTACACCAGCCTGCTGAACGACTATTTCGACGCCCAGCGCACGATCGTCGTCACCACCCACCAGGTGGAGGAGATCGAGAAGATACTCACCCACCTCATGTTCATCGACGGCGGCCGGGTGACCCTGGACCGCTCCATGGAAGAGGTGGCGGAGGCCTACACGGAGGTGCTGGTGGCGCCCGATAAGGCCGCTGCCGCCCAGGCGCTGAAGCCGCTGTACGAGCGCGAAATCTTCGGCAAGAAACTGTTCCTATTTGAGGGCGTGGGCCGCGAGGAGCTTTCCAAGCTCGGCGAGATCCACACCCCCAGCGTCGCGGACATCTTCGTGGCGAAGGTCAAAGGAGAGATGAAATGAACACCGCCACCGTGCGCGTGAACAAGACGCTGATCCGCCGCGAATTTTGGGAGAACCGCTCGCTGTGGATCGTCCCTGCCTGCGTCCTGGGACTGGCGACCCTGACGGGTCTCATCAAGATCGCGATGTACGTGAGCGGCCATTTGGCCGCGGGTAACGGCATCCACATCGTGGAGTTCGACGATGATGATGCGGCCGCCGCCGGCTCGAGCGGGGCTGCCTCGATGGTTCGCCTGGGGGCGCTCATCAGCGCCGTGCCCATGGACATCATCATGATGCTCGTCATCTTCTTCTACCTGCTGGACAGCCTCTATGCGGATCGCCGCGACCGCAGCGTGCTGTTCTGGCGCTCCATGCCGGTGTCGGATTTCCGCTCCGTGCTCGCCAAGCTGGCGACCGCCATGTTCGCAGCCACCGCCATCACTCTGGCCGCCACCATCGCGATGGATTTGCTCGCCGGCATATTCGAGTTGATCAGCGAGACTTTCGCCCCGCACTCCATCGTGCTGTTCAGCCATCCCCTGGCGCTGATCGAAGGCTGGGCCATCGTCGCCTATGCGCTCGTCGCTCAGGCCATATGGTTCCTGCCGTTCTTCGGCTGGTGGATGCTGGCGTCCGCCTGGGCCAAGAAGACGCCGTTCCTGTGGGCGACGCTTCCGCCGGTCCTGCTGGGTTTCGCCGAACTCGTGCTGTTCCGCACCCACTATTTCTGGCACGCCGTGCGGATGCACGTGGTGAATTGGATGGTGATCCTCAACATCGACCCCATCCTTCAGCACGAGGAGAGCGCCAAGCAGTTCGTGTTGAACGGCGAATATGTGAATTTGCAGGGGCTCGGCCGTTATCTCGCTTCGCCCGAACTCTGGATCGGCACCGCGATCGGCGCAGCATTCATCTACGGCGCCATCGTGCTGCGCCAGAAGCGTTCCGAGATCTAAGGGCTTCTATTTATCATGGAGAAGGGCATGCGGCGTTTAGTCACGGCAATCACGGTATCCCTGGTACTTATGAACTTGGGCGGCTGCGTGCTGGCGGTGGGCAACGGCGACGGGGGCGATGACTCCTATTGGACCTCTTCCGAGTCGCGTGACTCGAGCCTCGCCCGGGCGGTGCGCCACGGCCTGGAGGCGGATCCGGCCACCCACGATGCCGACATCAGCGTGGCGGCCGAGCACGGCCGCGTGTACCTTTCGGGCACGGTGAGTTCGCCCGACACGCTGCAGAAGGCGGTGCAGATCGCCTTCAGCAATCCGGACGTGAACAGCGTGCGCTGCAAGATCACCGTGATCCGCTGAAGCGACCACGGGAAAAAAGGCCATGAGCAAGACCAACCTCGCCCTGCTTGCCGTCATCCTGGCGCTGGCGGGGAGCTTCGCCTGGTACGCCTCGAAGCATCCGGCCGGGGCGCAGATCGGCGTGCCCGCGTCCACCACAGGCAGCGCCCCGGAAACGGCAGACGTAATGCCGCGCACCCTCAGTGCCGACGTGGACGGCGCCGGGCTGACGAAGCTCGCACTCGACGTGGGCGTGGGTGAGATGCACGTCAATCCGTCGCCCGACGCGGAGATCCACGTGCGGGTGACGCTGCGGCCCAAGGAACAGGAGTTCCTGTGGTTTTTCCACTGGATGAGCCAGGGCACCGCCCATGGCATCGCGGCGGCCTCGCTTCGCCAGGAGAAGCAGGACGGCAAGCTCAGCTTGTCGCTGGACTACCCGCGCACCGGCAATCAGGACAACGTGAAACAGGAATGGGACGTGCAAATGCCTGCCAAACTCGCCCTGGATGCCAGCCTCAAGGTCGGTGAGCTCACTATCGAGGGAGTGGCGGGCGGAGTCGCCGCCCAAGTGAACGTGGGCGAGCTCAGCATCGACACGCCCAAAGGACCCATCGAAGGCGAGGTGAACGTCGGTGAAATCCGTGCCAAGTCGCAATCTTCCGAGCACGGCAAGATCAGCCTCTCCAGCAACATCGGCGAGACGGTGCTCTACATCGGCGGCAAACAAAGCGGCTATCATGAGCACGGCGGACTCGGAAATACGGTCACCGCCGACGGCGACGGACCCGATGGTATGCACCTCGGCGTGAATGTGGGCGAGGCCTCGCTGCGCATCAATCCCGCCGACGGCCAGGGGCATCCATGAAAACGGCGTTGCTGGCCGGCTTCCTGTCCCTCGGGCTCTTCGCGGGCACCGCCTGGGCGGCGCCCAGCGTGCTGACCGCCGACATCCCTGCCTCGGGCATGCAGCGCTTCGTCTTTGAAGCCGGAGATGGCGAGGTCCGGATCACCCCGTCCTCGGACGAGGCCGTGCACGTGCAGGTGGAACTGCAACAGAGTGAGAAAAGCCTGTTCGGCCTGTACCACTGGTTGAGCGACGATACCGCCAGGGACATGCATGCAGTGGTGCTCAAGCAGGCGCGTCAGGGTACAGACCTCAAGCTCACGCTCGCCTATCCCAATGACGCCACCCACGACGACATCAAGGAGAAATGGATCCTCTTGCTGCCAGCCCGTCTCGCGGTGGACGCGAACATGCAGGCAGGTCAGTTGGTGATCAAGGGCATCGCAGGCGGCGTCGTGGCCAGTCTCAAGGGCGGCGACCTCGAGATCCACGTGCCCAAGGGGCCGGTGCATGCCAATCTGTCCGGCGGTCGCCTGAGCGTGGTTTCCGACGATCTGAAGCCCGGCAACGTCAAGGTGGCGAGCGATTTCGGGCTCGCGATCATGGACCTGAACGGCAGGTACTACGGTCCGCCGGAACGGCACGGCTTCCTGAGCTCGCTGCATTTCTGGGGCAATACCGTCGAGCAGCCGGCCGCCGGCGGGGATGAAATCCAACTCAAAGTGTTCGGTGGCCTGGCGGTGTTGCGGGTCGGGCCCGTCGGCGACGTGAAGGACTATCGCAAAGCCTTCGAAGAACCTTGAGCCCGGTTCAGGCAGAATAATCCTTCATCGCGCCCGGATTAAGGGGTCATGCACATGCGTCGCAACGCGCTCCTGTTCCTTGCGGCAGCGGCCCTTTGCGGTGGCGCATCCGCAGCGGCGAAGCCCGCGGAGCCGCCGCCACCCCAAACCCCCGCGGAACTCCAGGCGCAGCTCGCCGCCATCATCAAGGACGCGGGCGTGCCCGGCGCGGGGATCGCGCTTTTCGACCGCAACGGCGTGACGTGGACGGGCGGCGTCGGCAACGCGGATCTGGACAAGCAACAGCCGGTGACCGCGGACACGCTGTTCCGGGTAGGATCCATCACCAAGGGTTTCGTGGCGGTGGCCCTGTTGCAACTCGTGGAGAAGGGCGCCTTGCGGCTCGATGCGCGCCTCCACGACATCGCCCCCGAGATCCCGGTCACGAACCCCTGGGAGGCCACCGATCCCGTGACCGTGGCGGAGGTGCTGGAGCATACCGCCGGTTTCGACGACATGCATTTTCCTCGGCTCTACAACTTCCATGATCCGGCGGACATCCCACTGCTGACGGTGCTGCAACGCAGCGGCCCGGAACTCCGGGTGCGTTGGCGCCCGGGCTCGCGCATGGCCTATTCCAATCCCGATTACCTGATCGCGGGCTACCTGGTGGAGAAGTTCTCCGGCGAGCGTTACGAGCAGTACGTCACCGAGCACGTGCTGAGGCCCCTGGGGATGGACAACACGAGCCTCGCGGCGGACCCCTCCGCGCTGCCGGGCCTCGCCCAGGGTTACGAGGGCATTCCGCCGGTGCCGGTGAGCCCCAAGCCCATCTATCTCCGTCCCGCCGGCGCGCTCACCGCCTCGCCTGCGGAACTCGCCCATTTCGGCGTGATGCTGCTGAATCGCGGCCGCTGGGCCAACGCGCCGTTCCTTTCCGCCGAGAGCGTGACGCGCATGGAGACGCCCGAGACGGGCGCGGCCGCTCACCACGGCCTCGACTACGGCTACGGCCTCGCCAACTATACGAGTTACATCGGCGGCTATGAGTTCCACGGCCACGACGGCGGCATCGACGGCTTCACCTCCCGCTACGCCTACGCGCCCGACCAGGGCGTGGGCTTTGTGTTGCTGTTCAACACCAGCGAGGTGGGGGAGGCGCGGCGCAAGGCAACCGATCTCCTGGTGTCCTATCTGATGCGCGGCCAGCCGAAACCGGTGATGCCGCCGCCCGCGGCGGTGGACGCCAAGGCCCTGGACGCCGTGAGCGGCTGGTACCGGGAGAAGAATCCGCGCAACCAGGTGGTGGCCGTGCTCGATTACCTGTTCGGTGTGGGGCATGTGTATCCGGACGGCAAGGGCGGCGTGGTTCTCCACGGCCTGTTCCAGGACCCGCTGACCCTGGTGCCGGCTGGCACCGACCTGTGGCGTGTGTCCGAGGACCCGGCGCCCGATACCGTGTTCTACACGGACGCAGACGGGGAAACGGTGCTGGATCACCTGCCGGGCGCGGGCGGCGCCTACCTCGTCAAGACCAACTGGCTTTCGGCCTGTGGGCCGCTGCTGCTGTTCTTTCTCGTGCTCGTCCTCATGTTGAGCAGCGTGGGCTTCGCCCTGGTATGGCTGGTGCGCCTCCTGGCCGGCCGGATGAAGCGCGTGCGGCACTGGAGCCTGCGCATCCTACCCTTGGCGGCGAGTGTGAGCTTCGTGCTCATGCTCGCCGGCGTGCTCAGCATCGAACCCATCGAGCTCGGCGTCCCGAACGCGAAGACCGTAGGATTCTTCCTGTTCTCGCTCTTGTTCGCCGTGCTCAGCATCGCCGCCATGCTGCAGGCGATGCGGTCCTACAAATGGGACGTGAACCGCTGGATGCGGATGCACAGTACGGCAGTGGCCGCCGCCTGCTTTGGGATGACCTTGTTCCTCATGTACTGGGGACTCATCGGCCTGCGTTTCTGGAATTTCTAGCACCCCGGGGAACTTCCGCGTCGCTGCCGCTGCCTAAGCAGCAGCGTCACGAAGGAACCCCATGCTGCGCCGGTTGTCACTGGTTTGTCTCGCGATCCTGCCCTTGGGGGCGAGCGCCGCTTCCTTGAGCTACGAAAGCAGCGTGCCCTATACGCCTTGCGATGGCGCCATCTGCATCCAAGTCACGCTCTCTGACCAGAAGTCCCATGTTTTCCTGCTGGACACCAGCTACAACCGTTCCTCCATTGCTGAGCCCCTGGCCCGCGCTCTCGGATGGAAACTCGCAGCCTATGTTTCCAAGGGCAAGCCCGTGCCCGGGCTGTTCCTGACCGATTCGCCGAAGCCGGCGGACTTCGCCGGTGTGCAGGGCAGCGTGGATTTCCTGGTGACCGCCGAAGACCAGATGGGCGTGCTGGCCAAGTACGACGGCACCCTGGACTACACGTTCTTCAAGGACCGGGTGCTGCAGATCGACTACCGGCACCATGTGATCAGGGTGTCACGGTTGCTGAAGCCCGATGAACACCCGAGGCCGGGAAAGGGTGCCTTGAAGCTCGTGAACTTCCACGATTGGGGCCCGCCCATCGTGGTCGGCGGCCCGTTCACGGTGGATGGCAAGCCCCTGGAGGCCCAGATCGACACCACCTACACCGGCTCGCTGCTGCTGTTCAGCGCCGCCGAGAAGAGCCTGGGGTTCGAGGAGGCCGCCGAGCACGCCAAGCCGCGCAACTTCCCCATCACGGATGGCGGCGTGGACATGCTGGGCGCAGAGGTCGATTCCACGGGTTTCGCCGGCGCGGTGCTGGCGCACCCCGCCACGGTGTACTTCCACACGCCCAACGTGCACCAACCCTACCAGGACCGGTTCGGGGGGACCGTGGGCAACGAGTTCTTCAAGGAGTCGGTGCTTACGCTCGACTTCCACGACATGACGCTGGATGTAAGCCCGGCGAAGTAGGCGGGTCAGTCCCGGAAATTCACGAACTGCAGCGGCTGTTCCAGCTTGGATTGGCGGAAGAGGGCGATGCAGGCCTGCAGGTCGTCCCTTTTCTTGCCGGAGACGCGGACCTCGTCCCCCTGGATGGCCGCCTGCACCTTGAGGCCGCTGTCCTTCACGAGCTTCACCATCTTCTTCGCCAGTTCCTTGTCGATGCCCTGTTTCACCTTGACCTGCTGCTTGGCCTTGTCGCCGCCGATGGCCTCGACTTTCTCCGCGTCCAGGCTTTTCACGTCGATGCCGCGCTTCGCCGCCTTGGCGTAGAGGATGTCCGCCACCTGCTTCAGCTGGAACTCGCTGTCGGCATAGAGCGTGAGCAGGTTCTCGAGGCGCTCGATCTTGGCGGAGGAACCCTTGAAGTCGTAGCGCTGGGAGATCTCCCGGTTCGCCTGGTCCACGGCGTTGGTGAGTTCGGCGGTGTCGACTTTGGAAACGGCATCGAAGGAGGGCATGGAGGATCCTCTACATTTTCACTTTTACCGCCGCGGCGACCTTTAGCGCCTTGACTTTCGCGGCTTCGATGGATTGGTCACGCGCGAGGGCCACGCCAATGCGCCGGTGGCCGCGGATCTCCGGCTTGCCGAAGAGTCTCAGCATGGTATCCGGTTCCTTCAGGGCCGCGTCCACCTGCTCGAAGAGCGGCCCGTCGGAATCGCCGTGGGGCAGGATCACCGCTGAGGCAGACGGGCCCTGCTGGCGGACAACGGGGATGGGCAGGCCCAGGATGGCGCGGGCATGGAGCGCGAACTCCGAAAGGTCCTGGGAGATGAGGGTGACGAGGCCGGTGTCGTGGGGGCGCGGCGAGACCTCGCTGAACCACACCCGGTCGTCCTTCACGAAGAGTTCCACACCGAAAATGCCGCGGCCGCCCAGGTTGTCCGTGACGGCGCGGGCGATGCGCTGGGATTCCGCCAGCGCCTTCGGACTCATGCGCTGAGGCTGCCAGGACTCACGGTAGTCCCCGTCCTCCTGGCGGTGCCCGATGGGCTCGCAGAAAGTGGTGCCACCCGCGTGGCGCACCGTGAGGAGCGTGATCTCGTAATCGAAATCGATGAAGCCCTCCACGATCATGCGGCCCTTGCCGGTGCGTCCGCCCTCCTGCCCGTATTTCCAAGCCGGTTCGACGTCGGACTCATTCCTGACTACGCTCTGGCCCTTGCCGGAGGAACTCATGACCGGCTTCACCACGCAGGGCGTGCCGATATCCCGGATGGCGGCCCGGAACTCGTCGAGGGAATCCGCGAACTGGTAACGGGAGGTGGGGAGCATCAATTCCTCCGCCGTGAGGCGGCGGATGCCTTCCCGGTCCATGGTGAGGCGCGCGGTACGGGCCGTGGGGATCACCGTCCAGCCTTCCTGCTCCAGCTTCACCAACTCCGGCGTGGCGATGGCCTCGATCTCCGGCACGATGTAGTGGGGCTTTTCCAGCTCCACCAGGCGTCGCACCTCGGCGCCGTCCAGCATGTTGATGACGTGGCAACGGTGCGCCACCTGCATGGCCGGGGCGTTCTCATAGCGGTCCACGGCGATCACTTCCACGCCGAAGCGCTGCAGCTCGATGACCACTTCCTTGCCGAGCTCGCCTGACCCTAAGAGCATCACCCGGGTGGCGTTCTTGGTGAGCGGCGTGCCGATGTTCACCATGGAATCTCTTCCCTCGTGTCAGGCCGTGCGCGGCTTGCGTTTCGCGATGCCGCGCAACAGGATTTCTTCCGCGTCCTCCAGTTTCTCCGGCGTACCCCAGAGCACCACCACGTCACCTTCCTTGAGCACCGTCACGCCCGGCGGCTGACGGCCTACCACGCCTTCGCGGCGCAGGGCCGTTACCACCACGCCTAGGGCGCGCAGGTTGAGTTCGTTGAGGGAACGGTTGACGCCGCGGGCACCGGCATTGAGCGTCACGGTGTGCAGCTGCTCGCGGAAGGCGTGGGAGGGGTCGATGGGCACCGCGTCCTGGCCGCGGAACACGCTGCGCAAGAGGCTGTAGCGGTGGGTGCGCACCTCCTGGATCTTCCGCAGGATGTGCGACATGGGCACGTGCAGCACGTGCAGGAGGTGCGAAGCCAGCATCAGGCTGGACTCCAGGGTCTCGGGGATGATCTCCGTGGCGCCGGCCGCCTGGAGTTTCTCCAGTTCCGCGTCATCGCGGGTGCGCACTAAGACCGGGATGTCCGGGCGCATCTTCTTCACGTGCTCCAGGATCTTGAGCGCCGTGGACACCTTGAAGTAACTGATGACCAGCACCCGGGCCCGCTCGATTCCGGCGGCTCTCAACACTTCTCTATTGGTCCCGTCGCCGTAGTACACCGGATCGCCCGCCTCGCGGGCGTGGCGCACCCGCAGCGGATCGAGGTCCAGCGCCACGAACTCGAAACCCTCCGGTTCGAGGAGGCGTGCCACGTTCTGACCCACGCGGCCGTAACCCACGATGAGCACGTGGTTCTCGATGTGCACCTGGTGTCTGCCGATGTCGTGTTGCAGCAGGTCGTGCTCCTCGTCAGCGCCCTCCGGGAAGAGGCGCGCGGCGATGAGGCGGTTGTAGCGGATGCAGAGGGGGCCCAGCATCATGCTGATGACGATGACCGCGAGGCCGAACTCCGCCAGCTCCCGCTCCATGATGTGCTGCGCGAGGCCGAGGGAGAGCAAGGCGAAACCGAACTCGCCGCCCTGGGCGAGCACGAGGCCGGTGCGCAGCGAGGCATTCTGGTCCGCGCCCAGGCGCCGGCTCAGGAGCGCAATTAGCGAGCTCTTGAACACGAACAGGCCCGCCACGGTGAAGATGAGCAGGAGCCAGTGGCGCGCCACGGTGGCGGGGTTGAGTAGCATGCCCACGGTGATGAAGAAAAGGCCGAGCAGCACGTCGCGGAAGGGCCGGATGTCCGCCTCCACCTGGTGGCGGTATTCGGTCTCGGCCAGCATCATGCCCGCCAGGAAGCCGCCGAGTGCGAGCGAGAGTCCGAGCGCGGCGGTGCCGAAGGCGGAGGCCAGTGTCACCAGGAGCGCCGTGAGCGTGAAGAGTTCCGCCGAGCGGGCGGTGGCTATCTGGTGCAGCAGCGGGCGCAGGAGCCAGCGGCCGGCCGCCAGGATCACCACCACCGCGAGCGCGCCCTTCGCGAAGGCCCAGGCCATCTCGTGGGCCAGGACGCTGCCGATGCCCTGGTTGAGGGCGGGGATCAGGATCAGGAAGGGGATGACCGCGAGGTCCTGGAACAACAGCACCGCCACCGCGGCGCGGCCGTGCTGCAGACTGATCTCCGCCTGCTCGGTGAGCTGCTTCACCGCGATGGCGGTGGAGGACATGGCGAAGGCGCCGCCCAGCACGATGGCCACGGGGAGTTCCCAGCCGAGGGCCCAGGCCGCGAGCGCCGTGCCCGCGGTGGTGAACAGCACCTGGGCACCGCCCAGCACGAACACCGCCTTGCGCATGACGATGAAGCGCGGCAGCGAGAACTCGAGTCCCAGGGTGAACAGCAGGAACACCACGCCGAACTCGGCGAGGCTGCGGGTGCCGGCCGTATCCTGGATGAAACCGAGCCCGTGGGGGCCGACCACGAAGCCGGTGGCGAGGTAGGCGAGCACCGCGGGAAGGTGCAGGCGCCTCAAGGCCGCCACCACGAACACCGCGACGCCCAGGAGTATCAGGATGGAACGCAGGGTGCTGTATTCCATCGGCGCGCCACAACCCCAAGTGAATCAACGCCTTGCATCTTAGCACTGAACCATTCGCGTGCGATTGAATCCAAGCCTGCCGGAACCTATTCTTTCCGCCCGGCCCGATTTCCTAAATCTAGAGGAGCGTCCCCATGTCGATGCGTCTGCTGTTCGCCGCCTTGAGCGCGGCGGTGCTGGTGCTCGCCTTGCCGGTCTTCGCCGATGCCCCGGCATCCGGCGGCGACAACGGCGCCGGCAACGCCACCGAATTCCCGCCCGACCCCTTCCCCTCCACGTACCAGCCGCTGCCCTCGGTACCGACCCTGATCCGGCACGCCACGCTCTACACCGGCTCGGGACAGGAGATCGACGACGGTGACGTGCTCTTGAAGGACGGCAAGGTGGCGGCCGTGGGCAAGAACCTGAGCGCCGATCCCGGCACGCTGGTGATCGACGGCACCGGCAAGTTCGCGACGCCGGGCATCATCGACGTGCACTCGCACCTCGGCGTCTATCCCTCGCCGGCGGTGGACGCGCTCTCCGACGGCAACGAACTCACCAACCCCAACACCGCCAACGTGCGCGCCGAGAATTCGGTGTGGCCCCAGGACCCGGGCTTCAACACCGCCCGCGCCGGCGGCGTGACGACCCTCGAGATCCTCCCCGGGTCCGGCAACCTGTTCGGCGGCCGCTCGGTGGTGCTGAAGAACGTGCCCTCCGTGACCACCGAGGGCATGAAGTTCCCGGGTGCGCCCTACGGCCTCAAGATGGCCTGCGGCGAGAACCCGAAGCGCGTTTACGGCAGCAAAGGGGCCTTCCCTTCGACGCTCATGGGCGACGTGGCGGGTTACCGCCAGGCCTGGGCGGACGCGCAGGCCTATGACACCCAATGGAAGTCTTGGGAGAAGGACAAGAAGGGCAATCCCCCGTCGCGCGACTTGAAGCTCGAGACCATGGCCGAGGTGTTGAACGGCCGGGTACGGGTCCAGATGCACTGCTACCGCGCCAACGAGATGGCGACCATGCTGGACGTGGCCAAGGAGTTCCACTACCACATCGCCGCCTTCCACCACGCGGTGGAAGCCTACAAAATTCCGGCGCTGCTCGCCGCCAACGGCACCTGCGCGGTGATGTGGGCGGATTGGTGGGGCTTCAAGATGGAGGCCTGGGACGCCATCCGCGAGAACATCCCCATGGTGGACGCGGACGGCGCCTGCGCCATGATCCATTCCGACGACCAGAACGGCATCCAGCGCCTCAACCAGGAGACCGCCAAGGCCTGGGCTGCGGGCAACCGCGCCGGGCTCAACATCTCCGAGGCCCACGCCATCATGTGGATGACCCTGAATCCCGCGAAGGCGCTCGGCATCGACGACAAGACGGGTTCGCTGGAGGCCGGCAAGATGGGCGACGTGGTGCTCTGGACCGGCAACCCGTTCAGCGTGTACAGCAAGGCCGAGAAGGTGTTCGTGGACGGCGCGCTGGTCTACGACCGCGACGACCCCAAACGCCAACCCCAGTCGGACTTCGAGTTGGGCAAGATGGGCCAGAGCACGGGAGGGTCGCTGTGATGAAACGCCATTACTTATATGTGTTGACGAGCCTCGCGGCTCTGGCCGCCGCTCCCGCCCTGGCCGACACCTACGCCATCACCGGCGGCACGGTGTACACCCTGGGTACCGCCGGCAAGATCGAGAACGGCACGGTGGTCATCAAGGACGGCAAGATCGTCGCGGTGGGCCCGAATGTGCCGATTCCCGCCGACGCCAAGCGCATCGACGCCTCCGGCAAGTGGGTCACGCCCGGCGTGATCGACCCGGAGAGCGTGTTCGGCCTGGACGAGGTGGACCAGGTGAACGAGACGCAGGACTCCGCGATCACCAGCACCCGCTTCAGCGCCGCCTTCGATCCCAGCGACAGCATCAACCCGCGCAGCGTGCTCATCCCCGTGAACCGCCTGGAGGGCGTGACTCGCGCGGTGGTGGCGGCGAACCCGGGCAGCAGTGTGCTCGGCGGCCGTGGGGCGGTGATCAGCCTCGACGGTACCGAGGGTTATGTGCTCAAGGACCCGGTGGCGCTGTTCATCAGCTTGGGCGAGGCCGGCAAGAAGATCGCCGGCGGCGCACGCGACGGCGCCTTCCTGCAGCTGCGCGAGGCCTTCCAGGACGCCAAGGACTATGCCGCCAACCGCGCCGCCTACGACAAGGCGGCGCGGCGCGCCTACGCCGTGTCGCGGCTCGACCTCGAGGCGCTGCAGCCGTTCGTGAACGGCCAGCTCCCGGTGGTGGCGCAGGTGGACCGGGCGAGCGACATCGAGGCGGCCTTGAAGCTCGCCGCCGACTTCAAGCTCAAGCTGGTGATCTCCGGCGGCGCCGAGGCCTGGATGGTGGCAGACGAGCTCGCCAGGGCCCAGGTGCCGGTGATCCTCAATCCCACCCGCGACCTGCCCGAGGCCTTCGAGTCCCTGGGTTCGAGCCTGCAGGACGCGGTGGTCTTGCAGAAGGCCGGCGTGCTCATCGCCTTCGAGACGGGCGACAGCCACAAGTCCTGGAACGTGAAGCAGTACGCGGGCAATGCCGTGTCCAACGGCCTGCCCTGGATCGAGGGGCTGAAGGCCATCACCTTGAACCCGGCACGCATCTACGGCCTGGACAAGGGCGTGGGCAGCCTGGAGGCGGGCAAGGACGCGGACGTGGTGGTGTGGAGCGGCGATCCGCTGGAACTCACCACCTTCGCCGACGCGGTGTTCATCCGCGGCAAGGCGGTGCCCCTGGTGAGCCGGCAGACCGAACTCCGGGACCGTTACCTGCCTTATGTGAAGGGCAGCGCGCCGGCGCTGCCGCCGGCCTATTCGCATCCCTAAGACGATATGAATCCCTCCCGCGGCGGGCGTCAACCTTGCCGCGGGAGGGGCGCTATACTCGGAGCGGTTCTCAAGCCGAGGTGTGCTATGCGTCGTGTCTTGCGTTATCTCGTCGGTTCCTTGACCCTCTTATTGCTGCTCGGCAACAGCAATTGCTCCAAGAACAACGACAGCAGCGCGCCGCAGTTCGTCACCAGCCTGACCGTGGAAGACGCCAGCAACCTGCCCACCAGCGTCTTCGCCAGCGGCGCCACCATCCAGTTCGTGCTCACCATCCGCAACCGCAGCAACAGCAACCAGTCGCTGTTCTTCAACGGCAGCGAGGAATGCAATTTCGCCGTGGTGGACGCCGGCACCGCCACCGTGGAATGGACCGACGACACGAACGGCGGCAGCAGCGTGTGCGCCGGCTCCGGTACCAGCTCCAATTTCGGCCAGCTCGACTTCACACCGGGCGAGACCAAGACCTTCACGGTTTCCTGGAACCAGTTGAACGACAGCGGCAGCCAGGTCGCCACCGGCAACTACGAGGTCATCGGCGGCTTCACCGTGTACAACACCACCGGCGCGGGCGGTGCCGCCGACACCGGCAATTCCATGTCCGTCGGGCCTCCCACGGCGAGCCAGCTGTTCCCGACGGTATACCGCTCCAACCTGATGGCTTTCACCATCCAATAGGCCCCCATGCCCCGCGCGCTGTTCCTGCTGATCTGCCTCGCCGGCGTCGGCGGGACGGCGGCCGCGGCGGAACCTGCGAAACCCGCGTGCGATCCGGGCAACGGCGGCATCACACTGCCGGCGGGGTTCTGCGCCACGGTGTTCGCCGACAACCTGGGCATCGCGCGCCACATGGCGGTGGGCCCCGACGGCACGGTGTACGTAGCGCTGCAACGGCTTTCCCACGGCGGCGGCATCGCGGTGCTGCGCGACACGAAAGGTACCGGTCACGCCGATCAGGTCCGCTACGCGGGCGCTCAGGGCGGCAGCGGTCTCGGCTTGCACGGTGGCTACCTCTACTTCGCCACACCCACTGCGGTGCTGCGCTACAAGCTCGGGCCGGGCGCTGACCCGGCTCCGGAGACGGTGGTGTCGGGCTTCCCGGAGCAGGACGAGCACGCCGCCAAGAGCATCGCCTTGGACGATGCCGGCCACCTCTACGTGAACGTGGGCGCGCCCTCCAACGCCTGCCAGCGGGACGACCGGGTACGCGAGTCTCCGGGCATCAAACCCTGCCCGCTGCTCGATCAGCACGGCGGCATCTGGCGTTTCGACGCGGACAAGACGGGCCAGCGCTTCCCCGCCGACGGCACGCGCTACGCCACCGGCATCCGCAATGCGGTCGCCATCACCTGGGGCGGCGCGCCGGCCGGCGTTTATGCGCTGCAGATGGGCCGCGACCAGCTGTACGACAACTGGCCGAAGTATTTCGCCGCCGCACAGAGCGCCGAACTTCCCGCGGAGGAATTCTTCGCAGTGAAGCAAGGCGGCGATTACGGCTGGCCCTATTGCTACTACGACCAGCTGCAGCGCAGGAAAGTGCTGGCGCCGGAATACGGCGGCGATGGCAAGCTCACCGGCGAATGCAGCAAGTACGGCCAGCCCATCGCCGCGTTCCCGGGGCATTGGGCGCCGGAGTCGGTGCTGTTCTACACAGGTGGCCTTTTCCCCGCGCGTTATCGCGGCGGCGCGTTCGTCAGCTTCCACGGCTCCTGGAACCGCGCGCCGCTGCCCCAGGCGGGATTCAAGGTGATGTTTCTGCCTTTCCATGACGGCACGCCCTCGGGACCGTACGAGGTGTTCGCCGACGGTTTCGCAGGCCCTGCGTCGCCAGCGTCACCCAATGATGCCCGCTACCGCCCCATGGGCATTGCCCAGGGACCGGACGGCGCACTCTATATAGGCGACACGCAAGAGGGACGCGTCTGGAAGGTGGTCTACACCGGCCATTGAGCGTTCCCTGCGGCTTCGGCCACAAGTATCATCGTTCCCGTATTCCGGAAAGGGCGCGTCGCGATGGTGCTTCCCCTGGTGTTGTTCCTGCTGGTGGCGGCGGGTGGTGTGTTGTTCGCCGTGCTGGCGTGGCGCGGCATGCGGCCGCCGCTCAAGGTGAGTTCGCTGCACGGGCTCGCGGGCATCCTCGTCATCGCGGTGCTGATCTATTGGGATGCAGGCCATCCCGGCCATTACTA
>JBLNDO010000055.1:0-72413 GCA_050261675.1 Bacillota bacterium
AGGCCACGCCGCCCACGATCAGGGCCGCGGCGCCGAGCTTGTCCATGGGCGCGCCGCCGAGATTTAGGGAGCGGCTCACCAGCACCACCACGCCACCCAGGCCGACCAGCAACGCCGCACCGAGGCGCAGGCTGAGCTTCTGGGTGCGGAGGAAGATGATTTCCCCCAGCGCCATGAACGCCGGGATCGTGGCCATCATTACCGCCGTGACACCCGAGGGCACCCGCTGCTCCGCCCAGAACACCAGGCCGTAATCCAGGGCGAAGATCAGCAAGGCGAGCAGGGAGATGGACGCCCACTGGCGGCCAGTGGGCAAGCGCTCGCCCCGTGCGAGCATCCAGCCGCAGAGCAGGAGACCGGCGATGAGGAAGCGTATCCCCGCCATCAGGAACGGCGGCATCTCGAGGACGCCTACGCGGATCGCGAGATAGGTGGAGCCCCACACGAAATAGATGATCGCGTAGGCCAGCAGCATCTTCCACGCCGGGCGATGGGCCTTCGCGTCTATGCTGGTTACCCCTGACGGTTCGGAGCGGGATGGCAAGAAAGGATCGGGAAGGAACTATACCGGGCGGTTACGGTGAAGGGACGTGGCAGAAGGCCCCATTGGGCTTGTACCAGATAATAAAAAAGCCCCGCCTTGCGGCGGGGCTTTTGAACCCAGTTCTTCTACGGAGTTACCAGCGCCGGCCGCCGCCACCGCCACCGCCCGTGCGCGGCTTGTCCGTGGCGATGTTGACCCGCAGCGGGCGTCCGCCGCAGTCCTTGCCGTTCTGCTCCAGCGCCTTCTCGGCGGCCTGCTGGTTGGCGAAGGTGATGAAGCCGAAGCCCTTGGGGCGGCCGGTGTCCCGGTCCATGATCAGGGCCAGTTCCGAAATCTCGCCGTATTGGGAAAAGATCCCGCGCAGCTGCGACTCGTCGACCGAAAAGGGCAGGTTACCGACGTACAACTTGTTCTGCTGTGCCATTGCAATTACTCGATTTTGAAGATTAAGAGATAAGGATGTTCTGCCGCGGTCGTCGAGGAGGAAGAAAGACTTCGGTCATCTCAGGCTGCGCACAACGGACCTTTGTAGCACTTTTGGAGCGATAAAGATATGGAAAACGGTGTTTTCCGGGAAATATAGGCGCATGCTTGCCGAAATCGGCTGCTAGACTGGGCCGGATTTCCCAAACGGGTGGGATCATGCACGAGACTTCCGGGACAGCGGTGCAAGCCGAACGGCTCAAATTCGCGCCCGACGCGGGCTTCCAACGCGAACTCCGCCGGCGGGTGGAAGAGTTCCTCAGCCGCGAAGGCGTGAAGGAGCGCGACTGCCCGGCGATGTACCTCAAGAGCGCCGTGATCTTAAGCTTCACCGCCCTCTGCTACGTGCTGCTGGTGTTCTTCGCCCGGACCTGGTGGCAGGCCGTACCGCTCGCGGTGCTGCTCGGCTTCGTGGTGGCCCAGATCGGCTTCAACATCATGCACGACGGCGGACACCGGGCTTACTCGGACCGCGCCTGGGTGAACAAGCTCATGGCCATGACGCTCGACCTGGTGGGCGCGAGCTCCTACGTGTGGCGCTGGAAGCACGCGGTGTTCCACCACATGTACGCGAACGTGAGCGGGCACGACACCGACATCGAACTCGGCCCTTTCGGCCGGCTCTGCCCCGAACAGCCGCGCCGCGCGATCTACCGCTGGCAGCAGTGGTACCTCTGGCCGCTCTACGGCGTGATGGCCATCAAGTGGCATTTCTACGACGACTTCCGCGACGTGATCAAGGGAAGCATGGGGGTGAACCGCTTCCCGCGCCCGCGCGGCGCCGAACTCGCGGTGTTCGTGGGCGGCAAACTCGCCTTCTTCACGCTCGCCTTCGTGATCCCGTCGCTGTTTCATCCCTTCTGGGTGGTAGCGGTGTTCTACGCCCTCACCGCCGCCGTGCTGGGGCTGGTCTTGAGCACGGTGTTTCAGTTGGCCCACGTGGTGGAGGAAGCGCAGTTTCCGCTGCCGGAACCCGGCGGCTCGCGCATCGCGGCATCCTGGGCGGTGCACCAGGCGGCGACCACCGTGGACTTCGCCCGCGGCGACCGGCTGGTGTCGTGGCTCGTGGGCGGGCTCAACTTCCAGATTGAGCACCACCTCTTCCCGACCCTCTGCCACGTGAACTACCCGGCCATCGCTCCCATCGTGGAAGCCACCTGCCGCGAATACGGCGTGCCCTACGCGGCGAATCCCACGTTCGGCGCGGCCGTGGCCTCGCATTTCCGCTGGCTGCGGCGGATGGGGACGGCGGAAGCCTTATAGGCCGGGTTGCTTAACGGTCTTGATCTGGCGGGTGATGATCTGGATGCCGTAATGGAGCGCCGCGGCGGCGGCCTCGTCTTCCTTCGGGTAGCGGCCGTCCATGGGATAGCGTGTCGCCCAGGTCTTTTCTTCCAGCACGCTGATGTAGAGCACCGGATTGAAACGATCCGAGTTGCCCTCCCGCTGGCTGCCAGCGGCAATGAGAAATTTACCGGTGTGGGTGAATTTGAGGTCCATGGGCGTGCTCCGTTGCTCCGTACAGCATACGCCCTTTTGATTCGGTGCGAGGCCCGCCGCTACGCGTCTTCCGTCGGTTGCTGCATGATGATGTCGAGTGCGTTCAGGAAACCGAAGACGACCGTGAAGAAGTCGATCACCAAGGCCGTGATGTAGACGGCGGCGCTATACCAGACGCCGACCAGGACGTAGACCAGCATCGCCAGCGTCACCGCGGAACCGAGCACCACGAAGACCGCGAAGATCGCGGGCGGCGGCCCCGAGCCGACCGCCTTGCGGCGCCGGTACGGATAGCTCGCCTGAAGCGCCAGCATCGGCACTCCGAACAGCACCCCCGCGATCCGCCACAGACCCGGCTGCGCAAGGTCGAAGAGCGCCAGCAGCGCCGGTAAGATCGCCGCCGCGGTCAAGACGAAGATGTACGTCATGATGGTCCTAGCGATGTAGCGGTCGAGCAGCGACAGCTTCGCTCCCGCGGCCTGCCGGACGACGTACAGAAGCGCCGAGAACCCCGCGAACGTGACCATCACGCCCGCCAAGGTGTACAGAAGGACTGCGCCTTTGATTTCCATGTTATCCCCTCAAGAAATCGCGGTCTGTGCCCCTGCCATTTTCTCACCAATCCAAATCGCCCATGAGCCCGGCGTAGGTCTCGATGCCATCCCAAAGGTTCTGTAGGCGCAGGTTCTCGTCGTGGGCGTGCTGATTGTCGTCGTGGTTGGCGATGGGCACGCCGATCACCGGAGTCTTGAAGACCTCCGCGAAGAGGTACATGGGCACGCTGCCGCCGAGCATGGGCTGGAGGATCACCGGCTGACCGGCAGCACGGCCGGCGGCGGCGATCACGGCCTTCGATGCCGGCAGGGACATGTCGGTGCGCCAGGCCGGGTAACCGCTCTCCCACTGCATCCGCAGGAGGCGCGGCGCGGCCATGCGTTCCTCAGGCGTAGGCTCATGGTCGATCAGGGTGTAACCCTTCGACTTCAGATACGCCTCGACCTTGGCGCGGGCGTCTTCCGGGGTCTGGTCGGGCACGAGACGCAGGTCCAGGGAGACCTTCGCGTCCACCGGTATGGCATTGGCGGCCTCCGCCCCCACGTGGCCGGAGCTCAAGCCGCGCACGTTGATGGCCGGGCGCATGAGGCTGTCGCCGAGCCTTTCCGTGCCCTCGCTGCGGCCGATCTCCAGTTCCTTCTTGAGGCCCGTCTCCGCGTCCGGCGTCGCGGCGAGCGCCTCTTTCTCGGCGGTCGTCAGCGGGCGCACGTGATCAGAATAGCCCGGGACCAGGATGCGGCCCTCGCTGTCGCGAAGGAACGCCACGATCTCGGCAGCCATCACCGCCGGGTTCGGCACCCAGTTGCCGTAGTGGCCGCTGTGCATGGCCTTGATGGGACCGTAGACCGTCATCTCGAGGGCAGTGTCGCCGCGCGCGCCGAAGAAGAGCTGCGGCCGGCGGCTCTGGTGCACCGGGCCGTCGCCGATGATCCAGAGGTCGGACTTGAGCAAGTCCTGGTTGGCGCGCAGGATCGCCTCGATATGCGGCGAGCCCTGCTCTTCCTCGCCGTCGAAGAACAGTTTCACGTTCACCGTGGGCTTGCGACCGGAGGCTTTCAGCGCGTCGAGGGCCGAGAGGATTGCCTCCTCCGAATCCTTGTCGTCGCCCGCCCCGCGCGCATAGAGCCGCCATTCGGGGTCGAGGACGGTGGCCGCGCGCCAGTCCACATCCTTGCCGTCGGGCCCGTCGCGCATCACCGGCGTGAACGGCGGCGAGCGCCACTGGGAGGGCGTGACCGGCTGGCCGTCGTAATGGGAGTAGTAGACCACGGTGCGCTTGGCGCCGGGGACCTTGAGCTCCCCATAGACATCCGGCGGCGTGCCGGGGCCGGCCGAGAGGATCCTGGCCTTGAGGCCACGGGCCTCGATCATTTTCACCAGCAGCCTGGCGTTGGCCTCGATGTCGGGCACGTTGGTGGCCACGTCCGGCAGCGCCAGGAAATCCGTGAACTCGCCCAGGATCTGCCGCGCGTGGGCCTTGCGCCAGGCCTCGACCTGATCGTGGAGCGGCGCGGGTGTGGATGACGCAGCGGAGGCCGCCGCCACCACAAGCAAGAAAGCGAGCGCGAAAGAAGATCTCATCATCGAACCTCTTCCAAAGAAATCGCGGTCTGTCCCCTATGACGATGGGCCCACTGAACCGTGGTCAGGCCCGATTAATTCCCATCGATTCGGCCTGAACTTCATAGGTGAGACAAGGTCCGAAAGAATACCCTTTCGATCGTCACCCTGTCGCCGAGGATTAAGCCTATGTCAAAGCTCGGATTTTCATTGGCTCTGGCTCTCAGTGTGATGGCCTCTGCCGCCTGGGCGGCGGAGGCGCCCTTCGTGGGCACATGGAAGCTGGACCCATCCAAAACAACGCTGGCCGACGTGATGAAAGTCGAGAGCGCCGGCGGCAACAAATATACCTTCGACGTCGGCGGAGGTCCGGAGACCGTGACGGCCGACGGCACCGATCAGCCGGGCTACGCCGGGACCACGGTGGCTGTCACCCTCACGGGCCCGGATTCCCTGAAATTCGTCCGCAAGCAGGCGGGGCGCGTCCTGCTCACCGCGTACTGGAAGCTCTCCCAGGATGGCAGCACGCTCAACGATGACTTCACGTCTTTTGCGCCCGATGGGTCTCCCTCCAACGTGAAGATGGTGTTTGCGCGGACAGCGGGGACCTCGGGGTTAATGGGGACCTGGGAAAGCACCAGCGCGGCGGTGAACTTCCAGCTCACGATCACTATCCAGCCCTACGACGGGAGCGGCCTTTCCCTCATCCCCACCTCGGACAAGCCCAAGAACCTGACATTCGACGGCAAGGACTATCCGAACTTGAGTTCCAACGCGCCCGCCGGGTCCACGTATTCCGCCAGGCGGGTCAGCGCGCGCAGCTTCGAGATGACCGACAAGGTCGACGGCAAGGTCATGGACACTCGGGAGTACGTGCTCTCTCCCGATCATAAGACCCTGACGGTGACCATCCACAAGACCGGCGTGCGCAGCCCCAACATCCTGGTGTTCGAGCGGCTGTAGATTTAAAGGGCTCTAATCCCTTTCCCATTTCTCTCCCGAATTAGGGCGGAAACCGTCCTATTAGCTGGTCATCCTGCGCGCCAGTACGGCACCCCCGCGTCCGTATCCCACTGGCACAGCACGGGAGAAGCCCATGACCACACGCACATTGCTCAAGTTCAGCCTGGCCGCGGCCCTCCTGGGCCTGTCGGGCCTCAGTCTTGCCACCCAGGACAGCCTGCAGCCGCGACAGGGCAACGACCTCTCCGGCCTCCACGCCTTCGACCTGCGGGCCGGATGCTGGACCATCCACAATCATGTGCTGAAGGAGCGGCTGGCCGGCAGCCACGACTGGTTCGATTACGAGGGCTTCCAGCGCCTGTGGATCACCATGGGCGGCTACGGCAACGTGGACGACACCGAGCTGCGCAAGCCGGACGGGACCTACTACGGCGTGACGGTGCGTGCCTACGATCCCAAGACCGGCACCTGGTCCATCTGGTGGTACGACGGCCGCAATCCCTCCGGCGATCTGGCCCCGCCGGTAAAGGGGCGCTTCAAGGACGGCGTGGGCAGCTTCTATTCCGACGACAGCCTGCGCGGCAAACCCATCAAGGTGCGCTTCACCTGGTCAGGCATCACCGCCACCGCCGCCCACTGGGAACAGGCCTTCTCCGGCGACGGCGGCAAAACCTGGGAGACCAACTGGACCGCCGACTTCAACAAGACAGATTGCACGGCCCACTGAGCGCGCTGCCCGCGGCCGGTGAAGCCGCGGGCGCTCAGCCCTTTTTCTTCCCTCTTCTGGCGCGCGAAGGGGATCCCCGCAAACGATCCACGAAGGGCATGCGCCGGCAGGCCTGTTCCATCCGCCACAAGGCATCGAAGAGCCCGGGGGCCGCTTCGTCCATCAAGGCTTGCGAGGTCTCGGCCATGCGCGTCAGCGCCTTGCGCAGGCGCTGGGTCTCGGCGACGCCCTTGGCAGTGAGTTCGACGACCGTCCGGCGCCGATCGGTCTTGTCGGCGCGGGTCTCCACGAAACCGTGTTGCTGCAGCTGCTTGATCCAGTTGATGACCAGCGGGTGGGATTGACGCAGCAAGGCGGCGATCTCGGTGACACCCAAGGGGCCATGTTCATCGAGAGCCAACAAGGTGGAGGTGGTGCGGGGCGGCGCGGTGACGCCCATCTCGGGATACCAGACATCGGCGCCGCGCACGAGCTCATCGAAAAGCCGGCCCAGCAAGTGAGCGAGATACGCGGGTCCTTGGCTGCGGATGAAGTCTCTGTCCAGCTGCTCCTCGCGCTTCGCTTGCATGCCTTGACCGCCCTGATGGAGTTATGTAAGAGTTTACCTATTTTCCACCTTGCGGGACAAGCCATGCGTCTCCTCGCACTCTCCGCCGCCGTGGTCTTGGCCATGACGGCACCGGCCGCTCACGCCACGGCCGTACCGGACACCCACAGCGGCGATTGCGCCGTGGGCATCTACCAACTGACCGATGGCAGCAAGCTCGACGTCGGCATGAGCGATGGCGGTCACCTGCGTTGGCGCCAGGAAGACGGCACCACCGGGCTGCTGAGCGAGGACGGGGAAGGCGCCTGGACCAGCGCCCTGGGATGGACCGGCCGCCCGGACGGCAAGCGCCTGAGCTTCGATTGCGCCCAGGAGCACGTGAGCTTCGCGGGCGTCTCGGGCAAGCGGATTCCGCTGCAGGTGACCGATGTGACCTTCCAGGGCGCCGGCGTGCCGCTCGCCGGGCGGCTGGTGATGCCGCCGGGCACCGCCCGGGTGCCCATCGTGGTGCTGATTCACGGTTCGGAGGATTTCTCGGCTCTGGACTTCTATTCCCTGCAACGGCAGTTCCCCGCCGAGGGTATCGGCGTGTTCGTGTACGACAAGCGCGGCACGGGGAAATCCGGCGGCAGCTATACCCAGAACTTCCTGCTGCTGGCGGATGACGCCATCGCGGCGGTGGAGGAAGCCAAGCAGCTGGCCGGCGCACGGGCCGGCCGCATCGGCTACCAGGGCGGCAGCGAGGGCGGCTGGGTTGCGCCGCTGGCGGCGAAGATGTCGCCCGTGGATTTCGTGATCGTGGGGTTCGGTCTCGCGGTATCGCCGCTGGACGAGGACCGGGAGGCCATCGAATACGACATGCGATCCGAAGGTTACGGTCCGGACGTGATGGCCAAGGCCATGCAGGTCGCAGATGCCTCGGCGGGTATCCTACTCAGCGACTTCCGCTCGGGCTACGACAAGCTCGACGCGCTCAAGACCCAATACGGCAAGGAGCCCTGGTTCAAGCGCGTACGCGGCGACGTGACCTGGGCCTTGCTCGCCTGGCCGACGGAACAACTGAAACAGAAGGGACCGATACTCTTCGACGGCGTGCCGGCCCAGTACGATCCCATGCCGGTGTTGCGAAACCTGGATACGCCGCAACTCTGGATCCTCGGCGCCGAGGATGAGGACGCACCCAGTGAGGAGACCAGCAAACGCCTACAGAGCCTGCAGAAGACCGGGCGCCCGATCACGCTCGCGGTGTTCCCGCACGCCGAGCACGGCATCTACGAATACGAGACCACGGCCACCGGCGAACGCCTGGACACGCGCAATCCGGAAGGTTATTTCGCCATGATGCGCGATTTCATCCTGGACGGACGGATCGGCAATCAGCCTTACGGCAACAGTGCGATCTACCGCTCGACGAAGTAGCCGCGGACGGAAACGTACAGAACAGCCACTTACCGCGCCTGGGTCGCGATGGCTGGTGGCGGAGAAGCGGGCTTCGGAATCGGGCAAGAGACCGGTTCGATAACATATTAGATGAAGACCTAAGCCCCTCGATCTTCCGTCCGGCGTGGTTCATATTTCCTTGGCAGGCGAAGCGGCTCTCCCATTCCATGCGCAGAGCCGATTCACGGAAAGGTATGCAAGGCAATCGGAGCCCCAATGAGAAAACTGATCTACGCCATCAACGTGACCTTGGATGGCTGCTGCGACCACAGGAAGGTGATCGCGGATGAAGAGCTGCACGATTATTACACGCAGCTCTTGCGGGAGATCGGGACCTTCGTCTATGGGCGCATCACCCATCAATTGATGGTCCCCTATTGGCCCGAGATGGCAAAGAACCAGTCCGGGTCAAGGGCGGAGAACGCGTTTGCCAAGGGCTTCGACGCGGTCGGCCAGACCGTCGTTTTCTCGCGCTCGCTGGCCAAGGCCGAGGGAAAGAACACGCGGATCGTCCGGTCGGGCCTTCGAGACGAGATCCTCAAACTGAAGCAGGAACCGGGGAAAGACATCCTGGTGGGCGGCGTGGACATCCCCTCGCAGCTCATGGCGCTGGACCTCATCGACGAATATCGCTTCGTGGTGCAGCCGATCATCGCGGGGGAAGGGAGACGCCTGTCGGCGGCCATCAAGCCACAGGAAGGACTGCGGTTGAAGCTCGCTGGGTCGAAGGCTTTCAAGTCCGGCTGCGTGGCGCTGCACTACACCAGACGGTGAAAGGCTCTTGCTGCCCCGCGATCAAGATTCAGTACACCCAGGGGATGAGGCGCTGGGTGCGGCGCTGGTAGTCCACGTAGCGGTCACCCAAACCCTTTACCAAGGCAATCTCCTCCACGTGAATGCGGTAGCCGTAGGAAACGAGCGCCGCCGCGAGCACCACCAGGGCCGAGAGCCAGTTGCCCAGGGCGAAGCCGAAACCGAATAAAGCCACAATCGCGCCGAGATAGCTCGGGTGACGCACCCAGGAGTAGAGCCCTTTGTCCATGAGCGGATGGTCCGCCTCGATCGCCACCACCGGCATGTGCAGCCTTCCCAACTGCCGGATAGCGAGGAAGCGGATCCCGATCCCCAACGCCATGACCGCGAATCCGAAGAGCTGCAGCGGCACGGCCGCCGCGCCGAAGCTTCCGATGGGGCCGTAGGACCGGAAGATGGCCACGGCGATGCCGACCCACAGGACCAGCATCAGCCAGCCGAGGGAGCCGCGGTCGGCGCTCTTGGCGCGGCGGCTGTACCTGCTGAACACCCAAAGCAAGTCCAGCAGGAGCCAGGCCCAGAGCGAGAAACAGGCGACGTTACGCAAGTCCAGAGACATCATCGCAACCCCCGCGAAGTGCAAAGAGTCTTCGCTCAATCCGCGGAGACCATTATCCGAGCGGCGGCGTGGCCCGGGTAGTGATAACTGTCATCGTTCTTGGCTGATGGCATGGGACCGGATGCTCTGCCGCCCATCGTCCATCCATATCCCTACGATCCAAACCCAGCTTGACCGCGTGAGCCCCGCGGCCGATGATTTCGCCAAGGAGCCGAAATGACCATCACCATCACCGCGTTCGAACGCTCCCCCGACGGCGGCAAGGGACTGGCGCGGGACACGCGCGTGCGCTGGGCGCTGGAGGAAGTGCGGCAGCCCTACGAGGTGCGCTACGTCTCCTTCAAGGCCATGAAGGAAGCCGCGCACCTGGCGGTGCATCCCTTCGGCCAGATCCCCACCTACGAGGAAGACGGCCTCGTCCTGTTCGAGTCCGGGGCGATCGTGCTCCACATCGCCGAGCAGCATGCGGGCCTGTTCCCCAAGGACGCCGATGCCCGGGCCCGGGCCATCGCCTGGATGTTCGCGGCGCTCAGCACCGTCGAGCCGCCGATCCTCGAGCTCTCCATCGCCAAGTTCCAGGAGGGCGACAAGCCCTGGGGCCCGGAACGCATACCGCTGGTCAAGGACCGGATCCGCGCGCGGCTGAACCCGCTCTCGGAACGCCTGGGCAAGGCCGAGTGGCTCGACGGCGCGTTCAGCGCCGGGGACCTGATGATGGTCTCGGTGCTGCTGAGGCTCCGGGCCTCGGGCCTCCTGGACGAGTTCCCGAACCTGGCGGCCTACGTGGCCCGCGGCGAGGCGCGGCCCGCCTATCAGCGGGCCTTCGCCGCACAACTGGCGGTCAACGCCCGCTGAGCGGGGCTTCCGTATCCAGCGGCAAGGGATGGGTCGAAGCTCAAATCCACGTTTTCCCGTATTCATCAAACGTGGTCTGTCCCCTAATTATAGGGGCTTGCGGCGCTCGATGATCCCCGGCACGAAGAAATGGCTGGGCGGAAGCCGGATCCACGTTCTGTCAACCCGAAATAACCACGGCCTTTCCCCGATTCCCCACGCGATTGCGCGTATGCTGTGAGAAGTCCCGCCTCACCGCCCCGTCGATACGAACCCCTGCCCTTTCCCTGCCTTCGGCATGGCGACTGCACCGGTAATCGACCACCACCGGAGCCCTCCCATGCCCATGGAAATATTTGAGTTCGTGAACGGTGCCCAGACCTACCGCATCCAGTTCGACATCGTGGCGCCGCCGCCGAGCGCCCACCCCAAGCCGGGCTTCACCCGCAACTTCGGGCTCAAGCCCCAGTTCACCGTGGCCAGCATCCGTATCGTCGAGATCACGCAGGGCGTCGGCGAGGACGGCCCCAAGAAGACGCTCAATTTCGCGCGCAGCTTCGACACCGTGGCCCAGGCCCGCACCGGCGCCGGCGAGTATGCCAAGCGCATCGTGCGCGAACAGATGGCGCCGAAACCGGCCGCTTAGCCTTCAGCTTTCAGTTCTGGGGGAATCCCCGTCAGCAGACGAGTGCTGGCGGGGTTTTTATATCCAGCGGCGAGGGATGGGTCGAAGTCCAAATGCCCGTTGCTTCAGCCCCAAGTAAACGTGATCTGTCCCCTAATTCCCTGCTTACGTGGGCCGAATGCTCGCAGAGCACCGATCAAATAAACAGCCCCTCCCCCATTTCACGTAATGGAGGGGGTGGATATATGAATTTTTTGTGACAGACCCCCCTCTATACTTTCGCTCGAAACCGTGGGCTGTCCCTTATTATTATTCGCGCGTGTGAGGCCTCGTATCGCCTTTGTTCAGGCACTTTGCAATTCGTGCTGCCCGCTCCTGGGCATCTTCGTGTTCGTCGTAGTCGCCACAGACGCAAATTTCTCGATTTGCGACATTGTCCACGACGACATAGGTTTCTAAATCAAACTGACTTACGGAATACCGGTTCATACAAGTCCCCTCTTGGTCCACACCTGAAATTCGGGATAAGACTGGCAATCTTGGAAATCCATGTCTTTGTCGTCAGCCCAGACTAATTCTGTGAAATTCACATCGTCGTCGCTATATCCCCGGCACATGACCATGAATCCAGGAATGTATTGCTGAGCCCACAAAGCGAAGCGAGCGAAAAATGGAGGTACTCGGATAGCCATAGTCATATCACCCTATACCGGCCGCGGCCGATGAATTCCAAATAGCCCGCATCGCGCAATACTTGGAGCTGTTGCCTGATCTTAGCTCGAACGTGGCGATTGTGGGCATGGAGTTTCGAAAGACGATCTTCGTAACGGTACGCGTCAGCCAGAGTGAACTCAGATGACCCGAGTTGCTCTATGCACCGCATCACATCGAGGGTCCAACCACGAGTCTCGACTTTCTTCTGCTCCCGCAGGAACAAGGTGCGTTTCCAGGCGGCCAGCACCGAGGCCTTGGGGAGCGGCACGCCCTGCTCCACCAGGCTCACGCTCCCCGCCTGGGGGATCTCCCCCAAGAGGATGTTGCAACCCCGCCAGCCGGCACGCTTGGCCTTGGGGCCTAAGGGCTTCCGCCGCTCGATGATCTCCGGCACGAAGAAATGGCTGGGGATCACCACGAGATCCAGAACCTTAGCCTTCTGCAGGTCATAGGTCAGGCCAAAAAGATTCGGGACTTCGCTGCTCCTGAGGCGCCGGAGCATGGTGGCGTATTCCCCGTCTACGATCTTACGGCCGAAGGCATCCCGCTTGGCCTTGAGCTCGAACTGCTCCGAGCACTTTGGGCAGAAGAAATCCCCTACCGGGTTATTGTTGGGGTACTTCTCGATGGACGCCCGCCCGCAGTTGGGGCAGAAAACTTCCTGATGAACCCAGGACTCCGTCATCACCCGCGCCCGCTGCGCGGGGCTCTCATATAGAGCGGCGAGGGATTTATCGAAACTCAAATCCATGTTGCGCTATCCCCTATAACGGCGCACAGCCAGCGGCGCCGAGACAAGGCAAAAAGCCTTAGCCAACCCGGAGCGTACTCTTGGTGTACGTGAGGACTGGCTAAGGCTTTTTAACGCAGTATTCGGCGGCGGCTGGCGAAGCGCCTAGCCGCACTTTGAGTCGCCGCAATTGAGACACGTCATACACCCATCCATCATCACCACCGCCGCGGTGCTGCACTTCTGGCAGAGCTGCGCCCCGGCCGGGAACTTGCTCTCGGCGAAGGCGTCGGTCTGCTTCGCCGCGGCCTCGAACTCGGCGCGCTTCTGGGCGATGAGCTTCTTCTGGTGCTCGTCCAGGCCTTCCTTGTGCATGAGGCCGATGGAAATCAGGTGCTTCTCGATGACGTCGCCGATCTCGGCGATCAGCGAGGGCATGAACTTGCCGCCCGGCTTCCAGTAGCCGCCGCGGGGGTCGAACACGGCCTTGAGCTCCTCCACCAGGAAGGCCACGTCGCCGCCCTTCCTGAACACGGCGCTGATGATGCGCGTCAGGGCCACGATCCACTGGAAGTGGTCCAGGTTCTTGGAGTTGATGAAGATCTCGAAGGGCCGGCGCTGCTCGTAGGGGGTGCCTTCGTTCAGCACGATGTCGTTGATGGTGATGTACATGGCGTGGTCGGAGACCGGCGTCTTCACCTTGTAGGTGGAGCCGATGAGCATGTCGGGCCGCTCCAGGGCCTCGTGCATGCGGATGACCTCGGCCTTGTGCTTCTTCTCGGCCCGCTCGGTGACGATCTTCTCCACCGGCTTCGAGCTCAGGGCCAGGGCCGCGGCCTGGGTCTCGGCCTGCACGTCCGCCTTGGGCGCGTCCTCGGCTTTCTGGACCGCATACTTGGTTATCTTCTTCTCGATTTTGATGCTCATAAACTCGCCTCTACTTGTTCACGGACCGAGGAATCATCGGCCCAAACGGCCCTATGGCAATTTTAACGTGCCCGCCTGCGGCCTTGTGGAACGCGTCGTGGCAGCTCTTGCACAGGGTCACTAAATTGCTTACCTCATACTTCAACACAGGAAACCGCTGGAACGGCCACACATGGTGGGCTCAGCTTCCCGCCCCGGCGACCGCACATCCTGCACGTGTAGTCGTCGCGCCTGAAACAGGCTTCCCGGGCCTCTCGCATGTACATCGACATGCGCTGCCGGCGCTGCTCGCCGGTGATGCCGCCTTTCCAGTTGTAGCGCTTGGAACCGAGGTTGGCGAGCCTCAGCTTCTCACGCACCCGCGCCGTCGGGCTCTTGCGCCGGTCGATTCCGGCCTTCTCGAGCCAGGCGCCCACGGTAGCGGCGCTCACACCCAGTTTCTTGCCTATCTCCGGGGTGGAAAGCTGGGACCGCGCGTACCACTGGGCGGCACGCGCGGCCAGCTGACCCTCCCGGTCCAGCGACAACCTGTCGCCGATCTTTCGGCGCAACGCATCGGTCACATAGACACGGCGCGAATTGCGCTTTAGATTCATCTCCCGGCGCCAATCGAACAACGTCGGTACCGGAATCTTCAGGCGGCGGGCGATGTCCGGTATCGGCACGCCGCTTTCATACAACCTCTTCACCTCTTCGCCAAAAACCGTTTTGCGCGGGTCGGGGTTGTTCTTGCCCTTCGGCAGCACACCCCGGCAGTACGTACTTGCCGTGGCCACGGAGACGCCGGTCAACCGGGCGATCTCCTTGAGGCTTAAGCCTTGCCGGCGCAGCTTCCGCGCCTCGGCGACCTTGCCTTCCCGCCGATCAGCCAAAGCCCGGCGGGCTACAGGCGACCGTAGTACCCCTCCTTGAGCGCATCGAATAAATTCGCCGCCGTGTGCATTTCACCGTCGTATTCGATCATCTCATCGCCTCGCGCTTCCACCACGCTGCCGTCCTCCAGGGTGAACTTGTAGACGGTGTTCTTGAGGTCCTGCTCCTTCACCAGCACACCCTGGAAGGCCTCCGGATTGAAGCGGAAGGTGGTGCAGCCCTTCAAGCCCGACTCGTAGGCGTAGAGGTAGATGTCCTTGAACTGCTCGTAGGGGTAGCCCGTCGGCACGTTCGCGGTCTTGGAGATGGAGGAATCCACCCACTTCTGGGCCGCGGCCTGGATGTCCACGTGCTCCTTGGGGGTGATGTGCTCGGCGGTGATGAAGTACTCCGGCAGCTTCTCCTCCGGTTCCTCGGAGTTCGGCATGGCCTTCTGGTTCACGAGCTGGCGGTAGGCCAGGAGCTCGAAGGAATACACGTCCACCTTCTCCTTGGACTTCTTGCCGGAGCGGATCACGTTCCTAAAGTAGTGGTGGGCGAAGGAGGGCTCGATGCCGTTGCTGGCGTTGTTGGCCAGGGACAGGGAGATGGTGCCGGTGGGGGCGATGGAGCTGTGGTGGGTGAAGCGGGCGCCCTGGGCGGCCAAGGCGTCCACCAGGTCCGGGGCCACTTCCGCCACCCGCTGCATGTAGCGGCTGTAGTTGGCGTGCAGCTCCCGGCCCTTGATCTTGTCGCCCACCTTCCAGCCGTCCGCGGCCATTTCGGGGCGCTTCCGGAGCATCTCGGCGGTGACCTCGAACTCCTCCACCATGATGGGGGCGGGGCCCTTCTCCTTGGCGAGCTCCAGGGCCTCTTCCCAGCCGGCCACGGCCATTTCCCGGGAGACGTCCTCGGTGAACTTCACGGATTCCGGCGAGCCGTATTTCCAGCCCAGCATGGTGATGCTGGACCCGAGGCCGAGATAACCCATGCCGTGGCGGCGCTTGCGGGTGATCTCCCGGCGCTGCTGCTCCAGCGGCAGGCCGTTGATCTCGACCACGTTGTCCAGCATGCGGGTGAAGACCTTCACCACTTCCCGGTATTCGTCCCAGTCGAAGCGGGCCTTGGGGGTAAAGGGGTCCAGCACGAACTTGGTGAGGTTCACGGAGCCGAGCAGGCAGGAGCCGTAGGGCGGCAGGGGCTGCTCGCCGCAGGGGTTGGTGGCGCGGATGTTCTCGCACCACCAGTTGTTGTTCATCTCGTTGACTTTATCTATCAAAACGAAACCTGGCTCTGCGAAGTCGTAGGTGGAGGCCATGATCAGGTCCCACAGGCGCCGGGCGTGGATGCTCTTATAGATGCGGCAGGCCACGAGCCCCTGCGGGTTCACGATGTAGCCCTCGGTCACGGGCCACTCGCGCCAGACCACCTTGGTCTTGTCCGTGAGGTCGATCTTCTCGGACTCCACTTCCTTCTTGTCGTAGGGGAAGGCGAGCTGCCATTCGCCGTCCGCCTTCACCGCTTCCATGAAGTCCTTGGTGACCAGCAGCGAGAGGTTGAACTGGCGCAGGCGCCCGTCCTCGCGCTTGGCGCGGATGAAGTCGGTGACGTCCGGGTGGCCCACCTCGAAGGTGCCCATCTGGGCGCCGCGGCGGCCGCCCGCCGAGGACACGGTGAAGCACATCTTGTCGTAGATATCCATGAAGGACAGGGGCCCGGAGGTGTAGGCGCCGGCGCCGGCCACATAGGCGCCGCGGGGGCGGAGCGTAGAGAACTCGTAGCCGATGCCGCAGCCGGCCTTCAGGGTCAGGCCCGCCTCATGGACCTTGTTCAGGATGTTGTCCATGGAGTCCCGGATGGTGCCCGAGACGGTGCAATTGATGGTGGAGGTGGCGGGCTTGTGCTCGAGGGCCCCGGCGTTGGAGGTGACGCGGCCGGCCGGGATGGCGCCGTGGCGCAGGGCCCACAGGAACTTCTCGTACCACTCCTCGCGCTTCTCGGGGATCTCCACGTCGGCCAAGGCCCGCGCCACCCGCTTCCAGGTGTCGTCCACGGTCTCGTCGACGATGGTGCCGTCCTTGGCCTTGAGGCGATACTTCTTGTCCCAGATGTCGTAAGAGGCTTCTTGTACGGGTATCTCGGTCACGGCGGCGGGCGCCTGCTTCAAAACGGTATTCATCTTAAGTCTCTGCCTCCCTGGGGGCATTTCTTGCTTCTTAAATGGCCGGCCCGGCCTGCACGCGCGCTTCCATTGCAGACCCTGTTCCTAATCCGTGGATAAACGGTGGAAAAGCTGGGAGGAACAAGACACAACATCTTGTGATACCCCATCCCGACGATTTCCGCTTTAAGCCTAGACCTAGGTTGACAGCTTGTCAAATAAATTTAATTTTACTTATCAAGGACTTACAAGACAAAGCTGAACCTTCTTCTTGCTGCTCGCCGCCCCTTTGGCGATACAGCAGACACCACAACATCTAGGGTTGGCGGGAGTAAATCACAAAGCTTCCTGTAATGGAAGTCCGGTCTTTACCTGAGCGCGTGTAAGGCACGGCCGATGCTTGAGGGCTTTAAAAGTGCGCGCGGGCAACGCCCCGCTGCGTCAGGCATCGAGCTCCGCCCGCGGCTTGGGGCGGGGCCGGCGGGTCCGGACTTGGAAATTCCACAGACCGCCTCCAATCACGGCATCGGGGTTGAGAAATTCGCCCCCGGCACCATCTCTAGGCCATCAGACAACCATTGTTTAGAGAGGAGATTCCGCCATGAACATGATCCGCTATCAACCCTGGGGGGCCTTCGACCTCATGGACCGGCTCCTGGCCGGTCAGGGCGCCCGCCTCGCCCGCTATGACGCCGATCCCACCACGGCCGCCGCCGACTGGGCCCCGGCCGTGGACATCCGCGAGGAAGCCGAGCGCTTCCTGATCCGCGCCGACATCCCCGGCGTGGACCCGAAGGACATCGAGGTGAGCATGGAGGACGGCGTGCTGACGCTCTCCGGCGAGCGCAAGAGCGAAAGCCGCGAGGAGAACGAGGGCTGGACGCGCGTGGAGCGCATGACCGGCCGCTTCCTGCGCCGCTTCACCCTGCCCGAGACCGCCGATGCCGAGGGCATCTCCGCCCACGGCCAGAACGGCGTGCTGGAAATCGTGATTCCGAAGCAGGCGAAAGCCCAGCCGAAGCGCATCACCGTCAAAGTCAGTTAAGTCGCGAAGGGCTCGAAGCACAGCTTCGAGCGGGCATACAAGGATGTATGCCCTGGACCTGAGCGCGGAACAGGAAGTGCAGCGCGAAGGCGGCCGCATACGGGTTTTGCTTGGTTGCTGTAATCCGTGTGCGGCCGTTTGTTTTTCCGGTTTGACCGGGATAGATGCGCGAGCTGGGAAAATCGTCGCAACCGCCGGAAAAATTAAATCCGGAACCCGCCGCGACCGCCGATGGTCAGACACATTAAGGTTAAGCCGCCGCCTTCCCGCAGACCGCTTTTCAGTGTCTCCTGAACCTGCGGGAAGACGGCGCATTTGGGTCGCGGGAGCGACACGACCGGCGGCGCGGGAGGCGTAAACTATTGCACGGCTCACGCGTTCTTTCCGGTCGAAACCCCGCGCCTCCAGCCGACATCCTTAAGACAGATCCAGAACGGAATTAGAGAGGGATAACTCCATGAAACGCATCGTCTTCGCCGCCCTGCTGGCGGCCGCTTCCCTGACTTCTCTCCCCGCCTTTGCCCACATGCCGCCGCCCGCGGTGGCCGGCCAGGCGGTGCCGAGCTTGGCCCCCATGATCAAGCGGGTGACGCCGGCGGTGGTGAACGTCTCCACCCGCGGCCACGTGCAGATGCAGGTGAACAACCCCTTCATGAACGACCCCTTCTTCCAGCAGTTCTTCGGCGGCCGCAACTTCAACCAGCCCGTGGAACGGCAGTTTCAGAGCCTGGGCAGCGGCGTGATCGTGGACGCGGACAAGGGCTACATCCTCACCAACAACCACGTGGTGGAGAACGCCGACAAGATCACCGTGACGCTCTACGACGACCGCACGTTCAGCGCCAAGGTGGTGGGCAAGGACCCGGAAACCGACGTGGCGCTGCTCAAGATCGACGCCAAGGGCCTGACCGCCCTGCCGCTCGGCAACTCCGACGCGGTGCAGGTGGGCGACTTCGTGGTGGCCATCGGCAACCCCTTCGGCCTGAAGCACACCGTGACCGCCGGCATCGTCTCGGCGCTCGGCCGCGCCGGCATCGAGGACGGCAAGTTCGAGAACTTCATCCAGACCGACGCCTCCATCAACCCCGGCAATTCCGGCGGCGCGCTGGTGGACCTCAACGGCAACCTGGTGGGCATCAATACCGCCATCATCTCCCGCGGCGGCGGCAACATCGGCATCGGCTTCGCCATCCCCATCAACATGGCAAAGGACGTGATGGAGCAGCTCGTGAAGTTCGGCAAGGTGGAGCGCGGCGTGCTCGGCGTGACCATCGAGAACCTGACGCCGGACATCGCCAAGGGCCTGCACCTGAGCCAGAACTCGGGCGTGGTGGTGACCCAGGTGCAGGCGGGCTCCAACGCGGAGAAGGCCGGCATCAAGGCCGGCGACGTGATCGTCTCCCTGAACGGCCAGCCGGTGACCAGCAACTCGGAACTCACGAGCGCGCTCGGCGTG
This sequence comes from Bacillota bacterium, assembly GCA_050261675.1. GTDB lineage: Bacteria > Pseudomonadota > Gammaproteobacteria > Natronospirales > REEB76 > DASUBN01. The sequence goes on from JBLNDO010000055.1 coordinate 19,036, forward strand.
ATGCGCCTCGGCACCGAGGTGAGCCTGGGGCTCGTGCGCAACGGCGAGAACCTCAACGTCAAGGCGACCCTCGGCAAGGCGCCCGAGAAATCCGAGGCGGAAAACGGCGGCGCGGGCGGCAAGGCCGACGTCTACCACGGCCTGCACGTCTCCAACCTGGACCAGAACTCGCCGCTCTACGGCCAGGTGCAGGGCGTGGTGGTCACCGACGTGGACGACGGCAGCGACGCGGCCGAGGCTGGCCTGCAGCCGGGCGACGTGATCATCGCGGTGTCGCAGAAGCCGGTGAAGAACGTGGCGGAGTTCCGTGCCCGCGCGGAGGAAGCCGCGAAGTCCGGCACGCTGTTCCTGACGGTGCGCCGCGACGATCAGGTCTTTTACGTGCCTTTAGGGGATTAATTCCCAACTTAGGTTCAATCACGAAAGGGCTCCGCAAGGAGCCCTTTCTTTTTGCCTTGCAACGCGTCCGCTGTTAACCGTCCCTGGTGCCGCGACCAGTCTGTACCTCCATGTACAGCCGCTCGCCGCTCGCGCGGCTCGCCCCCGAAAGGGGCTCTTTCATTTTCTTTAGATGTTTCAAATCCTTGGAAAACCAATCCACAGCGGCGCGTTCAATGGCGTCCGGCGGATTATGTATCGTGTTCAAGGATTTACGACGGAAATGGCCTATAACTATACGCCCCGGGCCGGACCGGCCCGACCGATTCATCCGTTCCAAACCAATCATTCCAGGGAGACGCACATGTACAAGATCAACAAGACGCTCGTCGCCACGCTGGCCTTGGGCCTCCTGGCCGCGGGTTCCGCCTTCGCCGACGGCACCGCCGCCGCGCCCGCCAAGGCCGCCGCCGCTCCGGCCGCGAAGCCCGCCGCCGCTGCCCCCGCCGCCGCTCCGGCTGCCAGCACCGCGGCCAAGCCCGCCGCGGCCGGCTCGGTGAACAAGGCGCAGTTCACCAGCGCCGTCACCAACCATGAGCCCACCGACAACCTGACCACGCTGGACAACAGCCACACGCGCATCTACTTCTACTGCGTGCTGAACAACCTGCAGGGCCAGGAAGTGACCTTCCGCTGGAGCTTCAACGACGTGACCCAGGCGGAAGTGAAGCAGACCCCGGCCTACCCCCACTACCGCACCCAGACCAGCAAGGAGCTCGATCCCTCCAAGCTCGGCACCTGGAAGGTGGAAGTGATGGACGCCTCGGGCAACACGCTCGCCAGCAAGACCTTCGAGTACACGAAGGCCTCGGGTGACGCCACGGCTGCACCGGCTGCCGCGACCAAGAAGTAATTCTGTTTTGTGATGATTGGAGGGGCCGCAAAAGCGGCCCCTCTTCTTTTCCCACACCGCAAAATCACAAATCAAGAATTCAGAACGCTCGCGATACGCTTGAGCATGTCGGCATCGGGCAGCACGCCTTCGCCGGCGCGCACGAATTCCGCCATGTGGGCGGGATCGCCGGTGCCGGGGATGACGGCGGTGACTTCCGGGCGCGCGAGGATGAACTTGAGCAGGAGTTCCGCCCAGCTGCCGTAGCCCGCCTCCCGGGCCCAGTCGGGCAGCGGCCGCTTGGCGAGGCGGCGGATGAGCCCGCCGCCGCCCAAGGGCCGGTTCACCAGCACCGCCATGCCGCTCTCGGCGGCGAGCGGCAGGAGCCGGGCCTCCGCGGCCCGGTCCTCGAGGGAATAATCCAGCTGCACGAAGTCCCAGTCCGCGGCGCGCATGACGCTCTCGAGCTCCGCGTGGGCCGAGGGCGTGTAGTGGGTGATGCCGAGGTAGCGGATGCGGCCCTTGTCCTTCCAGGCGTGGAGCGTCGAGAGGTGGGTGCGCCAGTCCAGGAGGTTGTGCACCTGGATGAGGTCGAGCCGCCCGCCCATGAACTGCTCCGAGCGCTCCATCTGCCGGATGCCCTCGGCCTTCCCTTCGGTCCAGACCTTGGTGGCGACGAAGGCTTTGGGCGCCCGCGGCAGGGCGGTGAGCAATTCGCCCACGGCGCCTTCCGCCTTGCCGTACATGGGCGAGCTGTCGATGCAGCGGCCGCCGGCGACGAACAGGGTCTCCAGGACGCGTTTCAAATCGCCGCGGCGCGGGTCCTTCGTGGCGACATCGAAATTCTCCCAGGTCCCGATGCCAATAACGGGTAGCTCTTCTCCTGATTTCGGTATTTTTCTTGCCAGCATCAGCCGATGCTCAAGGTTTTGACGTTCACGAATTCGTGTATCCCATGATGGGAAAGTTCCCTGCCGTAACCCGATTTCTTGATACCGCCGAACGGCAGGCGCGGATCGCTCTTCACCATGGCGTTCACGAAGGCGCTGCCGCTGGCGAGCCGCCGGGCGAAGGCTTCGCCGCGCTTCAGGTCCCGGGTCCACACCGAGCCGCCCAAGCCGTAGGCGCTGCCGTTGGCGACGGCGAGCGCCTCCGCCTCGTCCTTCACGCGGAGGACGCTCGCCACCGGGCCGAAGAGCTCCTCGCTCCAGGCACGCATGCCGGGCCGTACCCCGTCCAGGATGGAGGCGGGATAGAAGGCGCCCTTGCCTTCCGGCTTCACGCAGCCGAGCAGGGCCTTCGCCCCCTTGGCGAGGGCGTCTTCCACCTGGGCGTGGAGCGTGTCGCGCAGGTCGAGGCGCGCGAGCGGCGCGAGCGCGAGCTTCTCGGCGCCGGCGCGGAATTCCTTCAGGAAGGCGTCGGCGACCTTGTCCACCAGGATGAAGCGCTTGGCGGCGATGCAGCTCTGGCCCGCGTTCTGGTAGCGGGCGCGCACGCCGGTCTGGGCGGCGAGCGCGAGATCCGCGTCCTCCAGCACCACGAAGGCGTCGGAGCCGCCCAGCTCCAGCACGCATTTCTTGAGGGTCTCGCCGGCGGCGCGGCCCACGGCGACGCCGGCGCGCTCGCTGCCGGTGAGGCTGACGGCGGCGATGCGTGGATCGCGGATGACCTGGTCCACCAGGGGAATGGGAATGAGCAGGGTCTGGAACACGCCCGCCGGAAAGCCGGCGGCGCGGAACAGCTCCTCGAGGGCCAGCGCGCAGCCCGTGACGTTGTCCGCGTGCTTCAGCACCACCGCGTTGCCGGCGGCGAGCGCCGGGGCCGCGGCGCGGACCACCTGCCAGAAGGGGAAGTTCCAGGGCATGACGGCGAGCACTAGCCCTAAGGGTTCGTAGGCGACCAGGCTTTTCCTGGAGTCCGTCTCGACGATTTCGTCGGCGAGCATGGCGGCGGCGTGGTCGGCGTAGTAGCGGCAGGCGGCGGCGCACTTCTCGACCTCGGCCCGGCCCTCGTCGGGGGCCTTGCCCATTTCGCGGCGCATGAGCTCCGCGAACTCGTCGCGGCGCCTGAGCAGCTCCTCGGCGGCGCGCCGCAGGTGCGCGGCGCGCTCCGCGTGGCCCGTGCCGCTCCAGGCCGGGGCGGCCGCGGCGCTCTCGGAGAGCGCCCGGTCGAGGCGGCCCAGGTCCCAGGCGGGGTACTCCCGGAAGCGCTCGCCGCTCGAGGGGTCGATGCTGTGAAACGTCATGGAACCGCTCCTGCCTATGCTTCGCACGCCAAGCATAGCCCCGCCCCGCGCCCGCGCGGTAACCTATTCAACATGGGGCGCCCCGTCCTCGTCTCGTTCTGCTTCACCCTCGCCTTGCTCGGCGCGGCGGGCGCGCGTGCGCAAGGCGCCACGGAAGAAGCGGTGCTCACGGAGCAGCGCGCCGAGTTCAAGCTCGCCTGGGCCGCCGCGGAGAAGGGCGACATCCGCACGCTCGCGCCCTACCTCGACAGCCTCAAGGATTACCCGCTCTACCCTTACCTGCGCTACGCCTACCTGGACGCGACGCTCGACACCGAGCCGGACGGGATGGTGGAGCAGTTCCTGGACGAGAACGCGGACCTGCCGCTGGCGGACGCGCTGCGCGACGACTGGCTGGTGGCGCTGACCAAGCGCGAGGAATGGTCCAAGGTGCTCGCCTACTCCCGCGACGACGGGGCCACGCCGGCCCTGCGCTGCGCCGCGGTGAGCGCGCATTTCCTGAAGCAGGACGAGCCGGACCGCAACCAGTGGAAGGCCGCGGCGCAACGGCTTTGGCTCACGCCCTCGACGCCGGCGGAGGTGTGCAAGCCCCTGTTCGATTACCTGGAGAGCCAGGGCCTCGTGACCGGCGACATGCGCCGCCGCCGCGTGGAGCTGGCGCTCCAGGCGAAGGACAGCGCCACGGTGCTGGCGCTGCTGCCCTCGCTGCCGTCGGAGGACCGGGCCTGGGCGCTCGCCTGGACCGCCATGGCGGCGGACCCCGCCCACGTGCTGGAGGACATCCAGGTGCCGGCGGAGCCGCAGTACCTGGACATGCTCATCGCCGGCGTGCGGCAGGTGGCGCGCACGCAACCGCTCAAGGCGGCGCACCTGTGGACCGAGCTTTCCCGGCGCTACCGCTTTCCCCACGACGACGCCCGCGACATGCGCACCTTGCTCGCGCTGCAGCAGGCCTGGCACCTCTTGCCGGAGGCGCGCGCGACCCTGAAGCACCTGCACGAATCCTACGACCCGGAGATCCCGGAGTGGCGCGCGCGGCTCGCGCTGCGCGCCCAGGACTGGCCGGACCTCTTGCACGCGGTGCAGGCGCTCGGCGCCAACGCCGACAGCCCGGAATGGCGCTACTGGCGCGCCCGCGCCTACGAGGCGCTGGGACGCAAGAGCGACGCCCGCTGGCTGTATTCGATGCTCGCCAAGACGCCGGACTACTACGGCTTCCTGGCGGCGGACCGCCTGGGCGAGCCTTACCGCATCGTGCAGCACGCGAGCGAGCCGAAGGAGGACGTGATCCAGGGTCTCGCCGCGCGCCCCGGCTTCGTGCGCGCCCGCGAACTCGTGTACCAGGGCCTCTATCCGCAGGCGGAGGCGGAATGGAACCTGGCGACCCGCGAGCTCTCGGCGGCGTCGCGCTGCCAGGCGGCGCTCCTGGCGGAACGCTGGGGCTGGCACGGCCGCGCCATCCCGGTGCTCGCCTCGGGAGGCTGCTGGCAGGACCTCTCGCTCATCTACCCGCTGGCCTTCACCGACACCCTGCAGCCGGCCACCGAGCGCCTCAACCTGGACCTCTCCTGGGTCTACGGCCTGATCCGCACCGAGAGCGTGTTCCGGCCCAACGCCATTTCGCCCGTGGGCGCCCAGGGGCTGATGCAGCTGATGCCCGCCACCGGCCGCGACGTGGCGGGACGCCTGGGGCTCCCGGTGGACAAGAAGGGCCTGCTGCTCGACCCGGACACCAACCTGGCGGTGGGCAGCATGTACCTGCACGAGGTCTTGCAGCACTTCGAGGGCAGCGAGACGCTCGCCACCGCCGCCTACGACGCCGGCACGGTGAAGGTGGAGGACTGGCTGCCGGAGAGCGGTCTCTTGCCCATGGACGTGTGGGTGGACACCATCCCCTACACCGAGACGCGCAACTACGTGCACCGCGTCATGGGCCACACGGTGATGTTCGACTGGCGCATCAACGGCAAGCCGCAGCGCCTGAGCTCGCGGCTCGGCGCCGCGGTGGACGGCGGCGGCGAATCCTCGGCCACGGCCGAGGTGACGGTCTCGCCGGTCGGGCGCTAGGCGCCTGCCAATACTCGCGCGGGACTCAGCCCGAAGCCGGCGCGGTCCGGATCATCCAGGGCGTGCCGTAGCGGTCCACCAGCATGCCGAAGGCCTCGGTGAAGAAGGTCTTCTGCAGGGGCAGGTTGATGCGCCCGCCCTCGGCCAGGGCCTCGTAGACGCGCCGCACCTCGGCGGCGCTGTCATAGACCAGCGACACGTAGAAGCCCTGCTTCTTCTCGTAGGGCCGGTCCGCCATCCAATCGGAACCGGTGAGGACGCCGCCGTTCACGAGGAGGCTCGCGAACATGATGCGCTTGCCGCCCTGCGCCGCGCCGGGCGCCTCGGACTCGGAGACGAGCTGCTCCAGCTTGCCACCGAGCACGCGCTCGTAGTGGCGCATGGCCTCGGCGCAGTGGCCGTCGAAGAACAGGAAGGCAGTGGGCGCGGTCATGGGCGTCTCCCGTGACGGGTCCGTAAGTATGGCACCGCTGATAATATGGCGGCATGAAGACCTATCTCGTGGGCGGCGCGGTGCGCGACCAACTGCTCGGCCTGCCCGTGAAGGAAAAGGACTGGGTGGTGGTGGGCGCCACGCCACAGGAACTCCTGGACCAGGGATACAAGTCCGTGGGCAAGGACTTCCCGGTGTTCCTGCACCCGCAGACCCAGGAGGAATACGCGCTCGCCCGCACCGAACGCAAGACCGGCAAGGGCTACCACGGCTTCGAGTTCTTCGCGGCGCCGGGCGTGACGCTGGAGGAGGATCTCAGGCGCCGCGACCTCACCGTCAACGCCCTGGCCCAGGGTCCGGACGGGAGGCTCATCGATCCCTACGGCGGCGAGAAGGATCTAAGGGCGCGGATCCTGCGCCACGTTTCGCCGGCGTTCGCGGAAGACCCGGTGCGGGTCCTGCGCGCCGCGCGCTTCGCCGCCCGCTTCGCACCGCTCGGCTTCAAGATGGCCGGCGAGACCCTCGCGCTCATGGGCGGCATGGTGGAGAGCGGCGAGGTGGACCATCTGGTGCCGGAGCGCGTCTGGCAGGAGACCCTGAAGGCCCTCGGCAGCGAGCGGCCGTCGGTGTATTTCGAGGTGCTCAAGGAATGCGGCGCGCTCGCGAAGGTGTTCCCGGAGCTCAACCGGCTCTGGGGCGTGCCCCAGCCCGCCAAGTGGCACCCGGAGATCGACACGGGCGTGCACGTGATGATGGTGCTGGACCAGGCGGCCCGGCTCACGCCGGACCTCAGCGTGCGCTTCGCGGCGCTCACCCACGACCTCGGCAAGGGCACGACGCCCAAGGACATCCTGCCCCACCACTACGGCCACGAGGAGCGCAGCCGCAAGCTGGCGGAGGCGCTCTGCGAGCGCCTGAAGGCGCCGCGGGAATTCAGGGAGCTCGCGGGCATCGTGGCGGAGTTCCACGGCCTGGTGCACAAGGCGGAGGAGATCCGCGCCGACACGCTGCTGAAGCTCTTGGAGCGGGTGGACGCCTTCCGCCGGCCGGAGCGTTTCGAGCTGTTTCTCCTGGCCTGCGAGGCGGACCACCGGGGCCGCACCGGCCTCGAGTCAACCCCCTTCCCCCAGGCTAACTACATCCGCCGCGCCTTCACCGCGGCGCGGGCCGTGACCACGGAATCGCTGGACACCACGAAGCTCAAGGGCGCGGAGATCGGGGAAGCCTTGCGGAAAAAACGCCTGGACGCGGTACATACCGCGACGGGCCGCAACTAAACCACTTCAAAAGCTGCTGCGCTTGGCATAGCTTCGTCTGTAGCAGGATGCGTACGTGCCGCGAAGCACAGGGATGTGCGAGAGCGGTGAGCGGTCCCACGAACCATCCCTGGTGGATCGCCAGCCTCGCCTTCCCTGGCGAGCCGTTCGCCGCATGCGACGAACCTACGCTCGCGACGCTTTTGAAGCGGTTTACAAAGTTCGACTTAAATCCCTAAGAGTGAATCCCCGCAGAATTGGATCCAGGCCCTTCGTGAAGCCGATGGCCTTGAAGCGCTCGCCCATTTCCTCGGGTAGCGTCAGGAGCTTCACCTGCCGCACCGCCTCGGGGCCTTCGTTGATGGCCGCTTCGCCGATGCCGAGTGCGAGCAGGAAATGGGCCTGGGTGCTGTAGCCCGCGAGCTCGAGTTTTTCCACCACGGCCGCTTCCGCCACGGCGGAGAAATCCACGTAAGCGGTCATGTCCTGCAAGCCCACGTACAGGAACGGATCGCCGTGGGCGCGGTGGCGGTAATGGCACATGAGCGTGCCCATGGAGCGCTCCCGGTGGTAATAGGCGGCGCGGGTGTAGCCGTAATCCAGGAACAGGAGCGCGCCGCGCTTCAGCACCCCGGCGAGGCTCGCGATGAGGGGAGCCAGCGTCGGGCAGTATTCGGAGACGTAGCCTTCCGCGAGGGACACGTCCAGACCAGCGTCCAGGGCCTCCAGCGCCTCGGCGAGCTCGTCGGCGGGCTCTGTCAGCTCCCAGCGGAATCCCTCGCCCTCCGCGGCCACGGAGAATTCCTGAAAGCCCTGCGCGGACCTGCGGAAGCGCACCACCGGCAGGGCGTCCAGGACCTCGTTGCCCAGGATCACGCCGGTGAATTCCTTCGGCAGGGTGTCGAGCCAACGGACCCGGGCGGCGAGCTTGGGCGCCCGCTTTTCGATGGTCGCGCGCTGGCGCTGGCGCAAATCGGCGCTCACTTCCATGATGAGGTAGGCGCGGGGCAGTTTCTCCAGGCGCTCCATTTCGAGCAAGACGTCCGCCGCCATGACGCCGGAACCGGCACCCAGCTCCAGGATGGAGCCGCCACCGAGTTCTTCCAGCACCTCGGCGCACTGGCGGGCGACGCAGTGGGAGAACAAGGGCGAGATCTCCGGCGCCGTGACGAAGTCGCCGGCGGCGCCGAACTTGCGGGCGCCGGCGCTGTAGTAACCCAAGCCCGGGGCGTAGAGCGCGAGCTCCATGAAGCGCAGGAAGGGGATGCGCCCGCCGACGCGCTCGATGGCCGCGCGGATGAGCGCGCTCACCCGCTTGCTGTGGGCCAGGGCTTCGGCGGACGGTGGCGGCAGTTCCGCGAGAGACTGGGTGATGGTCGACACGGATTTCTGCTCTAATGATGCGGGGTCAGGCCTCGGAATCGCCCGCATGAAGGATAAACCAAAGCTCGCCGGCCGGACCGCGCTCGTCACGGGCGCGGCGAAGCGCCTGGGCGCGGCCATCGCCCGGACGCTGCACGCCGAGGGCATGAACCTGCTCTTGCACTACAACAAGTCGGAAGCCGAGGCCCTGGCGCTCGCCGACGAACTGAACAAGGCGCGGCCGGACTCCGCCGCCATCGCCCAGGCCGACCTCGCCAACACCCAGGGGCTGGAGTCCCTGGTGAAGGCGGCGCTGCAGTGGGACAGCCTGGACGTGCTCGTGAACAACGCCTCCAGCTTCAAGCCGACGCCCGTGGGCGCGGTGGGGGAGGACGACTGGGACGAGCTCATGGCGAGCAACCTGAAAGCGCCGTTCTTCCTCGCCCAGGCGGCGGCGGTGCACCTCAAGAAAAACAACGGCTGCATCGTGAACCTGGTGGACATCCACGCCTGGCGCCCGCTCAAGGAGCACACGGTGTACAGCGCCGCGAAGGCGGGCCTGGTGATGCTGACGCTCTCGCTGGCGCGGGAGCTCGGGCCCGAGGTGCGCGTGAACGGCGTGGCGCCGGGCCCGGTGCTCTGGCCGGACAAGCCCATGGACGCGGCCCTCAAGAAATCCATCCTCGAGGCCACGGCGCTGAAGCGCAAGGGCTCGCCGGAGGACGTGGCCGGGGCGGTGCTCTACCTGGTGCGCGACGCGGATTATGTGACGGGACAGATCATCGCGGTGGACGGCGGGCGGAGCATCGGCTGGTGAGTAAAGCACGTCCTTCCACACCGGCCACCGTGCTGGTGATCCTCGCGCACCACGACGACGAATTCTTCATGGCGGGCGTGTTGCAGACCCTGGTCGCGGCCGGCGAACAGCTACGCGTCGCCTACCTCACCCACGGCAGCGCCTACGGTGCCAGCAGCGAGTCGCGCATCAACGAGAGCAACGAGGTGTTGACGCGGCTCGGGATCCCGCCGGAAAGGGTGAGCCAGCTGGGCGTCGAGCATGACATCTTCGACAGCCATCTGCGCCTCAGGCTCGAGGACGCGGCCAGCGCGCTCGCGGCACTTGCGGCGGACGAGCCCGTGAAGGCGGTGTACGTGCCCGCCTGGGAAGGCGGCCACCCGGATCACGATTGCGCGCACGTGCTCGGCGTGCAGCTTGCGCGCGGCCTCGCGGGCCGACCGCCGGTGGAAGAAGTTTCGGGCTACAACGGTTGCGGGGCGCCCGGACCCTTGTTCCGTGTGATGCGATTCATCCCGGCGGACACACCGGTACGGCGCTGGCCCCTCAGCTTCGCGAAGCGCCTCGCCCTGCTGCGCTTCATCGGCCTCTACCGTTCGCAGCGGCGCACCTTCCTCGGACTCCTGCCCGGCATCCTCGGGCAGCTGTTCGTCACGGGCGCCTTCGAGTCGCGCCCGGTGCCCGCCTTCGACTATGGCCGACCACCGCACTCCGGACAGCTGTTATACGAGAAGCGCTTTGGCCTGAGGTTCGAGGACCTCAGCCGTTCACTCCGCGACCTGGAGCGCGCGGCCGCGCTCGCCCCGCACTGAGGTTGGCCGACTGATGCCCGAATTCAGCCTGCGCCCGGTCACCAGCGACGACGCCGCGCTCGCGAAGTTGGCGGAGCTGTTCGGCGCCACTTGGTCGGACCAACCCCACCTCGACCTCGCCTATCTGCGCTGGTTGTACCGCGACAATCCACGCGGCCCGGTCATCGGCTTCAACGCCTGGGTGGGCGGCAACGTGGCGGGGCACTACGCGGTGATCCCGATTCTCGCCCTCCACGAGGGCGAAACGCGCCACGCCGCCCTTTCCCTCAATACGGCGGTACACCCCGAACACCAAGGCAAAGGTTTGTTCACACGTCTCGCTGCGGACACGTATGCGCTCGCCGCGCGTCAGGGTGTGCACCACGTTGTCGGCGTAGCCAACGCCAACAGCAGCCATGGCTTCACCCAGAAGCTCGGTTTTCAGCTGATCAGCCCGCTCAAGGCGCGCTTCGTGAGCACCCCGCCGCGTGAGCCGGCGGCAACAGCCGCCTGGGAACAGGCGTGGAGCCCCGAAGTCTACCGTTGGCGCCTCGCCCGCCCGCATGCTCGCTATCGCTGGAGTCGCCTGCATGGGTCGCTTTGTTGGTGGTCGGCCACCCACGTGCACGGCATCCAGGCGCTGATGCAATACGGTGTGTCTCCCCCGTACGACGAACTGCTCCGCGCCGGCGTGCCCCGCGGTGGATGGAATCCACTCAGGATGTGGATAGGATTGGAACCGGAACACGAGCCCCGCGGCTTCGACCTGCCGGCCGCATTGCGACGTTCGCCCCTCAACCTGATTTTCAAGCCGCTGCAGGGCGGCGCGGCCATGCCCGATCCACGCCACGTGCGCTTCTCGCTGGCGGACTTCGACGCCTACTGAATCCTCAACGCGCGTCCCTCGCGGGCGTTTTGGTAGACTGGGTGCCGCATCCGGGGCGCCATCCAGAAGGAATCCAGGGAATATCGGCATGGCAGAGACTCGCATCGCGGTGGTCATCCCCTGCTATAAAGTAAAGGCAAAGGTGAGCCAGGTGATCGCCGGCATCGGCCCGGAGGTCGCTTGGATTCTCTGCGTTGACGACGCCTGCCCCGAAAAGAGCGGCGACTACATCCGCGATAGCGTGCGCGATCCACGCGTCTCCGTCATCCGTCTCACCGAAAACCAAGGCGTGGGCGGTGCCACCTGCGCCGGCTACCGCGCGGCGCTTGAGAAGCACGCCGATGTGGTGGTGAAGCTCGATGGCGACGGTCAGATGGACCCGAAACTCATCCCAACCCTGGTAAAGCCGATTGCAGCAGGCGCAGCCGACTATGCCAAGGGCAACCGTTTCTACAACATGGAAGACGTGGCGGCCATGCCGCTGCTCCGGCTCCTGGGCAACGCCTTCCTGTCCTTCGCTTCCAAGTTCTCCTCCGGTTACTGGTCGGTGGTGGATCCGACCAACGGCTACACCGCGGTGCACGGCAAGGTGCTTTCGCTCCTGCCGCTCGACAAGCTCAGCCGTCGCTGGTTCTTCGAAAGCGACATGCTGTTCCGCTTGAACACCATCGGAGCGGTGATCGCCGACGTACCCATGCGCGCCGTCTACGCCGACGAACGCAGCAATTTCCACGCGTTGACAGTGATCCCGGAGTTCGCCTGGAAGCACCTGCGCAACTACCTGAAGCGCATCTTCTACAACTACTTTCTGCGCGGCTTCTCCATCGCCTCGGTGGAGCTGCTCGCGGGAATCGCCCTGCTCACGTTCGGTATCGCCTACGGTGCGGTGGAATGGGAGGCGGCGTTCTCGCGCCAGGCCTATGCATCCGCCGGTACGGTGATGATGGCGGCGCTGCCGGTGATCCTGGGCTTCCAGCTGCTACTGTCTTTTCTCAACTACGACATACAGGCGGCACCCACCGCGCCGCTCCAAGGCCGCTTATGAGCGGCCGTATCAAAGAGCCCCGCTTATGAGCGCCTACCGTTATCTGATGGTATTCCTGTGCGTGGCGCTCATCTGCGTGGGCCAGGTGCTGTTCAAGTACGCGGCCATGACCGCCGATAACCGCTACGGCGTGTTGGGCTTGCTGTGGAACAAGTTCCTGATCCTCGCCGGGTTCATCTACGTGGGCGCTACCTTCCTGTGGGTATGGCAGCTCAAGTTCGTACCCTTGAACCGCGCCTACCCTATCTACGCCGCCGCATTCGTGATCGTGCCGCTCTTGAGCTGGATATTCTTCCGCGAACGCGTCGGCCTCACCTATGGGCTGGGCGCAGCACTGATTGTGGCCGGCGTTGTGCTGTGTACGCGTGATCTGGCCTGAACCCCGACACACTCCGTCCTAAACACCGTATGCCCGACCTCCTTGAATCCCGCAGCCGGCTCCTTGCGCTCGCTGCCGCCGCGCTCATTCTGCTTTTGACTGCGTTCACGGCCTGGGCGCTGGTAAAGAACCACACCTTCGCGACGTATCCGGTCCACGCCCTCGGTCTTTTGCTGGCGCCGGCCTTGCTCTCCATCGCGGTAGGGTTGTTCCGCCCGGTGCGCACCGGCCGCGCGCTATTGCTCGGCTTGGCGCTCATGTTCGCGGCCTGGATCGTCGGTTACGCGGGCCTTGCCGCCGCCGCGCTGCTGCTTTTCGCGGCACTTTCCGTGGGCGATTTTGTCGGCCGTCCCGGCGGTATCGGCCGCGACCACGCGGGTCTTCTGGACGCGCTTCTTGCCCTTTCCCTTGGGCTTGGGGTGCTCGCCATCCTGCTCACCGCCCTCGCACACTACAAGATCAGTGCCGCGCCGGCATACGCGGCGGGGTTATTGGCGCTGGCGCTGGCGGGCTGGCGTCGGAACATCCGCTATCTTGGCGCACTTGGCGGCTGGCTCTCGGACGATTCGCGCGCGGGACCCGGACTCTGGTTGACCGCGGGCCTGTTTGTGGGGCTCGCGCTCATCAACATCAGCTATTCGGGCCTTTTCGGGTTCACCGCTGACACCACCAGTTCGCACCTGTATGTATCGAGTTATATCTCGACTTACGGCCAGTGGTCCTTCGACGTTCAGAAATATGTCTGGGGTGTGGAACCCCTGGCCGCAGACTACCTCTTCGGCACCGTGTACCTGCTGAGCGATGCCAGCGGTGCGCAGTTCCTGAATGTGCTAGTGACGCTGCTCACCGCCGGGCTGATCTATGCCGCCAGCCGGCCGCGCGCCGGGACGCTGAACGCGCTTCTCGCCGCCACCGCCTGGCTCGCCATGCCGATCCTGCTGCAGCTCGCCCAGTCGTTGTACGCGGAGGGCTTTCTCGGTCTGTTCGCATTCGCCTGCTTCGTCTACCTGAACGACGAACGTATGACAGAGTCCAAACCTTGGTGGGCCGGGCTGGTGGCGGGCCTGCTGGCCGGTGCCGCCGTCGCCGTCAAGCTCACCGGCTGGGTGTTCGCGCCCGCCTACCTGCTGTTCGTGCTGTTGGTACTGCGTCCACGTCACGACTGGAAGTGGGCGACGCGCGTAGCCGTGACCGCGGCCTTGGTGATGATCACGCTCGGCGGAATCCAGTATTGGTACGCGCTCAGCTACACCGGCAATCCGGTATTCTTCTATTACAACGCCGTCTTCCATTCGCCGTACGGCGACCCGCAGAATTTCTTCGACAGCCATTGGACAGGACGTTATAACTGGCACCTGCCCTTCGACCTCACTTTCCACACCGACCGCTTCGGCGAGAACGGCGCGGGCTCCATGGGCTTCCAGTGGCTGGTGTTCCTCCCCGCGGGACTGCTCCTGATGTTCCTCAAAGACGGATTGCGGGCCCGCTGTTTCGGTCTCACCGGCCTGTTCTACGCCGCGGTGGTGCTGATGCCGGAGCAGTACCTGCGCTACGCGCTGCCGGCGTTCCCATTCTTGTCGGTGCTGCTGGCGGAGATCGGTACCCAGCCGGTTGCGGCGCTGCAAGTGGCCTATCGTGCCGGCCTGTATGCCGTCATAGGGGTCAACGTATTCGCCGTGCAGAACATGATGCACCGCTTCGGCGACGTGCCCACCGGCATCGTCTATCACAAAGACGTACGCGATGAGTTCCTGCGCGAGGTTGCGCCCACGGTCGCGGCCAATCGGATCATCAACGCACTCGAGCCCGAACCGGTGAACGTCCTGTACGTTTCAATGCCGGGCGGCGCGGAACTGCGTGGCACCGCCTATTACCAGAGCTGGTACAACCCGCTCATCGCCAGCGCTTTCACCCGCATCCATTCCCCGGATGACGTGGGTGCCATTGTGGCCGCCAATGAGATCCGCTATATCGTGCTCGATCCCGCCTTCCCCCACACGCGCGGGATTCTGCAGGTGTCGATGTACTGCGAGCATCATGCCCAACTAATCGCGAAGATCGGCACACTCAGTCTCTATCGTGTCAACCCCGGCGCGACCTACGTCCACGACGTGGTGGACAACCCGGATCTCGCGGACGGGGCCCAGGGCTGGAAATTCCTTCACGGCGCGGTGCCCAGACTATTGCCCGGTCGCGGTTACCTGCTGGCCCGAGAGAACACCATCTCGCAACAACTGCACGTGACGAATTTCACCGCCGGCCAGCCGATCTCCTTCAACGCCAGCCTGAAATGCCTTCCGCCGCAGGGGAAGCTGACTGTCTTGATCCACTGGAAGACGGGGCCGGATGAGTACAAGGATTCGTTCGCCTACTACTATTGCCTGCACCCGGGACCCCGGACCGTTAGCGAGATGTTTTATGCACCACCGGGCACGTTATCGGGCGTAGCGGAGCTCAGCGTGGAGGAGAAGACGCGGGTGGCGGTGTCGCAAATATCCGTTCGCGATTGACCAGTAATTCATGGTTCATTGGCAATAGGTCGGGCGCATGGCCTTCTCCAGCATGGCGCAGATGACCGCGCCCCCGCGAGGCGCCTGGCCGTAATCACCCGGCGCATAGGCAGAGAGGTCCGTGCCGGCGGGCGCATAAGGCCTGAGCCAGTCCCGGTCCAGCACGCGCATCGCCCCGTTGGGCGCGTAATCCAGCACCAGCACCTTGTCATAGGATGCAAAGGTGTTGGCGCGGTTGACCCGGATCGTCTGCACCGCCGCCATCTCACCGTCCCGGAACTGGAACAGCGGCCCGCGGATGGGCGTGAAACTCGCCCGCAGGCTGCGGTCGCCGTACATGAGGCGCAGGGCGAGCTCGAGCGTGTGGCGGCGGTTGTAGAAACCCCCGAGGCGCTTCGCCTGGGGTCCGTCGTGCAGGTGGATGACGAACATGGTGCCGGGCGGCGGTTGCGGTACGGTGGCGGCGATGGACGCGAGCAGCCGCTCCTCGCCGCGATAGCCCTCGGTCCAGCCGGCGCGCTTCTCAAGGCCCGTGAGCGTCACGAAACCCGCCAGCAGCGCCACCAGGAGCCAGGGCAGCTGCGGCGCGTTGAGGCGGCGCGGCAGCCAGAAGAACAACGGCATCAGCATGAGCATGTAAAGGAAGATGCCGGCGGCGAAGAGCTGCCGCTGGGCGCCCAGGCGCACGCTGGAGGTGGCATAAGGCAGGTAACTGGCGGCGGCGAGCGCCACGAGCCCCAAGCAGAGCACCAGGTACCAGCGCGCGTTGCGCCCCGCTTCCCCGCCCTCGCCTTCGGCCGCGGGGAGCGCGCGCGCCACGGCGAGCCCGAGCACCGCGGGCGGCAGGGCCCAGAGGAAATACACCGGCCGGAAATCGGCGAGCGTGAGCGCGCTGCGGGTGAAGAACAAAAGCGTCTCGTGGGCGTAGCCCGCGAGGATGCCGCCGAGGTGCAGGTCCGCCACCTGGGCCTCGTGACCCCCGGCGTGCTTCAGGACCAGCACCACCTGGAAGACGTTGTACGCCACCGGCAGCCAGCCGGCCTTGATGAGCCAGGTCCAGGAGGTCTTGCCGCCTTCGAGCCGGTGCAGCAGCCACACGCCCACCGGAAAGGCGAGCATCAGCACCAGGAAGGCGCTGTAGGTGAGGCAGGAGGTGAGCTGGAACAGCAGCATGGCGAACAGCGCCGCCCGGCTGCCGGTCTGCAGGTGCACGAGCGCGCACAGGCAGGCGGCCAGCGTGAGCACCAGGCCCATGTGCACGCCGGTCACGTCCACCCAGAAGTACACGGAATCCGCCGGGTGGAACAGGGCGACGAGGCCGCAGCCCACGGCGAAGGCGGCGCGCGCCGGGAACAGCCGCCGCACGATCCCGTAGAACAGGCCGGCGCGCAGCACCGCGAACAGGAACAGGAAGGCCTGCCAGCCCTGGAAGCCGCCGTCGCCGAGGCGCATGCCGATTTCCCGCGGCACGCTGCCGAACACGCGCGTGGTGGAGATGGCGTAGATGCGCGCGTTGCTCAGCAGGGTCTCGAGCTTGATCCAGCCGTCGTTGGTGGGCCCGATGTTGAAGCCGTCCGGCAGCCACACCATGAGCGCCGCCAGCGTGAAGAGCGTGTACGGGTGCAGGAGCACGCGCTTAAGCGCCGCGAGGGCGGCGCCCGAGCGGGCGCGGTCGAGGGGGGCCGGGGTCAGCATGCGTGGCCCGCGCTCATGGCTTCGTGTCCTGACGCATGAAATTGAGGCGGTGCTCCGCGAGCAGGCGCGTGCCCTCGTCGCAGGCCTGGCGGTCGGGGCAATACCAGGCGGGATAGGGCTGCTTGCCGCCCGCGAGCCGCGCCTTGGCCGCCGCCACGCCGAGTTCCTGGGCATGGACGCCGAAGCGCAGGTTGACGGCGGCGGTGTAGACGTTGAACGCTTCCACGGATACCACCGTGAGCGTGAGGCCGGCGAGCAGCGCGGCCGCGGCGCGGCGGCGGCCGGCGCGGTGCCAGCCCCGCGCAAGATCCGCGAACACCAGTACGCAACCGAGAATCAAAAGATGATCGGTGTAGACGTAGCGCGGCGAGCCACCGTTCAGGGTGCCCTCGCCGTAACGCCCCACCAAGAGCTCGCCGAGATACAGCGCCACGAAGACCGCGAATGCGATGGGCAGCACGCTGCGCCGGTACAGGCGCGTGCGCAGGTACACCACGAGCGCGCCCCCGGCGGCGGCCAGCACCACGCCTCCCAGGAGCGTGAGCAGCAGCGACTGGCGGGCGGGCGCGAGGCCCAGGAAAGCATCGGTGTTCACCAGGCTCGCGCCGAGGGCGTGCAGCACGTAATCGAGGGCGCTCCATAGGTCCCGGAACGTGGCGGCCAAGAGCGCGCCCAAATCCGGCGAGGTTACGTTGCCTTTCCAATAGACGAGTTCGGCGAGCAGCGTCGCCGCGGCGATCCAGGCGAAGCGCGCGAGCCGCGTGCGCGGAGGTACGTCAGGCCGGAATGTCGCGAGCCCGGCGGCCACGAGGGTCGCGACGGCGAGCGCCGGGTTCTTGCCAGCGCCGAACAGGACAAAGGCCAGCAGAGAGGCGCATGCCAGCGCCGCGTCGCGCCAACCTGCGTCGGCGCGGCGCCCGGAGTCGAGGCGCATCCAGAGCGCGGCGAAGATCACGCTGCCGGGGATGGTGAACACCGCCAGGAGTTCGTAGCTGTAGGCGTGGGTCTGGGCGAAGCTGAAGACGGCGAGCGCCGCCGGCAGGAAGGCGTAATGGTCGAAGGCGGTGGCGGGTTCCGGGCGCAGACGGAGGTGATGGCGGTAGAGGAGCCAGGCGAACGCGCCGAGGGCCAGGGCGCCGAGCCAGCAGCCCAGGCGCACGTCGAGGCCGAACCACAGCGCGTTCACCAGCAGGTACAGCTTGTAGGGCGGCGTGCGGTGCGCCGACTGCACGGTGTTGGGATCGAACAGGTCCTGCACGTAGAAGTGGCCCGCGTACCACTCGCGCAGCATGGGCAAGAAGCGCCATTCGTCGCGGCTGACCGTGTCCACCACCGCCGCGCCCACGTAGAGCATCACCCCGAGGGTGGCGAGGCCGATGACGCTCAGCACCACGCGCCGCGCCGTTCTGGGCTCGGCCAGGAGGCGCGGCAAGGCCTGCAGGGGGCGGACGTATTCGGCGGGGATATACATGGCTTCAGCCGCCCGCCGGCGGTGGCGGCTCCACCGGACCGCCGCTGAACATGCGCAGCGACCAGACCGCGCCCACGGCGGAGATCAGGAACAGGGGCACGAGCCCCATGAGGGCCGCGCCGGTGACCTCCGCCTGGGGCACGCCCATGCCCGTCAACACCACCACCAGGGTGCCTTCCCGCACGCCGAGGCCGTTCAGGGACACGGGCGTCATGGAGGCGAGCCAGGCCAGGGGCGCCGCCAGCACCACCGAGAACACCGAGGTGCGGGCGCCCAGGCTCGTGAGGAAGCACCAGAACATGGCGATGTAGCAGAGCTGGAACACCAGGCTGTAGACGAGCCCGATGACGACGCTCTTGGGCGACAGCGCGTAGCGGATGAGATGGCCGCTGCCCTCCTTCAACCCGCGCAGGAACCGGGCGAGGCGCGACTCGCCCGCGAGCGGTGCGTGGCGCGCCAGGTGCACGAGCCAGAGCCCCGCGAGGATGGCGCCCACGATCACCGCGGCCACGATCATGAAGCGCCAGTCGCCAAAATTGAGTCCGCGCCACACGGCGCCGGCGCAGGCCAGGAAGGCGATGGAGCCGATGCCGCAGAGCCGCTCGAACACCACGCTGGCGTAGAGCTGCGGCTTGTGCACGGTGGCGGCGCCGTAAAGGATGATGGGCCGCACCACGTCGCCGCCCGCCACGCCGGGGAGGAAGTTGCTGGCGTACATGCCCACGGTGTTGGCCCGCAGCACCGGCAGGAAGCGCGGCCGGAAGCCGCTCATGAGCAGGAGGGTGTGCCAACGCTTCGCGGCGGTGAGCTGCCCCAGCATGTAGGCGGCGATGCCGAGGCCGACGTACAGGGGATCGGTGTGGGCCAGCACCTCCCCCACCCGGTACTTGCGCCCGAGGTACACCAGGCCGCCGATGAGCGCCGCACTGACGAGGAGGCGCAGCAGTTTACGCAACCCGTGCCGCTGCGCCGCTGGCGGCTTCAGGGCGTGCAGCCGCGCGCGCAGCCCGCTGTCCCTGTCCACGGCCGGGGTCTTGGGCTCGCCGGTCATGGAGTCAGAATTCCTTGCGGAAAATGTAGAACTGCAGGTTGGTGGAGGATTCCTGGACCAGGCGGCCGATGTACTCGCCGAGCACACCCAAGGCGAGCAGCACGTTGCCCGAGAAGAACGAGATCAGCACCGCGAGCGACGGCCAGCCGAGCACGCCGGTGTGATGGCCGAAGAGCACCCGCAGGATCACGTACACCGCGAACAGGAGGCTGGCGATGCTCACCGCCGTGCCCCAGAAGATCATGAAGCGCAGCGGGATGAAGGAGTGGTTGATGAGCAGGTACGAGGCGAGCTTGAAGAGCTTGCCCAGGGTGTAGGTGCTCCGGCCGTGGTGGCGCGGCTCGTGGCGCACGTCGATGTTGACGATGGACGCGGTGGGCACCGCGCTCAGGATCAGGGCCGGGAGATAGGGGTGCACGCCCTTGTAGGCGGCGATGGCGTCCACCGCCTGCCGCGACAGGCCCCGGTAGCTCGAGAACGCCAGGTGCTTCGGCTTGCCGAGGATCACGTTGGTCATCGCCTGCACGGAGCGGCTGCCGAAGTTGCGGAACCAGCCGTGCTTCTTCTCCCCGGCGATGCGGCCGATGACGATGTGGTGGCCCTCGCGCACCGCCTTCACGAAGCGCGGAATCTCCTCCGGCGGATTCTGCAGGTCGTCGTCGAGCGTGATCACCACCTTGCCGCGGCTGTGCTGCAGGCCGCAGAGCACCGCGTGGTGCTGGCCGTGGTTGTGGCCGAACTGGATGAGCTTGACCCGCGGATCCTTGGCGCGGAGCCGCTGCAGCACCTCGAAGCTGTCGTCGGTGCTGCCGTCGTCCACCATGATGAGTTCCCAAGCGCGGGTCGCCGAGTCCAGCACGGGCTGGGTGCGGCGGAAGAACTCCTCGAGGCCGCCCCGGTTCATGTACACGGGCACCACCACGGAGAGCTCGATGCTGCCCGGGGAGGCGGCTTTGCGGGCGGCAGGGCGGCGCGCGGCCATCAGCGGGCCGCTTTGCGCGGTAAGGTCTTCGCGAGCGCCGCCTCGATGGAGCCGGTCACCCGCTCCACGTCCGCATCCTTCATGTCCGGCCACAAGGGCAGGCGGATGAGGCGCGCGTAGATGTCATCCGTCACCTTGAGCTCGCCGTGGGTGCGGCCGTAGCGCCGGCCGGCGGGCGCGCTGTGCAGGGGGATGTAGTGGAACACCGCCATGATGCCCTCGGCTTTCAGATGATCGAGGATGCGGTGCTGCTCCTCGGCGTTCGCCGCCAGGATGTAATAGATGTGGCCGTTATGCTCGCAGTGGGCGGGAACGGTCGGTCCGGTGATCCGGCCGGCATCGCGCAAGGGCTTCAAGGCCGCGTGGTAGCGGTTCCAAATCTCGAGCCGACGCTTGCAGATGACGGCGGTGTCCTCCAGCTGCGGCCAGAGGAAGGCGGCGATGATCTCGCTCGGCAGGTAGGAGGAGCCGATGTCTACCCAAGTGTATTTGTCCACCTGGCCGCGGAAGAACTTGGAGCGGTTGGTGCCCTTCTCCCAGATGATCTCGGCGCGCTCGGCGAAGCGCGGATCGTTGATGAGCAGCGCGCCACCCTCGCCGGAGATCACGTTCTTGGTCTCGTGGAAGCTCAGGGCCGAGAGGTGGCCGAGGCCCGCCAGCGGCTTGCCCTTGTACTTGGCGTGGATGGCCTGGGCCGAGTCCGCCACCACCAGGAGCTTGTGGCGCTTGGCGATGGCGTCGATGGCGTCCATTTCGCAGGCGACGCCGGCGTAGTGCACCACGGCAATGGCCTTGGTGCGCGGCGTGACGGCCGCTTCGACGAGTTTTTCGTCCAGGTTGAGGGTGTCGGGGCGGACGTCCACGAACACCGGCTTGGCACCGCGCAGCACAAAGGCGTTGGCGGTGGACACGAAGGTGTAGGACGGCATGATGACTTCGTCGCCCGGCCCCACCTCGGTGAGCATGGCGGCCATCTCGAGGGCGGCGGTGCAGGAATGGGTGAGCAGCGCCTTGTGGGTGCCGATGGTTTTCTCGAGCCAGCCCTGGCAGAGCTTGCCGTAGGGACCGTTGCCGGAAAGGTGGCCCTTCTCTATGGCGTCGCGGATGGCGTCCAGCTCGCGCCCGGTGGCATGCGGATAATTGAAACGCAGCTTGTCCATGGTTTCGGGGCGTCAGGATTGGAGATAAAGCCGGCATTTTACCTGCATGGACGTCGCTTGGGCACGCCGTCATTCTTAAGCCACCCTGCCCGGATCCAGGCACACCGGGACCCAAAACAGCTTGTTAGACTGGCATGGGGCAACTAACCGTCACGACCTATGCTCGCCATCCCGGAAGCGAAAGGAAAACCCTGGCTCATGCTCGGCTTAGCGCTTGCCGTTCTCATGTCGCTGTGGACGCTGATTCGGCTCATCCGACAGGAATATTTCGCTGCCTTGCCGCTCTATGGTTTGACAGCGTTCTTGCTGCCCGCGGTTCTTACCTGCATCGCCGGATGGGTCCTGCCCGCCCGGATTGCGCGCGGTTTCGTGGTGACCGCCCTGCTGGGTTTCGCGGTGTTCGTGGTCGGTCCCGCTGCGGTAATCGCCGTCTCCTTGATGTCGCTCGCCGCGCTATCCTTCGGCGGGTTGATGGGGCGAGTGGGCGGACTCTCGGGAGAAGGCCTGTTGCCCGCATTGCTAGAGTTAGCGCTCGGGCTCTCCGCCCTCGTGCTTTTGCTCACCGTGGCTGGCCACTTTCCGGTGAACCGGCCATTCGTTTACGCCTCTGCGCTGCTCGCATTCACGGTCTTCGGATGGAAGGGGTTGCGGGTCCGCGTCGCCGCGCTGGGGAGCTGGTTCAACGACCCCGATCCCGTGCCATTCAAGACATGGCTCGGTGCCAGTTTGCTGATTGGATCCGTGGCACTGAACATTTGTTATGCGAGCCTGATTGGCTTCACGCCCGACACACTGGTCATGCATCTCTACGTCGCCAGCTATACGGAAACCTTCAGCCAATGGTCGTACGACTTCCATAAGTACGTCTCGGCCCTAGAGCCCATGGGATCCGATCTCTTGTTCGGGGTGGCTTATCAGCTGAGCGACACCCTGGGCGCACAGCTGTTGAACGCAGCTTGTTCGGTAAGCACCGCTGGTCTTCTCTATTCGGTATGCCGGCGCCGTATACAAACCTTCGATGCATTGCTCGCCGCAGCAGCCTGGCTGTGCATCTCGTACATCCTTTACCTTTCCGGTTCCCTCCATGCCGAGGGCCTGCTCACGTTGCTCCTATTCGCTGCCTTTATCCACCTCGAGAGCTTAGGCGATGGCGAAACACAGGCCTGGAGGGCGGGGCTTGTCGCGGGACTGTTCAGCGCCGCCGCCTTGTCCGTTAAGATGCTCGCGCTCATCATGGCTCCGGCGTTCGCGTTATTAGTGCTACTCACGCTTGCGCCCCGGCGCGGCCGTGTCTGGACGACCAAATTCCTGACGATAGCCGCTGTCGTCGTGATCGTGGGAGGCGGACTCCAATACGCGTACGCCTACGTCGAGACCGGGAACCCGGTTTTCTTTTTCTATAACGGCGTCTTCCACTCACCCTACTTCCAACCAATAAATTTCGTCGACGACCACTGGACGGGGCAATACGGTTGGAACCTGCCCTTCGGCCTCACTTTCAACACTCAACATTATTCCGAGACTGGTGCGGGAAGCGCCGGCCTGCAGTGGTTCATGCTCCTGCCCTCCGCGCTCCTGTGCCTGCCGCTCAGAGACTCCGTTCAAGCTCGCCGTTACGGTTTCGCGGGACTGTGGTTCGCGGCAGTGGTACTCGCTCCGGAGCAATACCTGCGCTACCTCCTGCCTGCGTTACCGTTCCTGGCGGTGCTTCTGGCAGAACTTGGGGCACAACCCGGACGCTTGCCGAAGATGCTGCACCGCACCTGCATGCTGGCAGCGCTCGGCTTCAACCTGACAGCAATGCAAAGCGCGTTGCTGCGCTTCTCCGACCTGCCGGCGGAGCAGGTTTTTCGCAAAGACACACGCAGCGCCTACTTGCTGCAAGAGGCGCCAGAAGTGGCTGCAAACCTTCTGATAAACAGCTTGGAAAAACAGCCTGTAAACGTGTTGTACATATCGCACGCCTGGGGCGCGGAACTCCGCGGCACCGCTTACTATCAGAATTGGTACAACCCCGCCTTGAATGTCGCGTTCACACACCTGAATGACCCGGAGGACCTAGGTCCGATTCTCACCGCGAACCACATCCGGTACATAGTGCTGAATCCCGACTTCAAACACACAATCAAAGCGGACGAGGCGCTCGCCTATTGCCGGGCGCACTGCGAGAAGGTCGCGAACCTGGGCTCGGCTACCCTCTACCGGGTGTCTGGCACCTTACCCTGAAGTGAACCCAGGCAGCCCCACAGCAACCAAGCCTGTCCTGACTCCCGAAAATTCCTCCCAGTGCCGTGCGTAGGTCTTACCGGTCTGCGGGTGGCGGCGGTTCGGATCGAGGTCTGCAAGGGGCTTCAGCACGAAGGCGTATTTCAGGATCTCGGGCCGCGGGAGCCGGGGCGCATCGCTCACGCGCTCGCCGTAGAGCAAGAGATCCAGGTCCAGGGTGCGGGGAGCGAAACGCGCGGCGCCGCGCTCGCGCCCGCAGTGAAGCTCGATGGCGTCCAGGGCATCGTTGAGTTCCGGCACGCCCAGGCCGGTCTCGAAGGCCGCCACGCCGTTGAGGAAGTCCTCGCCCTCGAAGCCCATGGCCGGGTTGCGGTAGAAGGGGGAAAGCCGCAAGGCTCCGAACCGGGCACGCAGCAGCTCCACCGCCCGTCGCACGTGCTTCTCCGGCTCCACATTGGAACCGATGCCGACGAAGACCTCGGTCATGTCAGCTTTTTTCGCCGCGTTCGATGATGACGCCGACGGATTTCGATCCGCTCACGGCGCCCGGCTTGTTGAGGCTGACCTTGATCCAGCGCACCTTGAATTCCTTCATCACGAGCTCGGCGACTTTTTCCGCCAGGGTCTCCACGAGTCCGAACTCGGCGCCGGCGACATAGTGGCTGACGCGCTTGGCCACCGCCTTGTAGTCCAGCGTGTCCTCGATCCTGTCGCTCTTCGCGGCCTTCGTGACATCCCACGCCATCTCCAGGTCCAGGACCACGTGCTGGCGGATGCGCCGCTCCCAGTCGTAGATGCCGACGACGGTGTCGACCTTGAGTTCGCGGATGAAAACGATGTCCATACCTGAGACCTCAGGGTGCGGTGAGCGAATCGAGGGCCCAGCGGGCGGTGACCTGGGCGTCCTTCGATCCGCCGGACTTCAGGCGCATGGCGCCTGCGTAGGCGATCATGGCGCCGTTGTCGGTGCAGAATTCCGCGCGGGGATAGAACACCTCGCCGCCGAGGGCCGCGACCCGCTCCTTCAACTGCGCCCGCAGGCGCTGGTTGGCGCCCACGCCGCCCGCCACCACCAGGCGCCGGTGGCCGGTCTCCTTCAGCGCGCGCTCGCACTTGATGCACAAGGTATCCACCACCGCCTCCTCGAAGGCGCGGGCCACGTCGGCACGGGTCTGCGCGTCGTCCGGCAGGGACTTGAGCAGCACCAGCACCGCGGTCTTGAGTCCGCTGAAGCTGAAATCGAGGCCGGGCCGGTCGGTCATGGGCCGAGGGAGTGAATATTTTCCGGGACGGCCCTGCTCCGCGAGCTTGGCGAGGGCCGGACCGCCGGGATAGGGGAGCTTCAGGAGCTTCGCCACCTTGTCGAAGGCTTCGCCGGCGGCGTCGTCGATGGATTCCCCTAGGGTGCGGTAGCGCCCCACCCCTTGCACTTCCACCAGCAGGCTGTGGCCGCCGGAGACTAGCAGCGCCACGAAGGGGAACGCCGGTTTCGGGTCCTCCAGCATGGGCGCCAGGAGATGGCCTTCCATGTGGTGCACGCCGAGGGACGGCACGCCCCAGGCATAGGCCAGGGACCGGGCAAGGCAGGCTCCCACCAAGAGGGCCCCCACCAGCCCGGGTCCCGCGGTGTACGCGATGCCGTCCACCTGCCCGGCCTCCGTGCCGGCATCCTTCAGGGCCTTCTCGACCATGGGGAGAAGCTTCTGGACGTGGTCCCGGGAGGCCAATTCCGGCACTACCCCGCCGTACTCGGCGTGGAGCTTCACCTGGCTATAGAGGGCATGGGACAGCAGCCCCCGGGCGCTGTCGTAGACGGCCACCCCGGTCTCGTCACAGGAGGTTTCTATGCCAAGGACTCGCATTTTTCGGGGGTTCTGGGGGTCGGACTTTGCAATTCTACACGCCGGTCAGTACAATTCCGCCCCTTTGCGGGGTCCCTAAGCCCCTGAAAACCCTAAATTAAGGTACTTGCGAATGCCCAGCGTACGCGTGAAGGAAAACGAGCATTTCGACGCCGCCCTCCGGCGCTTCAAGCGCGCCTGCGAGAAGGCCGGTGTGATGACCGAGCTGCGCCGCCGCGAGTTCTACGAGAAGCCGACCCAGGAGCGCAAGCGCAAGCAGGCCGCGGCCGTGAAGCGCCACATGAAGAAGCTCTCGCGCGAACAAGCCCGTCGCACGCGCCTGTACTGATCCGGTCTTCCGGTTCCCTATCCAAGACACGGCGCTTCCGAAAGAAAGCGCCGTTTCTTTTTCCACTGTTGATTGAGGTGCATCCATGGCTCTGAAAGAACAGATCACCAATGACATGAAAGAGTCCATGAAGTCCGGCCAAAAGGACCGGCTCGCCGTCATCCGCCTCATCCTCGCCGCCATCAAGCAGAAGGAAGTGGACGAGCGCATCACGCTCGATGACTCCCAGGTGCTCTCGGTGCTGGACAAGATGCTGAAGCAGCGCCGCGAGTCCGTGGCCCAGTTCCAGCAGGGCGGGCGCCAGGACCTGGTGGACAAGGAGAACGCCGAGATCAAGGTGATCCAGGGCTACATGCCGGCGCAGCTCTCGGAGGCCGAGCTGGACCAGCTCATCGCCGCCGCCGTGGCCGAGACCGGCGCCGCCACCGTCAAGGACATGGGCAAGATCATGGGTGTGCTCAAGCCCAAGGTGGCCGGCAAGGCCGACATGGGTGCGGTCAGCGCGAGGATCAAGTCCAAGCTGGGCGGCTGAGACGGCGCGCCCGCGCCCGTCGTCTATCCTTTAGACCATGCCCAGAATTCCGCAGCCATTCATCGAAGAGCTGCTCAGCCGAGCCGACATCGTCGCGCTCATCGATTCCCGCGTGCCCCTGAAGAAGCAGGGCCGGGAATACGCCGCCTGCTGCCCCTTCCACAACGAGAAAAGCCCGTCGTTCTTCGTGAGCCCCGCGAAGCAGTTCTATCACTGCTTCGGCTGCGGCGCCCACGGCACCGCCCTCTCCTTCCTCATGGAATACGACCACATGGAGTTCCGCGAGGCGGTGCAGACGCTCGCGGATCTGACCGGCATGGAGGTGCCGGTGGAACAGGGCGAAGACCGGGGCAGCAGCCTGGCGCCGCTCTTCGAGGTGCTGGACAAGGCGGCCGGCTATTACCGCGATCAGCTCAAGGAATCCCAGGTGGCCATCGATTACCTGAAGGGCCGGGGCCTCACGGGCGAGATCGCCAAGGAATTCGGCTTGGGCTTCGTCCCCGGCGGCTGGGACAACCTGCTGAAGGCGGTGGGCAAGGACGAGGCGGCGGTGAAGGCCCTCCTGGGCGCCGGCATGCTCATCGAGAAGGAAGGCGAACACCGCTACCACGATCGCTTCCGGGAGCGGGTCATGTTCCCCATCAAGGACACCCGCGGCCGCATCATCGGTTTCGGCGGTCGCGTGCTTGGCAAAGGCGAACCGAAATACCTGAATTCCCCGGAGACGGCGCTGTTCCACAAGGGCCGGGAACTCTACGGCCTTTACGAGGCCCGCCAGGCTCTGCGCGATATTCCGAGATTGCTCGTGGTGGAGGGCTACATGGACGTGGTGGCGCTCGCCCAATACGGCGTGCGCTACGCGGTCGCGACCCTCGGTACCTCCACCACCGAAGAACACCTGAAGAAACTCTTCCGGGTGGCGCCGGAAGTGGTGTTCTGTTTCGACGGCGACCGGGCCGGCCGCGCCGCCGCCTGGCGCGCTCTCGAAAATGCCTTGCCGGAAGCCCAAGACGGCCGGCAGATCCGTTTCCTGTTCCTGCCGGAGGGCGAGGACCCGGACACCCTGGTCCGAAAGGAAGGGAAAGATGCTTTCGAGCAGCGCGTCATAAAGGACGCTCTGCCCCTGTCTGCCTATCTGCTCGATAGCCTCGAGGCCGAAACCGACATGCGAACGCCGGACGGCCGGGCCCGTCTCGTGAACCTGGCCACCCCCCACCTGAACCGCCTGCCCAAGGGCGTGTTCCGGGACATGCTGCGGAACGAACTGGCCCGTCGCGCCCAGGTGGATTCCGGAAAGTTGACTATGCTTAACCAGAGCCCGGGGGCCAAAGAGGCCGGGACCCCCAAGACCCCCGGGAGACCGCAGTTGAACAGCCCGGTGCGCAAGGCCATCGGCTACGTGCTCTATCGGCCGGCCCTGGCTGGCTTGGCGGGCGACCCCCGCGCCTTGAGCGGCGAGCCGGGCCTAGTGATGCTCCGGGAATTGCTGGAATTCGCCCAGGGGCACCCCCATATCAATGGAGCGGCCATCCTGGAGCACTGGCGGGACACGGAGACCGGGGGCCATCTGGAGAAGCTGGCCCAGGCAGAGATCGTGACTCCGGATGAGGCCCTGGAATCGGAGTTCCGGGCCCTGATGGCGGACCTCCTGGCCCGCCGGCCGGCGGAACAGCGGCGGGATGAGCTCATTGCCGAATCCCGCAAGAGGGCCCTAAACGCCGCCGAAAACGAGGAATTGAAGCGGCTCCTGGAGGATTTGGCCCGGAAACCGCGTGCGGATAGTGCCAAAAGCAGTTGATTTACCTGGAAAAAACCGAGATTTCTGATAAACTAGAGCGTTTCACTCCGGCTCTTGGTCTGACATAAGGCTTAAGGGCCCCGGTACCGCGAGACACCATGAACCAGAAGGCCGACGACCGCCAGTCCCAGCTCAAGATCCTCATTGCCAAGGGCAAGGAACAGGGCTACCTCACCTACGCCGAGGTGAACGACCACCTGCCCAACGAGATCGTCGATCCGGAGCAGATCGAAGAGATCATCGCGATGATCAACGACATGGGCATCCCGGTGCACGAGGAAGCGCCGGATGCCGAGCAGCTCCTGCTCGCGGAGAACACGGTCACGGGCGACGACGACGAGGACGCGGCCGAGGAAGCCGCCGCCGCGCTGGCGCTGGACGCCGAATTCGGCCGCACCACCGACCCGGTGCGCATGTACATGCGCGAGATGGGCACGGTGGAACTGCTCACCCGCGAGGGCGAGATCCGCATCGCCAAGCGCATCGAGGAGGGCCTGAACCAGGTGCTCTCCTCGGTGGCCACCTACCCCGCCACGTCGGTGTTGCTGCTGCACGAGTACGCCGGCATCGCCGAAGGCCGCACCAAGCTCTCGGACATCATCGCGGGCTTCATCGACCCCAACGCCGACATGGCCATCGCCCAGCCGAACAACGCGGTGACGGCGGACGGCGAGGCCGTGGCGGAAGCCGAGGCCGAAGAGGAAGGCGAGATCGAGGTCCCGGCGGCCAAGGCCAAGGGTGCCAAGGCCAAGGGCGGCGAGGAGGACGAGGAGGAAGGCGGCGACGGCGAAGCCGAGAACCCCGCCGACACCGGCCCGGATCCCGAGGAGGCCGCGAGGCACTTCAAGGCGCTGTTCAAGGCCCACGACAAGGTCGTGAAGTCGCTCATCAAGAACGGCAGCCAGCACAAGACCACCATGCGCCTGCGCAAGCAGCTGGCGGAGACGCTCATGCGCCTCAAGCTCACGCCGCGCATGACCGACGCACTCACCGGTAACCTGCGCAACCTGGTGGAACACATCCGCGGCATCGAGCGCCAGATCTTGTTCCTGTGCGTGCAGAAGGCAGGCATGCCGCGCAAGGATTTCATCAAGAGCTTCCCGGACAACGAGACCAACACCCGCTGGCTGGACCGGCAGATCAAGTCCAAGCGCAAGTGGTCCTCGGCGCTCGGCAAGCAGCGCGAGGAAGTGGTGCGCCTGCAGAACCGCCTGCGCACCATCGAGTCGGAGACCCATCTCTCCATCGGCGAGCTGAAGGAAATCAACCGCCAGATGTCCATCGGCGAGGCCAAGGCCCGCCGCGCCAAGAAGGAGATGGTGGAGGCCAACCTGCGCCTGGTGATCTCCATCGCCAAGAAGTACACCAACCGCGGCCTGCAGTTCCTGGACCTGATCCAGGAGGGCAACATCGGCCTGATGAAGGCGGTGGACAAATTCGAATACCGCCGCGGCTACAAGTTCTCGACCTACGCCACCTGGTGGATCCGCCAGGCCATCACCCGCTCCATCGCGGACCAGGCGCGCACCATCCGCATCCCGGTGCACATGATCGAGACCATCAACAAGCTGAACCGCATCAGCCGCCAGATGCTCCAGGAGATGGGCCGCGAGGCCACTCCCGAGGAGCTGGCGGTGCGCATGGAGATGCCCGAGGACAAGGTGCGCAAGGTGCTGAAGATCGCCAAGGAACCGATCTCCATGGAGACGCCCATCGGCGACGACGAGGACTCCCACCTGGGGGATTTTATCGAGGACACCTCGGTGACCTCACCGGTGGATTCCGCCACGGCCGAGGGCCTGCGCGAGGCCACCCACTCGGTGCTGGCGAGCCTGACGCCGCGCGAGGCCAAGGTGCTGCGCATGCGGTTCGGCATCGACATGAACACCGACCACACCCTGGAAGAGGTGGGCAAGCAGTTCGACGTGACCCGCGAGCGCATCCGCCAGATCGAGGCCAAGGCACTGCGCAAGCTGCGCCACCCCTCGCGCAGCGAACAGTTACGCAGCTTCCTGGACGAAAATTCCTGAAAAGCGGAAGTTTGAAGCAAATAAAAAGGCCGCCTTCGGGCGGCCTTTTTATTTATCGCATCACCCAGTGGGTGACTTTGTGTTCCTTCAGGAATTTCTCGGCACCCTTACCCTGCAGGATCGCCAAGGTCGAGAGCAGGCCCGCCTGGGTGCAGCTGGACTCCAGCACCGTCACCGAGCGCGGCGCGTCCTTCACCGGCCAACCGTCGCGCGGGTCCAGGATATGACCGTAGCGCACCCCGTCCTTCAACAGGAAACGGCGCGCGTCGCCGCTGGTGGTGACGCCGCCGCGCTTCAGTTCGATGCGCGGTGCGAGATCGCCGGGGACGGCGCTCTCGATGGCCACGGTCCAGGGTGCGCCGTCGCGGCGCGCGCCGCTGGCGTAGATATCGCCGCCGAAGTTGATCAGCAAGGGCGCGCCGCCCGCCTGGACCGCGAGCTCCGCGGCCCGATCCACGGCGTATTCCTTGCCGATGCCGCCGAAGTCGATCTCCATGCCCGGCAGGAGCTTCAGGCTCGGGTTCCTCCATTCCACCTTGCCCCAGCCCACGAGCTTCAGGACCTCGCGCACCGCCTGCGGGCGCGGCAGACGGTCGCTGCCGTCGAACCGCCACACCCGGCGCAGCACGCCGGAGGTCAGGTCGAACAGTCCATCGCTCATCTCCCAGCACTGAGCGGCGAAATCCAGGAGCCGCGCCGTCTCCCCGTCCACTTCCACGGGACGGCCTTCGGCGTGGTTGATGGCGTGGACCAGGTTGTCGTCGCGGTAACGGCTGTACTTCTTCTCGATGCGCCAGGCTTCGGCGGCGGCGGCCGAGGCGGCCCGGCGCGCGCTCATTTCGTCGGGCGTGTCCACCAGCACTTCGCAAGGACAGGCCATGGCGCTGAAGCGGCCGCGCCAAAACTCGCCATCGCGCGCCACTTCGAGCCCCGCTGGCAGCCCGGCGGCCACGTCAGAAGCTGTAGTCGATCTGCACGATGTTGGCGGACAGACCCGGGAACAGGTCGTAGTGCTGCTGCTCGCCGATATTCACGTGCGGGTCGCTGCCGCCGCCCTGGCTGTAGTGCTCGAGGCGCAGGCTCAAGACCTGCCCGCCGTTGAAGCGGGTGCCGTACTCCACACCCACGGTGCGGGCCGTGAACGCCGACAGCCGGTAATCGGCACTCACGAACTGCGGCACAGTGTCGGAGTCCAGGAGGCCCCGGTGGTAGAAATCCGCGGCGCTCTGCCGGTACCAGCGCAGGTGCGGCTGCAGGTAATGCCCTTTGCCGAAGCTCCAGCGGTAGCGCAACTCCACGGTGTTGGAATGGATGTCCCAGTCATCCCAACTGTAACGGTAGGAGAGGTCCAGCACGTCGCCATCCAGGTAGACCTTGTGCTGCATGAACAGCGCTTTCTCATGGCGCGTGTCGGGGCGGTTCTCGTAGATCGAGGCGATGGGCTCGCCGATGGGCGGCCCGAAGATACCGATGCCGCCGACCGGGCTGCCCCCACCCAGGTGGGTATTGAGGATGGAGACGACCTTGTAGGGGTCGTTCATGTAGCCCTCGGAGAAGCCGTAGGACAGGTTCAGCTTCATGACCCAGTCGTGACTCATGACCTGGGTGAGCCCCAGCAAGGCTCCCTTCACGATCTTGGTGCGGTCGGCGGCGATGGGCGCCGCCTGGGGTGCGAAGCTCAGGGGCTGGGGGATGCCGCCGATGGGATAGACGTCGTCGTACTCGTAGAACAACCCGGCCGAGAGGGTGGTGTTGTGCCGGTCGAAATCCCGAGCGAACAGCGTGTTGGCGCCCAGGGACTTGAAGTCGTGCTCGATGGAATAGTTGGCGCCGGCGTCCCAGCTCCAGACTTGCGCGAAGGGCTGGGACCAGGTGGCGCTCACCGCCTTGCGCAGGTCGTGGAAATTCGGGTCCACCGGCGTGGTGCCTGCAGTCTGGGTGCCGCTGCTGTTGCCGGAGGCCCCGGTCACCGTCTGGGACTTGCTGGAGGGCATGGCGCCCGTGGGCGTCGCGCCGGTCAGGGAATCCACGGCGAAATTGAGCTTGAGCTTCGCGGCGTCCGCAAACTCACGCACGGCCAGCAGGTCCGGTTCCTTGGCCGTGATGCCATCCACCTCGGTGTAATACAGAAGCCCCGCATCGAAGTTCCAGTCCCCGGTATCGGCGTGGGCATGCTGGGCGGTGCCCAGGAGCGCGCAGCTCGAGACCAGGAGGCTGCGCTTCAGACCGCGGCGGCGCTTGCGCTTCAGTTGCATCCGCAACCTCCGCCGGCGAAGTCACGCCCGCCGACCACCGCCTCCTTGGAGAAATAGATGTGGTCATCGTAGGCGAGCGTCACAGGCTCGCAATCGAAGGCCATCTCGGGCTTGGCGAGGTTGCCCTTCTGCCAGGGCTGCACGTCGGCGCAACCACCCAGGGCCGCCGCGGCGAGCAAGGCGAGCAGCGCCGTTCTCAGGATCTTCATGATGATCTCCCTCTTCAATCCGGTCGAAATTCTAGGGTTCGCCCAGGGCGGTACGGATCTCGGCCTCGAATTGTGCCGGCGAAGTGTCGAAGAAACCCTCGTGTTTCTTGATGACCGTGCCGTCCCTTCCGATGAGGAAGGAACTGGGCATGCCGATGAGCCGGTACCGCTCCGCGAGCTTGCCCTGGCTATCGTAAATGACGGTGAAGTCCGCCGGCACGTCCTTCAGGAACTTGTCCGCGTCCGCGCGTTGCTCGTCCAGGTTCACGGCCACGATGACCAGGCCATCGCCGGCATATTTCTGTTCCATGGCATCCATCCACGGGAAGGACTGGCGGCAGGGTTTGCACCAAGAGGCCCAGAAATCCAGGTACACCACCTTGCCCTTGTATTGATTCAGGTCCAGGTCGGGCGCGGCGGTATAGGCGGGCAATAGCCAGAAGAACAGGCATAGCGCGGCAATGAGACGCATGGAACCCCGCGAAGTGTTGACCGGTGAGCGCATTCTTAGGGTCTCTAAAGGGCTTTGATGCAGCAGGTGGATAGTGAAAAGATGCGATTTGTTCCAATCAGCACCGACAACCCATGACGAAGCCGAGTTCAACGGCTAAAATTTACCCGCCGAATATGGGCCTGTAGCTCAATGGTTAGAGCAGGGGACTCATAATCCCTTGGTTCCAGGTTCGAGTCCTGGCAGGCCCACCACATAAGCACTTCGTCGAACCAATATCAGTTCACCCATCCTTTCCCTTGTCCCGCCGCGCTCCCGGCGCGGCGCTCACGGCTTCGCCGTTCGCCCTGGCAGGCCCACCAAAATTGCGCTATGAAAGTTTGACCGGCGGCACCTGCTCTTTACTCCCGCGCGACGCGCGTCTTCCCTGACGCGCGTCCCGTCGGGGGTGAAACGGTTACCGGCGGCGACGCAGAGCCGTCAGGCCGGCGAGCAGCGCCAAGCACAGCAGGTCGATGTCCCCGAGGCCGCCGGAGGATCCCGCGGAGTGGGCAGTCGACGCCGGCTCACCGAGACGGTGATCTTGCTTCAAACCCTGCATGATCATGTTTCCGCCCTTGAATTGGACTTGGGCGCCGGTGCCCGCAGCGAGCGCGCCTGGAGCCATGAAGAAACACACATTGATCGGCGGGGGCGTGTAGGCCTGGGCGGGCGCGAAGCTGCCGTCGCCGTTGTTGAGCAAGAGGCTCTGGGTGCCATCGTTGTTGTCGGTGACGATGTCCTCCCAGCCGTCGCCGTTCTCGTCGAACGACCAGACGTCGGCGGGTCCTACGCCCACCGCATAACTCGCCGGCGTGCCGAAGGTTCCGTCGCCGTGTCCGAGCAGCACCGTCACCGTGCCGCCCGCGGTGCTCACAGCGGCCAAGTCGGGCACACCGTCGTTGTTGAAGTCGTCGATGTCGATCGCGTCCGCCGGCACCTGGGTCCAGGCGACCGGGGCGTAGGTGCCGTCGCCGTGGGCGAGCATGACGCCGACACCGGACGTTCCGCCGTAGAGGATGAGGTCCGCTTCGCCGTCGCCGACCAGGTCGCCGGTGGTGACGGTCGAGAAGTCGCCGCCCGCGTAGGTCGCGGCCGGGGCGAAGGTGCCATCGCCGTTGTTGAGCAGGATGGTGAGGCTGCCGCTCGAGTTCAGGAACAGGTCGGGCATGCCGTCGTTGTTCAAGTCCTGACTCACCAGGTTGCCCGTGTTGCCACCCGTCGGATAGCTCACGGCCGGGGCGAAGGTGCCGTCACCGTTGTTGACGAACACGCTCACACTGTCCGCGCTGCCATCGGCCGTCACGATGTCGTCCCACCCATCGCCGTTCACGTCCGCGGTCAGGACGGAGGCCGGGCTCGAGCTCGCGCCGGTCGCGAGCGTGGCTTGGTACACCACGATGCCGCTGCCGGTGCCGTCATTCATGAGCACCTGGACGCCGGCACCGCCGGTGGCGGAGCTGTTGACTCCGAGGATCAGGTCCGGGAAGCCGTCACCATCCACGTCGTCGATGGTGACGGAGGTGATGTAGCTGAGATCGAGGTTGCTGGGGTTGGAGAAGCTGAAGCCGAAGGTGCCGTCGCCGTTGTCGACGACGCTGAAGACGAGATCGCTACCCGGGTAAGTGACTGCGGTATCCACGGTGGTTGAGCTGCCGCCCGCAGTCGTCGTCCCGCCGGTGCAGGGGTCGCTGCATATCACGACGCCACCGCCCGAGATGACGATGGGCCCGACGACGATGCCGCTGCAGGGGTTGATCGGATCGGCAAACGCCGCCTGGCTCACCGCCCATCCGATACAAAGACCGATCACGCTGGCGAATTTAAGCTTCACGTCACAACCCCCTGGGCTCTAGTCTGCCCATGACAATGGACCCTCGACCCGCACCCGCGACCACTCGCAGGTGGCTTACGATTGTTATTACGCCAGAATGCCTCGGTAGGTTCCCTTTCCGGTCAATTTATTCGAAATGCGGCCGGAATCCAGCCCTCAAGCCTTGGAACCTTTTGCCCGGCGCGGCCGTTACACTATAAGGAGTACGGGCATGCTCCGGGGTTTGCCGTTGGCTACGGACCAGGACAAGAGGCGTGCGGAATTCGAGGCGCTGGTGCGACCCCATCTGGAATGGCTGTACCGGCTCGCCTACCGCTATACCGCGCAGGCGCAGGACGCGGAGGATCTGGTGCAGGAGCTCCTGGTACGCCTATACCGCAATCCCGGGAACCTGATGCAGCTCAGCGCCCCCCGGCCCTGGCTCATCCGGGCGCTGTACAACCTGTTCGTGGACCAGTGGCGCCATCGGCGCCGCACGCCCTTCGGTCATCTGCATCCGGAACCCTGGGACACCCTGTTCGTGAACGAAGGAGGCGTCGACACCCCGGAAGACGCGCTGCAAGCGGCAGGCATGCGGCGCACGGTGTTGGACGCACTTTACCGTCTCGATGAGGAGCATCGCGCACTCCTGGTGCTGCACGACGTGGAGGGGCATACCCTGCCGGAGTTGGCGGATACATTGGGACTCCCGCTCGGTACCCTCAAATCCCGGTTGTTCCGGGCCCGGCGCAAGCTTCGCCGGCATCTCGAGGGCGGGAACCCTTTAGCGGATAGAGACGTGATAGTTGCCGAGGGCTGAACCTATGGATTGCAGAAGCGTCATCGAGCATCTGGACAGCGGCGGCCCCGGCGAGCCGGCGGCGGAGCTGCGCGAGCATCTCGCCCACTGCGCCGCCTGCCGTAAGGCCTGGGAGGCCGGGCGCGTGACGGCGCATACCCTCAAGGCCCTGCCCCTTGCCCCGGTGCCGGCTGGGTTCGCCGAGCGGGTGCTCGCCAACGCCTACCGCCAGGCAGAGCGGATGGACGGTCGCCGGCGCCAGCTACGGGATTGGGGTCTCGCGCTCGCGGCCACGTTCGTGCTTGGCCTCGGTGTCGGCCTCGCCTTCACCTGGAACGCCGGCGATCGGGCGGACGGCTATCGGACGCTCGCCGACGGCACGCTCCTGCTCACGCCCGGCGACAGGACGACCGTGCGCATCGCCCTCGACGCAGAGCGTCCGATCGGGAACGTGGATTTCGTGATCGACCTGCCAGCGGGCATGGAGCTCGCGGGACACCCAGGCGAGCGCGAAGTGGCCTGGAACGGCGAACTGAAGCAGGGGCGGAACGTGCTCGGCCTGCCGCTCATCGCCCAGGCGGGAGCGAGCGGTGAATTGACGACCAAGCTGCGCCATGATGCACATGACAGTGTTTTCAAGCTGCACGTCATGGCCGCCGGCGGGCCCGCCTGGTGGGCCGCGCTCCGGCGGTTGTGGACGTGACGGGGTCTTAAGCCCCGGAGGAGTTGACCATGCGGTTGCGCGATTCTGTTCTTCTTCTACTGGGCGCCGTATTCGCCTCGGCCGCGAGCGTGGCGCTCGCGGATACGCCCGCCCCGGCAGTCTCCACCGGTGGGGACGTGACCATGACGGTGATCCCGAGCGGCCAGGATGTGGTGAAGACGGTGGTGCAGACCATCGTCGTGCCGGCGAATGCCAACAAGCTCGCCAAAGGCAAGAGCGCCGAACCGCAGAAGGCCAAGCCCGCCACCGGACAAGACAGCGAAGCCGCCGCGCAGACCGCGCAGCAGTTGGCGGAGGCGGCAGCCGAGCACCAGGCCGGCCAAACCCAACAGCAGGTGCAGCAACAGGCGCTGCAGGCGCAGCAAGCGGCACAAGTCGCTGCCGCCAAAGCACGGAACCCCTCGCCCCCGCCACCTCCCCCTCCGCCGCCACCCCGGGGGTAACGCCGAGCGAGCGCGAGGTGTCGTTGATGCGCTAAATTCCGCAACCGTCTAGCACACTTTGCGATAGAGAAAAAAGAAACGGGGTGGCTACGCCACTCCCCGGCTGCGCTTCCTGCTTCGCCGGCCGGCCCGCCCGTGCTTTCCCCGCACGGGCGTCCGCGGCATGCCGCGGACCCGGACAGACCGCAGCCGCGGCCGGTCCGGTTTTTATTGATTTTTCGTCTGGGGTACTCACAATACGAATAACCCGCCCCTACGGCGGGACAAAAGGCGGACGGATCATGCGGCGACTGCTTGCGGTTCTCATCGCCGGCTTGTCGTATCTGGTCCACCCCGACGGTCAGGCTCAGGGGCAGGCGCCGGAGGGCGTGAGCCAGGCCGAGGTTGCCTATGCGGCGGGGGTGGCGGCCTTCCAGCGCGGCGATTACGCCGCGGCGCGCACCGATTTCCTCGACGCCCGCGCCGAGGGTTATGCGGGTGTGCAACTCGACTACAGCCTCGGCGCCACGTGCTATGAGCTCGGCCTCTATGAGGACGCGAAACAAGAGTTCACGCGCTTGCTGGGCGACACGCAGATCGCGCCGCTCGCCCACTACAACCTGGGACGCATCGCCGTCAGGCAGGGAGATGTGGATACCGCGCGGGACGAGTTCCTGGCGGCGTATTCTCAGGCGGCGACACCCGAGATCCGGCAGCTCGCGGCGGCGGAACTCGCGCGCCTGCCTCCGCCCGCCGCGGAACGCTGGTACGGGTATGCGGACCTCTCGACGGGCTACGACGACGACGTGGCGCCTCTGCCGCTCGCAAGCCTCGAACCGCCGGAGAGGCAGGGTTCGCCGCTCGTCTCGCTGCTCGCGGGCGGGGGCGGCCGGCTTACCGGTTCCCATGACGACGGCTGGCAACTCCAAGGCAGTGTCTACCGGGCGGATTACTCACGCCTCTCCAGTCACGACGAGACGCTGCTGCTGGCCGGTCCGGGATACCGGCTCGCCACCGACGGCTGGAGGTCGACATTCGACCTTCTCGCGAGCCACGTCATCCTCGGCCGGGCGACGTTGGAGGACTCCCTGTTGGGGCGCGTCGAGGAACTGCGGGATCTCTCGCCGGCGAATTCCCTGGGGGTCGGCTACGAATACGAGCGTGTCGTCGGGGGAAGCGGGTTCGACTACCTGACAGGTGGGCGACAGGCGCTCTTCCTCGAGGACAGGTTCAATGGGGACGCCTACCAGGCGCTGCTCAGCTACCAGCACGAGTCCAATCGCCGCAACGACCTCTCGACGGGGGGCGAGTTCTTCAGTGCGTCACCGCTGCGCAACCGCTTCCACGGCGAGCTCACCCTGAAATACACGGACGCCGTGAACCTGCGCACCGCGGCGAGCTACGAGAAGAGCCTCTACGGCAAGTCCGATGTGGTATTCAACGGGGCGGGCTTTTTCGTGGCGACGCGCGATGATGACCTCTATACCGGCTCCATCGGCGGCAGCTATGAATTCACGAAGCAGTGGAGCCTGCTCCTGGAGTTCCGTTATCTGAAGAACGCTTCCAACGACCCCGTCTACAGCTACCAGAGCCATCGCCTGACTCTCACGCTGCAGCACCTCTTTCTCTAGCCACCTGCGGCGGTCACGAACTTCGCCTGGCTGCTACGCTCCCTGCTCCGCATCCAGTCCAACCCGCACGTCCAGTGCGGCCGTTTGCCGCTCCGCGGCAGTGCCGCGAACCCTGGCATACCTGCCCACTCGTAGTACGTCGAATTCCCATCCGTCGGCCCACCTCTTGGGTTAGACGCGCCTGTCCCTGAGGGGCATCTCAGGTAATCCCTGATGCCCAATTTGGGACTCCTGAACCATAGTGACGCACCCCGCCAGGATGTGTCGCAACAGGGAAGTCTTCGCATAAGGACATGCGGCATCCTGGCCGGGGGATTCAAACATCGGATCATCAAGGATGGCGTCCATGGACGTACGCGCAGATTTCCGCACCGTCACACCCATGCCGCCATTAGGGCGGGCGGACTCGCGCTCCATGCTTTTGCAGGTCGGCCTGGACCGCCGGCCCTCGTCCGCCAAGAAGCTGGTGAGAGCCGTCTCGTCTCTCTGGGCCGCCATGGCGGCGGTGTCGATGAGCGCGATCGCGGTGCTGGGGGTCGCGGGCTTCTACGGCTTCACCACCGACCAATTCCCCCTCGCCCGCTCCGCCCTCATTGCCTCGCTCGCCGGGCTCGTGGCGGTGCTGTTCCTGGCCTGGCGGAAAACCCTTCAGAACGTCCGCCGCACGCTCGACATACTGCATCGCACCGCCGTTCTGCGCGAGCAGACGGAAGCGGAGCTCAGGACCCTGGAGATCGAATACCGCGATGTCTTCAAGGCCCACCCGACGCCGCTGTGGATCTTCGACCGGGAGAGCCTGCACATCATCGCGGTGAACGACGCGGCCATCAACCACTACGGTTACAGCCGGAGAGAATTCCTGAAGATGACCATCAAGGACATCCGGCCCGAAACGGATGTGGCCACCTTGGGAGGTCACTTCCTGGAGCGCCTCCCGAACCTCTCCCACTCCGGGACCTGGAAGCACAAGAAGAAGAACGGCTCGCTCATCGACGTGGAAATCGTCGCCCACGAACTCGACTGGCACGGCCGCAGGGTGCGCATCGTCTCGGCCACCGACGTGACCAAACGTATGGCCGCCGAGCGGGAACTGATGGCGCTGACGGCGTCCCTCGAAAACCAGGTGAAGGAGAGGACGGAGAAGGCCCGACGTTATGCCCGCAACCTTCGCGAGCGCAAGCACGAGTTGGAACTCGCGAACCGGGATCTCGAGATGTTCTCCTATTCGGCCTCCCATGACCTGAAGACGCCGCTGGCGGTCATGAAGATCTACGCCATGCTGCTGCAAACCGATTTCGGCGCTACCCTGCCCCCGGCCGCCCGCGACCACGTCGAGAAGATACTCGCGGCCACCCAGGGCATGTCCGCGCTGGTCGACGACCTGATGAAACTCGCCAAGCTGTCGAAGCACGTCGTCCAGAAGCAGACAGTCAATCTGAGCAAGTTGGCCGCTACGCAGATCGCCCTGCTCCAGGCCAAGGATCCGGCCCGGACGGTCGAAGTGAAAATCCAGGGCGACATCACGGTACACGCCGACCCGGGCCTGCTCGGGATCGCGCTGGAAAACCTCATCGGCAATGCCTGGAAGTACAGCACCCACGCCGCCAAGCCGCGGATCAAGCTGGGAGTGAAGTCCAACGGCGCGGAGCAGATCCTGTACGTGCGCGACAACGGCGCCGGCTTCGACATGCACTGCGCCGAGGGCCTGTTCAAGCCCTTCCGCCGCCTGCACAGCAACGAGGAGTTCGAGGGCACGGGCATCGGCCTCGCCATCGTGCAGCGTGTCGTCGCGCTGCACGGCGGCTGCACCTGGGCCTACGGCGAAGTGGGCCAGGGCGCCACGTTTTATTTCACCCTTGCGCCGGCCTCCTCGAACGCCCTGGCCGCACCGACGAGCGACGACGAGGCGGCCGCCGCCGTTCCGGGCGGACGGCTCGGACTGGCGCTGCGGCCGGAAGCCGCCTACGGATCCAGCGGCGCCTGAACGAGCTCAGCCCGCGGCGGCGTGCGGCCAGAAGCTTGCGAACACCGCGCCGATAACCAGGCCGTAGACCAGGCCGTCCACGATGTCCTTGAAACTGGCGCGCCAGGGCTGACCCCACCAGATGGACTGGGGAAAGGCGCCGAAGGCGCAGGCCATGAAGGCCGTGGTGCTGACGACGCGCAATACCTGCATGGAGGCGGTGCCGGCGCCGAACGTGCTCGCCGCCACGTAACCCGCGAACAGCGACACCAGCACGCAGAACGCGAACCATTGGCCCAGGCTCTTGCCCATGTTGTAGAGGCCACTGGGCCGAAGGATCATGAAGCCCACCGGCCCCTGCACGAACTTGTCCTTGAACTCCTGCTTCTTCATGTCCTCGGGTTTGCAGTAGGGGAACAGGTACATGCCGGGCGCGGCGTTGCCCTTGCGCATCGCGGCGCGGACCTCGTCCTCGTTGGGGAACTGATGGTAATCCGGGTTGTGCCAGAACTGCAGGGCCATGTGGATGATGCTGCTGGCGACGAACATGCCGATGCCGCCGAGCAGGATGGGTAGCCAGAGTTGGGCCAGTGAAACCATGTCGGACTCCCTTGTGGGTTCGTTTTGTGGATTCGGCCGGGACGTGTTAATTCTAGTCCGCCTTTCCCGGATTGCCGCCCTCCCACCGTCCCGGAACCCACATGAAAATCGCCGCCGCCGCGTTTGCCCTGCTCACCTTGTCCCGCCCCCTGCAGGTCCCGGCGGATCCCCTTCCCGGATCGACGGACATGCACTGGGACCCGGGCGCGGAGAACTGCGCCGCCCAGCCTCACGCCCCGCTGGAAGTGCATGCTTATGACAAGAACACCTGGATCCTGCGGGAGAACCTCTGCTCCACCTGGGAGGCGCCGTTCCTGTACCTCCTGGTGGGCAGCCAGAAGGCGCTGCTCATCGATACCGGCGACGTGGCGGACCCGAAGCTCATGCCGCTGGCGGTGACCGTCTTGGGTCTCCTGCCCAATGCCGGCAATGCCCGGCTGCCGCTGCTCGTGGTGCACAGCCACACCCACCTGGACCACCGCGCCGGCGACCCGCAATTCACCGGCCTGCCCGGCGTGCAACTCGTCCCCGCCCAGCTGAAGGATGTGAAGAAATTCTTCGGTTTCGACCAGTGGCCGGAAGGGCAGGCGCAAATCGACCTGGGCGGCCGCATGGTGGACGTGCTGCCGGCGCCGGGCCACAACCCGGCCCACGTGGTCTATTACGACCGCAACACCGGACTCCTGCTGACGGGCGATTTCCTGATGCCGGCGCGGCTCCTAGTGGACGACTACGCCGCCTACGAGGCCAGCGCCGAGCGCGTCGCCGCTTTCGTGAAAGACCGGCCGGTGACCCACGTGCTCGGCGGCCACGTGGAGAAGAACGCGGTGGGCCAGCTCTTCGACTGGCAGTCCACCACGCATCCCGACGAGCATGCCCTCCCGCTGGGTAAACAGGACGTGCTGGGCCTGCCGGCAGCGCTCGCGAAATTCAACGGCTTCTACACCGAGACCGGGGACTACGTGGTCATGAACCCGATGCATAACCTGGAAGCCTTTGGCGCCGCGGCGGTATTGCTGCTCGGGGGCCTTGGTTACCTGATCGTCCGGTTCATCCGCAAACGCCGGGCTGCGCGCCGCGCCAAGGCCAGCGCCTAAAACCCCAGGATTGACAGCACCCAAAAGCCTGCTATATTAAGCAAGTATTTACTTGCTTAATAAACCGGAGGCGACCATGTTTCTCATCTACGCTGCAATCCTGTTCGCGCTGGGGGCGCTCGGCGGCCTCTACATGGCCCTGCAGGCCTTCCAGGGCAAGCCCCTGCCGGTGCCGGTGGCCGTGCTGCACGGCCTGTTCGGCGCCACGGGCCTGGTGCTGCTCATCGTCGGCGTGCTGGCCGGCATGGGCGACGGCCTCGCCCGCTACGCGCTCATCATCCTGGTGGTGGCGGCCTTGGGCGGCTTCTACCTGTTGAGCTTCCACATCAAGAAGCAGCAGCACCCCAAGGCGGTGATCGTGGTCCACGCCCTGGTGGCGGTGACCGGCTTCCTGACGCTGCTCACGGCCATTTTCCAGAACAGCTCCACGGCCGCGCCCTGATCCAAGGATCGCTGTGGAAGGCTTGAAGCTCGGCGGGCATCCGCTGCATCCGGCGCTGGTGCACTTTCCCGTCGCCTGTTGGACGGCGGCACCGGCGCTGGATGCCCTCTATCTCGTATGGGGCAACCCGGCCTGCTGGCAGGCATCGTTCTGGTGCATCGCCGTGGGCGTCGGGATGGGTGTGCTCGCCATGACGGCAGGGCTCATGGACCTCGTGGCCCTGCCGGCGGAGCATCCCGCCCAGGACACGGCCCAACGGCACATGCTCCTGGTGGGTTCCGCCTGGTGCGTGTTCGCCGTGAGCCTCTTGTTCCGCCCGCTGCACGGGACGCCCACGGATGCCCAGGCCTGGCTCGCGCTCGGGCTTTCGGCGGGCGGCTGGCTCCTACTCGGCCTCGGCGCCTATGCCGGCGCGAGGCTGGTATACGATTTCGGCCTTGGCCAGACGCGCAAGACCTGAACTCCCGTCCCCCATGAAAAAAGCCAAATCCTCTTCGCCGAATTCACGGCGCGCCATGCTGCAATTGCTGAAGCGGGAAGGTGCAGTCACCGCGGGAGATGTGGCGGAGCGCCTGGGGATGACCCGCGAAGGCGCCCGTCAGTGGCTGCAGACCCTGGAGAAGGAAGGCGCCGTGGCGCGCATCGCGCCGCGGGAAACCACGGGCGCCGGTCGGCCGGCCGTGAGCTTCGCGCTCACGCCCGAAGGCGAGCACCTGTTCGCCAAGAACTACGACAACCTCGCCGTATCCCTGGTGGACGCAGTGGCGGACCAGCTGGGACAGGAAGCCCTGGTGAAGCTGCTCACCGCCATCACCGAGCAGCAAGTGAAGGAATGGGAACCGAAGCTCGCCGGCAAATCCTTGCCGGAACGCATCAAGGCCCTGAAGGGCATCTACTTCGAGGACGACCCGCACACCTCGGTGCGCAGGGATTCCCAGGGCTACGTGCTGGTGGAGCGCAACTGCCCCTATCTCAACGTGGCGCTGCGCCGGCCGCACCTCTGCAGCGTCACGGTCTCGACGCTCACCCGGCTCCTGGGGGTGCGCGTGGTGCGCGAAGCGCGCTTCCAGGACGGCGACGGCCGCTGCGTGTTCCGCGTGCTCGAAGACCAGCCGGTGAACGTGAGCCGCTTCACGTTCGCCCTCGAACGTTCCGAATCCAAGGTCGCGGACTAACCGCCGGCCTGCCCACAAAGGCGCCAACATGGCCAATATTTCCGGTCCCGATTTCGCCGCTGGCGTTCCCGCCGCGGACCTCAAGCCGGGTGAGCCGCTGCTGGGGCACGCGGGCAAGGACCCGGTGATTCTGGTGCGCCACGGCCGGGAGGTTTCCGCGGTGGGCGCGGTCTGCACCCATTATCACGGACCGCTGGAGCAGGGGTTGGTGGTGGGCGACAGCATCCGCTGCCCCTGGCATCACGCCTGCTTCAGCCTGAGAAGCGGCGAGGTGCTCGGTGCCCCGGGCCTGACTGCCCTGCCGCGCTGGAAGGTGGAGGAGCGGGACGGGCGCGTGTTCGTGGGCGAGAAGCTCCCGGCCCTCACCCGCTCCCCGCGCACCGCGGGCGCGAAGGCGCCCGAATCGGTGGTGATCGTGGGCGGGGGCGCGGCCGGCGAAGCCGCCGCCACCGCCCTGCGCTTCCACGGATACCAGGGCCCGGTGACCATCCTCAGCGCCGAGGACAGCCTGCCTCCGGACCGCCCCAACCTGTCCAAGGACTATCTGGCCGGGACCGCTCCTAAGGAATGGGTGCCGGTGCGCAACGCCGCCTATTACGACAAACAGGGCATCACGCTGCTGCGCGGCGCGAACGTCACGCAGCTCGATCCCGCGAAGAAGAAGCTCGTCACCGCCGACGGCCGCGAATTCGGTTTCGGCGCGCTCCTGCTCGCCACCGGCGCGGAGCCGGTGCGCCTCACGACGCCGGGAACGGACCTGCCTCACGTGCATTATCTCCGCACCCTCGCCGACTGCGACGGCATCATCCAGGGCATCCAAGGCGGAGCGAAACGCGCGCTCGTCATCGGCGCGAGCTTCATCGGCCTCGAGGTGGCGGCGGCGCTGCGCGCTCGCGGCCTGGAGGTGCACGTGGTGGGCCCGGAAGCGCGCCCCCTGGAGCGGGTGCTCGGCCCCGAGCTCGGCGAGCTGGTGCGTTCGCTGCACGAGAAGAAGGGCGTGGTGTTCCACCTGGGCGCCACCGTCAGCGCCATCGGGGCGAAGGAAGCGACCTTAAGCAGCGGCGGCACGCTCTCCGCGGACCTGGTGGTGATTGGCGTGGGCGTGCGGCCGGCGACCGACCTCGCGGGCACGGCGGGCCTCGCCCGGGACAAGGGCATCCGCGTGGACGAATACCTGGAGACCAGCGCGCCCGGCATCTACGC
Source organism: Bacillota bacterium (assembly GCA_050261675.1). Classification (GTDB taxonomy): domain Bacteria; phylum Pseudomonadota; class Gammaproteobacteria; order Natronospirales; family REEB76; genus DASUBN01. Next base: position 64,034 of record JBLNDO010000055.1, read on the forward strand.
CGCCGGCGACGTGGCCCGCTGGCCCGACAAGCGCAGCGGACTGCCGCTGCGCGTGGAGCACTGGGCCGTGGCCCAGCGCCAGGGCCAGACCGCGGCCCGCAACATGCTCGGCTTCCACGAACCCTACACCGCCGTGCCCTTCTTCTGGAGCCAGCACTACGAGGTGGCCATCAACTACGTGGGGCACGCGGAGGGCTGGGACCGCCTGGACGTGGACGGCGATCCCATGAAACTCGACTGCAGCGTCAGCTACCGGCGTGATGGCAGGCTGCTGGCGCAGGCGACGGTGTTCCGCGACCGGCAGAGCCTCGAAACCGAGGCGGCCATGGAACTGGAATAGAACCAACCGAGGATACGCACATGAGACTCTCCGCTCCTTCGAAGGCCCCCGAACTTCCGCTGCGCGACATCTACGGCGAGCCCGTGCACATCGGCAACGGCCGTCGCACACTGCTGTGCTTCTTCCGCGACGCCGCCTGCCCCTTCTGCAACTACCGCATCTACGAACTGACGCAGCAGCATAAGGGCCTCCTGGCCTTGGGCCTCGACATCGTGGCGGTGTTCGCCTCCACAAACGAGGAGGTAAAACGTTTCGTGGCGCGTCACCCGCGGCCGTTCACGGTGGTGGCGGACCCGACGGCGACGGCCCACCTGCGCTACGGCATCGAGCGTTCCTTGCTGCGCAAGCTCAAGGCCGTCGTGACCCGCGTCCCGACGCTCATCAAGGGCCTGCGCATCGTGGGCCTGGCGGGGTTCAAGACCAACAACCTGATGCCGGCGGACTTCCTCATCGACGAGGAAGGCCGGATCGTCGAGACCTATTACGGCAGCGACGCCGGGGACCGCATCCCCTTCGAGCGGGTGGAATTGTTCCTGGCCCGCGGCCTGGTGAAGCGCGGCTTGGCCTCCGCCGCCTGAATCAGGGCGCGCTTCAGGGTTTGAAAAGGCTGTCGAAAGCCTGACCCCGGCTCACTTGGGTAAGCAAGTCGGCGACGGCGTGCGGCCCGCCGTGGGAGTCCATCCACATGACCGTCTTGCAGGCGGACTGGGCGTAGAGGACATCGCCTTCCTGCTCCAGTTCATCACGCCACTCGGAGGGCGTCGCCGGCATGTCCGGGAAGGAGCCGGCGAGGCATCGGCTCTGATGGCTCGGCGGCCTGATATAGAGGGGATCGTCGGCCGCCACCACCGCCACGCCTTGCTCGAACCACTCCGGGATCGCGCCCATCTGGATCTTCCATAGGCCGACCCGCACCCGCAGTTCCACATGGGCGAACTCCTCGGTCAAGGCGACCGTGTTCACGGCCTTCGGGGCCACCATCATGGCGAAACCGCCCAGGGAACCCGTGCCCGCCCCCGGATCGCCGCCGAGGCGGTGGAAACAGGCGTCATCGGCGCAGACCAGCAGGCGCGGGTGGGCGCGCTGCTCGCCGTAGAACTCGCGTATCTGCCGCTCGGATTCCGCCAGCACGGACTGCACATGCGTGCGGGCCTCGGGGGTCATGCTGGATTGGAGATAGAGACCGTCCGCCACGCGGCTGAAACCGAAGCACGCGGGACAAGTGGCCGCGACGGCCGGCCGCAGGATCAGGAACGCCACGCCCACGGTGAGCAGAGCCAGCGCCGCCAGCCAGAAAAGCGTCTTCCAGATCATCCCTGCCCCTTTGTCGCATAAACGAAGTGGAATCGCGGTGCAGGGATGCTCCGCGCGCGAATTGAGCATGAACGTGCTCGATTCGTCGGAGGTGAGTCCGGACATGTGCCGGACTCGCCGAGTCTGAAAAATCCAGGGATGGATTTTTCAGAAAGCTTCAGATCAGTTCGCCCGTAAGCGCACCACGGCACCGAGGGTGCCGCGGCTGTGGGGCATCACCATGAGGCTCGCGAGGCCCTCCTGCCCCGCTTCCACCGGCAGCCACACGCTCTCCTCCGAATCCAGCTGCCATTCGCTGGCGCCGGGCATCTTGAGCACCAGGGTCCCGGAGATGCTGAGGCAGAAGAGCGTCTCGAAGCCCGGCTCCCACACGAATTCCGTGGGCATGCCGGCGATCTCCAGGCACTCGTGTTCCACGCGGCCGCGGGCGGTCATGACGTTGAAGTCGCGCACCGGACCGTCGAGAAGGTGGCAGCGGGCGGGCCAGTCGCCGGAGAACTGGGCCGCCTGGCCGGGACGGCGCAGGCGCTGGGGCGCCGAGGCGGCGGCGAAATCGAGTTCCAGGCCCTTGCCCGTGGCGAGCATCAGGGTGCGGTCGTAGCCGGGATAGAGGGAGAAGTCCCCGTCGCTCACCACGTCCGCCATGCTGAGCCGCCAGTCGAAACCATCGAGGCCAGCGCCGGCCGGCTCCACCGCGAGTTCCGTGGTGAAGCCCATGCCGTTCTTCCAGGGCATGACGCGGTAGTCGGAGGGGACCAGTTTTCTGGCGCGGAGCGCAGGCATCTTTTCAGTTTATCGTCATCAGGCGGTAGGCGATAGCAGCGGTCCAGCGGCGCGGCGTGAAACGGGTGGTCCAGGCGATGAGTGCGTTGAGACGGCCGGAAATCACGCTGGGCCTGCGCTTCAGCATGGATTTAATTCCTACACGAACGACTTCCGGCGGCTGCATCATCAGAAGCCGCTGGTAGAGACTTGCCTTCTGCCCCGCCACTTTCAGAAAATCCGTGGCGGTGACGCCCGGGGAGAGCACCGTGACGCCCACGCCGCTGCTTCTCAATTCGTAGTTCAGGGCCTCGCCGAAATTGAGCACGAAGCTCTTGGCGGCGGAATAGGCGGCGTAGGTGGGTGAGGGCTGATAGGCACCGATGGAACTCACCTGCAGCACGTAGCCGAAATCGCGTTCCAGCATGCCCGCGACGAACAGTTTGGTTAGCTGCATCAGGGCCACCACGTCCAGCATCAGCATCTCGCGCTCCCGCTCCCAGGGGATCCGCATGTGCTCCCCATAGAGGCCGAAGCCGGCGTTATTCACGAGCACGTCCACCGCGAGGCCTGCGGCTTTCACCCGCGCGTGCAGCGCGGCCGCGGCATCGGGGGCTCCCAGGTCCGCGGCCATGACGTGGATCCGCACCCCGGTGCGGGTCTCGATCTCGGTCTTCAGGATTCGCAGCCGGTCTTCGCGGCGCGCCACCAGGATCAGCTGGCAACCCAGATCCGCCAACTGGCGGGCGAACTCGGCGCCCAAGCCGGAGGAGGCGCCGGTGACGAGCGCGGTCTTGCCGCGCAGGATCTCCTTATTCATGGCTGTACTTCGCCTCGTAGGCGAGGCCCATCAAGAGCGTTCTCAAGCTGTCGAGCAGGGATTTCTCTAGTTCCACTCGGAACAGCGCCATGTCCTCCTCCGCCAGCACCTCGCGCATCACGGCCGCGGGCTCGGCCATGTGCTGGAAACCGATGACGAGGGCGTTGATCTGCATGAGGAGTTGCGCACCCTGACCCGGTTTCAGGAAGGGCAGGTGCTTTTCCATGAGCGCGCCGGTCCTGATCACCCGGTCCTTGAACCAGGTCTTGAAACGCTTGGCGGCGGCGTAATCCACGTTCTGTTCCAGCACGGTGTGCAGGATGGCGATGAGCCGCAAGAGCGACTTGCGCTCCCCCAAGGTCTCGCCCACCAGCGAGACGAAACCGGCGATGCTGGCCTCGCCGCCCGCCGCCTCGAGCCGCCGGTCCAACTCGTCCAGCCAGTCGTTCAACTGGTCGGTATAGATGGACAGGAACATCTCCTCCTTGCTCTTGAAATAGAGGTAGAGGGTGCCCTTGGCCACGCCCGCCTCCTCGGCGGTGTCGGCCATGCTCAGGGATTCGTAGGGCGTCAGGGTGAAGCGGTGCAGCGCCACCTTGAGGATGTCGGCGCGACGGGCTTCCTTCTGGGCATCGGTGATGGCGCGGTTGAGAGACACGGCAGGCTCGTTTAAATGACCTTCGGTCAGTATCTAATGACCACGAGTCAGTTGTCAAGCCAGAAATGATGGATTTTGCGTTATGGCTAGGCGCAGACGGCCGAGGAACCGGAGCGTACTACGACCGTACGTGAGGATTCCGAGGCCGGCTGCAACACCGCCAGAACGCAAAAGACACATTTCCGTTATTCGGGAACCAGCCACCTGACTTCAGTCTCGCCACCGTCAGGTGCCAGGGCGGGGCGTAGGCCCTCCAGACAGGCCTTCATGGACTCCTCCACCTGCCAGGGCGGGTTCAAGACCAGGAGGCCGCTGCCCATGAGGCCGTCGGCGCGCGGCGCCAGGCGGAATTCCGTGAGCAGAACCTTGCGCAGGCCCGACTGTTCCACGCGCCTCAGGAAGCGCCGCCGGGCGGAATCGTCCTTGATGGGATACCACAAGGCGTAGACACCGCCGGGCCAGTGGGCATGGGCCGCGTGCAACGCCGCGGCCGCCTGCTCGAATTCATCGGATTTTTCATAGGGCGGGTCTATGAGCACGAGGCCGCGGCGCTCCTTCGGCGGCGTGAGCGCCTGCAACATTTCGTAACCGTCCCGTTCGTGCACCGCCGCGCGCCGGTCGCGTTGGAATTCCGCCTTGAGGGCCCGGGCTTCCTCCGGGTGCAACTCCGCCAGGATCAGCCGGTCCACATCGCGGGCGACGGCCGCCGCCACCCGGGGCGAGCCGGGATAAATCTTGGGCTGAACCTGCCCGGGATTGAGGCCGGCCACGATCTCGCAAAGCCTTTCGACGGCGTCCGGGAGCCTGCCCCGGGCCGGCCAGAGCCGGAGTATCCCGTCCGCCGCCTCGCCGGTGCGCCGGGCGGCCTCGGAACCGAGGTCGTAGGCGCCCGCCCCGGCGTGGGTGTCGAAATAGGCGAACGGAGCGGGCTTGCGCTCCAAGGCTTCCAATAGAAGGAGCAAGAGCGAATGCTTCACCACGTCGGCGAAGTTGCCCGCATGGAAGCCGTGCCGGTAATTCATGCGGGGATGATGTCACAGTTGCTATGATGGGGCACCCGCGGCGGATGCACGTATTCCAACCATGAAGAAACCGGCGGCGCTCCTCTGGCTCCTGCTCGTGCTCACCGTGTTGTGCGGCATCTCGCTGTTCAACCACGGGCCGGTGCCGTCCATGGAACCGCGCTTCGCCGAGGCGGTGCGCGAGATGCTCGCGCGTCACGAATACCTCATCCCCATCAAAAACGGCCTGCCCTACATCGAGTACCCGCCGCTGTATTTTTGGCTGGGACTCCTGGGCGCAGCCTTGGGACTCCCCATCGACGCGGCCGTGCGGCTGCCGGGCTACATCGCCCTCTTGCTCTGGGTGGTATGGCTCGCCCGCCTGCAGAAGGAACTCTTCCCCACCTGGCCCAAGTGGCTCCTGCCCTTGACCGGCGCCTGCATGCCGGCGGTCCTCTATAACTTCTTCACCGCCCAGTCGGACTCGCTCCTGATCCTGGGCACGCTCATCGCGTTCACCGGCTACATCCGCATCCGTACCGACCGCCCCCTGCGCACCTTCCCCTGGGAACTGTGGCTCGGGGTGGCACTCGCCACCGCCGCCAAGGGACCGGTGGGCATCGCCGTGACCCTGCCCATCATGTTCTTCGAGACCGCCGCCACGGGCTATCTCAGTATGCAGCCGGACACCGGCGAACCCCGCGGCTTCAAGTACCGCACCGGCTGGGTCTGGCGGGAGCTGAAGCGCCTCTCGCCCGGGCGCGGCATCCCGCTGGCGCTGATAGGCCTCGTGCCCTGGTACATCGCCGCCGGGTTCGCGGTGAATTGGGACTTCGTAAAGGCAGTGCTTGTCTACCAGAACTTCACGCGCTTCTTCATCGGCTTCGACCACCTGCAGCCCTGGTGGCTGTACTTCCAGACGGTATGGGGCGATTTCCTGCCGCTGTGCCTGTTGCTGCCCTTCGGCCTCTACTACGGCTTCCGCTACATCCGCCGCGAGTTCCGCTGGCGGCTCCTGCTCATCTGGACCGTATGGACGGTGCTGTTCTTCACGCTCTCCGCCTCCAAGCAGAGCAAGTACATCCTGCCGGCGGCGCCGGCCATGGCGCTCCTGGCGCTCGCCGCCATCGAGCCCGTGTTCAAGACCGACAAGCTGCACGGCATCGTGCGCAACATCCTGGGCGTGATCGCCGTGCTGGTGCTGGCGGTGTTCTTCCTGGGCGTCACCTGGTGGGTGCCCAAGAACAAGGACCGCATCGGCGGCGTGAGCGGTTTCATGCAGATCCGGGCGGTAATCCAGCAAGCGCCGGGTACTCTTGTGAGTTTCCAGTGGCCGCGCTCCATGACGCTCTATGAACTCGGTGGCCCCATGCCCTATGTGCGCTCGAGCCGCGAGCTTTACGCCAAGATCCACGACGGCGAGATCAAACCCGGCGATTACATCCTCATGGAAGATAAGTACCTGCCCTTGGGCACGGAGCAGGACCCGCAGAAATTCGTGCCTGCTCCGGACCCACGCTACTTCGAGCAGGTCATGAAAGTAAAGGCCGAAGACCCCATGTACCTCTTCCGGGTGAAACCCGCCGCCACCGTCATGGCCATTCCGCATACCCCAGCGCCCGCTCAATTACAGTGGTGGGAACAGTTCGATACTGACTGAATGCTCACTCCGTCTGATTTATATCTATATAAATCTCGCTAGGCTGCTTATCCAGCGCTACGACAAGCGCCGACTTCTCCGGCGAGATGGCGTGCCCAAGACAGCTATACAAGACAAATAGCTTGTCTCCCTGTTTTCGAACTTCGTAGTCACCTGTGCCGCTCGGATGGAAAGCCGCGCGTATCAAGTAATACTTCTTTACCGGGACTGCTCCATAGGTCATGCCGGTATAAATTTTCGCCACTTCAGGGCTGATTTCCTTAAAGGAATCGTTGCTCAATGTGAGCACGGCAGCGAAAGCTTCGTGCGTAACAACTTCGTGGAATTCAATCGAATATTTCCCTTTCTGTGCATCAATGGTGTTGAACGACTCCGGAGCTGGGTGTAACCATTTCGAACCATCCAAGGTGAAATCTAGCGACTGTTCGTCCTGAGGAGCCGCCAAGTTTTCATGCGAGTTTTCATGGTTCTGACAACCGGAAATTATTAGTAGACACGAAAAATGACTGCTGTTTTCATGCTCTTTCCCCTACCCCTTGGATGCCGCCGAGCACTGGACTGAGCAAGGATAGCCCGAAGGGGCGAAGCCAGGATGGCGAGCCTTCACACGCGGCACCAGGGATGTACCGTGTGTGAAGCTCCGCCGCGAAGGAAGGGCGCAGGGCAGCCCGCTTCGGGCCGGCATCCGAGGGGCGCCCTTTCTTTTCGCCCCTTTTCTTTGGGCGAGCAAAGAAAAGGGGCCCGTCCGCGGGGCGGAACCCGCCCTCCAAATCAATCCCGGCCGTAGGCCGGTCCAAATAGAGGCTCCAGCACAGCCCGATAGGCGACATGAGCGTCGCCTATGGGTTAAGGTACTGACCATCTTTGACTGGGGAATTTACATGAACAAGCAGACCCAGGGCGGCGCCACGTCGCTCAAGGAAATCACCCTTCGCGGCCTCGTCATCGGCGTGCTGCTGTGCGTGGTGTTCACTGCGGCGAACGTTTACTTCGGCCTCAAGGCGGGCCTCACCTTCTCCACCTCGATTCCCGCGGTGGTGCTCTCCATGGCGCTGTTGCGCTGGCTCGGCAACACCACCCCCCAGGAGAACAACATCGTGCAGACGGTGGCCTCCACCGCCGGCACGCTCTCCTCCATCATCTTCGTGCTACCCGGCTTCATCATGATCGGCTGGTGGAGCGGCTTCCCCTACTGGCAGTCGGTGGCCATCTGCGCCATCGGCGGCATCCTGGGCGTGATGTACTCCATCCCGCTGCGCCGCGCGCTGGTTACCGATTCGGACCTGCCCTATCCCGAAGGCACCGCCTGCGCCGAGGTCATCAAAGTGGGCACGAGCTCGGCCGAGGGCGATGAGTCGGTGGAATCCGGCGGCAAGGGCCTGAAAGCGGTGCTCATGGGCTCGCTGGTTTCGGCCCTATTGCTGGTGGTAGTGCAGACCCGGCTGTTCCTGGGCGACGTGACCAAGAACTTCCGCCTCGGCGGCGACGACAAGAGCCCGGTCTCCGGCTTCGACTTCCAGCTCTCGCTGGCGCTGTTCGGCATCGGTCACCTGGTGGGCATCACCGTGGGCCTCGCCATGTTCGTGGGCGCCTGCATCGGCTGGATCTGGGGCGTGCCCCATTACAGCGCCCTACATCCGGTCACGGCCGACGTGGACGGCCTGGCGCTCGGCACCTGGAGCCACTACGTGCGCTTCGTAGGCGCGGGTACCATCGCCGTGTCCGCCATCTGGACGCTTATCAAGTTGGTAAAGCCGGTGATCGGCGGCCTGAAGAGCGCCATGGCTTCGTCCAAGGCCCGCAAGGCCGGCAAAGGCGACAGCCT
>JBLNDO010000056.1:0-4608 GCA_050261675.1 Bacillota bacterium
CCGGTTCTGGGGCGGCGGCAGAGGGCAGGTGGCGTAGGGGCTGAAGCTACAGGGCGGGTTGTAGGATTTGTTGAAGTCCAGCACGGTCTTCCCATCCACCGGCGGTTTCACGTACATGAAGCGGCCGGCGCCGTAGGTCTGCTTGCCGCTGGTCTGGTCCGCGAACATTACGAAGTAATCGGTCTCGCCGTCTTCCAGCACCGTCTCCAGGCGATATTCCTGGCCGTCCACATCGAACAGCAGGGCACCCGGGGAGTTCATGTCCTCTTCCATGCCGAGGATGTTGATGATGGGGATTTTCTTCATGGGCTTGTAGGGCTCGAACTTCGCCTCGAAGCGCCACTTCTGGTCCAGCGGAAAGTAATCGAGACCCTTGAAGTGCAGGCGCGCGTCCGCCTGGGTGTCCTTCACGCGCACGCCGTAGCGGTCCACCCGCTGGATGGCGTAGAAGCTCACGCTGCCCAGGTTGAGGACGGTCGGTGCCTTGGGGTCCGGGTCCGCGTCAGTGAGGAGCTTCAAATTCGTCACCGGCCGGCCGCGGCTCGTGACGCCCGCGCCCTTCCCGGCCGTGAAGCTCACCGCCTTACCGTCGAAGTCGAAGGTGCCGGCATCCGCCGGGAAACCCGTGCTCGCGAGCTTGAGGTCGCTGCCCTCGGCGCTGCCGAAACGGTTGGCGCCGGGTTTGAGCCAGTACAGGCCCACGAGCGTGGTCCAGCCGTCGGGGCCCGTAACCTTGGTGAGGCGCGTCGCGCGCCAGTCGTCAATTTCCTTCTGATACGCCACGGGATCCACCTGGGGTGTGCGGCCGCAGGCGGCGAGGAGCAGCACGCCGGCGGCGATGAACAGGGTCTTGTGGGGCATGGGGGAGTCTACCAAACGGGCCTGGGCATACAGAAAGGCCGGTGAGTATACGAGTTCCGTCCGACCTAACCGGTATACGCCCAGTGCCAGGGTTCGTAGGTGATGCCGTGGGGATTGCCCCGCGGGTAGGAGAGGTGGAACCGGTGTCTCCCGGCGTGACGTGTGAGCCAGGCGAAGGCGGTCGTGGTCTCGAAACCCTGCTCCAGCGGCGGGCAGTCCGGCGCGGTGAGGTCGAGCGCGCGGCCGGTGTGGTGTTCGCTGTAGCCGGGGGCCGCGTTGATCCTGAGCACATCGGCGATGGACATGCCCCGGTCGAGCTTCCGCTGGATCAGCGCGCGCTGGTAATCCACGCTGCGGTAGCCCGAGACCACCTGCAGCTCGATGCCGTCCTTCTGCGCGGCCTCACGCATGCCGCGCCAGGCCGCGGCCGCCTTCGGATGCAGGCGCTGCTCGCGCCCGGAGATGTCGTTTCCGATGCTCACGAGTTCGGAGGCTTCCTCGCAGAGCGCGAGCTTGGCGCGCGCGGCGTAATCCGCCGGGATACCGAGCTCGACGTGCAGCGCTGCGATGGACTGCCGGTAGCGGGCATCCGGCGCGGCGGGTTGGGTGGTGGGCGCGGCTTTCATTCAGTGCTTCTGGTAGGTGCCCACGAGCTCGGCCTCGGCGAGCACGTGGCCCTTCATGGCGGCCTCGAGGGCGGCCTTGTCGGGCTTGTGCAGGTCGGGGAGCAGCGTGTCGAGTGCGTAGAGCTTGTGGAAATAGCGGTGGGTTCCCGAGGGCGGGCAGGGCCCGCCGTAACCGGCCTTGCCCCAACTGTTCTTGCCGTCACGGCTGCCGGTGGGCATGGATTTCGCGGCGCCTTCGGCGAGCGCGTTCACGCTGGCCGGGAGGCCGTACACCACCCAGTGCACCCAGGTGCCCATGGGCGCGTCCGGGTCGTCCATCACGAGCGCGAAGCTCTTGGTGCCCGTGGGCGCACCGACCCAGGCGAGCGGCGGCGAGATGTCGCCGCCCTGGCAGCTGAAACGCTTGTCCATGGCGGCGTGGTCCTGGAACGCGGAGGAAACGAGCTTGAAGGCGGGCATGTCGGCAGCCTCCGTCGCGCTCGCGAGGCCTGCGGCGAGGCACGCGGCGGCGAACAACGGATGGAACGGGATGCGCAGGAACATGCGTAAAGTATAAGCCCGCGCCGGATTCATTCCATGAAGACCATCTTCTTCCATATCTGCCGGCCGGTGAAGGCGTGCAGCACCGCGGCGCCCACGTGCAGGGCGAGGTAGGTGGGAATCCACACCGACGCCAGCTGGTGGATTTCCTTGAGGTCGTGCAGCCAACCCGTGGCGCGGGTGCCGGGCACGAGAGTCATGCTCATGAGGGTGCCGGAGGCGCCCTGCCAGGTGAACAGCACGATGCCCAAACTCTGCACGAAGGCGTTGAGCCCCCGGTGGGTAACGGGTTCCGGCAGCTTGAAGCGCATCAGCGTGCGCACGTCCGCTTTCACGTATTCGAAGCGCGCGCGGGTCCAGGGGAACCAGGCGCTGAAGCGCAGTTCGCGCGGGCCCAGGAGGCCCCACAACAGGCGCAGCGCCAGGAAAGCGGCGAAGCTCAAGCCGACGTAGAGATGCAGCGTGTACCCGTCGTGCACCGGCTTGTGGTAATCGCCCGCGTCCTCGCCGATCCACCAGGCCCAGACGCCGGTGACCAGCAGCCCCAGGTGCAGCACGCGGGTCGGGATGTCGAGTTTCACACCCTGTCCGTTCATGTTATCCCCCGGAGTGAATCAAGTGCGGCCCGGGCGCCCCCCCAGGAGCCGCGCCGGCAGGAAAAGAATGGCGCGCAGCAGCTCGAACACCGCGTCCACCGTGAGCCCCACGAGCCGGAACGGCAGGAGCAGCAGCCACAGGAGCGGGTAGAGCACCAGCGCTAGCAGCGCCAAAGGCCAGCACAGCACCAGCAGGATCAGCCACAGGACGAATTCGACGAAACCGCGCATATTCCCCCCGGAATCTGCGCACCAGTATAACCGCTAGGGCATCTTCTCCGGGGTCTCTTGCGCGGACACTGCCTGCCACCGGCCGCCACGTTTTACGAACACGTCGGTGAAGCGCAGTTTGTAAACGTAGGAACCGTCCTGGGCGGTGATGACGTTCTCGCCGGTGACGATGCCGGTGTCGCCGTAGAGCCGCACCTTCAGGTCATCCAGGGTCTGGCGGCTCTTCGCCGGCGCGAGCGTGCTTTTGAGGTGATCCGCCTTGTCACGTAGCGTGCCGAGATAGGTGGTGTGCAAAAAATCGTCGACGAGGATCTCCTTGAGCGCCGGAATGTCGCGCTGTTCGCCGGCCGTGAGCCAGCGCTGTTCGAGTGTGAGGAGCGTCTGCTCGTCGCCGGTAGCGGCGTTGGCGGGAGCGGCGAGCACGGTGGCCGCCAGTGAAAGACCCAGAAGGTAAAATCGCAATGGCTTGCTCCGCTTAATTCCCGATTCCATTTGAGCGGTATAACCCGCGAAGGTTCACCCACTCGGTACAATGGCGCCATGGACGTCACCGGCATCCTCGAGAACCTGAATCCCGCGCAACGCGAGGCGGTTTCGGCGGAAGCCAAGCCCACCCTGGTGCTGGCCGGCGCCGGCAGCGGCAAGACCCGCGTCTTGGTGCACCGCATCGCCTGGCTCATGCAGGTGGAGCAGGTCTCGCCCTTCGGCATCCTGGCGGTGACGTTCACCAACAAGGCGGCGGGCGAGATGCGCGCGCGTGTGGAGCGCCTCATGGGCGGCTCCGCGGGCGGCATGTGGATCGGCACCTTCCACTCCATTGCCCACCGCCTGCTGCGCCAGCACTGGCGCGAGGCAGGTCTGCCCCAGGCTTTCCAGATCCTGGACGCGGAGGACCAGCACCGGCTGATCCGCCGCCTGCTCAAGAACCTGGAACTGGACGAGGCCCGCTATCCGCCGCGCCAGGCCCAGTGGTACATCAATTCGCGCAAGGACGACGGCCTGCGCGCCAAGCACATCCCGAAGAGCGAGGACCCGTTCCAGGCGACGCTGCTGAAGATCTACCGCGCCTACGAGGAGGCCTGCGAGCGCGGCGGGCTCGTGGATTTCGCCGAATTGCTGCTGCGCACCCACGAACTCTGGCTCAACAACGCGGGCCTCCTGGAGCACTACCGGCGCCGCTTCCGCCACATCCTGGTGGACGAGTTCCAGGACACCAACGCCATCCAGTACGCCTCGGTGCGCCTGCTCGCCGGCGAGACGGGCGTGCCCTTCGTGGTGGGCGACGACGACCAGTCCATCTACGCCTGGCGCGGCGGGTAGCGGGACTCGTCGAGTTCGAGGGCCTTCAGCACGCGGCGGATCAGGCGGTACTGGTCTTCGGCGTCCAGGATCTGGAAGCCCTGGGGCAGGCCCGCCTCGCGCCAGTGCTGGCGCAGGAGGCGATGGGCGATGGAATGGAAGGTGCCGATCCACATGCCGCCGGCGGAGCCGCCCATGAGGTGCTCCACCCGCGAGCGCATCTCGCCAGCCGCCTTGTTAGTGAAAGTCACCGCTAGGATGCCGAAGGGCGAGACCTGCTCCACCTGCATGAGCCAAGCGATGCGGTGCACCAGCACCCGGGTTTTGCCGCTGCCGGCGCCGGCCAGCACTAGGGTGGGCTTCGCTTCCGCCGTCACCGCTTCCCGCTGAGCGGGATTCAGGTTCTCGAGGATGCGGGTGACGTCCATGGAGCCATTGTACCGAGTGGGTGAACC
>JBLNDO010000057.1:0-3548 GCA_050261675.1 Bacillota bacterium
GCTTGTACAAGCATGACCAGTACGTATTCACCTATGAAGGCCAGCCGGTCTGGCAGGTGAATACAAAAGCCTGGCGTATGGCGGTCAGTAAGGCGGGTTTAAAAGACTTCCGCTGGCATGACTTGAGGCATACGTGGGCGAGCTGGCACGCGCAGGCAGGAACGCCTTTGAACGTGCTGCAGGAGATGGGCGGCTGGGAGTGTGCGGAGATGGTCAGACGCTATGCACACTTGGGCGTTAATCACCTGCGGGATCATGCGGAGCGGATTGCCAAAGCGGTGCCGGGCACAAATTTGGCACAACCGCGACTCAAGCTGGTGAAGTAAATCGTAAGTGCTTGTAATGATTGGTGGCTACGGGTGGACTCGAACCACCGACCTCAGCATTATGAGTGCCGCGCTCTAACCGGCTGAGCTACGTAGCCATGAGACAGGATTTGCAGGGCCGCAGATTCTCGGTTCTTTCACCTTCCCAGTCAAGAAGTTGGCGGATCCCTGCGCTTAAACGTTAAAGCGGAAATGCATGACGTCGCCTTCCTGGACGATGTAATCCTTCCCCTCCAGGCGCCACTTCCCGGCTTCCTTGGCGCCCGCCTCTCCCTTATAGGCGATGAAGTCGGCGTAGGAAACTACCTCGGCGCGGATGAAGCCCTTCTCGAAGTCCGTGTGGATCACGCCCGCCGCCCGGGGGGCGGTGTCACCCTTGTGGATGGTCCAGGCGCGCACTTCCTTCACGCCAGCGGTGAAGTAGGTCTCCAGCCCCAGGAGTTTGTAGCCCGCGCGAATGACCCGGTTGAGGCCGGGTTCCGTGAGGCCCATGTCCTTCAGGAAATCCGCCTTGTCGGCATCCTCCAGCTGGGCGATCTCGGCCTCCATGGCGGCGCAGACTGCCACCACTTCGCTATTCTCCGACGCGGCCAGCGCCTTCACCTTGTCCAGGAGCGGGTTGTTCTCGAAACCGTGCTCATCCACGTTGGCCACGTAAAGCGTGGGCTTCAGGGTGATGAGGTTGTATTCCCGCACCATGGCTTGCTCCTCGGGAGAAAGCTTTAGGCCCCGCGCCGGCTTGGCTTGGTCCAGTTGCGCCTTTAGGGTCTCCAGAACCTTCTGCCGGGCGATGGCGTCCTTGTCACCGGACTTGGCCATCTTGGCGTTGCGTTCCACGCCCCGGCTCACGGCCTCCAGGTCGGCGAGCGCAAGCTCGGTGTTGATGGTCTCGATATCCGAGAGCGGGTCCACCCTGCCCGAGACATGCACCACGTCGGCATTCTCGAAGCAACGCACCACGTGGGCGATGGCGTCGGTCTCGCGGATGTGGGACAGGAATTGGTTGCCCAGACCCTCGCCCTTGGAGGCGCCGGCCACGAGACCTGCGATATCCACAAACTCCACCGCCGCCGGCACGAGCTTCTGAGGACGCACGATCGCCGCAAGCTCCGCGAGGCGGGCGTCGGGTACCGCCACCACCCCCACGTTGGGGTCGATGGTGCAGAAAGGATAGTTCTCCGCAGCGATGCCGGCCTTGGTGAGCGCGTTGAAGAGGGTGGACTTCCCCACGTTGGGGAGGCCCACGATGCCGCATTTGATTCCCATGATATCCCGGTGTCTCTCTTATAAGGTGGTGGTCAGTCGTCTTTGGCGTCTTCCGCCTCGGGCTTGCGTTTGTTGCGCGGTACCACACCACGGCTGTGCAACGCCTGCATGACTTTCTCGAACTGGCCGTCGAGCAAGGCCGGCATGGCCTCCGCCGCGGCGCCGATGGCCTCCATGATGGCGTCCTCCTCCTCGCGACTTGCCCGTTCCAGCACGTAATCGATCACGTCCCGCGCCCCGCTGGGGTGGGCGATGCCGAAGCGCAACCGCGCGAAGTCCTCGCCGAGGTGGGAAATGATGTCCTTCAACCCGTTGTGCCCGCCGGAACCGCCGCCCTGCTTGAGGCGCACGGTGCCGAACGGCAGGTCCAGATCGTCGTGGGCCACCAGGATGCCCTCGGGGGGCACCTTGAGGTAGGCCGACAACGCCTTCACCGACTGGCCGCTGCGGTTCATGAAGGTGGTGGGCTTCAGGAGCCGGACGTCGTGCCCGCCGATGTCCAGCCGGCAGACGTCGCCGCTGAACTTGCGCTCATGGCTGAAGCTCCCGCCGTGGGCGCGCGCCAGCACGTCCACGAACCACCAGCCGGCGTTGTGGCGGGTCATAACGTAATCGGCCCCGGGATTGCCGAGGCCGACCACGAGCTGTATGGAAGCTGCCATGGGAAAGACGAAAAGACATGGGCGGCGCCCGAAGGCGCCGCCGCACGCTTACTTCTTGTCTTTGCCCTTGTCGGCCGCCGGAGCCTTGCCGCCGGCCGCGGCCGGTGCCGCGCCCTTGGCGTCCGCCGCCGGGACCGGCTTGCCGTCTGCGCCGACCGCCGGAGCCGCACCTTCGGCCGGAGCCGCCGCGCCCTCCGCCGGAGCCGCTTCCGCCGCGGGCTCTTCCTCCACCTCGATGCGCGGATGGTGGATGGAGACCACCGGCAGGTCGTGCTCCTCGCCGTAGGCGAGCTGCACGATACGCACGCCCTCGGGCAGCTTGATGTCCGAGAGGTGCAGCGCGTGGTTGAGTTCCAGCGCGGCGATGTCGATCTCGATGAACTCGGGGAGGTAGCGCGGCAAGCACGCGATCTCCACCTCGATCATGTTGTGCGACACCACGCCGCCCTGCTGCTTGACGCCCACCGCTTCCTTCTCGTTCTTGAAGTGCAGCGGCACGTGCACGCGGATCTCGATGTCATCCTTCACGCGCAGGAAGTCGAGGTGCAGGATGACCGGCTTGGCAGGATGCCGCTGCAGGTCCTTGATGATCGCCTGGTGCTCGGCGCTGCCGACCTTGATCTTGAGGATGTGCGAATAGAACGCCTCGTGGGAGAGGCTGTTCTGCACCTCGTTGTGGTCGAAGCTGAGCTGCACCGGGGCTTCCCCGGCGCCGTATAGGATACCCGGCACCTTGCCCAGGCGACGCAGGCGGCGGCTCGCACCTTTCCCCTTGTCGCTCCTGAGCTCGGCGCTCAAATTGAAGCTGATGGCCATTTCAGTTACTCCGTCTACAGTTGCAAAATGCCGGTTTCGCGACCTAAACCGGCGACCTAATGGCCCGGGCTCAAGCCCGGACCGGAAACTCAATCCACATACAGCGAGGAGACCGATTCCTCGTCGCTCACCCGGCGCATGGTCTCGGCCATGAGCTCGGCGATGCTCAACTGGCGGATGCGCTTGCAGTTCTCGGCGCCGCCCCGCAGGGGGATGGTGTCCGTCACCACCAGCTCGTCCAGAACCGAGGCCTCGATGTTCGCCACGGCCTTGCCCGACAACACCGGGTGGGTGATGTAGGCCAGCACCTTGGCGGCACCCTGGTCCTTCAGCGCCTTGGCGGCGATGCACAGTGTGCCCGCCGTATCCACCAGGTCGTCGACGATGACGCAGGTCTTGCCCTGCACCTCGCCGATGATGTTCATCACCTGCGCCTCGTTGGGACGCGGACGGCGCTTGTCGATGATCGCCAGGTCCG
>JBLNDO010000058.1:0-5144 GCA_050261675.1 Bacillota bacterium
GGCATATATCTCCTGGGGGCGCTCACCGGGCACGCGCTCTTGTGGGTGCTGCTGCTCATCGGGCTCGCGGCGCTGAGCGTCACCCTGCGCTGGCTCGCGAGCCCGGGCCGGCGGGAGTAAGACTAGGCGATTCCTTCCGCGGCCACGACGGATGCGGCCGTGCGCGCCGCGGCCGGCACCCGGAACCAGGTCGCGTACAGTGCCGGCAGGAAGAACAGCGTCAGCACCGTGGCCACCGTGATGCCGCCCATCAGCGCTGCAGCCATGGGGCTGAACAGGTCGCTCTGAAGCAGCGGAATCAGCGCCAGCACCGCCGCGGCCGCGGTGAGGCTGATGGGACGGAAGCGGCGCACCGTGGCGCCAACGATGGCGTCGAAAGGCTTGTGACCCTCGCGGATGTCGTGGTCGATCTGGTCCACCAGGATCACCGAGTTGCGCATGATGATGCCGAACATGGCGATGGTGCCCAGCATGGCCATGAAGCCGAAGGGCTTGTGGAACAGGAGCAGCGCCCCGCTCACCCCGATCAGGCCGAGCGGCGCCGTCAACAGCACCATGAAACTGCGGGAGAAACTCTGCAACTGGATCATGAGCAGGGTGAACACCACGAACAGCATCACCGGCATCTGCACGTTGATGGAGGCCTGGGCCTTGGCGTTGTTCTCCACGGCGCCACCCACCTCGATGCGATAGCCGATCGGGAGCTGGGCGCGCAGCGCGCCGAGCTTGGCATCGATGGCGTTGGTCACGTCGATGCCCTGGGCGTCGCCCACGGTGTCGGCGCGTACGATCACCGTGGGCTGCCGGTCCCGCTCCCAAATCACGCCGTACTCCAGCCCGTAGACGGGCTTGACCAGCTGGCCGAGGGGCACGGACTTGCCGGCGGCGGTCGGGATCATGAGGTTGTCGAGGTTCGCGAGATTGGCCCGCTCCGCGGCCGGGGCCCTGAGGTCCACGGCGATGAGCTTGTCCGCTTCCCTGTAATAGGTGGCGGTATAGCCCGTGAGCGACATCTCGAGAAAGGCGGCCAGGTCGTCGCTGCCGACGCCCAAGAGGCGCGCCTTCTCCTGGTCAATCTCCAGGTGCACGGTCTTGCTGGCCGGGCCGTCCCAGTCGAACTGGGTGCCGGTGGTGCGGGGATCGGCGCGCATCACCTCCGCCACCTGGGCGGCGATGCCGCGTACCGTGGCGATGTCGTCCCCGGAGACGCGGAACTGCACCGGGAAACCCACCGGCGGCCCGTTCTCCAGGCGCGACACCCGCCCCTGCAGCTCCGGGAAGTCCTTTTCCAACTCCTGCGTCAGGCTGATGAACAGGGCGTCCCGCGCCTGGATGTTCTTGGCGGTGACCACGAATTGGGCGAAGTTGCGCTGCGGCAGCTGCTGGTCGAGGTTGAGGTAGAAACGCGGCGCTCCCGTGCCCACGTAGCTCACGTAGTTGGCGATGCCCGGTTGCCCTGCGAGGAACCGCTCCATGCGCCGGGTCGCGTCCAGCGAGGCGGCATAGGAGGCGCCCTCCGGCAGGCGCAGGTCCACCAGGAGTTCCGGCCGGTCGGAGCCGGGGAAGAACTGCTGGGGGATGAGCGCGAAGCCCGCGGCCGCCAGCACGAAGAGCCCCACGGCGCCCGCCAGCACCCGCTTGCGGTGTTGCACGCACCAACCGATGAGGGCGCGGAAGCGGCTGTAGAACGGGGTGGAGTACACGTCGTGCTCGTCGCGGCGCGGTCCAGGCTCGGGAAAGCGCGCCGCGAGCTTGGGAGAATACCGTGCGAGCCAGGTCCTCCAGATGGTAGTCTTGTGGGGTTGGTGGCCTTCAGGCAAAAGGCGATAGCCCAAATAGGGGATCACCACCACCGCTGCGAGCCAGGAAACCAGGAGCGCGATGGCCGAGACCTGGAAGATGGAGCGGGTGTATTCGCCGACGCTGGACTTGGCGAGGGCGATGGGCAGGAAGCCCGCCACCGTCACCAGGGTGCCGGTGAGCATGGGGAAGGCGGTGCTGGTGTAGGCGAAGGCCGCGGCATTCACCCGGTCATAACCCTGCTCCAGCTTCACCGCCATCATCTCCACGGCGATGATGGCGTCGTCCACCAGGAGGCCGAGCGCCAGGATCAGCGTGCCGAGGGAGACCTTGTGCAGGCCGATGCCGAACACCCACATGAGGAAGGCGGTGGCCGCGAGCACCAGCGGGATGGAGATCACCACCACGGTGCCGGTGCGCAAGCCCAGGCTCAGCAGACTGACGATCAGCACGATGGCGATGGCCTCGCCCACCGCCTCCTCGAAGTCGCCCACCGAGCGCTGCACCGCGAGCCCCCCGTCCGTGACGGTGTGCAGGGTGAGACCGGCCGGCAGCCGCTGCTGGAGCGAGGCCACCACCGGCTTCAGGCGCTTGCTGAGTTCGATGACGTTGCCGCCGGCCGCCATGGTAACGCCGAGGCCGAGCACCGGGCGGCCCTCGTAGCGCATCTGCTGCGAGGGTGGGTCCTGGTAACCGGAGGTGATGCGGGCGATGTCGCCCAGGCGCAAGAGACGCCCGCCGGCGCGGAACGTCACCTGCTCCAAGCCCGCCACCGATTGGAACTGGCCGCTGCCGCGGAGCGTGATGTGCTCGCCGGAGACGTCGAAAGCGCCGGCCGGCAGCACCGCGTTCTGGGCCTGCAGCACCGCCACGATGTCCTTGGGCGAGAGCCCGAGGGTCGCGAGCTTGCGGTTGGAGATCTCCACGTGGATCACCTGCGGCTGCTCGCCGAAGTAATCCACCTTGGCCACGTCCGGCACCCGCAGGAGCTCCTCGCGCAGGGTGTCCGCGTAAGCTTTCAGCTCTGCGTCGCTGTAACCGTCGCCCTCCAGGGCGTAGAGGTTGGCGTAGACGTCGCCGAACTCATCGTTGAAATAGGGTCCCGCCACGCCCTGGGGCAGCTGGCCGGCCATGTCTCCCACCTTCTTGCGCACCTGGTACCAGGTGCCGGGCACCGCCGAGGCCGGCGCAGAATCCTTGATGTTGAAGAAGATCATGGATTCGCCGGGCTTGGAGTAGCTTTGCAGGAAGTCCACGTCCGGGGTCTCCTGCAGCTTGCGCTCGATGCGGTCCGTCACCTCCCGCTGCACCTGCTCGGTGGTGGCGCCGGGCCAGAAGGTCTGAATCACCATCACCTTGAAGGTGAAGGGCGGGTCCTCGGACTGGCCGAGCCGGCCGTAGGCGAAGAGGCCCAAGAGGGCCGTCATCAGCATGGCGAACAGCACCAGGGTGCGGTGCCGGAGCGCCCACTCCGAGAGGTTGAAGCCCCCGGTCACAGTCCACCCGCCTTGGCCGGAGCCGGGGCGGGCAGCAAGGCCTGGGCCGACTCACCCTCATAAAGCTCGTTCACCCCCTTCAGCACCACGGTGTCGCCGGGCTCGAGCCCGGCGCCGATCACCACGCCGGCGTCGGTGTAGCGCAGCACCTGAACCGGCTTCAGCACCAGCTTGGAGGTCTTGGGGTCCACCACCCAGGCGGCGGTGGCGGTGTCCTTGTGATAGAGGGCGCTCAGGGGCAACAGCAGTTCCTCCGGGTCCACCGCGTCGGCCACCGCCACCGCGGCCGTCATGCCGAGCTTCACCTCGGGACCGGGGTTGCGAAGCGCGATCTTCACCAGGAAGGTGCGGGTGGCCGGGTCCGCGGAGGCGGCGCGTTCGCGCACGTGGCCCAGATAGCCCTGACCCGGGGTGCCCCACAGAGTCACCTTGATGTCCTGGGCGCGGTCGAAGTCTCCGATGCGGTTCTCCGGCACGTCGATGTACACCTCGCGGCCGTCGGACCAGGCGAGGCTCATGACCGTCTGGCCCTCGGCCACCACCTGCCCCGCCTCCGCGTCCACCGCGGTGACCACGCCCGCGTGGTCGGCGCGCAACTCCGTATAGGCGAGCTGGTTTCCGCGCAGTTCGAAGGCGCGCTGGGCCTGCTGGTAGTTGGCCTGGGCGGTGGTGAAGAGGTCCTGCTGATGCTCGAAGGCGGAGCGGCTCACGGCGCCGGTCTTGATCAGCGCCTCGTAGCGGGCAAGCTCCCGCTGCGCGGTTTCGTAGCTGCTCTTGGCGGCGGCGAGCGCCGCCTGTGCCGCATCATGGTTGAGTTCCGCGTCCGCGGCGTCCAGCTTCGCCAGCAGCTGTCCTGCCTGGACGCTGTCCCCGAGGTTCACGTAGCGCGCCACGATCTTGCCGGGGACGCGGAACCCCAGGGCCGACTCGTAGCGGGCGTGCACGTCGCCGCTGTATTCGTCCCGCGGGGTGGTATCCGTGAGCCCGAGGTGCTCGGCGATCACGGGTTTGGCGGGGGTCTGGACCGTGCTGCCGTGGCTGCAGCCCGCCAGCAGGGCGGCGCTGAGGGTGAGGGCGAGCAGGGGGAGGGGAAGACGCGGGGACGTGGCCATGGTACACCAATCTTGACAATGTTAAGTTTGGGGCGTAGATTGTGCCTACCTGAACTTAACGCTGTCAAGATGGATCGCAAGATTTTTTTACCTGCGCCGACCGGCCGGGAAAACCCGGCTCGGCCTTGCGCCATAATGCGATACGGGACGTCCCGATGAATTTGGCCTGCCCAGTGAAAGCATTGAAGCGTGCCTACCACCACGGCGACCTGCGCAACGCGCTGGTCGCCGAGGCGCTGCACCTGCTGGAGAAATCCGGCACCTCCGACTTTACGCTGCGGGATCTCGCCAAGCGGGTGGGCGTGAGCTACGCCGCCCCCTACGCCCACTTCGAGGACAAACGCGCCCTGCTCGTGGCCGTCGCCGCGGGTGCCGCCGACAAACTGACGGCGGCGCTGCTTGCGGGCACGCAAGGCAAAACCGATCCGGTGGAGGAGTTCCTGGGCATGGGCCAGGCCTACGTGCAGTTCGGCCTGGAGCACCCCGCCCTCTACCGGCTCATGTTCACCGCCTGGGAACTCACGCCGGAGGACAAGCACAAGTACCCGGAACTCGAACAGGCGAGCGAGCGCTGCTTCAAGACCCTCACCGACATGCTGGAGCGCCAGCAGAAATCGGGCTTCCTGCGGCCCGGCATGGTGGAAGCCGACGCGCTCACCATCTGGTCCATGGTGCACGGCATCGCCATGCTCGCCATCGACGGCCGCATCGAGTGCGCCACCGAACATGCGCCGCC
>JBLNDO010000059.1:0-73234 GCA_050261675.1 Bacillota bacterium
TCAGCAGTAGTCCGAAGTGCGGCATCCAGTCGGCGTAGACCACGCGCCCCTGGGACACCGCGCGCACCGGCGCGCCGGCGGGCGCGGCAATGAGGTCGCCGTCCCAGCGCAGGTGCCCGCCGGCGCGCGCCTGGCCGTAGTAATTCAGCATCTTGCCCGCCGCGGGCCAGAGCAGGCGCCCCTTGAGGGTCTTGAAGCGGCCGCCCTTCAGGAGATCCGGCGGCACGTCCACCAACGCCTGCTGCAGGTTCGCGAGCAGTGACTGCATGGTCTGCTGTTCCTTCTTGAGCTTCGCCATCTCCGTGTCGCGGCTCCTGATGCCGGCGTTGAGCCTGCCCAGCACCGAGCGGCGTTCGGCGCCCTGCTGCTGGAACTCCGCGAGCATGCGCGCGCGGCTGTCACGCAGGTCCTGCAGTGCGGAGAGCTGCTGCTTGACCTCTGCGTTGACGGCGTTCAAGGCGTCGAGGTCCCGGCGCACCACGGTGATGCGCGCCACGCGCGCCTGGTTGACGTAGTCGTAATACGCCAGCAGACGGCCGACGGTGCCCGGGTCCTGGGCGTCGAGGAGAAGTTGCAACTGCGAATCCCGTCCTTCCCGGTAAGCGGCCTGCATCTGCTGGGCGAGCGCCGCCTTCTGTGTGTCGAGGGCCGCCTGCGCCGCCGTCTGCTGCCGCTGCAAATCCGCCAAGTGGTTCTGGGCGGCCGCCACGCGGCGATCCGCGTCGGCGAGTTCCTTGGCGATGCCGGCGATGGAGCGTTCGCTCTGCCGCAATTCGACCTGCACCGCATCACGCTTCTGCAACGCCGCATTCTGGTCCGCCTGCACCTTGTCTATCTTGCTCTTGAGCTTCTCCAGCTGCTGCTGCTTCGCCGCCGCGTCGTCGGGCGACGCGGCGGGCGGCGCGGCCAGCGCCAGGACGGCGATCAGGACGGCGATGGGGGTGGCGCGGCAGGCGGGCAACGTCGGGCTCTCGGCGGGTGGGCGTGATTCTACCTCGCCGGCCGGGCGCCGGACCGACGGGTTTTGCCCGGCGCTTCAAGGGTTTGCGGCCCGAACTGCTATACTACGCAGCCTTTTTTACGGCTTTTCCGGCCACATATCATCATCGCCATGCAGCGCGTCCTCGAGTTCATCCAGCACCACCCGTTCCTGAACGGCGCCGCCCTGGCCCTGCTGGCGGCGCTCGCCGTGGACGAGGGGCTGCGCCGCCTGCGCAAGTTCCGGGAAATCGGTCCGGCCGAGAGCGTGCTGCTCATCAACAAAGGCGCAGCGGTGCTCGACCTCCGTGCCCAGGGCGAGTTCAAGGCCGGGCACATCATCAACGCGCGCAACATCCCCTTCGCGGAACTCGACGGCCGCGCCACCGAGCTCGACAAGCTCAAGGACGAGTCCCTAGTGCTCGCCTGCACCAGCGGCTCCGATGCCGCCGCCGCCGCCGTGCGCCTCGGCAAGCTCGGTTTCCAGAAACTGTTCGTGCTGAAGGGGGGCATCGTCGCCTGGAAGCAGGACCACTTCCCGCTGGAGAAGGGCTGAACGTGGCCGCGCCCGTCACCGTCTATTCCACCCGCGTATGTCCATACTGCGTGCGCGCCAAGTCCCTGCTGGAGACGAAGCACGTGGCTTACACCGAGATCCGCGTGGACGAGGATCCCACGCGGCTCGCGGAGATGATGCAAAAGAGCGGCCGGCGCACGGTGCCGCAGATCTTCATCGGCGAGCGCCACGTGGGCGGCTTCGACGATTTGGCCGCCCTGGACCACGCCGGCGAACTGGACAAGCTTCTCAGCGCCGCCTGACAACCCATTAACCTACCGTCCCGAGGATCCCATGGCCGAGAATGAAAACAAACAGGTGATGCTGAGCCGCATCTACGTGAAGGACTGCTCTTTCGAATCGCCGCGCGCGCCGGATGTGTTCACCAGCGGCTTGAGCCCCGAGGTGAAGGTGAACATGCGCACCAGCCACCGCATACTCGACGACGGCCAGACGGAAGTGGTGCTCACGGTCACCGCCGAGGCCAGCGACAACAACCGCGCGGTGTTCCTGGCGGAAGTTCATCAGGCGGGCCTGTTCAGCATCGCCGGCTTCAGCGACGCGGAGATGGCAGCAATCCTGGCGAGCTACTGCCCCAGCATCCTCTTCCCCTACGCCCGCGAGGTGATCTCCGACCTCGTCATGAAGGGCAGCATGCCGGCGCTGCTGCTGCAGCCCGTCAACTTCGACATGATCCTGGCGCAGAGCAAGGCGGAAGCTTCCGCCGCGGCGAACGGCTGAGACCGGCGACCCTTGGGCGCCCCGGCTCCCATCGGCATCGTCGGCGCCGGCTCCTGGGGCACCGCGCTCGCCATCCTGCTCACGCGCAACGGCCGGCCCGTGCGGCTCTGGTCCGTGGACAGGAGCGAACTCGATCCGCTGCCCGGTGACCGCGAGAACAAGCGCTTCCTCCCGGGCTGCCCGTTCCCGGAACCGCTGGGGATAGAGTTCGACCTCGGGAAGCTGGTGGCGGACTGCCGCGACCTCCTGGTGGTCGTCCCGAGCCATGGCTTCCGGGACACGCTGAAGCAAGTCGCGGCGTGCAAGCCCAGGAAGCTGCGCCTCGCCTGGGCCACCAAGGGCTTTGAGATTGCGAGCGGCAAGCTCTTGCACGAGGTGGCCCGCGAGGTGCTCGGGGACCAGACGCCCTACGCGGTGCTCTCGGGACCCACCTTCGCCAAGGAAGTGGCGCGCGGCATGCCCACCGCTGTCACCATCGCTTCCAACGACGCCGCATTCGCGGCCGACCTGGCGCAAGCGGTCGCAAGCCCGACGTTCCGCGCCTACACCTCCGACGACCTCACGGGCGTGGAGGTGGGCGGCACGGTCAAGAACATCATCGCCATCGGCTGCGGCATCAGCGACGGGCTCGGCTTCGGCGCCAACGCCCGGGCCGCGCTCATCACCCGCGGCCTCGCCGAGATCACGCGACTGGGCCTGAAACTCGGCGCCAAGGGCGAGACCTTCCAGGGGCTCACGGGCCTCGGGGACCTGGTGCTGACCTGCACCGATGATCAGTCGCGCAACCGACGGATGGGATTGGGCCTGGCTTCGGGCAAGTCCGTCCAGCAGGTAGCCCAGGACATCGGCCAAGTAGTGGAAGGCGTATACGCCGCGGAGGCCGTGCATGTGCTCGCCTCCCGCCTCAAGGTGGAAATGCCCATCTGCGAGCAGCTCTACCGCATCCTGCACCAGGGGCAGGATCCGCGCAGCGCCGTGGAGGCGCTCATGAAGCGCGCCCTCAAGAGCGAAAACGGCTGAAATCGCTCGGCTTCCGGACATATTCCAGGCCGGAACTCGCTGCCCGCTTTATCATCTAAGCCCCTCTCGAACCCCCACTCCTTCCGTACCGAGGTAGCCCATGCGCGTCTGGTCCGTGAAACTCCCGGTCTTGCTGGCTTCGGCGCTGGCGAGCGGCCTTTCCCTGAACGCCCTCGCCGACGGCGCGCCCGCCATGCAGGGCTTCGGCAGCGATGCCGCCGCCCAGGAAGCCGTCCTCGAACAGAAGTTCGATGCCCAGCTCTCCGCCCAGGACCAGAGCGGCTGGGACAAGGACATGTCCTCCGACGCCAACAACGTGGGCATGCCCCACGACAAGGCCAACGCGGAAACCATGCTGAAGATGTTCCAGTCCTGGGGCTGGGACGCGCACCTCGAGACCTTCTACGTGCTTTACCCGACGCCGAAGGAAGAGTTGCTGGAGATGACGGCGCCCACCGCGTTCAAGGCCTCGCTGCACGAACCCGTGGTGGAGGGCGACCGCACCTCCTCGCTCACCGACGTGCTGCCGCCCTACAACGGCTACGGCGGCGACGGTGATGTGACCGCACCGCTCGTCTACGTGAACTACGGCATGCCGGACGACTACAAGGAACTTGCGCGCCACGGCGTGGACGTGAAGGGCATGATCGTCATCGCCCGCTACGGCGCCGGCTGGCGCGGCCTGAAACCCAAGCTCGCCTACGAGCACGGCGCCGTGGGCTGCATCATTTATTCCGACCCGCGCGACGACGGCTATTGGCAGGGCGACGTGTATCCCAAGGGGGCGTTCCGCGGCGAAGACGGCGTGCAGCGCGGCTCCGTGGCGGACATGCCCGTCTATCCGGGCGATCCGCTCACTCCGGGCAAGGGTTCGCCCTCCTCCCCGCGCCGCTTCAACCTCAAGGACGCCAAGACCCTCATGAAGATCCCGGTGCTGCCCATTTCCTACGCCGACGCCAAGCCCTTCCTGGCGGCGCTGGGCGGCGAAGTGGCGCCGGAGGGCTGGCGCGGCGCCCTGCCCTTCACCTATCACATCGGCCCGGGCCCGACCGCAGCGCACCTCAAGGTCATCAACAACTGGGAGCAGAAGCCCATCTACGACGTCATCGCCATGGTGAAGGGCAGCACCTATCCCGACGAGTGGATTGTGCGCGGCAATCACCACGACGGCTGGGTGTTCGGCGCGGCGGACCCGCTCTCCGGCAACGTGGCGCTGCTGGACGAGGCCAAGGCCATCGGCGGGCTCCTGAAGCAGGGCTGGCGGCCCAAGCGCACCCTGGTGTACGCGAGCTGGGACGGCGAGGAGCCGGGGCTCCTCGGCTCGACCGAATGGGCCGAGACCCATGCGGACGAACTGCAGAAGAAGGCGGTGCTCTACCTCAATACTGACAACAACAGCCGCGGTTTCCTGTTCGCGCTCGGCTCCCACTCCCTGCAGGCCACGGTGAACCAGGTGGCGGACGGCGTCACGGATCCGCAGACCGGCGTGAGCATCGACGCCCGCGAGCGCGCCGAACTGCGCGTCGAGGGCTTCGCCAAGGACGCCTCGCCCCAGGAGGCGGACTTGGGGCAGGTCGCCGCCAGCGGGCAGGAGCTACCGCTCGGGGCGCTGGGCTCCGGTTCGGATTACACCGCGTTCCTGGACCACTTAGGGGTAGCGTCGCTGGACCTCGGCTTCAGCGGCGAGGGCGACGGCGGCGATTACCACTCGCTCTACGATTCCTTCGACCATTACAACCGCTTCGGCGACCCGGGCTTCAAGTACGGCGTGGCGCTGTCGGAATTCGCGGGCCATACGGTGCTGCGCTTCGCCGACGCGGACGTGCTGCCCTACGGCTACGGCGCGTTCGCCGACACCGTTGGCAAGTACGTGGACCAGCTGCACAAGCTGGCGGACGGCATGCGCGCCCATGACGAGCAGTTGAACAAGCTGCTGGCGGCGAAAGCCTTCACGCTGGCGGCGGACCCGACGATCACCTACGTGCCTCCGCCCGCGGCCCCGGCGGTGCCGTTCCTGGACTTCGCGCCGCTGGACAACGCCCTGGTGAAACTCAAGGCCAGCGCCGCTGCGTATGACACAGCGCTTGAGGCCGCCAGAGCCGGCGGTTTCAAGCTGGGCGAGTCGGGCCGCGCCGCGCTCGACCGGCAGCTGCAGGCCCTGGAGCAGGACCTGCTGTATGACGGCGGCCTGCCGGGACGTCCCTGGTTCCGCCATACCATTTACGCGGCGGGCCTGTACACGGGCTACGGGGCCAAGACCCTGCCCGGCGTGCGCGAGGCCATCGAGGAGCAGCAGTGGGACACTGCGAACCAGTACACCGGCTACACCGCGGACGCCTTGAACAAGTTCAGCGCCGATTTGGACAAGGCCACGGCGCTGTTGAAGCAGTAAGGGCCGGAACCGAAGGCCCGGTGCGGAAACGCACCGGGCCTTTTCTTTTGCCGCGGGTCATTTCTCAGCGATGGCTTCCACCTGAATGCGCAGGGTCACGTCCATCTTGAAGCCGTAGCTCTTGCCGGAATCGATGCCGAAGGCGTCGCGCTGGATGACGGCCAGGGCATCCGCGCCACAGACCTCGCGCTTATAGAGCGGATGGGGCATGCACTTGAAGGAGAGGATCTTGAGGTCCACGGGCTTGGCGACGCCGTGCAGTGTGAGCGTGCCCGTCACCTTGGTGGGCGCGCCGCTCACGAAATCCGCGAGCGTCCCCTGGTAATGGGCGGTCGGGTACTTCGCGGCATCGAAGAGTTCCGGGCCGGCCATGATCTCGTCCACTTTGTCCTGGCCCACGGTTGCGCTCTTCATGTCCACGGTGATGTCCACCGTACCCGTGTCCGCGGCCTTGTCCAGCACGATGCGGCCCGTGGTGTGCTTGAACAGGCCGCGCCACACCGACAGACCCCCGAAATGGTCGGCCTCGAAGCTCGGGTGGGTGTGGTCGGGATCCGCCTCGTAAGCCATGGGCGCGGCGGAGACCGCGGAAGCGAAGGTGAAGAGGAACACAAAGAGGGCGCGCGATCTCATGAAACCACCTCGATCTCAATGTTTGAAGGGATGCTCGGCAGGTGCCGCGGACGGGGCGGGATGGTAGGTCAGAGCCACCACGCCCTTGCCGAAGGCCTGGGTGCCGGTGAGCTTCAGGCTCGCGCCGACGCCGTCGGCAAAGAGGCGCTTGCCGCCGCCGAGCACCACGGGATAGGTGAGCAGCCGGAATTCGTCCACGAGTGCATGGCGCATCAACTCCTGCACCAGCTCCGCGCTGCCCGCCACCAGGATATCCTGCCCCGGTTGGCGCTTGAGCTCCGTCACGGCCTTCGCCACGTCGCCGTCGAGGCGATGCGAGTTGTTCCAGTCGAGCCGCTTCAGGGTGCGGGTAGCCACGTACTTGGGCAGGCCGTTCATGCGGTCCGCGAAGCCCCATTCGTCCTTCATGGAGGGCCAGGCGGCGGCGAAACCCTCGTAGGTGCGGCGCCCGAGGAGCAAGGCATCGCCGGCGAAGAGCTCGTCGTTCTTGTACTTGCCGATGTCGTCGCTCCAGTAGGGCCAGGTCCAGCCGCCGTACTTGGACTTCTCGGCACCGCCCGGGTCCTCCACGACGCCGTCCAGCGAGATGAACTCGGAGACGATGACCCTTCTCACGGCGACACCCCCTTGCGCAGGGGGAAGAGCGCCCGCAGCCGGGGCTCGCGCAGCAGCAGCCCGCCCCAGACGAACGCGGCGAACACCAGGGCGAAGGCGATGTCGAAGGTGGGCGCGCCGATGCGCACCTTGGAGGCGATGGCGCCGCCGAGATACCCGGTAAGCAGCACGGCGCCCAGCACTGCGGTGCGCGGCAGGGCGTAGAGCAGGGTGCAGGCGAGCAGCACGATGCCGAGCCCGGTGATGACGTCCTCCGGATAACCGAGGCCGACGGTCGCCTGGACCACCGGCAAGGGCTTCACGAGCTTCATGGCGCCGTCGAACAGGAAGAACAGGACGGCGAGGCCGCTCAGTACGGCACCGGTCCAGAACAGTTTCTTCGATTCCGCTTGCATGACAGGTACTCCTCTCGGGTTCAAAGTTGCGGCAGCAATGTCGCCAGTTTCTCCAGGCTCCCGGTCCAGCCCTGCTCCATGCCCTGCAGGTACTGGACGGCCACGGGCTGGACCGCCTTGCCGCAGGTGTGGATGGTGAGGCGGGTCTTGCCGCCCTCCTCGGCGAACAGCACGGTGGTGAAACCCTCGATGACGGGCCGGTCCTCCAAGTCCACGGCGAAGTTGGTGAAGCTGAGCTTCTCGGGCGCCACCACTTCCCGGAACACACCGCGCATGGGGTAGT
Source organism: Bacillota bacterium (assembly GCA_050261675.1). Taxonomy (GTDB): domain Bacteria; phylum Pseudomonadota; class Gammaproteobacteria; order Natronospirales; family REEB76; genus DASUBN01. The sequence continues at coordinate 7,614 of JBLNDO010000059.1, forward strand.
CGCTGCCGTCGGGGCCGCGCATCACGATGCGCAAATGTCCGCCGGGCCGCGCGTCCACTTCGCAGACCGGGTTGGTGAACATCTGTGGACCCCACCAGCGGGCCAGCAACTTCGGGTCGGTCCAGGCCCTGAACACGAGCGCGCGGGGCGCGTCGAAGACGCGCGTCAGGGTGAGCTCGCGCTCGGTGTCGCCCGGGGCATACGCCTTCACGGTATTCATCACACTCATCCTTTCTGGACCTTGGCCAGGTAATCGTCGAGTTGCTTGAAGGTGCCGCCCCAGCCCTGCTCCATGGACGCGGCGCCGGACACGAAGGTGCGGCGCTCGAGTTCGCTGGCGTTATAGGGGCTCCAGCGCAGGGTGAGCAGGGTCCGGCCGCCCTGTTCCTCGAAGGTGGTGGTGGAAAGCGTTTCCCGCGGCCAGTCCGGGTTGCCCGGATGGCGGCCGAGGCCGCCGCGGGCGTCGGAGAACTGGGAGATCAGCACCAGCTTCTCGGGCCGCTTGATCTCCTTGAAGATCCACTTACCCCACATCATCTGGCCGTTCATGAAGCGCATGCCGTAGTGGAAAAAGCCGCCGGGTTTGAGGTCCAGCTTGCAGTCCACGATGGCGCAACCCGTCGGACCGAACCATTCCTTGAGGTGCTTCTCCTGGGTCCAGACGTCGAACACCAGTTCCCGGGGCGCATTGAAGACGCGGGTGAGGCTGAATTCTTCGCCGTGCATCTCGGCCGCCATGGCTGTCTCCTCGAAATGTCGTTGGGTTCAGTGGGCGGCGCTTTGGGCCGCGGTGCGGTTGAGGGTGCGCAGCAGGGCCCCGCCCAGGACCGCCGCCAGCGCCACGAAGGCCGCACCGCAAACGAACGCCGCCTGGTAACCGCCGTCCAGCGCGCTCACGCTCCCGATGCCCGCCGCGCTGAGACCGTCGGTACGCGCCGCGGCGGTGCTGGCGAGGGCCGCGAGGCCCAAGGAACCGCCGAGCATGAATGCGGTGTTCACGAGGCCCGAGGCCAGGCCCGACTCCGTCTCCGCCACTTCGCTCATGGCGGCCATGAGTACCGGGTTGAAGCCGATGCCCGCGCCGAGCCCCAGGAGCAGCATGCCGGGCAGCACGTCCGCCACGAGCGTGCCGTGCAGCGGCGCCCGGGCGAAAAGCAGGAGACCCGCCGCCGCCATCAAGAGCCCGAAGGCCAGGGGACCGCGGATGCCGAAGCGCATCACCAACTTGGCGGACAGCCCGAGGGAGAACACCGCCATGATGAGGTTGGCGGGCAGGAAGGCCATGCCGATCTGGAAGGGGCTGAAATTCAGCACCCGCTGCATGTAGAGGGCGGAGAGGAAGAACCAGGCGAACATGCCGGCGCACCAGAGCACGCCCACCACGCTCGCCACCGAAAGATTGCGCAGGCGGAACATGGCGAGCGGCACCAGGGGCTTGCGCACCCGGCTTTCCAGCGCCAGGAAGACTCCGAACACCACGAGCGACGCGCCCAGGATGCCGAGGGTCTGTACCGATCCCCAGCCCGCCTGGTTGCCGTTGATGGTGGCGTAGACGGCGAGCAGCAAGGCGAGCGTTACGCTCACGGCGCCGCCCACGTCCAGGTGCTGGCGTCCTTCCGCCTCGCCGGCGTGGGTGGGCAGCAGCCACCAGCAGAGCGCGAACACCGCGATGCCCACCGGCACGTTCACCAGGAAGATCCAGTGCCAGTTGAAGGCGCCGGTGAGCACGCCGCCCAGGAGCGCGCCGATGCCACCGCCGCCCGCGCAGACGAAGCCGTACACGCCCATGGCCTTGGTCCGGTCCTCGTGGGCGGTGAACAGGTTCATGATGAGCGAGAGCGACACCGCGTCCACGATGGCGCCACCCAGCCCCTGCACACCCCTCGCCAACAACAAATATGCGCGAGAGCCGGCGAGGCCGCAGGCGAACGACGCCAAGGTAAAGAGCGCGAGCCCGATGAGGAACACGCGCCGGTGGCCGTAGAGATCGCCGAGGCGGCCGCCCAGCAGCAGGAAACCGCCGAAGATCAGCATGTAGGCGTTCACCACCCAGGCGAGGGAGGTCTCGTCGAAGCCCAAGTCGGCGCGGATGGAAGGCAGCGCCACGTTCACGATGGTGACGTCCAGCACGATCATGAGCGCGCCCATGCAGAGCAGACCCATGGCGAGCCAACGGTTCTGGTAATGCTTCGCGAGACTCATCACTTCTTCTCCGGATGGTAGGTGAGCATCACCAGCCTGGAATCGAAACTCTTGACGCCGACGAGCTTGAGGTCGACGCGCTTGCTCAAGCCCTGGAATTCCGGCGTGCCGCCGCCCAGGATTACCGGGGCCACGAGGATGCGATATTCATCGATGAGCCCGTGGGGCGTCAGCGCCGAGACTAGGCCGCCGCTGCCGAAGATCACCATGTCCTTGCCCTTCTCGGCCTTGAGCTTTTTCACGGTGCCGGTGGGATCCGCCGACACCTTGGCGTTGTCCCAGCGGCCCCAGGGGGCCTGCTTGAGGGTCTCGGAGAACACCCACTTGGGGAGCTCGTTCATGGGTCGCGTGATGGCCGGGTCGCCCTTTTCTGCCTCGGGGCTCGTCCAATAGCTTTCCATCATCTGGTAGGTGAGCCGACCGAAGAGCAGCGCGTCCACCTCCGTGAGCAGCTGGCTGGCATAGGCAAAAAACTCCGGGCCGGGGGTCATCCAGGTCAAGTCCTTCTCTGGCCCGTCGATGTAGCCATCCAGAGAGATGAGGTTGGAGACGATTACCTTGCGCATGCTCATCTCCTCACGTTGGGTGTGGGCAGATCCTGGACGGGCCCATCCTTCAGGGAATCCGCGATCCGCTCCATGAGGCCGCGGGTGCCGCGCTCGCGGGAACCGGCGTCGTCGTAACCGTCCAGGAACGCGCCCTGCTCGGTGATGGTGAGCTTCGTGCCGTTGCCCTCGCGGGCGAATTCGATGGTGGCGAGCGACACGGAGATGTGCCTCTCGTCCAGGTGCATGTCGTAGACATAGACGATGCGCTGCTCCGGCACGATATCCCGGTACAGAGCATCGAAAGTGGACACCATGCCGCTCTTCCACTTGCCGCTAAGGTGCTCACGGCCGCCCACACGAAAATCGAATACCCGGGACTGCAAGTCCCACTCGCTGCCGCCGCCGAACCAGCGGGACTTGGCCTCCGGGTCGGAGAAGGCCTTGTAAACCCTTGCCACGGCTGCGTCGTAATGGCGTTCCAGGGTGAAGCTCGCGTGCTGGGTGACGGAATTCTTGATGCTCATGGACAGGCTCCTGATCAGTAGATTTTCTCGAGCAACCCGTCGAGCCGCTCGAAGCATTCGGTCCAGCCGCCCGCGTGGCCGTCGCGGGAGCCCGGGTTCTCGAAGGGCGCCTGGTGGAAGGTCATCTTGGTCTTGCCGCCCTGGTCCTCGAAGCGCACCGTCACCACGGTCTCGTGGCCGGGCCGGCCGTCCTCCCGGTCCCAGGCGTGGGTGAAGACCAGGAGCCTGTCCTTCACGATCTCCCGGTAGACGCCGCCGAGCCAGAGTTCCCTGCCGTCGGGCTTCACCATGCAGGAGCGCCAGGGCCCGCCGGGGCGTAGCTCGCCCGTGGCGCTCGGGATGGTGAAGCCGTGGGGCGCGAGCCAGTTCACGATGTGCCTGGGTTCGGTCCAGCACTGGAACACCAGCGACACGGGCGCGTCGAAGACGCGGACCAGGGTGAGATCCAGCGCGCCCGCGGGCGCGGCGGCCTTATTTCTTGCGGCCATGTTTCTTCACCTCTGCGGTTTGTTCCTGCGCCTGCAGTTCCTTCAGGTATTCGTCCAACCGGTCCAGGCGCTCTTCCCAGTGGCGGCGGTACTGCTCCACCCAGTTGGACACGTCCTTGAGGGGGGAGGCCTTCAGGCGACAGGGGCGCCACTGGGCGTGGCGTCCGCGACTGATGAGTCCGGCTCTCTCCAGCACCTTGAGATGCTTCGTCACCGCGGGCTTGCTGATCTCGAAGGGCGCGGCGAGCTCGGTCACCGAGGTCTCCCCGGTGGCGAGCCGCGCCAGGATGGCCCGGCGGGTCGGGTCCGCCAGGGCGGCAAAAGTGGCGCTCAGCTGGTCGGAGGGCATATTAGTACACCACATGGTTAATTAACTTGAAGGTAAAATACACAAGCTGAACCTGCCCGTCAAGCAGGTATAAACCCTAGGGATTACAAGGGCGTGGCCATTCGCCGCCGGCGAAGCCCTGCTGCCGCCAGGCTTCGTAGACCAGCACCGCCACGGCGTTGGAGAGATTGAGGCTGCGGTTGTCGGGCCGCATGGGGAGACGGAGGATCTGGTCTTTTGGCATCGCGTCCAGCATGGACTGGGGCAGACCGCGGGTCTCGGGGCCGAAGAGGAAAGTGTCCCCGTCCCGGTACTCCACGTCGGTATAGCGCTGTGTGCCGCGTGTCGAAACTGCGAAGACCCGCGCAGGCGCCGCGCTTTCCAGAAATGCTTCGTAATTCTTGTGCTCGTGGACCTGTGCCATCTCGTGGTAATCGAGACCGGCGCGCTTTACCCGCGCCTCGGAGAGTTCGAAACCGAGTGGATGGATGAGATGGAGCGCGGCCCCCGCGTTGGCGCACAGGCGTATGATGTTCCCCGTATTCGGCGGGATTTCCGGCTGGAATAAGACCACGTGGAACATCGGGACTACCGCTAGCGATGAAAGACTGGACACCCCTCCCCGACTCCCTGAAGCTCGACTTCTGCGGCATGCAGTTCGATTCGCCGCTGGTCCTGCTCTCGGGATGCGTGGGATTCGGCGAAGAATATACGCGGGTGGAAGGCTTTTCCAACCGCGATGCCGGCGCCGTGTGCCTCAAGGGCACCACGCTCAAGCCCCGCCTCGGCAACAAGCCACACCGGGTCTACGAGACCCCGGCGGGGATGTTGAATGCCATCGGCCTGCAGAACCCGGGCGTCGAGCACGTGGTGAAGAAGATCCTGCCAACGCTGGATTTCTCCGAGACCCGCTTCATCGCCAATGTCTCCGGTTCCACGGTAGAGGAATACGCCGAGGTCACCCGCCAGTTCGACGACTCCCCCATCGACGCCATGGAGATCAACATCTCCTGTCCCAATGTGAAGGAAGGCGGGGTGCAGTTCGGCAACGACCCGGAGATGTCGGCGCGAGTGGTGGCGGCCTGCCGCAAGGCCACCAAGAAACCGATCATCACCAAGCTCTCGCCCAACCAGACGGACATCGCGCTGAACGCCAAGCGCTGCATCGAGGCGGGCACCGACGGCTTCGCGGTCATCAATACATTGATGGGCATGGCCATCGACGTGGAAAAACAGACACCTGTCATCGGCAATTTCCAGGGCGGCCTCTCGGGGCCGGCCATCAAGCCCGTCGCCTTGTTGAAGGTGCATCAGGTCTATCAGGTGGCGAAGGCCCACAAGGTGCCCATCATCGGCCAGGGGGGCGTCACTACCGTCAACGACGCCATCGAGTTCCTGCTGGCGGGCGCCACGGCCATCGGCGTCGGTACCGCGCTCTTCTACGACCCACTCGTCTGCAAGAAGCTCAACGCCGGCATCGCGGACTATCTCAAACGTCACAATTTGAAAAATGTCAGCCAGCTCACCGGTGCCTTGAACCTGCCGGGGCAGAAACTCGAGGCCTGCGCCGCGGGTTGATTTAGTCTTCGCTCAAAATCTCCGCTATCTCATAACTCACTGCCATTCCGCGGCGCAAGGTGTTCTGGATCTCGGCCACCTTGTCCGTGTGCGGCATCAGTTCCCGAATCTTCTCCTCCGGTGAACGGGCCGCCACGCTCGCGCGATAGCTCAAGGACTTGGCCGGCTCCCCAGGTCCGCCGAACTCCGCTTGCACGTCCACGTTCACGAGCAGCACCTCGACGCCGCGCTGCTTAGCTTCCCGGTACAGGTCATTGCAATAGCAGGTGGCGAGAGCCACGCAAAGCATCTCACCGCCGTTCACGCTGGAGCCGGGCGCGCCCAGCGTGGGCGGGATGCCGAGTTCGTGGAAGATGCCGTTGGTGGAAACCGCCACGGCGTGGTGCTGTTGGCGGTTCTCGATTGACGCTTCGATGCGCATGGGTCGTTTCCTGATTTGAGACAGTTGGGCGATTCTATCGATCGCGCAGTGAATTCTTCCCCAAGGTCGGATTCCCGCCATGGGATTAGGCTCCCGTGAATTGACATATACCAGTACAGCGGTTAGGGTTCGCGCCGGATATGCAATTTTGGCCAATCCGCCCCAGCCGGAAGGCGGCGGATGACGCGATCTCAATAGGGGAATCCACATGGCATCCTGGAAGAATCTTCGCCTGCCCTTGGCGGGCGTCTCGCTGTCCCTGGGTCTGCTCTTAGCGGCTTGCGGCGGCAAGAGCAACTCGGCCGACGGCGCGGGGTCGTTCTATGAACCCGTCGGCAACATCGTATCCTCGGGACACTATGCCGGCCTATGGGTCGTGTCCGCCGACCAACCATCAAACACGCCCATCCAGCTGACGCCGGACACCGTCGATATTCCCGATGACGGCGCCGGTCCCACCTTCTATGATTGGACTTACGCGTCCTCGGCGCGTAAGCGCGACAAAATGTTGCCGGCTTTCTTCGCCTACGGCGACGGGGGCCATATCTATGGGGTGAGTCTCAGCCAGCCAGGCACGCCGCGGCAACTTTCCAGCGGCAGTTATACGACGCTTTGTTCAGAGGTTGCGGTGCAGGCCGGGCCCTACAGCACATCCAAGTCCTACGTGTTGGCGCGGGTCACGGTGAACACCAGCACTGTCCCCTGCGACACCTCCTGGATTATCGCCACAACCGACGACGCCAACACGGCGCCCACCATACCGCCGGCGGCATTGTCCTTCGTCGGCGGTCTCAAGGACCCAAGCACAGGACTGGTAACGGGCTTTCTGATGCATGCAGGCAATGAACTAGATGTCTATGCCCCCGATACCATGACAAAGACCTCCACACTGATAAGCAGCCTCCCCACGGGCGCCAAGGTATCGCTCGTGAGCATCAACTCCAGTCTCGGTCCGACCCAGGGAGTGGTCGTGGAGACCGGCAGTTTGGGAATAACCAGCTTGCAGGACGACGTCTATCTCGCGAGCAGCAGCCAAGCCCAACTCGTGGGCAGCTACAGCATTCCCACCTCGGCGGCCTGTAGTGTGGTTGACCAGCCCAGTTTCGTGGCCGGCACGGCGTCCGACTCGACGTTACTGTATGAGGTGCCGAATACCACCGGGGGGCCCGGCTTCAAACTGTATTCCGTGCCACTCTCGGGTGGAACTCCTGTCGTGTTCTACACCGACACGACGGATTGCGCCCCCAACATCGATGGATTATCGGGTGACCGTCTGGTGTTGGACGTGTACGGCGCGTTCAGCAACACGGCCGCGAGCATCTCCGTTAGCATCACGGGCTCCGCCACCCAAACGCCGTTGACGCTGCAGACGAGCGATACCACGAAGAACATTGCGTTCGTTCACTACGTGGTCGGAAACAATGCGTGGATAGACGATTTCACCTTTGATCCGACGACCGGTGCAACCAGCGACCTCACGGCCAGCGTCGTGGACGTGACCAGTGGCAAGATCCTCAAGACCTACGCCCACTCGCGAATCACAGGCGACCTGTGGAAAGGATTCAACGCGGACGGCAGCATCGATCGCGGTCCCATGTTCATCGCCACGGGCATCGCGGCGGCAGGCTGCGATCTGACTATCTCCAGTTTCGAATCCGTGGATACCGAGAGCTTCGCCTCGAACATGGTTACGGTGTCCGACGCCCCCTGCGCACATCCGATCTTCGGTCCGGCGCCGTTGGCCGTGGGATGGTTGGGCAGCGGAATGTATTACCTGTCCGAGCCCTCGAACGGCAGCCTGACGTTCGGCAAGATTGGCTTGCCGGCATCCGGGAACTTCGCGGAGGTATTCGGTACGCCGGTGTATTGAACGTTTGGCATACCGGCCGGGAATCATCCCGGCCGGCATGTCGGCTCTAACCGGCAACGGATTTGAGCTTACGCGTGAGTGTGTTGCGTCCCCAGCCGAGCAGCTTCGCCGCCTCCTGACGCCGGCCGCCAGCGCGGGCCAAGGCGGCATCCAGGAGAATCTTCTCGAATTCCGGCAGCGCTTCCGAAAGCAGGTCTTTACGGCCCGAAGACAGCTCCGCGTCCACCCACGCGCGCAGCGCCAGCCGCCAGTCGCCGCCGCTGTCCTTGGGGCTGCGGCCGGTCTCCAGCACCGCCGCGAGGTCGCTCGAGTGGATGATGCGCCCCGGGGCCATGAGCATGAGCCGGCGGCAGAGGTTCTTGAGTTCGCGTACGTTGCCGGGCCAGGGCTGCTGGCTTAAGGAGGCCATCGCGTCCGGCGTCAGGCGCTTGCCGGCAACATTCAATTCCCGCGCCGCCGCGTTGAGGAAGTGCTCCAGCAGAAGCGGTATGTCCTCGCGCCGCTCCCGCAGCGCCGGCATGTGCACATGCACCACGTTGAGCCGGTGAAACAGGTCCTCGCGGAAGCTGCCTTCCTCCACTCTTGCCTCGAGATCTTGGTGAGTCGCCGCGATGATGCGCACGTCCACCTTCACCGCCTCGTGGCCGCCCACCCGGTAGAACTCGCCCTCCGCCAGTACGCGCAAGAGCCGCGTCTGCAGCGCCGGAGACATGTCGCCGATTTCGTCCAGGAACAGTGTACCGCCATGGGCTTGCTCGAAGCGGCCGAGGCGGCGGCCGGTGGCGCCGGTGAAGGCGCCCCGCTCGTGGCCGAAGAGCTCCGATTCGAGCAGTTCCGCCGGGATGGCGGCGGTATTCAGGGCAATGAATGGCTGCCGGGCCCGGGGACTGTGGCGGTGGAGGGCCCGGGCCACCAGTTCCTTGCCGGTGCCGGATTCGCCGGTGATGAGCGCCGTCATGTGGCTCCGCGTGAGCCGCCCAATGGCCCGGAACACCTGCTGCATGGCCGGGGCTTCGCCGATGAGTTCCTCGCCCTCCGCCTCGCTCCTGGCCGCCGCCTGGGGCCCCTGGGCCTGGAGCGCCCGGTTCACGAGCGCCGTGAGTTCGTCGAGGTCGAAGGGCTTCGGCAGGTATTCGAAGGCGCCACCCTGGTAGGCGGCGACCGCGCTCTCGAGATCCGCGTGGGCCGTGACCACGATCACCGGGAGCTTGGGGTGCTCCTGGTGCAGGCTTTGGAGGAACTCGAAGCCGCTCTCGCCTGGCAGGCGCACGTCCGTCACCAGCACCGACGGCTGGGCGGCTTGCAAGGCCTGCCGCGCCTCCTCGGCGCTGGCGTAGAGCTGTACCGCGAAACCTGCCTCCCGCAGGGCCTCGTCCATCACCCAGCGCAGGGCCGGGTCGTCGTCCACGATCCAGATTTCAGCGGCGTTCTTGCTCATGGCTTTCTTCCAGGGGCAGCAGTACGGAGAACACGGTGCGTCCCGGCGCGCTCACCGCTTCGATGAGCCCGCCGTGGCGGTTGACCAATTCCTGGGCGATGGAGAGCCCGAGCCCCGTGCCGCGGGGCTTGCCGGAGACGAGCGGCGCGAAGATGCGCGGCAGGAGTTGCGGGGAAATGCCCGGTCCGTCGTCCTCCACCTCCACGCAGGCGACAAGCCGGTGGCGCTGGGTGCCGATGGTGAACTGGCGCAGCACGCGCGTGCGGAACAAGAGCCGGCCCCGGTCCATGAGCGCCTCGCGAGCGTTGCGGGCGATGTTGAGCAGCGCCTGGATGATCTCGTCCCGGTCGAGCTTCAGGTCCGGCAGACTCGGGTCGTAGTCGCGCCCCACCTTGAGCGCCGACGGCGCCTCGCTCTCCGTGAGCCGGGCCACGTGCTCCACCAGCTCGTGGATGTTCCGCGCCTGGCGCTGGGGTGGCCGCGGCGGCCCCAGCATCGCTTCCACCAGCGACGTGAGGCGATCCGTCTCTCGGAGGATCACCCGGGTGTATTCCTTGAGGGTTTCGTCCGGGAGCTTGCGCTCCAGGAGTTGGGCCGCGCCGCGGAGCCCGCCGAGAGGATTGCGGATTTCGTGGGCGAGGTTACGGGCCAGCACGCGGTTGGCCGCATGCTGGGCGATGAGCGCGTCCTCGCGGCTGATGCGCAGGTGCCTGTCGAGGGGTGTGAGCTCCACTAGGAGCGGCGTCTCCCCCTCTTGCTCCGCCACCGGCGTGGCGGTGCAGTCCACGGTCACGGGTTCCTGCCCCTCGCCTTGCCCCAGGGGAAGCTTCAATTCCCGTTGGGTGAAGGTCTCGCCGCTCTTGGCGGACCGGGTGAGGGCCGCGACGAATTCGCGGGCCTGGGGCAGGCAGTCCACGATGGCACGGCCGAGCACTTGGCGGGCATCGAATTTCAGCAGGGTCTCGGCGGCGGGATTCAGGTACTCCAGGCACAGGCGCCCATCCAGCCAAAGGATGGCCGTGGTCTGATTCTCAAGAATGGCCTTGAGGCTTAGGCTGGAAGGCCCGGTTTCCATGCATCCTCGGGGTTTGCACCATTATAGTGCAAACGCACCGAACTAGTGCGTGGTCAATGGCCTTTGGCGGGTTGCTGGATGTAGAAGGTCACGGGGGTAGCGACGATCACCTTGGTGCCGTTGCTGGTGACGCTGGCGGCAGCGCTGTGCTCGCCCCGGTACAGGTCGTCAAAGGTGGCGGACATGCCCGTGCCGGTTTTGCTCTGGCCGTCCACGCTGATGGTGAGGGTGTCCCCACCCTGCAGGCCCGGCTGCAGATCCACGCTCACGGTCACACTGTGCTGGTTCCAGAACGTCTGCTGATCCGTGGGTGCCGTGATCACGAGGCGGGTATAGCTCGGAGCCGGGCCGCCGCTGTTATTGCTCAGATTTGGAGTGGGCAGATTTCCCGCGGCAGGCGCGGTGAAGGTCTGGGCACGGGGCGCCTTGACCTTCACCGCTCCCGGCACCGGCTGGTCGGAATAATGCACCACGCCTTGGGAATCCACCCACTTGTACACAGCGTCGCCGAGCGCGGCGCCGGCGGTGAGTAAAACCAACAGGAAGAAGGAAATGCGCTTCATGCCCGGAGCCTAGTCCAATAGGCCCCTTGCCTCAAGGGCAAATGACCTTGGGTCATCTAACACTTGAAAATACCCAAGTGAGGGCCTATAGTATTAATGGACTGGACGGTCCAGTCTAAATCTGTTAAATCGATGACAAGCTTTCACGAATCGCGGGCTCCCCGCCCGTGATCGCAGTTCCACTTCTCCCTGTGGAACTGCCCGGGAGCTACCCCACTCCCGGTCTCTTGCTGGCGTGACCGTTTTACCCCATCCCCACGGCACGCCAGCTTTTCTATTCGAAAACAAAACCGGGCCTCGTGGCCCGGTTTCGTTTTTGCGGCCTCTGGATCTTTAGAGGCTGTAGTACATGTCGAACTCGACGGGATGCGTCGTCATGCGCAGCCGCGTCACGTCCTGCATCTTGAGGGCGATGTAGGCGTCCAGCACGTCATCCGTGAACACCCCGCCTTTCTTCAGGAATTCCCGGTCCTTGTTCAGGTGCTCGATGGCCATGTCGAGGGAGTAGCACACCTGCGGGATGTTCTTCTCCTCCTCCGGCGGCAGGTCGTAGAGGTCCTTGTCCATGGCCTCACCCGGGTGGATCTTGTTCTGGATACCGTCCAGGCCCGCCATCATCATGGCCGCGAAAGCGAAGTAGGGGTTGGCACTGGAATCCGGGAAGCGCACCTCGATGCGACGCGCTTTGGGGTTCGAGACGTAGGGGATGCGGATGGAGGCGGAGCGGTTGCGGGCCGAGTAGGCCAGCATCACCGGCGCCTCGAAGCCCGGCACCAGGCGCTTGTAGCTGTTGGTGCCGGCATTGGTCAGCCCGTTCAGGGCCTTGGCGTGTTTGATGATGCCGCCGATATAGTAGAGCGCGGTCTCGGAGAGGCCGCCGTAGAGGTTGCCGCTGAACAGGTTCTTGCCGTCCTTCGCCAGGGACTGGTGCACGTGCATGCCGTTGCCGTTGTCGCCCACCAGGGGCTTGGGCATGAAGGTGGCGGTTTTGCCGTAGGCATGGGCCACGTTCATGACCACATATTTCAGGATCTGCACCGCGTCCGCCTTCTCCACCAGGTGCCCGAAGGCCACGCCGATCTCGCACTGTCCGGCGGTCGCCACCTCGTGGTGGTGCACCTCGGTCTTCAGGCCCATCTCCTCCAGGGTGGAGCACATGGCGGAGCGGATGTCCTGCAGGGCATCCACCGGCGGCACGGGGAAGTAGCCGCCCTTCACGCCGGGACGGTGGCCGAAGTTGCCGTCCTCGTAGGCGCGCTCGGAGTTCCAGCCCGCTTCCTTGGAGTCGATCTTGTAGAAGGAGCCGCTGATGTCGGAACCCCAGCGGATGTCGTCGAAGATAAAGAACTCGTTTTCCGGACCGAAGTAGGCGGTGTCCGCGATACCGGTGGACTTGAGGTAGGCCTCGGCGCGCTTCGCGAGCGAGCGGGGGTCGCGCTCGTAGCCCTGCATGGTGGCGGGCTCGATGACGTCACAGCGCAGGTTGAGGGTCTTGTCCTCGAAGAAGGGATCCATGACCGCGGTGGCGGCGTCGGGCATGAGGATCATGTCCGACTCGTTGATGCCCTTCCAGCCGGCGATGGAGGAGCCGTCGAACATCTTGCCGTCCTCGAAGAGCTTGTCGTCCACGGTGTGGGCCGGCACGGTCACGTGCTGCTCCTTGCCGCGGGTGTCGGTGAAGCGGAAGTCCACGTAGCGCACGCCTTCCTTGGCGATGAGGTCGAGGACGTCTTTGCCGGTCTTGGTAGCCATGGTCGGTCTCCGGAGAAGGTGGGGCGATGCTTTGATAAAGCACGCCGCATGCCAACTTTGTGGTGAGCGGTTTTCCCCGGGCGGGAACGAAACCGTCAAAGACTTGGGGGAAATCGCCTGCACCATCTTGGTGCATGCCGTTTTTGACCTGCAGGGCGCGGGTTTTCGGTGAAGCCGCTATACTGGCCGCCTTGAGCGGGCCAAGGCTCCCGATTCCAAGAACTCCCAACATGCCTTCAAAAAAACCCGCTACTTTTCAAGAACTTATCCTATCCCTGCAGGCGTACTGGTCGGGCCAAGGCTGCGTCATCCTGCAGCCCTATGACATGGAGATGGGTGCCGGCACCTTCCACCCGGCCACCTTCCTCCGAGCCATCGGCCCCGAGCCTTGGTCGGCCGCCTATGTACAGCCCTCGCGCCGGCCCACCGACGGACGCTACGGCGAGAACCCCAACCGCTTGCAGCACTACTACCAGTTCCAGGTGGTCATCAAACCCTCGCCGGCGGAGATCCAGGACCTCTACCTCGGTTCACTGAAGGCTCTCGGCGTCGACCCCCTGGTGCATGACATCCGTTTCGTGGAGGACAACTGGGAATCCCCAACCTTGGGCGCCTGGGGCCTGGGTTGGGAAGTGTGGCTGAACGGCATGGAAGTGAGCCAATTCACCTACTTCCAGCAAGTCGGGGGGCTGGAGTGCAAACCGGTGACGGGCGAGATCACCTATGGCCTGGAGCGCCTCGCCATGTACCTGCAGGGCGTCGAAAGCGTGTTCGACCTCACCTGGACTGACGGTCCGCTCGGCAAAGTCACCTACGGCGACGTCTACCACCAGAACGAGGTGGAACAGTCCAAGTACAACTTCGAGGAAGCCAACACCCGGAACCTGTTCGCCTGGTTCGACCAGTGCGAGGCGGAGTGCAGCCGGCTCCTGGAAAAGGGCCTGCCGCTGCCCGCCTACGAGCAGGTGTTGAAGGCCTCCCACAGCTTCAACCTGCTGGACGCCCGCCGCGCCATCTCCGTCACCGAACGGCAGCGCTACATCCTGCGGGTCAGGACCCTCGCCCGGGGCGTGGCCCAAGCCTATTTCAACGCGCGGGAGGCCTTGGGATTCCCGATGCTGCAGGGCAAGAAGAAATGAGCGCCTCCAACAAAAAGAAGAAGCCCGCCAAGCCGAAGGAGACGCTGCCCTTCCTGGTGGAGATCGGCACCGAAGAGCTGCCGCCCAAGAGCCTGAAGAAGCTCGCCCACGCGTTCCTGGAAAATTTCGAGACCCTGGCGCTGTCGGAGAACCTGCTGCCAGCGGGCACCCACAACGAAGTGTACTTCTCGCCGCGGCGCCTCGCGGTGTACGCGCCGGCCCTGCGCCTGAAGCAGCCGGACCGCAGCGAGGAGCGCCTGGGTCCGGCGATCTCCGCCGCCTTCGACGCCCAAAGCAAGCCCACGAAGGCGGCGGAAGGCTTCGCCAATTCCTGCGGCGTGCCGGTGGAAAAGCTGGAGCGGCGCAAGACCGACAAGGGCGAGCGCCTGGCCTGCACGATTTTCATCCCCGGCGATGCCGCCACGGACATCCTGCCGGACCTGGTGCGGGAGGCTCTCGCCAAGCTGCCCATCGGCAAGCGCATGCGCTGGGGCGCGGGCGAGGCGGAGTTCGTGCGGCCGGTGCACTGGGTGCTGATGCTCTTCGGCGACAAGCCGCTGAAGGGCGGCGTGCTGGGCGTCCCCGCCGGCAACAAGACCTACGGCCACCGTTTCCACCACCCGGCGGCCATCGTCATCAAGGACCCCGCCGAATACCGCAAAATCCTCGAGAAAACCGCCAAAGTGCTGGTGGAGGACCGGGAAGGGAGCCTGGCCCGGAGGATCGGCGCGCTCGTGACCCAGACCGCCAAGAAGGCCAAGGGTTGGCCGGCGCTGGAGCAACCGCTGCTCGAGGAAGTCGCGGCCCTGGTGGAGTGGCCGGTGCCGGTGCTCGGCAATTTCGACCGCAAATTCCTGGCGCTGCCGGAAGAGGTCATCGCGGCGGTGCTGCAGGGCCAGCAGCGCTACTTCCCCCTTTACGGCGCTGGCGACAAGCTGCTGCCTCATTTCGTGACCATCTCCAACATCCAGAGCCGCGACCCCAAGGAAGTGCAGCGCGGCAACGAGCGCGTCATCGTCCCGCGTCTCACGGACGCCATGTTCTTCTGGGACCTGGACAAGGGCGCGCGGCTCGACGCGCGCGTCGAGGACCTGGAGCTCATGGTGTTCCAGAAGGAATTGGGTTCCTACGGGAACAAGCAGAAACGCGTGGCGGCCCTCGCCGAGGACGTGGCACGGCGCATCGGCGCCGACCCGGGCCAGGCGCGCCGCGCGGCGGGGCTCGCCAAATGCGATCTGCTCTCCAACCTGGTGGGAGAATTCCCGGAACTCCAGGGCAGCATCGGCCGGCACATCGCGACGCACAACGGCGAGGACAACGAAGTGGCCTGGGCCATCGAGGAACAGTACCAGCCGCGCTTCGCCGGTGACCGCCTGCCGGAAACGAGGACGGGCCAGGCGCTCGCCATCGCCGACAAACTCGACACCCTCACCGGCATCTTCGCCATCGGCCAGAAACCGACCGGCGAGAAGGATCCCTTCGGCCTCCGGCGCGCGGGCCTGGGCCTCATGCGCATCCTGCTGGAGAAGGAGCTGGATCTCGACCTGGTGGAACTCATCCGCACCGCCCTCGCCGCCCAACCGGTGCAGGGCAAGGGCCCCGAACCGCTGGTGACCGAGGTCTACGAGTTCCTGCTGGAGCGCCTGCGGGCCTATTACCTGGAAGCCGGCATCCGCGCCGACGTGTTCGAAGCGGTCCGGGCCAAGCAACCCCACCGTCCCCTGGATTTCCAGCGCCGGGTCCAGGCGGTGAACGCCTTCCTGGACCTGCCGGAAGCCGCGGCGCTCGCCGCCGCCAACAAGCGCATCGCCAACATCCTGCGGCAGGCCGGCACCAAGGCCGGCGGCTCCGCCGACGGCGGGCTCCTAAAGGAACCGTCGGAACAGGCGCTGCACGGGCGCATCGAGATGCTGCGCGCTGAAGTGGAACCGCTGGTGCGTCGCGGCGAATACGCCGAGGCCCTGAAGAAGCTGGCGGCCTTGCGCGGCCCCGTGGATGCGTTCTTCGACAAGGTGCTGGTGATGGACCCGGATCCGGCCGTGAAGGCCAACCGTCTGGCACTGCTCGGTTCCCTGAGCGCCCTCTTCCTGCACACAGCTGATCTTTCTCTTATACAAGTTGATTAGTTCTTGGGGCGCCATTAGAAATGATGGATTTTGTTTTATGGCAAGGCGCGGACGACCGAGGAACCGGAGCGTACTCTTCAGTACGTGAGGATTCCGAGGGCGGGCGCAACGCCGCCAGAAAACAAAAGACGCATTTTTAGAGGTGCCCGAAATGCGGCTGGTGATCCTGGACCGCGACGGCGTCATCAACAAGGAATCCGACGACTTCATCAAGTCGCCCGAGGAGTGGATCCCGCTGCCCGGGAGCCTCGAGGCCATCGCGCGCCTGAGTCAGGCGGGCTACACGGTGGTGGTGGCCAGCAACCAGTCCGGTATCGGGCGCGGCTTGTTCACCGCCAAGACCCTGGAAGAAATCCACGAGAAGATGAAATCCGCGGTCGCCAAAGCCGGCGGGAAGATCGACAGCATCTTCATCTGCCCCCACAAACCCGAAGACGGCTGCGACTGCCGCAAGCCCAAGCCCGGGCTGTTCCACCGCATCATGGCCTACTACGCCTACCCGCTGAAGAACGTGCCCGCCATCGGCGATGCGCTGCGGGACCTGGAGGCTGCACGGGCGGTGGGCGCGCGGCCCATCCTGGTGCGCACTGGGCGGGGCGAGGCGGCGCTCGCCGAGCTCGGCGCCAACGCCGCGTTCACGGAGGTCTATCCAAATTTGGGCTCCGTGGTCACGAAACTCTTGGGCGAACTGCATTAACATTTCCCGATGCTGTTCCTGCGCTCCCTGCTCTTCAACATCCTCTACGTTACCAGTGTGGGACCGTTTGCCCTCCTGGTGGCGCTGCTCGCCCCCCTCGACCGTCGCATCGGCATCGCTCTCGCCAAAGCCTGGATCCATCTCGTCCTCTGGTCCCTGAAGTACATCTGCGGCATCGACTGGAAAATCGAGGGCCGGGAAAACATCCCCGCGGAGCCCTCCATCGCCTACTGGAAGCACCAGTCCGCCTGGGAAACCCTCGCCCAGCTCATCGTCTTCCCCGCCAAGCAGTCCTGGGTGCTGAAGCGGGAGCTCATGTGGATCCCGCTCATCGGCCAGGCGCTCATGGCCATCAAGCCCATCCCCATCAACCGCAAGTCCGGCCACACCGCCGTGAACCAGGTGCTCAGCATCGGCACCGAGCGCCTGCAGAAGGACGGCATGTGGATCATGATTTTCCCGGAGGGCACGCGCATGCCGCCCGGCACCACCCGCCGCTACGGGCTCTCGGGCGCGCTGCTCGCGGAGAAAACCGGCCGGCCCATCATTCCCGTGGCGCACAACGCGGGGGACTTCTGGCGCCGTAAGGCCTTCCTGAAATATCCGGGCACGGTGCAGGTGCGCATCGGCAAGCCGGTCTACGCCAAGGGCCGCAAGCCGGAAGCGGTGAACGCCGAGATCCAGAGCTGGATCGAGACGCAGATGCGGGAAATCAGCCCCGGCTACGAAGGCCGGATGCTGGAGAAAAGCCCGAACAAGGCGTTCTGACGCCGGCCCCGGCCGGGAGGGCACGAAGGCCTTGCGCCCCTGGCGCGTGAAAGGGTAAAAATCCCCGAGGGCAGGCTTTGGATAACGCCTCCCAGGGACGTACAAGGACAGCCAAGGGGGAACACCCATGCCGCGTATCCATCTTGCCAGCCTGCTGCTGGCCACGAGCCTCTTTTCCGCCGCCGCCGCGGGCGCAGACACCGCCGCCAGCCCGGCGCCGGCCGGCGCATCCGCGACGGACACGGGTGCGGGGCGCATCAAGGTGCTGTTGCTGCCCTCGGACATCAAGATCATGAACCTGTCCGCCACCGGCCTGGAAGACGCCCCGGACGCCACCGCCAAGATGACGGCGGTCACCGACGCGGAACTCGGCCACTGGCTGGCCGGCTCCCCGGAGTTCCAGCTGATGACCATGCCGGCGCTCTCCGCCGACGAGCAGGCCGCGCTCAAGGAGTACCTGGCGCTTTACAAACTCGAGGCCGGCAATGCCCAGAGCGCGGACGATGCGGGCGATGCCTGGAAGAAGGTGGTGGAGCGCTTTGACTACAGCTTCGGACCGGGCCTGCAGTTCCTCAAGGCGCGCAGCGGCGCGGATTTCGCCCTCATCGTGTTCGGCGGCGATGGCGAGTCCACCGGCGGGCACATGGCGATGACCGTCATGGCCGGCCTGTTCGGCGTGCCCGTGGCGCAGGGGCGCAATTTCCTCTACGCCGGCCTGGTGGATCTCGGCACAGGCAGGATCACCTGGCTTAACTACGATCACCACAACGGCGCCAACTTCACCACCAAGAACAACATGGTGGAATTCGTGGATGCCTTGTTGAATGATTTCCCGGAAGCCTCCCTGCACGGCTACGGCGATGAGCCCTGATCGCCGACTTCTGGCAAGGCTGTGCCTTGCCGGTTTCGTCGCTGGCATGGCCGGCTGCGCCACAGTGCACGTGGCGCCGTTCTCCGCCGCGCCGGACCGCTCCCGGCTCACACCGGACCAGAAGGTAGTGTGGCAGGCTTCCGACGAGCAGGACACGGCCTTCCAGAACATCGGCGCCGACTACGACGATCCGCAGCTGACGCAGTACGTACAAGGGGTGGTGAATCGCCTCTATCCGGATTTCCACGGGGTCATCCGCGTGCACCTGCTGAAGAGCACCGTGCCAAATGCGTTCATGATGGCGAACGGCAGCTGTTACGTGCAGCTCGGCCTCCTGCCGCTGTTGCAGGATGAGTCGGGACTGGCGATGGTGCTGTCCCACGAGGGCATCCATTTCGTCAACCAGCACGGCGTCGAAGAACGCACCCAGGAAGGCAACGCCGTCACCGCCGCACTCATCCTGGGCGTCACGGTACCGATCATCGGGCCGGCGTTGGCGGTGTCTTCCATCTACGGCTACTCGGTGGACATGGAGAACGAGGCCGACCGCGTGGGCTACCAGCGCTATCTCAAGGCCGGATATCCCGCCGATGCCGCGGTGCAGCCGTTCCTGGCACTGGACGGGTACACGCAGGCCATGGGCATCAAGGAAAGCTACTTCTACGCCGATCATCCCAAGTTGCAGAACCGCATCGCCTACTTCAAGGCCCAAGCCATCGGGGCGCCCGCGGGCGGGGACAGCGGCGGGGCGCACTATCTCGCGACCAGCCTCAACGCACGCCTGTGGGTGCTGCAGGAGTTGCTGTCCCGCCAGGACCAGAAGACGCTGATTTTCCTGCTGGAAGATCCCGCGCGTCTCGCCGATTACCCCGACTACGCCGCCTTTTACCTGGGCGCCGCCTATGCCTTGCGCAACGGTGACGGTGACGGCGCTCATGCCGAACGGCTCTACCGGCAGGTCGTCGCCAAGGATCCGGACTTCGCCCCCAGCTATGCGGCGCTCGGCAAGATGCTCATGCGCCGGAACGACAATGCCGAGGCCGCGAAGATGTTCGAGGACTATTTGAAGCTCGCGCCTAACTCGGCGGACCGGGCCTATATCGAAGCCGACCTGAAGCAGCTGTCCGCCGCGGCCCCGGTAGGCGCGCCCGGCAAAGGGAGATGAGGCTCATGAAAATCCACAGACTGGGATCCTCCATAGCGGCGCTCGCGTTGCTGCCGCTCGGCGGCTGCGTGCCGATGCAGCACAAATGGACGGAAGTGCAGGCCCCGGACTACAGCCAGCCCACGCAGGGCTACGCCGCCGCCCTGCCCCACGGCTGGATCGAGATCTCCAGCCCCGACAATTCCGGCACCATCGTTTCCCGGCACGGCCCCGACCTCGACAACATCCGCATCACCCGCGTCAACAACGACAAGGCGTTCCCGGTGCTGAAGAAATCGGCCGCCCCGGACGAGCAACCGGCGGACCTGGCGCAGGACCTGGTCGCGGAGTTCAAGAACGAAGCCGGCGACATGGGCCTGCAGATCATCACCAACGAGCCGGTCCAGGTGGGAGGGAAGAACGGGGTGCATCTGCTGTTGGAGTACGGCACCAGCAGCGGCGTGCATTACCGGATGGAAGACTACGCCGTGTGCACGCCGGATGGTTTCTACCAGCTGCGTTACCAGGCACCGGTACTGCGCTATTTCGACCTTTCGGAACCTGCGTTCAAGGCCACGGTGGCGAGCTTCCATTTCATCCCCAAGACCGCGCGCTGAGCGCCGACACTTGGCCGGCACACCGTGCCAAGGGAGAAAGCCGTCATGAACCCCGTTCGCACCAGCGCCATTCTCGGATTGCTGTTCGTGCTCTTCACCTCCGCGGCGGGCGCGGATACCCCGGCCGCACCGGTCCGCTACGCCGGCGGCGACGGCTCGAGCGTCGCGAAGGCGGTGGTGATCCTCGGCGCCACCGAAATGACGGGGGTGGGCGCCGAATACCAGTGGTTGGACGCCCATTTCCAGGGTTGGAAGGGGCAGGATCAGTCGCTGCTGAACCAGGACAAGAAAGTCTACGACGTGATGAATTTCACCATGCCGGACGGTTCGAAACACACTGTCTATTTCGACATCACGGATTACTTCGGCAAATATTAGGGCGTAGGAGGCTGCATATTTAAGGGCATCAGCCCGGGCGGCAGGGTATTGCAGCGATCCGCGGCGAAGGCCACGCCAGGCACCGATTGACCCGCTGCATCCCGCACGTTCAGCGTGCAGCGTTCTACTCCTGACACTTCCAGCATGTAGCTCCCGTCTGCTTGCGGGTGGAATGCGAATGCGACGTGGCAATGGGCCAGCGGGCCCACGGGACCTAAATGTTCCGGCTGGTCATAGTCATACGCGAGCACCGCATCTTGATCTGCGGGCAGATAGGTATCGAGCACTTGCTGCTTGGCATCGAGTTCAAAGATGGTGTGCGCGCCTAGACGTTTACGGCATTCCTCAGGGGTCATGTAGCCGACGCTGCCACGAGTCTCTTGCGTAATGATTGTCAGCTTTGCCCGGGGTCCGGAATTAGGCGCCACATAGGCCTTGGAACAAGCGGTCATCGCCAACGCCGACAAAAACAGAGCTGTGAGTTGTCGCGTGTGCATCCGCCCCCCTTCGCGCTTCGGTGGTTTCGCCCTCAGACGTCCAGGTTCGCCACTTCCAGGGCGTTTTTCTCGATGAATTCGCGGCGCGGCTCCACCTGGTCTCCCATGAGGGTGGTGAAGACGTCGTCGGCGCTGCGGGCGTCCTCGATCTTCACCTTGAGCAGGCGCCGGGATTCCATGTTCATGGTGGTTTCCCAGAGTTGCTCCGGGTTCATCTCGCCCAGGCCCTTGTAGCGCTGGATGGTCTGTCCGCGCTTGGCCTCGTCCAGCAGCCACTGCATGGCCTGCTTGAAGCCGGCCACGTCCTGGTTGCGCTCGCCGCGGGAGACCGAAGCCCCCTCGCCCATCAGGCCGTCGAGCTGGGCCGCCAGGGCGGCGATGCTCTTGTACTCGCCGGAGGCGAAGAATTCCCGGTGCATGAGCTTGTCGGTGGAGAGCCCGTGGTGGCTGCGGGTGATCTTGAAGCTCGGCACGTCGCGGCCGGGATCCTTAAGCAGTGAAATGGCATAGCGCGTGCCGCTGCCGTCGTCGGCGTTGAGCCGCTCTTCCAGCTGCTTCGCCCACTTCTCCAACACGGCGGCCTCGCCGAACTGTTCGATCGTGAGCACGGGCATGTAGATGAGCTTCTCCAGCACCCGCTCGTCGTAGCGGCGTGCCCAGCGCTGGATCATGGCCATCACTTCCACGTACTTCGAGGCGAGCGCTTCCAGCGCGCCGCCTTTGAGGGCCTTCGCGCCAGCCTTGGGGATGAGCGCCGCGTCTTCCAGGGCGGACTTCAGCAGCATGGCGTTCAGCTCGGCATCGTCCTTCACGTACTGCTCGGCCTTCGAGCGCTTCACCTTGTAGAGCGGCGGCTGGGCGATATAGATGTGCCCGCGGGTGAGCAGCTCCGACATCTGGCGGTAGAAGAACGTGAGCAGCAACGTGCGGATGTGGGAACCGTCCACGTCCGCGTCGGTCATGATGATGATGCGGTGGTAGCGCAGCTTGTCAGGGTTGAACTCCTCCTTGCCGATGCCGCAGCCGAGCGCGGTGATGAGCGTGCCCACTTCCTGGGACGAAAGCATCTTGTCGAAACGGGCCTTCTCGACGTTGAGGATCTTGCCCTTGAGCGGGAGGATCGCCTGGAAGCGCCGATCGCGGCCCTGCTTGGCGGATCCGCCGGCGGAGTCGCCCTCGACGATGAAGATCTCGCAAAGGCTCGCATCCTTCTCCTGGCAGTCGGCGAGCTTGCCGGGGAGCCCGGCCACGTCCAGCACGCCCTTGCGCCGCGTCATGTCGCGCGCCTTGCGCGCCGCCTCGCGGGCGCGCGCCGCCTCGATGATCTTGCCGACGATGATCTTGGATTCCGCCGGTTTCTCCAGCAGGAACTCCTCGAACTTCTCCGCCATCAGGGATTCCACCACGCCCTTGACCTCGGAGGACACCAGCTTGTCCTTGGTCTGGGAGGAGAACTTGGGGTCCGGCAGCTTCACGGAGACGATGGCCGTGAGCCCCTCACGGGCGTCGTCTCCGGTCATGGGGATCTTCTCTTTCTTGAACTGCGGCGACTTCTCGATGAAGCCGTTGAGCGTGCGCGTCAACGCCGCGCGGAAGCCGGCCAGGTGCGTGCCGCCGTCGCGCTGCGGAATGTTGTTGGTGAAGCAGTACACGGTCTCCTGGTAGGAGTCGTTCCACTGCAGCGCCACCTCCACCGCGACCTTGTTGCGCTCGGTGAGGAAGCGGAACACCGTCGGGTGCAGCGCCTGCTTGTTGCGGTTCAGGTGCTCCACGAAGGCCTTGATGCCGCCCTCGTACTGGAAGGTCTGGTGCGTGTCGTTGCGCAGGTCGTGCAGCAGGATGCGCACGCCGGAGTTGAGGAACGACAGTTCCCGCAGGCGGCGTTCCAGCACGTCCGCGTTGAACTGGATGTGGGTAAAGACCTTGGCGCTCGGCTTGAAGCGGATCTCGGTGCCGCTGCCCTCGGCGTCGCCGATGGCGCGCAACGGATACTGAGGCACGCCGTCCCTGTACTCCTGCTCGTAGAGCTTGCCATCGCGGCGGATGAGGAGGTGCAGGTGTTCCGAGAGGGCGTTCACCACGGACACGCCCACGCCGTGCAGGCCGCCGGAGACTTTGTAGGAGTTGTCGTCGAACTTACCGCCGGCGTGGAGGATGGTCATGATGACCTCGGCGGCGGATCGGCCCTCCTCCTTGTGCATGTCCACCGGAATACCACGGCCGTTATCTTTCACGGAGATAGACTCATCTTCGTGAATGATCACCTCTATTTCACTGCAATAGCCTGCAAGTGCCTCGTCGATGGAGTTATCCACCACCTCGAAGACCATGTGGTGCAGGCCGGTGCCGTCATCGGTGTCGCCGATGTACATGCCCGGGCGCTTGCGCACCGCATCGAGGCCTTTCAGTACCTTGATGTTGCTGGAGTCGTATCGCTTGGTGTCGGCCATGGGAGGGGTCTTTTTTGCAATTTATCATTATACCCGTTTGGCGATTTTTCCGTGTTCCACGTGGAACCGGAAAACCTCTTTCCAGGCCGGCAGCCGGCCCTCTTCCACGCTGGTCAGAAACACCTGTGCGCCCGTTTCCCGCACCAGTTCCAGGAACCGGAAGAGATGGCCGGCATCCAGTTCCGCGGCCAAGTCGTCCAGGAGCAGCAGACACTGCCGGCCAGTGGCCTGCTTGAGGTAGGCGGCTTGGGCGAGCAAGAGCGCTCCCGCCAGGACTTTCTGCTGGCCTCGGGAGACCTGCTGCTGGGCCGGCGATCCCGCGATCTCCAGAACGAGCTCTGCCCGGTGGGGACCGCTCTGGGTCGCGCCCTGCTCCCGGTCCCGGTTGCGTCCGGCTGCCAAGGCCTCTTCCAGGGTCTTCCCTTCCCCCCAGCCCGGCAGGTAGCGGAACGAGAGTTCCAGCTTCCCCAAGAGGCGTTCCGTCCAGGCGAGGGCCACGGGCGCGAGCTCCTGGAGATACGCCCGGCGGTGCTGATCCAGTAAGGTCCCCGCCTGGATAAGCTCCGGCTCGAAGGTCTTCACCAGGGATTCCGCTGCCCGTTGCCGGAGCAGGCTGTTCCGCTGCTTGAGCGCCCGCTGGTAGCGCCGCCAGCCGGGCAGGAAGCCCGGTTCCACGTGGAACACCCCCCAATCCAGGAACTGGCGCCGGTGCCGGGGACCCCCCTCGATGAGCTGGTGGGCGCTGGCATCGAAGAGCTGAACCGGCAGGCGTTCCGTGAGTTCCGCCAGGCTCTGGATTGGCGCTCCCGCTACCCTCCCCTCCAGCACGGAACCCTGCCGGGCCAGGCCCACGGGGGTGAGCCCGGAGCCGTCCTGGAGCTGGGCGCTGATGAGAAAGCCCCCGGCCCCGTGGCGGACCAGGTTCTCGGATCGGGGGGTGCGGAAGGAACGGCCGCGACTGAGGACGAAGATGGCTTCCAGGAAGCTCGTCTTGCCGGAGGCGTTATCCCCGGCGACGAGGTTGGCGCCGGGCGAGAGATCCAGTTCGAGGTTGGAAAAGCAGCGGAAATCTCGCAGCTGGAGGCGGGTCAGGGACACAGCGGCGACCTATCCGAACGAAAAAGCCCGTCCTGGGCTTTTCCTACTCGGCACGTCCGGTACATGCCCGGACGTGCCTCCACGCTACACGCGTGTGCGATGCATCCCTGCATCGCTAGAGCCGCATGGGCATGACCACGTAACGGCAGGTGTCGTTCTCGGGGTGGCGGATGAGGCAGCTGCTATTGGCGTCCGTGAGGGTGATGCGCACCTGCTCTCCCTGGAGCGCGCTCAAGGCATCCATGAGGTAGGAGACGTTGAACCCGATCTCGAGCTCGATGCCCTTGTAGCTCACCTCCACCTCGTCCTCCGCCTCTTCCTGCTCGGGATTGTGGGCCATGACCTTGAGGCGGTTCGGCGCGAGCTGCAGGCGCACGCCGCGGTATTTCTCGTTGGAGAGGATGGCCGTGCGGCCGAGCGCATCCCGGAGCACTTGGCGGTCCGCCACGATGTCCTTGTCCCCGCCCTTCGGCACCACCCGCTCGTAGTCCGGGAAACGGCCGTCGATGAGCTTGGACGTGAAACGCAAGCCCGGCAGCTCCACCCGCACATGGTTGGTGCCGAAGGCGATCTTGGCCGGTTCCTCTCCGTCGGCCAGGAGACGCTGCAGTTCCATCACGCCCTTGCGGGGCACGATTACCTGCTGCGCTGGCAAATCCGCCACGTTGGCCTCGAGGTCGCACATGGCGAGCCGGTGGCCGTCGGTGGCCACGGCGCGCACCCGCTTGGCGGAGAGTTCAAGCAACAGGCCGTTGAGGTAATAGCGGACGTCCTGTTGGGCCATGGAGAAATGGGTCTGGTCGATCAGCTCCCGCAGCTTCTTCTGGGGCAGGTCCACGCTGCGCTGGGTCTTGATGTCCTCCACGGCCGGAAATTCCGAGGCCGGCAAGGTCGCCAGGACGAAGCGGCTGCGTCCGGACTTCACCGTGACCCGCTCCCGCTCCAGGCTCAAGGAGACCTTCGCGCCTTCCGGCAGCGAGCGGCAGATGTCCAGGAGCTTGCGGGCCGGCACCGTGACCTCCCCCTTCTCCTTCACCTCCACGTCCGCCTTCGCCACCAACTCCACTTCGAGATCCGTGGCCGTGACCGAGAGGCTCTTGTCCGAGACGGTCAACAACACGTTCGCCAGGATGGGCATGGTCTGACGTCGTTCCACCACACCTACGACGGCCTGGATGGGTTTGAGCAGCGTGTCCCGGAGCGCCTCGAACTTCATTTATCCACCTGCTTCTTGGATTTACTTGAGTAGAATTACAAAGCAATAACAGTAGATTCAAGCGCGATCCCTGCCTGGGGAAAAGCGCTAAAAACCCTTGTAATTCAACACGTTGATGCAGCTAAAAGCTTGTTAACTGACCAACGGTCATTGCCATAAACACTGTGGGTGGTTTGTGGAAAAACCCGGGCCGGATTTTACCCACAAATTACCCACAGCCCGCTAACTCGTTAGGCTGCGCAGCAAGGCGGCGTAGTCCTCGTTGAGCTTGTTGTCCTCTCCCCGCAGTTCCTGCACCTTGCGGCAGGCATGCAGCACCGTGGTGTGGTCGCGCCCGCCGAAGGCCTCGCCGATTTCCGGCAGGCTGTGGTTGGTGAGTTCTTTCGCCAGGCTCATGGCCACCTGGCGCGGCCGGGCGATGGAGCGGCTGCGTTTCTTCGACAGCATCTCGTTCACCCGCACCCGGTAGAACTCCGCCACGGTCTTCTGGATGTTCTCCAGGGTCACGAGCCGGTCCTGCACCGCCAGGATGTCCTTCAGGCATTCCTTGGCGTAATCGAGGGTGATAGCCCGGCCCGTGAAACGGGCGTTGGCGATGACCCGGCGCAGCGCGCCCTCGAGTTCGCGGATGTTGGAGCTGACCCGCTGGGCCACGAAGAACGCCACTTCGTTGGGGAGTTCCACGCCTTCCGCCACCGCCTTCTTCATGAGGATCGCCACCCGGGTCTCAAGCTCGGGCGGCTCGATGGGCACCGTCAGTCCCCAGCCGAAACGGGATTTCAGGCGCTCCTCCAGGCCTTCGACCTCCTTGGGGTAGCGGTCGCAGGTGAGGATCACCTGTTGCTGGCCCTCCAGGAGGGCGTTGAAGGTATGGAAGAATTCCTCCTGGGAGCGCTCCTTGCCCACGAAGAACTGGATGTCATCGATGAGCAGGGCGTCCACGGAACGGTAGAGGCGCTTGAACTCGTTGATGGTGTTGTGCTGCAACGCCCGGACCATGTCGTTTACGAAGCGCTCGGAATGCACGTAGGCGATCCGCGCCTTGGGGTTCTTCTGCAGCATGATGTGGCCCACCGAGTGCATCAGGTGGGTCTTGCCCAGGCCGACGCCGCCGTAGATGAACAGCGGGTTGTAGGCCTTGCCGGGGTTCTCGGCGATCTGGTGGGCCGCCGCCAGGGCGAACTGGTTGGACTTGCCCTCCACGAAGCTCTCGAAGGTGTAGAGCGGGTTCAGGCCGCTGCCGGGGGTGGGCAGGGAAGGGGCCGCGGGTCCGGGCTGGGTCGGGGCGGTAACGGGCTCGACGGTGGCCCCCACCTCCAGGAGCACCCGGCGTTCCCGGTCCTCGGCCAGTTCCCGGGCCAGATTCGAGATACGGGGCAGGAAGCGGTCCCGCACCCAGTCCATGACGAAGCGGTTGGGGGCCAGGAGTTTCAGGGTTTCGCCCTCTTCGAGGGCGTGCAGGGGGCGTATCCAGGTGTTCAGTTCTTGTTCGGAGAGCTCGTTCTCCAAATGACTGACGCACCGCGTCCATAGCGATGGCATGGAAAGGACCCCCAAACCCGAGTCAGGATTTGCGGCGGCGAACACCGCCGCGCAAGACTGGGCGGCAGTGTACCCCGGCAAGCCCGAGTTATCCACAGGCGCTTTCGCGCGTACCGTCGTAAGCAGGAAGCGCGCCAAGACCGGCCGCTAGTTGACTTCGGCAGCCGCGCCACGTCTAATAGCGGCCCTTTTTCCCGGGGTTTTTTGCGACCCCGGGTTCCATGTTCGACGCGGATCCGAGTGTCATGAAAAGAACGTACCAGCCCAAGAAGGGTCGCCGTAAGAAAACCCACGGTTTCCGGGCGCGCATGAAGACCAAGCGCGGCCGTCAGGTTCTGAACGCGCGGCGCGCCAAAGGCCGCAAGCGCCTCACCCCCTAAGCCAGGGATCGGGACGATGGGTCCCGCGTCCTTTCCGCGTGCGGCACGGCTCACCCTGCCCACGGAATTCAGCCGGGTGTTCCAGAACGGTGCGCGCAGCAGCGACGCCTGTTTCGTGGTGCTCGCGGCGGCGGGCGGGATCGCCGAGCCCCGGCTCGGCATCACCGTGGCGAAGAAGGCGGTGGCCGGCGCCGCGGGTCGCAACCGCATCAAGCGCGCGGTACGCGAGAGTTTCCGCCTGAACCGGGAACGGCTGCCCCAGGTGGACATCGTGGTGCAGGCTAAGCCCCCCGCGGCGAAACGTCTGAACGCGGAATTACGCGCCAGCCTCGACTGGCACTGGCAGGAAGTGATCAAGCGATGCAAAGACTCCTGATCCTCGTCCTGCGCACCTACCAGCTCAGCCTGAGCCCGATGCTCGGCACCCGCTGCCGGTTCGCGCCGTCCTGCTCACAGTACGCCATCGAGGCGATACGCGAACACGGCGTCGTGAAAGGCGTCTGGCTCGCGGCGCGGCGCGTCAGCCGCTGCCATCCTTTCCACCCCGGCGGCCACGACCCGGTGCCGCCGCACGCGGAGCACCGCCATGGATAACCGCCGCCTTCTCCTGCTGGCGGCCCTCGCCATCGTGTTCTTCGGCCTGTACCAGGCCTGGCAGCTGGATTACGGCCCCAAACCCGAGCCCGAAGCCGTTCCGGCGGCCGCCACGGCCGCCGTGCCTCCCGCCGCCAGCGTCGCGGGCGGAGCAGGGGTCAGCGCCGCCCCGGCGGCGCCCGTCGCCGCGACCCCCGCGGTGGCCGTCGCCCTGGCCAAAGGCCAGGAAATCCATGTGCGCAACGACGTGCTGGATCTCACCCTCGACACCGCCGGCGGCGACATCCGCCGCGCGGAACTGCTGAAATACCCCGAGGAACTGAAGAACCCGGACCAGCACGTGCGGGTGCTGGACGACCGGGATCCGACCCTGCTGGTGCTGCAAGGCGGCCTGCAGGCGGGGCAGCGGCTGCCGGCGCCCGCTACGGATGCCGTGTACACCGCGCCCAGGACCGACTACGTCTTGGCGGACGGCGGCGA
The DNA here is from genome assembly GCA_050261675.1 of Bacillota bacterium. GTDB lineage: Bacteria > Pseudomonadota > Gammaproteobacteria > Natronospirales > REEB76 > DASUBN01. The sequence goes on from JBLNDO010000059.1 coordinate 36,398, forward strand.
CAGCTTGAGCGTCACCCTGAGCTGGAACGACGGCCATGGCTTCGCCGTGGACAAGACCTACACCCTTAAGCGCGGCAGCTACCAAATTGGCGTGAGCTACGCCGTGCACAACCAGGGCAAGACGCCCTGGTCCGGCAGCGCCTGGCTGCAATGGCAGAACCGCTATACCGCGCCCAAGAACGGCCTGTTCAGCGGCAGCCAACGCTACGAGTACCAGCGGGTGGCCCTGCACGGCCCGGACGGCTACAAGGAATTCGAGTTCGCCAAGATCCCCGACGAGCCCCTGTCGGTGACGCAACCGGACGGCTGGATCTCGGTGGTGGAGCATTACTTCCTGGCGGCCATCATCCCGGGTGCCGGCCAGAACCTCTACTACAGCAAGACGCTCGGCGACGGCCGCTTCATCACGGGCAGCGTGAGCCCCGCCAAGACCGCGGCGCCGGGCGCGAGCGCCAGTTTCGACACCACGCTTTACGTGGGACCGAAGCTGCAGAGCAGGCTCGCGGCGGTGGCCCCGGGCCTCGAACTCACGGTGGACTACGGCAAGCTCACCATCATCGCCCAACCCATCTTCTGGGTGCTCGCCGAGATCGAGAAGTTCATCGGCAACTGGGGCTGGTCCATCCTGCTCCTGACGGTGCTCATCAAGGCCGCCACCTACAAGCTCAACGAGATCAGCGGCCGTTCCATGGCGAAGATGCGCCTCCTCCAGCCGCGCGTGAAGGCGCTGCAGGAGCGCTACAAGGACGACCGCCAGCGCCTCTCCCAGGCGATGATGGAGCTCTACAAGAAGGAGAAGGCGAATCCGGCGAGCGGCTGCCTGCCGATGCTGATCCAGATCCCGATCTTCTTCGCGTTGTACTACGTGCTGGTCTACAGCGTGGAGCTGCGCCAGGCGCCGTGGATGCTGTGGATCCACGACCTGTCGGCGCCGGATCCTTACTACGTGTTGCCGGTGATCTACGGCCTCGCCATGTTCATCCAGACCCACCTGCAGCCCCAGCCGGCGGACAAGACCCAGGCCATGATGATGAAGATCATGCCCCTGGCGCTCCTGTTCCTCTACATGGTGCTGCCGTCGGGCCTGGTGCTGTACTACCTCGCGAACTCCATCATCACCATCGCCCAGCAGAGATACATCAACAACCTGATCGAGAAAGAATCCAAGAAGGCCTAAACGCGGCTCATTTCATGAGCCGCGTGACGATGTGGGACTTGGACTCGAGGGTGTTGTGCACCGGGCATTTGTCGGCGATCTCCAGCAGCCGCTGACGCTGTTCCTCGGATAGATCTCCGTCGAGCGTCAGCTCGCGCTCGAACTGGTCCAGTTTCCCTTCCTTCTGCTCGCAGTCGGCGCAATCCTTGGCGTAGACCTTGTTGTGGGTGAGGTGCACCTTCACGCCCTTCAAGGGCCACTGCTTGCGGTCCGCGTACATGCGCAGCGTGATGGCGGTGCAGGCGCCGAGCGCGCTCGTCAGCAAACCGTAGGGATCGGGTCCGGCGTCGGTGCCGCCCGCATCCTTCGGTTCGTCGGCTGTGAGCATGTGGGGACCCGCGTAGACGTCGCTGCGGTAATGCTCCTCGCCGATGTGCACCACCACCTCGCCGCCCACCGCGGGGGAGGCCAAGGGCTGCATGCCCAGTTCGCCGAGATATTTGCTGGCCCAGGCCCCCAGGATCAGGCCCACATATTCGGAATCGGTCTCCCGGGTGAGCAGGTGATCCGCCTCGTTCAGGCTTACGAAGCTCTTGGGATGCAGCGCCGCCGTGAAGATCTCCGCCGCGTTGCTGATGTCCACGGTGGTGTCGGCGGGGGAGTGGAACACCAGCAAGGCTTTGCGGAGTGCGCGCACGTATTCGCGCCAGGGATGCTGGGGCAGGTCGTCCAGGAAGGCCTTCTTGAAGTGGAACTTCCGCCCCACCAGCGTCACGTCCGCTTCGCCTCGCGCTTCGATGGTTTCACGGGCGGGACCCAGGAGCCGCGCCACGTGCTCCGGGCTTGCCGGCGCGCCGATGGTGGCGACGGCGACGGAGCTCGCAATGTCCTTGGCCGCCGCCAGCACCGCGGCGCCGCCCAGTGAATGGCCCACCAGGATCTTGGGGGCCTGGTATTCGCGCGCCAGGAAGTCCGCGGCGGCCTTCAGGTCCGCCACGTTGCTCGTGAAGGTGGTATCGGCGAACGTGCCCTCGCTTTCCCCCAAACCCGCGAAGTCGAAGCGCAGGCAGGCGATGCCTTCCCGCGCCAGGGCGCGGCCGATGTTCACCGCGGCGCGCACGTCCTTGCCGCAGGTGAAGCAGGAAGCGTAGAGCGCATAGGCGCGGGGCTTGCCGTTGGCCGGGGAGTCAAGCCGGCCCGCGAGCGTCTGGCCGGAAGGGTTCTTGAAGCGGACGGGGGAGCCGGGCATGGGAGCGTCCCGATTGAAGTTATGATGCAAGGAGTCTGTATCCGGGCCGCCTATTACACAAACCATGGCCGACAGCCGAGAAACCATCGCGGCCATCGCCACGCCTCCGGGGCGCGGCGGCATCGGCATCGTGCGCCTCTCGGGCCCGGAGGCCGCGGCCATCGCCGCGGAGATCGCGGGCGAAGTGCCGGAGCCGGGGCGGGTTTCCTTGAGGGATTTCCGCGACGCGGACGGCCGGGTGTTGGACACGGGACTCGTGCTTTTCTTCGCCGCGCCCCGTTCCTTCACGGGTGAGGACGTGGTGGAGTTCCATGGCCACGGCGGTCCCGTGGTCCTGGACCTGGTTCTGCAGCGCGCGCTCGTGCTCGGCGCACGGCTCGCGCGGCCGGGAGAATTCTCCGAGAGGGCCTTCCTCAACGACAAGATGGATCTCGCCCAGGCGGAGGCGGTCGCCGACCTCATCGACAGCGGCAGCGCCCAGGCGGCGCGCGCCGCCCTGCGTTCCCTGAGCGGCGAGTTCTCGGAGCGGGTGCACGCGCTGGTGGAACGCATCACGGAACTGCGGGGCTACGTGGAGGCGGCCATCGACTTCCCGGAGGAGGAAGTGGATTTTCTTAACGAGGGGGACGTGGCCGGAAGACTCGGCGCCATCCTGGAGGAATTCGACGAACTCTCCGCCGCGGCGGAACAGGGGAGTCTCCTTAGGGAAGGCCTCACGGTGGTGATTGCCGGGCGCCCCAACGCCGGCAAGTCGAGCCTGCTCAACCGGCTCGCGGGTCACGAGGCCGCCATCGTCACCGACATTCCGGGCACGACCCGCGACCTTTTACGGGAGCACGTGAACCTGGACGGGATGCCGCTCCACCTCACGGATACGGCGGGCCTCCGCAAGAGCACGGACGCGGTGGAGGAGGAGGGCGTGCGCCGCGCCTGGAAGGAGATGCAGAAGGCGGACCGGGTGCTCCTGGTGGTGGATGCGACGGAAGGGCTCACGCCGGAAGACCGGGAGATCGTGGGTGCGCTGCCGCCCGATCTCCCGGTGACGGTGCTCTACAACAAGATCGACCTCACCGGTCAGACGCCGGCGGAGGACGAGTTGGACGGCGTCGCGAGCCTGTGGCTTTCCGCCAAGACCGGCGAAGGGATGGACCTGTTGCGGGAGCACCTGAAACGCGCCGCCGGCTTCGAGCAGATGGGGGAGGACAGTTTCAGCGCCCGGCGCCGGCATCTCGATGCCCTCGACCGCGCCGGTGAACATCTGGACGAAGCGGAAGCCCAGATGGAAGCCAAAGCGGGCGAGCTCTTGGCGGAGGAACTCCGCCTCGCCCAGCTGTGTCTCTCTGAGATCACCGGAGAGTTCACCAGCGAGGATCTGTTGGGGAAGATCTTCTCCAGTTTCTGCATCGGAAAATGACCGTGGAGGTTCCATGGGCAAGCTGACAAGACGCAAATCCGTGGAACAGCTCCAGCAGGAAGCGGGCGAGAGCAAACACTTCCGCCGAGTGCTGGGACTCTGGCAGCTCACGGGCATCGGCATCGGTGGCATCATCGGCGTGGGCATCTTCGTGCTCACGGGCCAGGTGGCGGCGACCCAGGCGGGGCCCGCCGTGACGCTGGCCTTTATTCTCGCCGGCATCGCCAGCGCCGCCGCGGCGCTCTGCTACGCCGAGTTCGCGGGCATGATTCCCGTGAGCGGCAGCGCCTACACCTATGGCTATGCGGTGCTGGGTGAATTCGCCGCCTGGCTCCTGGGCTGGGATCTCCTGCTCTGCTACGCCCTCATCGTGGCGGTGGTGGCGGCGGGTTGGTCCGGGTATGTGCAGGCGCTTCTGGGTGCGGCGGGGTATGTGTTGCCCTTCTGGGCGCAGGGGGCGGTGGGCAGCGGTCCGCTCCATGAGTTCGACGTGATCGCGGCCCTGGTGGCGCTGGCGATTGCGTGTCTCCTCACGGTGCGCACGGAGTGGGGCGCGCGCTTCAACACCACCATCGTGGCCATCAAGATCGCCGGCGTGCTCTTGGTGATTATCGCGGGCGTCTTCTACGTGAAACCCGAGAACTGGTCGCCCTTCATGCCCTTCGGTTTCGGCGGCGTGCTCGCCGGCGCGGCGGTGGTGTTCTTCGCCGTGTTCGGTTACGACACCCTCACCACGGCGGCGGAGGAGGCGAAGAATCCCCAGCGGGATCTCCCCTGGGCCGTGGTGCTTTCCTTAGGCATCGCCATGGTGCTGTATCTCGCGCTCTCCCTGGTGCTCACGGGCATCGTGCCCTTCGGCACCCTCAACAATGCGGCGCCGGTGGCGAACGCCTTCTCCGCCATCGGGCTCAAGTGGGTGATGGTCACGGTCTCGGTGGCGGCCATCACCGGCATCACCAGCGTCTTGTTCGCCAACATGCTGGCCGGGGCGCGCATCGGTTTTGCGCTCTCCCGGGACGGGCTCCTGCCCGCCTGGTTCTCGGGGGTGCATCCGAAGTTCAAGACGCCCCACCGGGCGACGCTGATCCTGGGCGTGGTGACGGCGCTCTCTGCGGGCCTCTTCCCCCTCGCCACCGTGGCGAAGCTCGTGAACGTGGGCATGCTCGCCGCCTTCATTGTCATCTGCGGCGCGGTGATCGTGCTGCGCCGCGCGCGGCCGGACCTGCCGCGCAGCTTCCGGGTGCCTTTCGTGCCGCTGGTGCCGCTGATCGGCATGGGCTTCTCGGCCTGGCTCATCTGGGGCCTGCCCAACGAGACCTATCTCGGTTTCGTGGGCTGGATGCTCGTGGGCGTGCTGCTTTATTTCGCCTACGGCGTGAAGCACAGCCGCCTCGCTGCGTCTTGATGCTACGCTCTGGTTTTCGTTAGGCGGAACGGCCCATGCAGCGCATCGCGATCATCGGCGCGGGTTTCAGCGGCGCCGCCACGGCCATCCAGCTGTTGCGGCGCCACGGCGACAAGCCGCTGCACCTGACGCTCATCAACCGCCATCCTAAGCTGGCCCGCGGTGTGGCCTACGGCACCCATTCTCCGACCCATTTCCTGAATGTGCCTGCGGCACGCATGAGCCTGTTCCCGGACGACGAGGGGGATTTCCTGCGTTACGCCAGGCATGCGGACCCGAAAGCGGAAGGCGGAAGCTTCTTGCCCCGGGCCCGTTACGGCGAATACCTGCTGACCCGCCTCAAGGAGGCGGCCGCCGGGGCAACTGCGTCGCGTTTCGAATCCCGTACCGGCGAGGTGACCCATCTGGAGCTCGTCGCGGGCGGCGCCCGGCTGCACTTCGCCGACGGCGGCGAGCTGGAGTCGGACCGGGTGGTGCTGGCGAGCGGCAACTATCCGCCGACGGATCCCTGGTTGCCGGATGACAGCGTCTACCGGAGCGCGCGCTACATTCGCGATCCCTGGGCGGAAGCCGCCCTGGACGCAGTGGATCCCAGCCAGCCCGTGCTGCTCATCGGCACCGGTCTCACCATGATGGATGTGGCCTTGGAACTGGACCGGCGCGACCTCTCCAGGCAGATGTTCGCGCTCTCGCGACGCGGCCTGATGCCGCTGCCCCACCGTGACGGACGTCACGAGGCGCCTGACGTGAGTGAATTGCTCGATGAGCTGCGCACCGGGAGAGCCGCGATCCGCCGTTACCTCCGCGTGCTACGGAGATATGTAGTCGCGCTGGGCAAGCGCGGCGCCGACTGGCGCGACCTCCTGGCCGCGTTGCGACCCCATACCGCCGAACTCTGGCAATCTCTGGACGAGGGCGAGCGGCGCCGTTTCCTGCGCCACGTCCAGCCCTACTGGGATACCCACCGCCATCGCACCGCTCCCGACGCCCATGCCCTGTTGCAACGGCTCATCGCTGGAGGGCGGTTGACGGTGCGTGCCGGTCGACTCCTGGACCTCAAGGCCTTCGAGGCGAAGCGCATCGAACTCACCTGGCGCCCCCGCGGAGGCAGCGGGCAGGAACGCCTGGAGGTGGGCACCGTCATCAACTGTACCGGCCCGCAAGGCGCGTTGCGCCGCAGCAGCGATCCGCTCATCAAATCCCTGCTGCGCCAAGGATTGCTGACGGCGGACCCCTTGAACCTCGGGCTGGAAGTGGACGCCGCCGGCGCGATTCTAGATCAGCATGGCCGTGCGTCCGCGACGCTCTTCTACACCGGACCGTTACTGAAGGCCCGGGACTGGGAATGCACGGCGGTGCCGGAACTCCGGGTGGCGGCGCAGAAACTCGCCGATACGCTGGTCGCATCGTTTAGCGCAGGAGCCCGCGCCCGGCAGGGTTAGGCGGCGATGGCCTCCACGCGGTTGCGGCCGCGTTCCTTGGCCCGGTAGAGCGCCTGATCGGCGCGCGCCAGGGTGGCGCGCATGTCCTCGCCGTTCCGGTAGGGGGTGAGCCCGCAGGACACGGTCAGGCGCAGGCTGCCGCCGCCGGCACGGAAGATGGCGTCGGCGATTTTCTGGCGGATGCGTTCCACGCAGACCTGCGCCCCGTCGAGGTCGGTCTCGGGCAGCACCATGAGGAATTCCTCGCCGCCGTAGCGGCCGAAGTGCTCCTCGCCTGCCGCGTCCGACCCGTCGCGGCCCACCCGGTCCATGTGCCGCACCTCGCCCAGCACGCGCTCGGCGAACTGTCGCAGCACATCGTCGCCGGCCAGGTGCCCCAACCGGTCGTTGATGTCCTTGAAGTGGTCGAGGTCCATGAGGCAGACGCAGAAGCCGCGGCCGGTGCGCTGCGCCCGCAGCTGCTCCTGCTCCAACATGTGGATGATGTGGCGGCGGTTGAAGGTGCCGGTGAGCTCGTCGTGGATGGCGAGTTCGCGGTTCTTGCGCAGCGCCGAGGCGAGCTCCGAGTTGCGGCGCGACACGGTCTCGCGCAGCTTGCCCACGTAGCTGCCGAAGAACGCGAGCCAGATGAGCGTGGCGGCGAGCACCACGTACTGCAGCGCCTCGATGGGCAGCGGCGTCCAGGCGTCGCGCACGTAGAAGTCGCGCAGCACCACGAAGCCGTAGCTGATGAGTACCAGGCCCGTGAGCGCCAGGTACTCGCGGCGGCGCAGCCGGAACACGCCGAACAGGAACACCACCACGTAGAGCAGGAGCAGGATGCCCCGCACCCGCGGCGCCAGCGCCGTGAGCAGCATCACCCAGGCGGTGGCCACCACCATCTGAGGCAAGGTGAGGCTCGGGTCCGGCCAGTAGAGGTTGAGGCCGCTGCGGATGAGCGCGTAAAAGACCAGGTTGCAGCCCAGGGTGAGCACCACCGCCCAGGCAAACGTGGCGGCGCTCACGTCCACGAGCCCCAGGGACCAGCAGTAGTAGGTGAGGCAGACCCAGATGAGGTAGGACAGCGCCGCCATGAAGAAGCGCTTCAGCCTCAGCGTCTGCTTCGCATCCTCCGGAAAGATGGTCCAGCCCATGACGGTCCTAAAGAACGGCTATCCCCCGTCTCAGGTTGCCACAGGAGGTCTCAAGGGGCGCTGCGATTGGTCGCGGGTTTTCGACCGCTGGGCGGATTACTTCACATAATCTTTGTGAATATTCACCCCAATATGCGCTCGCGGCGGTAGAGCCACACGGCCAGCGCCGTGAGCAGGGCGCCGAAGGCCAGCGTGCTTCCGACCGAGAGCGCCACGTACAGGGGTTTCAGGGGCTCGCCCTTGATGAGCGCGGTGACGAGCACGTCCTGGCTCAGGGAGGGCAGGAGCATCATCCACCACTGCGGCAGGGTCGGGAACAGCACCATGCCGAGCACCGGGATCAGGGGCAGCAGCATGATGAAGGACAGCCAGGTCTGGGCCTCCTTGTAGCTCTTGGTGAAGGACGCCACCACCGAGAGCAGCGCGCCGATGAACAGGCAGAAGGGCACGCAGGTGAGGAAGGTGACCAGCGCTGTCCCGGGCGTGAAGTCGATGGAGATGTCGAGCTTCGCGGCCGGGATCAGCCCCTGGCACCATTCCAGCGCCGCCACGTCCAGCCCCAAGGACACCGCCGAGAACAGCGTCACCGCCGCGAGCTTGCCGCCCACCAGCACGGCGCGCGGCACGGCGGTGGTGAGCAGGGGCTCCAGCGAGCCGCGCTCGCGCTCGCCGGCGGTGGTGTCGATGGCGAGGTAGAAGGCGCCCAGGATGGCGGCGAACAGGAAGAAGTAGGGCATCATGGCGAGCACCATGGCCGCGCGCGATTGCGGCGTGGATACGTCCGCCTCCTCGATGGCCAGCGGTTCCACCGCGCGCGGATCCATGCCGCGCGCCACCAGGCGCAGCGAGGCGATGCCGCGGGAATACTCGTCGAGGATTTCGCGGGCACGCTTCACGTTCTTGCGGGCCGTGTCCCGGGACTGGTCCACCACGAGCTGCACCGGCGCGGGCTTGCCCTCGCGAAAGGCGTCCGCGTAGTCCGCCGGGATCACCAGCACCACATCCTGCCTGCCGTCTTTCACCGCCTGCCGCGGGTCCGCCGGCGCCTTCTCGATCTCGGTGTTGTGCTGCCGGTAGAACTCCATGAGCCCCGGCGCGCGTTCGGCGCCCGCCACCGCGAGCTTGAGGGGCTGATACAGGTCCGCCACCTCGCGGTTCACCAGGGTGTTCATCATCATGGTGTAGAACAACGGTCCGAACAGCGGGCCGAACACCAGCACCGTGAACAGGGTGCGCCGGTCGCGCAGGTTGTCCACGCTCTCCTTGACGAAGATGGCCAGGAACTTGCGTATCATGCGGCGGCCTCCGGCGGGTTACCGACCGCCTTGACGAAGGCCTCCTCCAGGTCCTCCTCGCCGGTCTGGCGGCGGATCTCATCCACCGTGCCGCGGGCGACGATGCGGCCCTCCGCGATGATCACGATGCTGTCGCAGAGCGCCGCCACCTCCTGCATCACGTGGCTGGAGAACAACACGCAGTGGCCGGCGTCCCGGAGCTTGCGGATGAGGGCGCGCAGGGCCCGGGTCGCCATCACGTCGAGCCCGTTGGTGGGCTCGTCCAGCACCAGGTTGCGGGGTCCGTGCACCAGGGCGCGGGCCAGGGCCACTTTGATTTTCTGCCCCTGGGAGAAGCCCTTGGCCGGCCGGTCGGCGAATTCGCCGATCTCGAGCATTTCCACGAGTTCCTGGATGCGCGCCGTGAGCGCGGCGCCGGAGAGGCCGTTCAGTTCGCCGTAGTAGCGGATGTTCTCCCGCGCCGTGAGCCGGGGATAAAGGCCGCTCTGGTGGGGCAGCACGCCGAGATGGCGGCGCGCTTCGTCGGCCTGGGTGAGCACGTCCACGCCGTCCACCGTGACGCGGCCCGCGGTGGGCGAAAGCACCGTCGAGATGATGCGGAAGGTGGTGGACTTGCCGGCGCCGTTGGGTCCGAGCAGGCCGGTGATGCGGCCGTCGACTGCTGCGAAGTCTACGCCGCGCACCGCCTGTACCGGGCCGAAGTTCTTCTTGAGTCCGCTGACTTCGATCATGGAGTCGGTCCCGAGAAATTGATGAAGAAAGGAAAGGGTTTGATCTTCTTCACGCAGGCGGTATTCAGGCCCTTCACCGAGGCCGTCTCGACGAAATCGGCCACGATCCACGGTACGCAGCCGCGGAACACATTGCCGTGGCCCTGGCCCGGCACCACCAGCGAAAGGCTGTTGGAGAGGGTCTTGGCGGCGCGGGCGGCGTTGGCCGGCGGCGTCACCGGGTCGTCTTCGCCGGAGAGCAGCAGCACCGGCCTACCGGATTTCACCGGCTGCTTGAAGTCGGGCGCGATGACGCCCTTGGGCCACTCGCGGCAGGACTTCACCATCAGTTCCACGTTCATGGCGCCGAGGTAAGTGTCGCGCAGGGCCGCCTGGGTGGCCGGGTCGTCGGTGTAGAAGGGCGCGTCCTCGGTGCAGACCACGGCGCTGCCCATGCCCTCGGCGAAGCCGCTCTCGATCTCCCCGGTGAACATCAGGGCCGTGCCCATGAGCGGCGCGTAGTCGCGCTGCGCCGCCTGGTGGACGAGCAAGGGCAGGAGGGAGGCCGTCTCGCTCTGGTAGCTCATGAGGCGCACCGCGCCCGCGAGCTTGTCCCAGCTGAGGGTCTCGCTGCGGGGTTCGCCGGTGAGCGGGTCCCGCAGGGTCACCGCGGCGGGATGGGCCTTGAGATCGGTCTCCAGCCTCAGGAAATCCCCCGCCGGGTCCGGGAAGGCCTGGCGGCACGCGGCATCCTGGCCGCAACGGGTGAAGATGAGCTTCAAGGCCCGCTCCGCGTCCAGGGAGACCCCGGGTCCGAGGGTCAGGTCCGCCGGCACCACTCCGTCCAGGACCACGCTGCGGGTATTGCCGGGGAATTCCCGGAGGTACTGCAGTGCGACCCGGGTGCCGTAGGAGATGCCGTAGAGGTTCACGGTGGGATAACCCAGGTACGCGCGCACCGCGTCGAGATCCTCCACCGCCACGCTCGTGGTGTAGAAGCGCGGGTCGCCTTTGAGGGCTTTCAGGCAGTCCGCCGCGGCTTTGGCGATTTCCGCGTCGGAATAGACGTCGGCGCCGGCTGGCGGCGCGGGGCAGTCCAGGCGGTTGGAACCGCCGGTGCCGCGCTGGTCCACCAGCACGATGTCCCGGCTGTCGCGCAGGGTGTCGAAGGCGCCGGCTTCCTGCACGAAGGCCTCGGTGGAAGCCTGGCCCGGACCGCCGGCGATGAAGAACAGCGGGTCCGTCTTGGCTTCACTGGCGCGGGCCTTGAGCACGGCGATATGCAGGTTGATCTTGCGGCCTTCCGGATGCGCACGGTTCTCCGGCACTGTGAGGCTCGTGCAACGGGCCTGCAGATGCACCGACGAGTCCGCGCCGCCGATCTGGCAATCGCTGAACACGGGCGCCGCCGATACGCCGCGTGCATGGGTCAGGGAGACGAGCGCGGCCAGGCCGAAGAGGCAGAGGAGGATGGAGCGTTTGCTGCGCATGGGGCGTTCTCGTTTATTGGGCGGGCGGCTCGGAGTCCGCCTCGAACAGGAAGACTTCTTCCATGGGCCGGCCGAACAGCCGCGCGATGCTGAACGCGAGCGGCAGGCTGGGATCGTATTTCTCCGTCTCCAGCGCGTTGATGGTCTGGCGCGAGACGTTGAGGCGCTCGGCGAGCTCCGCCTGGGTCCAGCGGCGCTCGGCGCGCAGCACGTGGATGCGGTTCTTCACTTGTAACGCTGCCGTAGGATGCAATGGGCGGCGCCCCACACCACGTCGATGACGAGGAAAGTCCACCAGGCGGGGATGTGCGGCAAGCCGGCGAAGTCTTCCAGGAAACCGTAAACCAGCGTGACGAGGGCCGTCACACCCGCCGCCACCGACAGGGCTTCCAAGTGCAGGCGCCGCTGCAGCTCGTCGGTGCGGGTGAGAAACACATACAGCGACCACATAACCCAGATCACCGGCAAGGTGGGCAGGATCGCTAGTACATAGCGGTAAGGCCCGGGGACGCTGTGCTTGAGGAGATACACGCAAACCAGGATGAGCACGGTGTAAAGGCTCATGGCCACCCACAGGTTACGGTTGTAATGCCGGTAGGCGGCGTCAGGAGAAATGCGGGGTTTGGTGTTCATGTTGGAAAAGTAGAATATGCATTACAGAATGTCAAGTATTATTTACATTTAGTAAATATAAATGGACAAAATGTAATGAACGATGCACACTAATGACCGTGGGTCAGGAAGCACGCAGGCCGCAGTAACCCAGGGTTTCAGCCCGCTTCTGCGGGGCGGCTATCCTTGCACGCCAAGGGGAGGGAACATGCCGCGCGTCATCCATTTCGAGATCCACGCCGACGATCCGGAGCGGGCCATCCGCTTCTACCACTCGGTGTTCGGCTGGGAATTCATGAAGTTCCCCAACACCATCACCGACTACTGGGTGGTGAAGACCGGCGAATCCAGCCAGCCGGGCATCGACGGCGGCCTGTTGCGCCGCGACGTGGCCTTCGAGGGCGTGGGCACCACCGCCTTCGTCTGCACCATCGCCGTCTCAGACCTGGACGTGTACCTCATGAAGGTGATGACCAGCGGCGGTCAGCTCGCCCGCGAGCGCATGGCGGTGGCGGGCGTCGGCTGGCTCGCCTACTGCAAGGACACGGAAGGCAACCTGTTCGGTATGATGCAGGCCGACGCGGCGGCCAAGTGACGACCGCGCCCAACTTCACCGGACGGCCAGCCATGAATCGCGAAGCGCTCACCGAGAAAGTCAGGCAACTGGGGCCCTGGTTCCACCAGATCGACGTGGGCGAGGGCGTGTTCACCCGCAGCGTGGCGCCGCTGCCGGGGCCGCAGCCGGTGGACCATCCGATCCCCCGCTGGAACAAGATCAAGGACATGCTGCCCCAGGACATGCGGGGCATGAGGATCTTCGATATCGGTTGCAGCGACGGGCTGTTCAGCATCGAGATGCACCGCCGCGGCGCGAAATCCATCCTCAGCATGGATGCCGACAAGGGCTCCATCAACCGCCTCAAGTGGCTCAAGAAGCAGATGAAGCTCGACAGCGTGGATCCGCAGGTGGGCGACATCTACAAGCTGGACAAGGGTATCGGGAAGTTCGACTTCGTGTTCATGTTCGCGCTGCTCTACCACCTCAAGGACCCGCTGGGGGGCCTGGAGAAGCTGGCGCCGCTTTCGGACATTCTTTGCCTCGAGACCATCACCGTCGCCGACCGCAGCGAGAAACGCTCCTTCCTGGCGTTCCGCCCACCCAAGGAAGGCGTGAACGTGAATCCGAAATGGATCCCTACCCCCCAGTGCATCGTGGACATGCTCCACTGGGTGGGCTTCCAGAACGTAGTGTTGCTGTCGGACCTGGTGGACAACCGGCCCATCTATCTCGCCTACAAGAACGGCGCGGACCTGAGCCGCTGGAAGCTGCCGGCCCATTGAGACGCGGTTGTAGCTGTTTCAGCGGTTGATTAGCCACACCCCGGCGGTGATGAGCAGGGCGCAGACACCCTTCTGGGCGAGGTTGCGCGGCGAGAGGTCTTCGCGCCCGAATCTTGGTAGGAATAGCGACAGGAGCACGCCGAACAGGAACACGAACAGGGTGGTTGTGCTGCCGATGGCCTGCACCAGGCTCAAGGGCGCGAGCAGCAGGGCGAAACGCATCCCGAGACCCCCGCCCAGGTTGATGAGCTCGTTGGCGGCGTTCACCGACAGCACCGCACCGGTGTTGGTCTTGAGAAGCGCCGTGAACTGACGCCGCGGTCCGGGCAGGGCGAGCAACCAGAAGCCGTACAGCGCCTCGCCGAGATACGTCCAGAACGTGGTGGCCCAGAACTCGTCCTGCACCGCGAAGAGCTTGAAGATCACCGAGCTCACCGCGAGGATGAACGCGGCGCTGAACATCAGGAGCACGAGCCTGAGGCGCACGCGCCCGCCGCCCGGGTGGAGGGAGAGCAGGAGCCCGCCCGTGACGATGAGCGCTCCGCCTGCGAGCTGCACCCGCGTCAGGGTCTCGCCCAGGACGAGATAGGCGAGCGCGTACCCGAAGAGCGGCCCCACCTGGAAGAATGGCGCCACCACCGAGGCCTCGTTGGCCTGCAGCGCCTCCAGGTAGAAGTACATAGCTGCCATGTAGAGCACCCCGGAGAAGGCGATGATGACGGCGTCCTTGAAGCCGAGCGCGAGCACCGCGGGCTGCCAGTAGAGGATGAACGGCAGCATGACGAGGCCGATGAGCGCGGTGAACACCAAGAGCACCGCCACGCTGCTGTCCTTGAAGTAGCGCTCCACCAGGTACTTGTCCACGTGGGTGGACGCGGCCCAGAGCACCGGCCCCGAGAAGGCGTAGACGAGCCAATGCATGCGTGGAGTCCCTGGGTTTTGGCTTGGGGAAAGGGCGCCGTGGGCATAAAATAGCCGCTCTTTCCCGGACCGCGCCAGTTTATGGATTCTCTCCAGGCCTATGACGTGATCGTGGTGGGTGGCGGCCATGCCGGCACCGAGGCCGCGCTCGCCGCGGCGCGCATGGGCCGGCGCACACTCCTGCTCACCCACAGGCTCGAGACCTTGGGGGCCATGAGCTGCAACCCGGCCATCGGCGGCATCGGCAAGGGCCATCTGGTGAAGGAGATCGATGCGCTGGGCGGGGCCATGGCCCGGGCCGCGGACCGGGCCGGCATCCAATTTCGCATTCTCAATGCGAGCAAGGGCCCGGCGGTGCGCGCCACCCGCGCCCAGGCGGACCGCACTCTATATAAGCAGGCGATCCGCGCCATCCTGGAGGGCCAGCCGAACCTCGCCATCGTCCCCGAGCCCGTGGGCGACCTCGTGGTGGAGAGCGGCCGCGTCAACGGCGTGGTGACGGAGCAGGGCCGGACCTACACGGCGTCCGCGGTGGTGCTGACGGTGGGTACCTTCCTCGCCGGACGCATCCACGTGGGTCTCGAGAACCACGAGGGCGGCCGGGCGGGCGATCCGCCCTCCAACAAGCTGGCGGCGCGTTTGCGCGCACTGCCGTTCCGGGTGGGGCGTTTGAAGACCGGCACGCCGCCGCGCCTCGACGGGCGCAGCATCGACTACTCCGGGCTCGCGGAGCAGCCGGGGGACGACCCGGCGCCGGTGTTCTCCTTCCTGGGGAATCGCGAGGAGCACCCGCGCCAGCTGTCCTGCCACATCACCCACACCAACGCGCACACACACGAAATCATCCGCGGCGGCCTCGATCGCTCGCCCATGTACACCGGCATCATCGAGGGCGTGGGTCCGCGCTACTGTCCCTCGGTGGAAGACAAGGTGATGCGCTTCGCCCACAAGGCCTCGCACCAGATCTTCATCGAGCCGGAGGGCTTGGACACCCACGTGGTGTATCCCAACGGCATCTCCACCAGCCTGCCGACGGACGTGCAGGAGGCGCTGGTGCACTCCATCCGCGGTTTCGAGCAGGCGGTAATCCTCAAGGCCGGTTACGCCATCGAGTACGATTATTTCGATCCGCGGGACCTGAAATCCTCGCTGGAGACGAAGTTCATTGAGGGCTTGTTCTTCGCCGGCCAGATCAACGGCACAACCGGTTATGAAGAAGCAGCGGCCCAGGGGCTTTTGGCCGGCCTCAACGCCGCGCTGAAGGTTTCCGGCGAAGCGCCCTGGTGCCCCGGCCGCGAGCAGGCTTATATCGGCGTGCTGGTGGACGACCTCATCACCCGTGGCGCACCCGAACCCTACCGCATGTTCACGAGCCGCGCCGAGCATCGCCTGATGCTGCGGGAGGACAATGCGGACCTGCGCCTCACGGAACAGGGCCGCGCACTGGGGCTCGTGGACGAGGCACGCTGGCGTGCCTACGCGGACAAGCGTGAGGCCATCGAGCGGGAGACCGCGCGCCTCGGCGATATCCTCGTCCGACCGCTGGACGTTCCCGAGGAGCAGAGCCGGGCGCTTTTCGGCGGCCCGCTGTCCCGGGAGACCCACGCACTGGAACTCCTGCGCCGCCCGGCCGTGAGCCACGCCGCGCTCACCGCCCTCGAAGCGGTCGGAAGCGCCGGCGTCGGACCGGAGGTGGCGGAGCAGGTGGAGATCCAGGCGCGCTACGCGGGCTACATCGCCCGTCAGCGGGAAGAGGTGGCCCGAAGCCGCCGCCAGGAAGAGACGCCGCTTCCGGCGGGCTTCGATTATGCTGCCGTGTCCGGCCTCTCCAACGAGGTGCGCCAAAAGCTCGTTGAAGTGCGCCCCGGCACCCTCGGTCAGGCGGCGCGCATCCCCGGGGTCACGCCCGCCGCCCTCTCGCTCCTGCTGGTGCACTTGAAGAAGCGGTCACTGCGCAGGACGGCCTGACCCCATTCATCGGCCATGAATCCCATCCGTTATTTCCTGGAATCGCTGGATTTCCTGGACTGGTGGATGCTCGCGGCAGCGCTCGCGCTTCTGGATGTGTTCCGTCCACGCATGCGCTTGTTGGGCATCGCCGCCGGCGCCGGGCTCTGGGGCTTCGCGCTCATGCTCTTCCCCCAGATCCCCTGGCCCTGGCAGCTCGCCTGGTCCATGGTGCTGGCGGCCATGGGCTGGGACGCGTATCGTTTTTCCAAGCGCGGCGGCCCCGCCGGGCCCCGCACCAGGAGCAGCGACATGCCAAACCTGCACGATTTCACCGTGAAGACCATAGACGGCCAGCCCAAGTCCCTGAAAGAGTACAAGGGCAAGCCGGTGCTGCTCGTGAACGTGGCGAGCGCCTGTGGGCTCACGCCGCAGTACAAGGGACTTGAACAGCTCTACCGCCACTATAAGGACCAGGGGCTCGTGGTCCTCGGCCTGCCCTGCAACCAGTTCGGCGCCCAGGAGCCGGGAAGCGAGGCGGAGATCCGGGAGTTCTGCAGCCTCAACTACGACGTGTCCTTCCCCATGACCTCGAAGATCGAGGTGAACGGTCCCGGCGCGCATCCGCTCTACAACTGGCTGCGCGGCGAGACCGGCGGCGGGGACATCCAGTGGAACTTCGAGAAGTTCCTCGTCGGCAAGGACGGTCGCATCGTGCGCCGCTATTCGCCGAAGACGGTGCCCGAGGACAAGTCCTTGAAGGCCGATATCCAAGCGGCCTTGTAGCGCGAGCGGGACACGGGGATGTGGGGGATGAACAGGATCGGGGCGATCGCGGGCGTCTTGGCGGCGTGCCTCGCCGTCTTCGCCACGGCGCGGGCCGAGGAGGGCATGTGGACCTTCGATAACCTGCCCATGAAGGAGATGCAGGATCGCTACCGGTTCGCGCCCAGCCAGGACTGGCTCGCCAACGTGCAGCACGCGGCGCTGCGCCTGAAGGGCGGGTGCTCCGCGTCCTTCGTTTCCCGGGACGGGCTCATCCTCACCAACCGCCATTGCGTGGACGAGTGCCTGGCGGAGCTGTCCACGCCCAACAAGGACTACATCGATGACGGCTTCTACGCCCGCGGACGGGAAGAGGAAGTGCGCTGCCCCGAGATGGAGGCGGACGAGCTAGAGGCCTCCACCGACGTCACCGACAAGATGGCCGGCGGCCTCAAGGACCTGAACGGCAGCGGCTACGCCGAGGCCTTCGCGGCCATGAGCGCTCGCCTGGAACAGGATTGCGACGAGGACGATCCGCGCCGTTGGAACTGCCAGGTGGTGGACCTCTACCACGGCGGCCGCTACGCGCTCTACAAATACCGCCGTTACCAGGACCTGCGCCTGGTGTTCGCGCCGGAGAGCGCCATCGCCGATTTCGGGGGCGATCCGGACAACTTCAATTTCCCGCGCTACGCCCTGGACGCGGCCATCCTGCGCGCCTACGACCGCGACCAGCCGGTCCAGGCGGCCTACCTGCGCTTCGCCGCCCGCGAACCGGCGGAGGACGAACTGGTGTTCACCGCGGGCAATCCGGGCGCCACCGAACGTGGCTGGACGCTGGCGGAACTCAAGGCGCTGCGCGAAGACGACATCATGCCGGCGCTGGTGTATTACTCCGAGCTGCGTGGAATCCTCGAGGAATTCGCCCACGAGGGGCCGCAGCAGCAACGCCTGGCCTACGCCAACCTGCAGAGCGTGGATAACGTCCTCAAGTCCGACCTCGGTCAGCTCGACGCGCTCCAGGACCCGCAGCAACTCGCGCGCAAGTCGGCCGACGAGACGGCGTTGCGTGACTGGGTGCTGGCCGATCCGGCGCGCGTCAAGCAATACGGTGATCCCTGGAGCGCCATCGCCGACGCCATGGTCCGTTACCGCTCGCTCGTGACCCGCTACCGCATGCTGGAACAGTCCTGGGGCTTCGAGTCGAGGCTCTTCGACTACGCGCGCATGTTGTTGCGCGGCACGGAGGAGCGGGCCAAGGCCAATGGCCGGCGCCTCGCGGAGTTCCGCGACGTCAACCTGCCGCAGGTGAAGCAGGCGCTGTTCACGCAGGTGCCCATCTCGCCGGATTACGAGGAGTTGATGCTCGGCTGGTCGCTCACCCGGCTGCGCGCCGCGCTCGGCGCCGACGACCCGTTGATCAGGCAGCTGCTCGGGAAGGATTCGCCGGAGCAGGTGGCGCACCAGGCGGTGGAAGGCTCGCGCCTCGATTCCGCCTCCGTCCGCCGCCATATGTGGGAGGACCCGGATTTCCTGGACATCTCCCACGATCCGATGATCCGGCTCGCGTTCCTCGTGGACAAGGAGGCGCGCGCGGTGCGCACAGACTACGAGAGCGAGGTGCAGGCCGTAGTGCGCGTGCAGAACGAGCTCATCTCCCGGGCACGCTTCGCCCGCGACGACGGCGCGAGCTATCCCGATGCCACCTTCACCCTGAGGCTCTCCTACGGCCAGGTGCAGGGCTGGGAGGAAGGCGGGCGCAAGGTGCCGGCGTTTACCGACTTCGCCGGCCTTTATGCCCGCGCCACCGGTAGCCGGCCTTTCCGCCTGCCGCCGAGCTGGGTCGCGGCACAGGCCTCGCTGGACGGCGACACGCGCATGAATTTCGTCACCACCAACGACATCGTCGGGGGCAGTTCCGGTAGCCCGGTGATCGATCGCGATGGGGAAGTGGTGGGCCTGGTGTTCGACGGCAACATCCATTCACTGGGGGGCGATTTCTGGTACGACCCGGCGAGCAACCGCGCCGTGGCCCTGGACAACCGCGCCCTGCTCGCGGCCTTGCGCAAGGTCTATGCCATGCCTGCGTTGGCCGACGAACTCAGCAACGGGCACGGCTGAACTTGCCCGGCCTCCCGGCCGGGCGTAGCATACGCGACCTTTTTCAGTCCCTTTTGACCATGGCCCATCCCTCCACCCTGGCCCAAACCAACCCCCGCGTCGGCTTCGTGAGCCTCGGCTGCCCCAAGGCGCTCGTGGACTCCGAACGCATCCTCACACAGCTGCGCATCGAGGGTTACGAGGTGGTGGGCGGCTATGGCGAGGCGGACCTCGTGGTGGTGAACACCTGCGGTTTCATCGAGGCGGCCCAGCAGGAGTCGCTGGAGGCCATCGGCGAGGCGCTGGCCGAGAACGGCAAGGTGATCGTGACCGGCTGTCTCGGCATGAAGGACGCCTTCATCCGCGAGCGCTATCCGGACGTGCTCGCCATCACCGGCCCCCACGATTACGAAGCGGTGATGAAGGCGGTGCACGCGCAGCTCGCGCCGCCGCCCCGCAACCCTTACGTGGACCTGATCCCGGCGAGCGGCATCAAACTCACGCCGCGGCACTACGCCTACCTGAAAATTTCCGAAGGTTGTAACCATAGGTGCAGCTTCTGCATCATCCCGAAGCTGCGCGGCAAGCTTGCGAGCCGGCCCATCCCCGAGGTGTTGCGCGAGGCGGAGAAGCTCGTCAAGGACGGTGTGAAGGAACTCCTGGTGGTGTCGCAGGACACGTCCGCGTACGGCGTGGACCTGCGTTACGCTGGCGGGCGCTGGCGCGAGAGGGAATGGCGCACCCACATGACCGATCTCTGCACCGCGCTCGGTGAACTGGGTGTGTGGGCGCGGCTGCATTACGTCTATCCCTATCCCCACGTGGACGAGATCATCCCGCTCATGGCGGAGGGCAAGGTGCTGCCCTACCTCGACGTGCCGCTGCAGCATGCGAGCCCGCGCATCCTCAAGGCCATGCGGCGTCCCGCGGCCGGGGAGAAGGCCCTGAAGCGCATCCAGGCCTGGCGCAAGATCTGCCCGGACCTCACCATCCGTTCCACCTTCATCGTGGGTTTCCCGGGCGAGACCGACGCGGATTTCCAGGAACTGCTCGCCTTCATGCGGGAGGCGGAACTGGACCGGGTGGGCTGCTTCGCCTATTCGCCGGTGGAGGATGCCGACGCCAACGCCCTGCCGGACGCGGTGCCGGCGGAACTCGCGGAGGAACGCCGCGCCGAATTCATGCAGGCCCAGGCGGAAGTGAGCCGCGCCCGCCTCGGCCGTTTCCTGGGGCGCAGGCTCAAGGTGCTGGTGGACCAGGTGGAGGGCGACGTGGCCCTGGCCCGGAGTTTCGCCGACGCGCCGGAGATCGACGGCGTGGTGCGCATCGCGAAGGCCCAGGCCCTCAAGGCCGGCCGGTTCGCGGACGTGAAGGTAACGGGCGCCGCCGACTACGACCTGGAAGCGATTCCCGCCTGAACCCCCTGGATCTGCGGGGCTTTTGCCCCTGCATCCGGCCCGGGGGTGGCTGCGTATAATTCCCCGACAAGCGATTCCAAGCATCCTTCTTTCCAGGGAGCCGACCATGTCCAAGCCATCGTGCCTGGCGCTCGCCGCCGCCATCGCCTGCCTGCTGAGCGTCGCTTCCTACGGCGCCGCCACGCCCGCCAAGGCCGCCACCGCCCCGGCCCCCTCAACGGTTGCCCCCGCTACGGCCAATCCCCCGGCGGGCAGCAAGGTGGTCGCGGTGCAGTCCCCGGCGTGGCTCGTGCACGGCGGCGCCGCCACCCCCGTGAAGCCCGGCATGCTGGTGGCGGACGGTGACACGCTGCGCACCGCCGGCGGCGGCCGCGTCTATGTGGCGTTGCCCGACCAGAGCACGCTCAAGCTCGGGGAGAACACCGAGTTCGCCACGCCCATGATGCAGATGGCCCAGGATCAGCAGGGCAGCCTCTTCAAGAGCGTGCTGCACGTGCTGAAAGGCGTGTTCCGCTTCACCACCAGCCTGGTGGGCAAGAGCCAGCGCCGCCAGGTGGACATCCAGGTGGGTACCGCCACCATCGGCTTGCGCGGCACCGACGTCTGGGGCCGGGCGGGCACGGACGGCTCGCTGGTCGCGTTGCTCGAAGGCAAGATCTCCATGGACATGCCGGGCCACCAAACCATGATGATGGAGCAACCCATGCACTACATGACCATGGACACGGGTGGCGGCAACATGAAGATGGACCAGGCCGTGACCCAGGACAACGTGGCCGATTGGGCGGCGCAGACCGACGTGGCCGCCGGCACCGGCGTGCTGACGGACGACGGAAAGTGGACGATTGCGCTGCTCTCCTCCACCAACGACGAGGACGTGCTGGACCTGATGGAGAAGCTGGCGGTGGCGGGCTTTGTCAGCGAGGACACCACCGTCACGATCAAGGGCAAGGAATGGCACCGGCTGGTGATCATGCAGGCGGCCTCCCGCAAGGACGCCAAGGCCATCGCGGGCAAGGTGGCGAAGATATCGCCGCTCATGAGCCCCTGGGTCTTACCGCTTAAGAACTGAACCGGGTAGCACGTACCCCACGACCCCCGGCGATTATGGCTCAGGCCCCTGACCTGGCTGCGCGTCGCGGCGGAGAACCTGTGCCTGCGCAAATGCGACGGGATCGTGACCGCCATCTGTCAAATCCGATTGAAATGCAGGCGCGGCCGGGGTAAACCCTGCGGCGGTAAAAGCATTGTCTTGTATTGTCTTACCCATCTAAATCCTTAGGGAGATACCGATCATGAAGAAGATCATCCTTGCGGTTGTCTGCGGTGCCCTGCTCGGCGCCGCGGCCGTTTCCTTCGCCAAGGTCGAACATCCGAATCTTCGCGCTGCGATCGAGGACATCCATCACGCGCAGAAGAGCCTGGAAATGGCCGAGAAGCAGAATGAATTCGACCTGGGCGGACACGCCAAGAAGGCGCAGGAGCTCCTGAAGCAGGCCGACAGCGAGATCATGCAGGCCGTCCAGGTGGCCAACGAGAAGAAGAAGTAAGAGTCAGTAGCGGGATCCGAAGCCTTCCGGGTCCGCGGGGCGACCGCGGACCCGGAGTTCCATTGGGTTTCGAAACGAGAGATTTCGGCCTCCAGCTAAGCAGCCACAACACCGCTGGATGGCAAAAGATCCGTTTTGACTAGAACTCGAGGCCAGGACGGAGCACCAAGGTCAGGGTGCTGTTCTGATTCGTGCGCAAGGGCCCGGAGTATTCATCCGGGCTGTCCCAGATGAAGCCGATATCGAGGGTCAGCGAATAACCCAGGTTCGGGAACGGGTATTTCTTGCCGAACACCAGTTCCTCCCGCACCACCTGGCCGCCGTGCTGGGAGAAGGACAGCTGCAGGTCCACGTCGCTGTTCTTGAGCCAGCTGAGGAAGGGCTGGTTGAAATCCAGGTTGTTGCGGTGGACGCCGAAATAGGTGACGTCGGTGATGTAGGGGTTGGCGTTGAACTTGCCGCCCACCCGGAAGCTCCATTGCAGCTTCTCGCCCTTGTCGTTCAGGTCGCCCTTGATCTTCCACTCCACTTCGTACCACTTGTCCTGGATGAGCACGTTGTCCTTGATGTGCTGGGCGCCGACGCTCAGGAGGTAACCCGTGTAGCCCAAGTTGTTGCGGCCCTGTTCCTCGCCGGGGCGCACCAGGTTGGCGATGTTGCCGAAGAAGGCCGACAGGGCCCAGGGCTCCTGGTAACCGGCGGTGGCGGACTCGATCACGTTCACGCCCGTGTGGCTGATCTCGCCCTCCTGGTAGAAGCCGGGCGTGTGGCCCTTGAGATAGGTGCCCAGCACCGGCATGGGATAGACGCTCGCTTCCAGCAGCATGTAGCGCGGGATCAGCGAGCCCTTGATGAGGTCGGCGTAGATCACCGCCTCGTTGTCGGAAGTGATGGTGGGGATGGGCTTGTCGGTGAGCGGGATGTTGAGGTCCACGTCCGAGTAGTACGGGTCGAGATCCCAGGTCACTTCGGTCTTGTTGACCGTGGCGGTTCCGGAAAGCGCCGCCGCCGGCGCGCCGGTGGCGGACGCGGGCGCCACCGTCACCTTCACCAGGGGTGCGGGAGCACTGCCCGTGGCAGCGGCCGGCGCCGGCGTGGGCGCGGCCCGGCTGGTGTGGAGGGCGGACAAGGCGAGGAGGGCGGCCGCCAGGGTTTTGCGGTATGCGTAGGCCATCGGATTATGTAAAGGTTAGCCTGCTTCCCCCTTGTGGCACAAGGCTTGACGGCCCGGGCGCTACAATGCCCGACCGCCCCGAGCATGCACCCATGACCGACATTCCCGCGCTCCAGGAGTTCGAGCACGGCATCGCCGCCGTGGACACCGATTATGTGCGGCCGCGCCTAGACGCGAGCCATGTGGTGGTACGCGACGGTCGCGCCGCGTTCGTGGACACGGGTACCACCCATTCGGTGCCGCGGCTGCTCGCCGCGCTCGTGGCCCTGGGCGTCGACCGGGCAGACGTGGATTGGGTGCTGCTGACCCACATTCATCTCGACCACGCGGGCGGCGCCGGCGAACTCATGAAACATCTGCCCAACGCCAAGGCCGTGGTGCATCCACGCGGGGCGGGCCACCTGGTGCATCCCGAAAAGCTCATCGAGGGCACCAAAGCCGTATACGGCGAGGCGGAGTTCCGCCGGCTCTACGGCGAGATTCCCGGCATCCCGGCGGAGCGCCTCCTGCAGGCCACGGACGGCATGGCGCTGCGGCTCGGCGACAGCGAACTCAGGCTCATCCATACGCCGGGCCATGCGCTGCACCACTACTGCATCGTGGACGAGGCGAGCAGCAGCGTTTTTACGGGCGACACCTTCGGCATTTCCTACCGGGTATTCGACACCGCGAAGGGTCCGTTCATCTTCCCCGCCACCACGCCGGTGCACTTCGATCCGGACCAGGCGCATGCGTCGCTCGACCGAATCATGTCTTACGAACCGGAAGCGGTGTTCCTGACGCACTACAGCCGCGTCACGGGCCTTTCGCGTCTCGCCCAGGACATGCACGAGGGGATAGACGCGCACGTCCGTATCGCCAGGAGCTTGAAGGAGGCGGGTGAGCAGCGGCTGGAGAAGATGAAGAAGAAACTGCATGCCCATCTCGTGCAAGGCGTGCGCGAGCATGGTTGCACGCTCGATCAGAATACCGTCGATACTTGGTTGAAAATGGACGTCGACCTGAACGTCAAGGGTTTGTCGGTCTGGCTGGAGCGCGTGAAAAAGTAAAACGGGAAAATTTAAGAAATCGTTACATTCCTGGGGAAAATTCCAACGCCCGCGGTAATGCCGGGTTGTTTACTTAAGCGTTTGGCACATAATTTTTCTTGCGCCGATTATCTGGCGGGATTGGGATTCCCGTCACGATAAGCCGTGAATTTACATACTAACGTTCTTCCCGCGACCCACGCAGGCTGCTCTTGAAAGCGCACTCTCCGCGCCCGAAGTGAAAAGAGCGGCTGCGAAATCCAGTCGCGGGAGATAACTCATGAGTGGGGAAAAACTGCTGACCCTGTGGTCCAATCATGCGGGCCTGTCCGCGTTCATCTGGCTCGTGCTGCTGGTGGCGGTGCTGTATATCGCCCGCTGGCCCGCCCATAAGCTGCTGAAGGCCATCGGACGCCTCGTCTACCGCGGCCTCAGGCTCGGCGCTCGCGCGCTCATGGG
The DNA here is from genome assembly GCA_050261675.1 of Bacillota bacterium. GTDB lineage: Bacteria > Pseudomonadota > Gammaproteobacteria > Natronospirales > REEB76 > DASUBN01. The sequence goes on from JBLNDO010000059.1 coordinate 61,007, forward strand.
CGTGGTGGAGCGGCTCAACCAGCGCAACCGCGAGGTGATGCTGCTCCAGGCCCGGGAGCACCAGGTGCAGCGCCTGCAGCGGGAGTTCGAGCGGGTGGCGAACTACGTGAACAAGGACCTCTCCGCTTATCCGGCCCTGAACCGCCAGCTCTCCAGCGTGGGCGCCAAGGTGGAGGAAGACTTCCAGCGCTCCGGCGAGGTGCCGCCCATGCCACCGCCCTGGGTGCAGGCCATCGAGACCATCGCCAAGATTCCGCCCAGCGGCGACCCCATGGTGGGCAACATCCTCAAGAACGTGGAGAACATGCTGGACAAGTCCAGTAAGGATGTGGTGGACGCCTACCGCAAGGCGGCCGGCAAGCGCCACGAGCTCCTGCAGAAGATGCTGCCCCTATGGCGCTTCATGAACCGCAAGCTGGAGAGCCTGGAGAAGCTCTTCACGGGCCTCGGCGAGCGCACCCAGAAGATCGACACCCAGATCGCGCGCCTGGAGGAGATCATCGAGGGCACCGACAGCGTGGAGGAGAGCCTGAAGTCCTCGGCGGTGACCCAGTTCTTCATCGCGACGCTCTTGCTCGTGGTGACCATCCTGGGCGGCATCATCAACTTCAACCTGATTGCCATGCCCATGTCCGAGATGGTGGGCGGCGCGAGCTACATCGGGCCCTTCAAGGCCTCGGACGTGGCGGCGCTGATGCTCATGACCATGGAGATCTCCGTGGGCGTGTTCCTGATGGACAGCCTGCGCTTCACGCACCTGTTCCCCGCCATCGGCACCATGGAGGACAAGATGCGCCGCCGGGTGATGTGGCTGATGCTGGCTTTTCTCTTCGTGCTGGCCGGCATTGAGGCGAGCCTGGGCTTCATGCGCAACATGCTGGCGGCGGACAAGGAGGCCCTGGTCCAGCAGCTGGCGGGCGGCACGGTCGCCACCACGGCCGCGTTCCAGTACCGTTGGTTGCCCTCCCTGGCGCAGATGGTGCTGGGCTTCATCCTGCCCTTCCTGCTCGCCTGGGCTGCCATCCCGCTGGAGATGTTCGTGCACTCCGGCCGCACTGTCGGCGGCTTGGTCTCCGCCTCGGGCCTAAGGCTCACGGCCTTCGTGCTGCGCTTCATCGGCAACCTGTTCGATTCCCTGAGCCGCCTGCTGGTGACCCTGTATGACGCGCTGGTGTCGCCCGCGTTGCTCATCGAGCGCTGGGTGCGGGCAGCGCGCGCCGGTCACGTGCATGGTCAGAACCAGAAGAAGGCCGCCTGAGGAGGTGTCTCATGCGTAGCCTGTGCTTTGCAGTATTGATGCTCGTTTCGCTGTTGACCGGATGCACGGACAGCGGCAGGCACGCACGTGCGGTGTACGTGCTGCTTGACGTCTCTGGCAGCTACAACGACAAGCTGGACCAGGCGAACCCGGTGATCAACTACCTGCTGGGGACGCTGGTGAGCGGCGACTCGCTGATCGTGGGCAAGATCGACAGCGCCAGCTTCACCGAGAAGGATGTGGTCGCCCGGGTGACCTTCGATGACCGGCCGTCGGTGGCCAACGAGCAGAAACGCGCCTTGCGCGCACGCCTCGACGAGTTCTTCAAGGACCGGCATCCCAGCGCCCACACGGACGTGAGCGGCGCACTGCTACAAGCCGCCGATACCCTCGATGAGACCGGCGCCGGCCACCGCTACATCATGGTGTTCTCCGACCTGGACGAGGACCTGCCAAAGGGTTATGTGCGCAAATCCAAGCTGCCCTTCGAGGGGGCGGAAGTGGTGGCGGTGGACGTGACCAAGGAGCGCGCCGACAACATCGATCCGCAGCGATACCTGGACCGGCTCGACCATTGGAAGCGGGTGGTGGCGGACAACGGCGGACGCTGGCAGGTGCTCAACGACCCCGACCATCTGGACACTTTGCTGAACTAAAGGCTTATCCCGATTTCTTCTCGGGCAGATTGCCGCCGACGTTGGGTTTGGCGGATTCCGGCTGCTCCCAGTCCTCCGGCTTCAGATGTTCCGACTCATGGAGCACGTAGCCGTAGTAATAGAGGTAGTAGCCGATGAGGATGAAGAAGATGGTGCGGGTCACGGGGTTGTGGCTGATGGCCTGCCAGCCGCCGAAGTCCGCCGGGTTCGCGCCCTGGCTTGCCATGGTGGCGACGGAGAGCACGGATGGGGCGACCACCACGAAGCGGTAAATGAGGCGGCCGATGAACAGCGCCGAGACCGCAATGCCGGTGTAGGTGTGGGGGATGTAGTAGAGCTTGCCATCCTGCTTCAGGAAGCGGGTGTGTTTCGCGGCCCACATTCCGAGCGCCACGCCGATGCCGGCGCCCAGCACCGTGGCGATCGCCCGTTCCGCCGAAAAGAACGCGAACGGCAGCAGGATCATGCCCAGAACACCCAGAACCCACATGCGCAGCTTGAGCCGCCAGCGGCTCAGTTTCTGGCGCCCGAAGTTGCGCCTAAAACGCCGGTAAAGGAAGAACAGTATGAATCCAGAAAAGAGCAGCGTGCCGCCGAGGTGATTCAGATCCAGGTTGAAGTTCACGGCATGATCCTCGCCAGTCAGATATCTTCGGTTTGTAGCAGGAGGTCCAGGCCTTCCGGCGTCGGGACACGGATGGCTCCCGTGACATTCTGCACGTCGAGGCCGCGCATCTCCAGGAGCGCGTTCGCCGCATCCAGGTCCGGGCACGCGAACACCAGGGCGGGCTTCGCCTTGCGCCCGGCGCGTGTGAGACGAAGGTTGATCCCGCCCCAGGAGGCCTGGGCGGATTCACCGCCTTCCACCGTCTCCACGATGAGCCCCAGGGACTCCCAGAAACGGGCATTCGCCGCCACGTCGTCCACGGGCAGGCGGTATTCCAGGAAGTAACCGCAGAGCGTGGGCTGCACGTGGGCGGCGTGCACCGGCGAATAGGTGCGTGCCTCCAGGAGCATCACCCGGTTGTTGTCCGGGTCCCGAAAGCCCAGCTGGTTGAACTGGTGGAAGCCGATGTCGCGGAACTCAAAGTCGAGCCCCAGGGCCTCGAAGCCCTCCACGTGGTGGCGCAGCTCCGGCAGCACGAAGCTGAGTCCGTGCACCTCGTCGCCGCGCTTGTGCAGGCCGATATAGAGGCGGCCGTCCGTGACCACCGCATAGGGATACTTGCGCCCGTCACTGGCGGGCGCCTCGGTGAAACCCAGTTTGCGGTAGAACTCGTGGGACCGGAGCATGTCCGGCGTGGCGAGGCTGATTTCCAGGAATTCACCCAGCATCTTCATGCCTTTTCACGGACGGCGTTGAGCACGAGTTCCCGGAGGGCCAGCACCTGGGGCTCGGCGGCGTTGAGCGCCGGGATGTAGCTCAAGCGCTCGCCGCCGGCCCGCCGGAAGCTTTCGGCGTAGCGCAGGGCGATTTCCTCCAAGGTCTCCAGGCAGTCGGCGGCGAAACCGGGACAGAGTACGTCCACCCGCTTCTCGCCACGCGCGGCGCATGCCCTGAGAGCCTCCTCCGTGTAAGGCTTCAGCCATTCCGCGGGACCGAAGCGGGACTGGAACGCCAGCTGCCATTCGCCGTCCTTAAGGCCGAGCTCGCCTGCGAGCAGCTCCGCCGTGGCCGCGCATTGGCCCGCGTAGGGATCGCCCGCGTCCGACACCTGCCTGGGGATGCCGTGGAAGGAAAGGATGAGTTTTTGACCGCGCCCGTGTTTGTCCCAGTGCTGCCGCACGCTTTCGGCGAGGGCAGCGATGTAGGCGGGTTGGTTGTGGTAGTCCCGAACGGAACTGAATTCCGGCGACCAGCTCAGTTTCCTCAGGGCGCGCTGTACGGCTTTTTCCGTGGAGGCGGTAGTGGCCGCGGCGTACTGGGGATAAAGAGGCAGCAGTACCAGGCGGCTGACGCCGGATTCCTTGAGTTCGGCGAGCGCAGACAGGATGGAAGGATTGCCGTAACGCATCCCCAAGCCGACCCGGTAGGTGGGCCCCAAATCCGCCTGCAGCTTGTCCGCCAGGGCCCGGCTGTTCAGCAGCAAGGGCGAGCCCGCCCCGGTCCAGATGCGAGCGTAGGCCGCGGCGGATTTCGCGGGACGCGTGCGCAGCACCACGAGATGCAGCAGGGGCAGCCACAGGAGGCGGGGCAGGGCCACCACGTCCGGATCCGACAGGAACTCGGCGAGATAACGCCGCAGCGCGGGCGCAGTGGGCGCATCCGGCGTGCCCAGGTTCACGAGCAGCACGCCCGCGCGGGCCGTGCCGCTCAAAGCCGCATTCCTGTCCATGGCGCATTCTAGCAACTGCCGGGCCGGTGCTATGCTTCCGGGCATCGCCCCGAGGGAGGTCGGCCACATGCTGAAGGAATTCCGCGAATTCGCCATGCGCGGCAACGTGGTGGACATGGCGGTGGGCATCATCATCGGCGCCGCCTTCGGCGCCATCGTGAAATCCATGGTGGACGACATCATCATGCCGCCCATCGGCCTGTTGCTCGGCAACGTGGATTTCTCCAACCTGTTCGTGGTGCTGAAGGACGGCCACAAGCTCGCCGGTCCCTATGCGACGCTGGCGGAGGCGAAGGCCGCCGGCGCGGTGACGCTCAACTATGGGTTGTTCGTGAACACCCTCATCAGCTTCATCATCATCGCCTTCTCCGTGTTCCTCCTGATCCGCGCCATGCACCGCATGCAGCAGCGGCTCGAGGCACCCACGGCGGTCACCACCAAGGAATGCCCGTATTGCAGGTCCACCATCAACATCAATGCCACACGCTGTCCCAATTGCACATCGGATTTGTCCAAAGCTTAAGCGTTCGCGAGCGGATAAAAGAGAAGCCCCGTTTCCGGGGCTTCTCTTTTTTCAATATTTCTATTAGTAAACGCTCAAAGCGTCGCGAGCGAAGACAGGGCTAGGCGCGCGAGGTGAGCAGGAGGGAGAGTACTCTTAATGTACGTGACCGACTGCGAGTCCGAAGCGCAACAACGCCCTGCCGAGCACAGCAGCTTTGAGTTAACGTTCAAGAATCGCCGTGACGCCCATCCCACCGCCGGTGCAGATCGAGATGAGCCCGCGGCCTTTGCCTTTCTGGGCAAGGAGCTTCGCCAGGGCGCCGATGATGCGGCCGCCGGTGGCACCGAAGGGGTGGGCGAGGGCCACGCTGCCACCCTTCACGTTGAGCTTGGCTCTGTCGATGGACCCCAGGGGTTCCTTCCGGCCGAGGCGGGTGCGGCAGTAATCCGCCGACTCCCAGGCCTTGAGCGTGCACAGCACCTGGGCGGCGAAGGCCTCGTGGATCTCGTAGAAATCGAAGTCCTGAAGCCTCAGGCCCGCCTTGTCGAGCATCTTCGGCACCGCGTAGGTGGGCGCCATCAGGAGCCCTTCACGCAGCCCCTGCTGGCCGGCGAAGTCCACCGCCGCGGTGGCGGTGTGGGTGAGGTAGGCGAGCACCGGCAGGCCGCGGGCCTTGGCCCAGTCCTCGGAGGCGAGCAGCACCGCCGAGGCGCCGTCCGTCAGCGGCGTGGAATTGCCGGCGGTGAGCGTGCCCTTGCCGCTCTTCCGATCGAACGCGGGCTTGAGCTTGGCGAGCTTCTCCAGCGTGGTGTCGGCGCGCACGTTGTTGTCTGTGCTGGCGCCGTGGAAGGGCGTGACCAGGTCGTTGTAGAAGCCTTCCTTCCAGGCCACCGCCGCCTTCATGTGGCTCTGGTAGGCGAGCTCGTCCTGTTCTCGCTGCGTCAGGCCCCATTCCTGGGCCATGAGCTCGCAGGACTGGCCCATGTTGAGCCCGGTGCGGGACTCGGTGACGCCGGGCAGGTGCGGCTTGAGGTCGGAGGGGCGCCAGCCTAGCCACGGGGCGAGGCGCTGGCCGAAGCTCTTGCCGCGGCTGCTCTTCAGGAGGATCTGCTGGAAGTGGCGGCCGAAGACGATGGGCACGTCGCTCGCAGTGTCCACGCCTGCGGCGATGCCCGAATCGATCTCGCCCACGGCGATGCGCGCCGCGATCTCGGCGGCGGTGGAGAGCGAGGTGCCGCAGGCGCGGTCGGAGTTGTGGGCCGGGGTATGCACGTCGAGGCCGGAGGAGAGCACCGCTTCGCGCGTCATGCTCCAGTCACGGGAGTGCTTCATCACCGCGCCTGCCACCACGTCCCCGAGGATCTGGCCCTTGAGGTTGTATTTCTCCACCAGTGCCTTGACGGCGGCGGAGAGCATCTCCAGGTTTCCGATGTCGGCGTAGTTGGTGAAGATGCGGCAGAAGGGGATGCGCATGCTCCCCACGATCGCGACGGGACGGACGGTCTGAGCCATGGCGACTCCAAGGAGTTTCGGAGGGCGGGAACCCTTTAATCATGCCACTTTGAGGGGGGCCTTGCTATGATGCCCGGGCCTTTCGCAGCCGAGACTCAAGCGCTCCGACCATGTCACCAGCCCGCTGGCCCGCCGTACGTCTCGAAGCCCGCGCCATGCTCGCCATCGGACTGCCGATCATCGTGCACAACCTGGCGCTGGTGGGCATGGGTCTCACCGACGCCGTCATGGCGGGCCTCCTCGGTGCCAAGACGCTCGCCGGCGTGGCCGTGGGCTCCAGCGTCTGGGCGCCGGTGTTCCTGTTTTCGCTCGGCCTCATCATGGCCCAGTCGCCCACCACCGCCCACCTGCACGGGGCCGGCAAGCACCACGAGATCGGCCGTTATGCGCGCCAGATGGCCTGGCTCTCGCAACTCATGGGTTGGGGTGCCTTGCTCCTGCTGCGCCACACGGTGCCGTTCATGCAGGCCATCCGCATCGAGCCCGAGATCGTGCCGGTGGCGGACGGTTACCTGAAGGCGATCGCCTGGGGCATGCCGGGACTCTGCCTCTACCAGGTGCTGCGCTTCACCAGCGAAGGCATCGGCCGCACGCGGGTGATGGTGGTGCTGGCGGTGGGCGGGCTCGCGGTGAACGGCGTGCTGGACTACGTGTTCATGTACGGCAAGCTGGGGCTGCCCGCCATGGGCGCCACGGGCACGGGCTACGCCACGGCCGCTACCCAGTGGCTGATGTTCCTGGGGATGCTGGCGTTCGTGCTGCGCCACGCGCACTACCATCCCCTGAAGATCTTCGAGCGCTTCGATTCGCCGCAGTTCGGCATGCAGCGCGAGCTGCTCCTGCTCGGCGTGCCCATCGCCGTCGGCATCTTCATGGAGTCCACACTGTTCTCCGGCGTGGGCCTCCTCATGGGCACGCTCGGCACCGACATCGTGGCGGGCCACCAGATCGCGCTCAACTATGCGTCCTTCGTGTTCATGGTACCCATGAGCATCGCGCTCGCCATCTCGGTGCGCGTGGGTCACGCGCTCGGTCGCGGCGACCGCGCCGAGGCGCGGCTCGCGGGCTTCACCGGCATCGGCCTGTGCATGTGCTCGCAGTTGCTTTCGGCGCTGAGCATGGCGCTTCTGCCCAGACAGATCGTCGGCGTCTACACCCACGATTCGGCGGTGGCGTCCATCGCCGTGAGCCTGCTCTACATGGGCGCGGTGATGCAGTTCTCCGACGGTCTGCAGGTGAGCGCCATGGGCGCCCTGCGCGGCTACAAGGACACCCGCACGCCCATGCTCATCACGGTGTTCGCCTACTGGTGCGTGGGCTTCCCACTCGCCTGGCTGTTCGGCGTCCCGCTGCACCTCGGTCCCCAGGCGATCTGGGCGGGCTTCATCGCCGGCCTCACCACGGCGGCCGTGCTGCTGACCTGGCGTTTCGTGAGGTTAAGTCGCATTTAGCTTGCGCCACGGCGGGCGGCGGCTCTCCGCATCCTGCTCCGAGCCCAGCCCAGGGCCGGCTGTCCCTGCCTGCCCGTTCGGCCAGGCAAGCATGGCGAGCCGCATGCGGCTCGCGGCATGCTTGCTTGAACCGGCCTCACCCGTTAGCCTCTCGCAACCCTAAAGAATCCCCGGGAGATTCACCGTGGCACAAGGCAAGCTGCGCAAAGACGCCGGCCTCATCGGACTGCTGTTCGCCGGCCTGAGCTCCACCATCGGCTCCGGCTGGCTGTTCGGCCCCATGAAGGCGGCGCAGATCGCCGGCCCCCTGAGCATCGGCTCCTGGGCCATCGCCGCCCTGGTGGTGGGCCTGATCGCCATGGTCTATGCCGAACTCGGGCCACTGTTCCCGCGCAGCGGCGGGCTCATGCACATCAGCCTCATCAGCCACGGGCGCCTGGTGGGACGGGTGTGGAGCTGGATCCTGTTCCTGGCCTACGTGACCATCGCGCCGGTGGAGGCGCTCGCCGTCGTCACCTACGCCAACGGCTATCTGCCGGGCATGGTGGACACCTCCACGGGGCTGCTCACCGGCACCGGCATGGTGGTGAGCATCGGCATCATGGGTGCCTTCGTGGCGCTCAATTTCCTGATTCTGCGCCTGGTGCTGGCGCTCAATACCTTCGCCACCTGGATCAAGGTGTGCGCGCCTATCGGCACCGTGCTGGTGCTGATGTTCAGCGCCCATCATCCCGAGAACTTCACGGTCAAGGCGCATGAAACCGGCGACATCACCAACATGTTCCTGGCCATCTCCACCGCCGGCGTGTTCTTCTCCCTGTTCGGCTTCACCCAGGCCATCCAGCTCGCCGGCGAGACCAAGGATCCTGCGCGCAACATCCCGCTGGCGGTGGTGGGCACCATCCTCTCGGCGGCGGTGATCTACCTGTTCGTGCAGTACAGCTTCGTGGCGGCGGTGCCGCCCGAACTCCTGGCGAAGGAGGGCTGGGCGGGCCTGAATTTTGGCAGTGCCTCCGCGAATCCCATCCTCGCCTCGGGTCCGATGGTCGGGCTGGTGCTTACCCTCGGCGTCTCCTGGTGGGCCATGGCGCTCTACGCCGACGCCATCATTTCGCCCATGGCCTGCGGCTACATCTGGACCACCGCCACCGCGCGGGTGGTGATGGCGGCCTCGGAGGAGGACTTCGCGCCCTCGAGGTTGCGGGACATCAACCGCCACGGCGTGCCCTGGACCGCCCTGGTGCTCACCTTCGTGGTGGGCTGCATCTTTTTCTTCCCCTTCCCGAGCTGGCAGAAGCTGGTGAACTACGCGTCCTCGGCCACGGTGCTCTCCTACGGCCTGGGCTGCGTGGTGCTACTGCGCCTGCGCCGGGTGATGCCGGAGCTGAAGCGCCCGTTCAAGCTGTGGAATGCCTGGCTGATCGCGCCGGCGGCGTTCATCGCCTCCAACTTCGTCATCTACTGGGCGGGCTTCGGCACCGTCAACGTGTTGTTCCTGATCATCGCGGTGATCATGGCGGTGTATGCATTGCGCTTCCTGCAGCTCTACACCCAGGGCAAGGAGCCGGACGAGGACCTCGCCAACGCCTGGTGGCTCTTCCCGTACTTCGGCGGAATGTGGGTGTTGAGCTACTTCAGCCCCAAGGAGATGGGCGGCACCGGCGCCTTCGGCATCTTCGACGGCATGTTCGCCGTGGCGGTGTTCAGCCTCATCATCCTGTTCATCGCGCTGGCCACCGGCGTCGCCCCGGCCCGCGTGAAGTCCTACTATGCCGCTACCGTCAAAGGCGGCGGATGAAGATACCCATCGGGCTGATGCTGCTGGGGCTGGTTTTGGTACCCCAGGCGCGTGCGGACGCCCTCGGCGACTTGAAGGCGAGGCTCAAGACGCTCGAAGCCGACACCGGCATCAAAGGCGTGCTAGAGGCACGCTACGAGTCCTTCGACGACAAAGGGGCGCCGGATCCATCCAAGAGCGCGCAACTGCAGATGGACATCGAGGCCAACGGCGGTTTGAGCATCCATTTCAGCCCCGCCCTGGTACAGGCGCTGGCGGACGAGGAGGGCAAGAACAGCGCGGACCCCGACAAGCCCGTGCCCCTGGCCGACCTGCAACGGGAGATGAGCCCGTCCCATCTGCGCCACATGCTCTCGGCCGCCGACACCCTGCTGGTGCTCATGGACGGCGCCACGTCGCCGGTCACGAAACCCTCGACCCTGGACGGGGCCGAGGTCACGGCGCTCAGCATGGACCTGCCGGTCAAGGCTCCGAAGAAGCAGCTCGACAACCTGAAGGATTGGCAGGACACGCTGACCGTGTGGATGGACACCGACGGCGTGCCGCTCAAGATCGAGGACAAGGCCCACGGCAAATTCTGCAAGTTCTTTTTCTGCTTCACCTTCGACGAGGACCACTTTGCCGAATTCAAGGTGGTGAACGGGCGCCTGGTGGCGGTGCGGGAAGACGTGGAACGCCGGCAGTCGGGCCTGGGACAGGATTCCCACACCAAGACCACGGCGACGCTGGAACTGCAGTGAGCGCTTGTCGCGGAGCTCAGCTCCGCATCCCCACGCCCTTGTTCAGGAGATAGAGCGCGAACGCATACAACACCACCAGGAACAGGACGATGATGCCGTAGGCGGTCAGGATGTCGATATCCGACTTCCCGAGGATGCCGTAACGGAAGGCGTTCACCATGTAGAGGATGGGATTGCCGCGGGACACGAGCTGCAGGGTCTCGGGCAGCATGTGGATGGAGTAGAACACGCCCCCCAGGTAGGTGAGCGGCGTGAGCACGAAGGTGGGGATGATGGTCACATCGTCGAATTTCTTGGCGTAGACCGCGTTGATGAGCCCGCCGATGGCGAATACGATCGCCGTGAGCAACACCACCGAGAGCGTGATGAAGGGGTGCTCGATGTGGAGGTCCGTGAAGAACAGGGCCACCACCGTGACCAGCGCGCCCACCAGGAGCCCCCGCAGCACCCCGCCCGCCACGTAGCCCATGATGATGTAGCTGTTGGGCAGCGGCGAGACCATCAACTCCTCGATATGGCGCCCGAATTTGGCGCCGTAGAACGAGGACACCACGTTGGCGTAGGCGTTGGTGATCACCTGCATCATGATGAGGCCGGGGGCGATGTAGGCGCGGTAGTCGAAACCGTCCATGGCACCCACGCGGCGGCCGATCAGGTTGCCGAAGATCAGGAAATACAGCGTCGCTGTGATCACCGGCGGCACCAGAGTCTGCACCCAGATGCGCAGCACCCGCGTCATCTCGCGGTTGACGATGGTGCCGAAGCCGACGAAGTTCTCGCGCACGCGGTTCATGGACGAGCCTCCTTGCGCTCCGTGAGCTTGATGAACAGCTCCTCCAGCCGGTTCGCCTTGTTGCGCATGCTGAGCACCTGCACGCCGGCCCGCGACAGGAGTTCGAACAGCGCGTTCACGTCCTGGTCCTTGCTGACTTCCACTTCCAGCGTGGTCTCGTCCACCTGGGTGACGGCGTAAGCGTCCACTTTCGGGAGGGACTTCAGCGGATGCCGCAGGTTGAGCACGAAGATCTCCGTGTGCAGCTTGGCCAGGAGATCCCGGGTCGAGCCCTCCTCGATGATGCGGCCCTGATCGATGATGGCCACTCGCCGGCAGAGGTTCTCCGCCTCCTCCAGGTAATGGGTGGTGAGGATGATGCTGATGCCTTCCCGGTTGATTTTGCGCAGGAACTCCCACATGGAACGGCGGATCTCGATGTCGACGCCGGCGGTGGGCTCATCCAGGATCAGGAGCTTCGGCTCGTGCACCAGCGCCCGGGCGATCATGAGGCGCCGTTTCATGCCCCCCGAGAGGGTGCGGGACATGTCGTTGCGCTTGTCCCAGAGGGAGAGCTGGGTGAGGTATTTCTCAGCGCGCTGCCGGGCAAGCGCGCGGGGGATGCCGTAGAAGCCGGCCTGGTTCACCACGATGTCGAAGACCTTCTCGAACTGGTTGAAGTTGAGTTCCTGGGGCACGAGCCCGATGCAGGACTTGGCGGTCTCGAGTTCCCGGTCGATGTCGTGGCCGAACACGGATACCGTTCCCGAGGTCTTGTTGACCAGCGAGGTGACGATACCGATGGTGGTGGTCTTGCCGGCGCCGTTGGGCCCCAGCAGCGCGCAGAACTCCCCTTCCTCCACCTCGAAGTCGATGCCCTTGAGGGCCTGTACGCCGTTCTTGTAGGTCTTGACGAGCTTCTGGATGGAGAGCGCTTTCATGTCGGGGCTGGGCCGGAACGGTCTGAGGGAAGGGGCTGGAGAAGGGCGGAAATCATATCACCCGCCGCTCCCGCCGTCCCTGGCTCCCGCGGCATTCGTACTTCCCTGTACATCAAAAGAAAAGGCCCGCGGCGGTTAAGCCGCGGGCCCGGATCGAAGGCGATCCTCAGTAACTAAACGGTTACGGGTGCTTCAGGCAGAACTGGAAGGTGCCGCTGCCGGAGTAGGCGTAGATATCCCACTCGTAGTACCCGCTGGT
>JBLNDO010000060.1:0-11121 GCA_050261675.1 Bacillota bacterium
ACAGTCTTGCCGAGTATAAATTCGTACGATCGCAACGGCGTCACCATGATCTGCTCCAGCGTACCCATCTCACGCTCCCGAACGATGGCGAAGGCCGTCAGATTGACGATCATCATGAGCATGAGAGTGCCGATGATACCTGGCACAAAGAACCACCTGCCGTCCAGGTTGGGGTTGTAGAAGGCGCGTGTCTGGAGCGTCACCCGGGGAAGACGCGTCAGCAGCAGCGGCGAGGTGCGTGCCGCCAGGTCGCGCGCATAATCGTTGGAAAACTGGTTCGCAATCTGGCCCACGTAGTTCAGGGAGATCAGCGCGGTGTTGGAATTGGTGCCGTCTACCACCGCTTGTAGCGGTGCCGATCGGCCGTTGCGGAGATCCTGGGCAAAGCCGGCGTGAATCACCAGCCCGACCACCGCGTCGCCGTTCTCCACGGCATCGCGGATGTCCCGATCTGTGCGTGCTGCCTCGGTAATTTGGAAGCGGCTGCTGGCCGTGAAATGCGAAATGAGTTCGCGGCTCTCCTGGCTGCGGTCTTGGTCCAGTACCGCGGTGGAGACGTGATAGACCTCGAAGGTGGCGGCATAGCCGAAGACGAGCATCTGCAGCACCGGCGGCACGATAAGGCGGATGAGCGCATAGCGGTCGCGCCTGAGTTCCTGGAACTCCTTGAGGACAAATGGCCAGACCCGGGTAAGCATCGCCTACTCCAGCCGTTTATTGAAGCCGCGGGCGGCGAGCCAGGCCACCGCCGTGGCGTACAAAAGCATGATGAGCACGGGCACCACCAGTTCGGCGATGCCCGAGCCCTTGAGGAAGATGGCCTTGAGGGAGGTCACATAATAGCGCCCGTAGACCAGGTAAGTGATGGCGCGGATGGGTGCCGGCATCTGATCGATGGGGAAGGCGAGTCCGGACAACAGGTTGGTGGGCAGCAGGGTCACCAGCAGGGCGATCTGGCTTGCGCCGAGCTGGCTGCGGATGGCCACCGAGATGAGGTAACCCAGCCCCAACACCACGGTCAGAAACAGCGAGGTGATGAAAAACAGTGTAAACAGGGCGCCGCGGAACGGTACCTGGAACCAAAATACGGCGAAGCACAGGCAGATGGCGGCATCCAGCAGGCCGATCAGGAAGTAGGGCAGGAGCTTGCCCAGCATGACCTCCATGGGCGTTACCGGCGTGGATACCAGAAGCTCCATGGTGCCGCGTTCCCACTCGCGGGAGATGGTGAGGGAGGTGAGCTGGGCCCCGATCAACGCCATGATGAGCGCGACGATGCCCGGGATAATGAAGTTGCGGCTCTCCAGATCCTCGTTGTACCAGACGCGCGACTGCACCGTAAGCGGCGCGCTCACCGACGCCGTCCTTCCGTGCGCGGCTAGCCATTGGAGCTGTATGTCTCCGCTGTATCCTGCCACCACTGCCTGTGCGTAGCCGGACGCGAGTGTGGCAGTGTTGGAATCGGTGCCGTCCACGAGCGCCTGGACCTCCGCTTGGCCTGACGAGGCCAGAGATCGTGTGAAGCCGGCGGGAATGACGATTGTCACATTGCAGGCGCCGCTGTCCAGCCTGGCGATGACTTCCCGCACGCTGGATGATTCCACGGCGATGGTGAAGTAGCGCGAGGCCTGGAAGCGCTTCAAGAACGCCTGGCTGTCCTGGCTCGCCTCGGCATCGTAGACGCATAACGGGATGTGGTACACATCCAGGGTCACGCCATAACCCAGGAGCAGGATCTGCATGACAGGCAGTAGCAACGCCAGCATCAGGCTGCGGGGGTCGCGCAATATCTGCAGGACCTCCTTGAGGCCGATGGCCTGGAGGCGCCTGAATCTCATGCGGCCTTGCCAGCGGCGTTGCTGGCCGCCACCAGGTGCACGAATACATCTTCCAGTGAGGGCTCGATGGTTTCGATGTGCGTGAATGCGAGTTTCTGCCCGTCGAGCCAGGCGCGCAGGGTTCCGGCCGCGTTTGCTCCGTTCTGGATGAATACATGCAGGGCGTTGCCGAACACCGCCACGTCCCGCACGCCCGGCCCGCCCGGCAGCCCCCGCAGCAGCGGCCCAAGGCGGTCGCCTTCCACGCGCAGCAGTTGCCCGCCAAGGGCGCGGTGCTTGAGCTCCGAGGGAGTTCCTACGGCCACCAGGGCGCCGCGGTTGATGAGCGCGATGCGGTTGCAGTATTCCGCCTCATCCATGTAATGAGTCGAGACCAGTACCGTGACGCCTTCTGCAGCAAGCGTGTGGATCAGGTCCCAGAAGCGGCGGCGCGAGGCGGGGTCCACGCCTGAGGTGGGTTCATCCAGGAACAGGATGCGCGGGCGGTGCAGGATGGCGCAGCTCAATGCCAGACGCTGCTTCCAGCCTCCGGCCAGCTCAGCGACCAGCGCGTCTTCGCGGCCCAGAAGCCCCGCCATGTCCAGGGCGAAGTGCATGCGCTCTGCCAGCAGTGCACGGGGCACCTGGTAGATGCCGGCAAAGAAGCGCAGGTTCTCCATCACCGACAGATCGTTGTAGAGGGAGAACTTCTGGGACATGTAGCCAATCTGTTGGCGAACGCTCTCGGGATCGGCCGCCACGTCAATGCCGTTGACGAAGGCATGTCCCCCGGTGGGAGAGAGCAGTCCGCAGAGCACCCGGATGAGCGTGGATTTGCCGGCGCCGTTCGGTCCGATGAACCCCATGATCTCGCTTGCGTGGATGCGGAAGCTGACGCGGTCCAGCGCGGTGAAGCCGCCGAAACGCTTGACCAGTCCCTCCACGACCACCTGGTCAGTCGCCATGGGATTCGCCGCGCTGCAGCAAGGCCACAAACAGATCCTCGATCGTCGGCGACGTGACTTCGATCTTGGCGTCTGTGACGCCGGCTTTGCGCAGCCGCGCCTGCAACTCCGGGACGCGCCGCACCGAATCGTCGACCACCGCGTGCACGCCGTCGCCCACCAGGAGCAGGCCGCTGACCCCCTCCGCGCCATCGAGAGTGCGGTGTGCGGTGCGCGGGTCGGCGACGACGATGGCGAGCACCGTGCCCGGCATCATCGCCTTGAGCGCGCGAGGCGTGTCGCAGCGGATGAGCTTGCCTTCGTGCAACAGGCCGAGCCGCCCGCAACGCTCCGCTTCATCCAAATAGGCCGTGCTGATGAGGATGGTCACGCCTTCCTCGCGCAGCCCGTAGAGAATGCTCCAGAAGTCACGGCGCGAGACGGGATCCACCCCTGTAGTGGGTTCATCCAGAAGCAGCACCTTGGGCGTATGCACCAGTGAGCAGCACAGGCCGAGTTTCTGCTTCATGCCGCCGGAGAGCTGGCCGGCGAGGCGTTGGCGAAATTCCACCATGCCTGAGGCGCGTAGCAGGCGCTCGGCGCGCTCCTCACGGAGCGCGGCGGGGATCTCGAAGAGGTCGGCGTAGAAGCGCAGATTTTCGTTGACCGTAAGGTCTTCGTAGAGACCGAAGCGTTGCGGCATGTAACTCAGGTGCAGTTTCACCTCTTCGGGGTCTTGCATCACGTCCACGCCGTCAATGGAAACAGCCCCGCCATCGGCAGCCATGACGCCTGCGAGCATACGTAGCGCCGTGGTCTTCCCGGCGCCGTCCGGGCCCACCAAGCCAAAGATCTCACCGCGGCGCACGTTGAAACTCAGGCCGTCCACAGCGGCGACCGGGCCAAAGCGCTTGCAGAGCTTGTCGACAGCGATGACGGCCGATCCGGCGTCCATGCTCAGCCGCCGGGGGAAAGGTTGATATGCGCATCCGCCGGCATGCCGGGCAGCAGTTCGTGGGTCGGGTTATCCACGTCGATGCGGATGCGGTAGACCAGCGTCACCCTTTCTTCGTGGGTTTCCACGCTCTTGGGTGTGAACTCTGCGCTCGAGGAAATGAAAGAGATGCGCCCAGAGTACTTCTTGTCCGGGTAACTGTCGGTGGTAAGGGTCACTGCCTGTCCGAGGCGCACGCGACTCAAGTAGGTCTCGTTCAGGTAGGCCCGAAGCCACACATGGTCCAGGTCTGCCAGCGTGAAGATGGGTGTACCTGGCGCTACCACCTCCCCAAGTTCAGCCTGGCGCACCAGGATCACGCCATCGTAAGGCGCCGCCAGCGCAGTGTAGCCTTCCACCAATTGCGCCTGTTTCAGGTTCTGATCCGCGCTCCGGGCGCCGGCCTCAGCGAGCTCCAGGTTTCGCTCTGCGACGCCGACGAGTGCCCGATCCCGTTCCAGGCCAGCCTGTGACTGCTTGAGGGCGGTAGCGGCCTGATCGCGGGTTGAGGTGTCAATGAAGTGCTGTGACCAGAGGGATTGCGTGCGTTCTGCATCCAGGGACTTCTGGGCCAAGTCCGCCTCGTCGCTGTCCACGGTCTTGCGGCAGGCCACCAGGTTCTGGGCCGCGGCAGCCTTCTGGCGTTCTTGCATCTCGAGGGCGGCCCGGGCGATTTCCACCTGTTGCCGGTAAACCGCATCGTCCACTTTTGCCAGCACCATGCCGGCCGTCACGGTCTTGCCCTCGTCAAAAGGCAGAACGACGATGCGTGACTGCACCTCGTTGAAGCTCAGCACGCTCTCATGGGCCTCGATATTGCCGGAGAGCGTGAGCGCGGTGTCCTTGCCTCCGAAAATGTGCCATGCCGCATAGGCCACGCTCACACCGATCGCTGCCGTGGCCAGGGCGGCCGTGGCGACAAGCAGGACGCGTCTCTTGGGTGACAGGGGCATAGTTTTCGACCTTCCCAGGGAGGCGATAGGGGCGGCTATTTCAGGGAAAAAATAGGGCAGATCGGCTTGCTGCGCCTTGATCCAAATCAGTCCGGCACAGGTGTTGGGACAACAAGAAATACGACCTAAATCCTGCCGCGACGCCACTTGGGCGGCAGGCATGATCCAAGTCAATGCGAACCAGCCGGCGGGGGTACAGATTACGATTTAGGACGCCTAACTAGACGCGGAGGTTCACGTGAACAAGCGCCCCCTCTACATGGTGCTGGTGCCGCCCAGCTTGGAACGTACGCCGGCGCTATTCAGGGCCATGGCGCTGGCGAAGCAGAGCGAAGCCGAGATTACGCTTGCCTTGTTTGAATTCGATGCCGGCCTTGCCAAGGCCCGGGTCAAAGGCTTCGACATGACTGCCTATTTGGAGGGCCGACGTCGTGCGCTGGAACAGTTCGCCGCCCATCTGCGGCGTGAGGGATTTTCGGTCAAGACCAGTGTCCATTGGGGATATGGGCTCACGGCGCAGATTCTGGAGGAAGTAGAGAAGCTGCAGCCGGATCTGGTCATCAAGGATGTACATGCGGAGCCGGCGCTCAAACGTCTGATGCTGACCGGCCATGATCACGAGCTGCTGCGCCATTGCCCGGCACCACTCATGCTGGTGAAACCCGGCAATCACAATCTTCCGGCGCACCTCGTGGCAGCCGTGGATCCGCTGGATGAGCATAACCGTCCCCACGAACTTAATTCCCGGATCCTCGCCGCCGCCGAAAAATACGGAATGCTTACCGGGGCCTCCGTCGATGTCGTGCACGTCTTCGAACCTGTGCCCCTGTTGGCCAGTGCAGCCGGCTTCGGTGGTGGCTGGGTTCCTGACTACTCAGTGGTCCAGGAAATTCGTGAGCTGCATCAAACGACATTCCGGAAGCTATGCACCGACTACGGCGTCGAGATGCGCCACCAGCACATGCTCGACGGATTCGCAGCGGATACGCTCGCGGAGTTTTCCGCCACCTATCACATCGATCTCCTCGTGATGGGGACCGTTTATCGCACAGGACCGGAGCGGGCCATACTGGGCAGCGTCGCGGCACAGCTTTTCCAGCACTTGAATTGTGACGTGCTGGCAGTGAAGTAACGCAGTCACACCGTGAGCGGTCAACGCGTTCGTGATGACATCGCCCGATGGCGTGTCAAACCCAATTTGAGCGATTATGCCCATGCCCGCCAGGTGTTTTCCTGGGAGCGGGCACGGGCCGAACTCGGCGGCTTACCCGGCGGTGGGCTGAATATGGGCCATGCCGCCGTAGATCGTCATGCTGAAGGTACAAACGGCAACAAGCGCGCCATCCGCTTCCTACGCAAGGATGGGCGACGGGAAGATTACACGTACACCGACCTCAAGCAGGCCAGCGACCGCTTCATGGCGGCCCTGCGTGCCGCGGGCATCGGCAAGGGCGACAGGGTCTTCGCCCTGAGTGGGCGTACGCCGGAGTTCTATATCGCGGCTCTCGGCACCCTCAAGAACGGCTCGATTTTCTGTCCGCTGTTCTCGGCATTCGGACCCGAGCCCATCCGGACACGCCTTGAGCGCGGTGGGGCGAAACTGTTGCTGACCAGCGCCGCACTTTACCGGCGCAAGGTGCAGGACATCCGTGCCGCGTTGCCGGAACTGCAGCAGGTGGTACTGACGCAGGCGGGTGGCGCTGCGGCGCCGCCTGGCGCGCGTACGTGGGATGACTTCATGGCTTCGGGCAGCACCATCGCGGAAATCACGCCGACCCAGCCGGAGGACATGGCATTACTGCACTTCACCAGCGGCACGACCGGGCGCCCCAAGGGGGCGGTGCATGTGCATGAGGCGGTGGTGGCTCATTACGTCACCGGCAGCTATGCCCTGGACCTGCATCCCGAAGACATCTTCTGGTGCACCGCGGATCCCGGCTGGGTCACGGGCATGTCCTACGGCGTGATTGCGCCGCTCGTTCACGGGGTGAGCATGATCGTGGACGAAGAGGAATTCGACGCCGAGCGCTGGTATCGGGTGTTGCGCGATGAGAAAGTCAGCGTCTGGTACACCGCGCCCACGGCCATCCGCATGCTCATGAAAGCCGGCACCGATCTTGCACGGCAATACCGCTTCGACGATCTGCGGTTTGCGGCGAGCGTCGGCGAGCCGCTCAACCCCGAGGCAGTGCTTTGGGGTATGGAGGCTTTGGGCAGGCCGTTCCACGACAACTGGTGGCAGACGGAAACCGGTGGAATCATGATCGCAAACTTCCCGGGCGTGGACATCAAGCCAGGATCCATGGGCCTGCCGCTGCCGGGCGTGGAAGCGGCGGTGGTGGCGCGCGGTGCCGACGGCCATCTTGAGCCGGTCACCGATTCCGCCGTCCAGGGCGAACTGGCGCTGCGCCCCGGATGGCCGTCCATGTTCCGCGGCTATCTCGGAGAGGAAGAGCGGTACAAGAACTGTTTCGTGGACGGCTGGTACCTGAGCGGCGACCTGGCGTGGCGCGACGCGGACGGGTATTTTTGGTTCGTGGGCCGGGCGGACGATGTCATCAAGTCCTCCGGTCATCTCATCGGCCCCTTCGAGGTGGAAAGCGCCCTCATGGAACATCCGGCGGTGGCGGAAGCGGCGGTGATTGGCAAACCCGACCCGGTGGCGCTGGAGGTGGTGAAAGCCTTCATATGTCTGAAGCCCGGCAGGACCGCAGACGAAGCCCTCCGCCTCGACATTCTGGGTTTCGCCCGCAAGCGCCTGGGCACAGCGGTGGCACCGAAGGAGATCGCATTCGCGGACTCCTTGCCACACACCCGCAGCGGCAAAATTATGCGCCGCCTGCTCAAGGCCCGGGAACTGGGGCTGCCGGAAGGGGACACTTCGACCCTGGAGGCGCAGACATGAGCGCCGTGACGCCCCCTCTGAGGGCGAAGCCTGAACTCCACAAGCTCCTGGAGGCCATGCTGCTGATCCGGCGTTTCGAAGAGCGCTGTGTGGAACTCTACAGCGGCGTGAAGATCCGCGGATTCCTGCATCTTTACATCGGCGAAGAAGCGGTGGCGGTAGGCGCGATGGCGGCGCTCACTTCCGAGGACGCCGTGGTATCCACCTACCGGGAGCACGGCCACGCGTTGGCGCGCGGGATCGACGGCGGCCGCATCATGGCGGAACTTTACGGTAAGCGCCAGGGCGTGAGCGGTGGGCGCGGCGGCTCCATGCACCTGTTCGATGCCGCGGCGCGCTTCTATGGCGGCCACGCCATCGTGGGGGGCGGTCTGCCCGTTGCGGCAGGGCTCGCCTTGGCGGACAAGATGCTGTCGCGGCCCCGGGTCACGGGGTGTTTCTTCGGCGAGGGTGCGGTGGCGGAGGGTGTGTTCCACGAAACCCTCAATCTATCCGTATTATGGAAGCTGCCCGTCGTTTTCTTTTGTGAGAACAACCTCTACGCCATGGGCACACGCCTCGAGCGCTCGGAATCCCAACCGGACGTGCACGCCAAGGCGGCGGGCTACGGCGCCGCCTCGAGGGTGGTGGACGGCATGGACATTCTGGCGGTAAGGGATGCAGCGCGGGAGGCAGTGGCGGCGGCCCGGGCAGGCGGAGGGCCGCAATTCCTGGAACTGCGCACCTACCGGTTCCGGGCCCACTCCATGTTCGACCCGGAGTTGTACCGCCCGAAATCGGAAGTGGAAACGTGGAAGGAGCGAGACCCAATTGATCTGCTCGCCTCGAGGCTTGAACGGGACAAATTCCTCGATAAGGAGGAACGCCGTGCCATGGAGGCGCGAGTGCTGTCGCAAGTGCAGGCAGCCGTGGACTTCGCCGAAGCTGGCGACTGGGAACCTGTCTCGACGCTCAGCCGCGACGTCGTGGGCTCGCAGGCGGGCCAGTTATGAACGAGCAGACTGCGGCAAAAACCCTGACTTACCGGGAAGCGGTGCGTGAGGCGCTGCGGGAAGCGATGAACAGGGATCCGCGCGTATTCCTCATGGGCGAGGATGTGGGCGCCTACGGCGGTTGTTATGCGGTGAGCAAGGGCCTGCTGCAGGAATTCGGTCCCGAGCGCATCCGCGACGCGCCCCTATCGGAAGCCGGATTCACAGGTCTCGGAATCGGCGCCGCCCTGGGTGGCATGCGGCCCGTAGTGGAAATCATGACGGTCAACTTCAGCCTGTTGGCCCTGGATCAGATCGTGAATGTGGCGGCCACGCTCAGGCACATGTCCGGCGGGCAATTCAGCGTGCCCCTGGTTATCCGCATGGCCACCGGTGCCGGTCTGCAACTCGCGGCGCAGCACTCGCACAGTCTCGAAGGCTGGTACGCTCACATTCCGGGCCTCAGAGTGCTCGCACCGGCCACGGTGGAGGATGCCCGCGGCATGTTGGCGCCCGCTCTCGCGAGTCCCGATCCCGTGCTGATTTTCGAGCATGTCCTGCTTTATAACGAGAAAGCGCTGTTGTCGAGCCCCACGGCCGTCGTGGACATCCATAGTGCCGCGGTTCGGCGCCGGGGGAGGGACGTGAGCCTCATCACCTATGGCGGCTCCCTTGGAAAGACGCTCAGGGCGGCGGAGGAGCTTGCGGTCGGTGGGATTGAGGCGGAGGTGCTGGACCTGCGCTGCTTGCGGCCGTTGGACGACGCAGCCATCATGGATTCGGTGCGGCGCACCCACCGCGCCGTGATCGTGGACGAAGGCTGGCGCAGCGGCAGCCTGTCGGCGGAGGTAGGGATGCGCATCATGGAGCAGGCCTTCTACGACCTGGACGCGCCTGTGGCGCGGATCTGCACCGCCGAGGCGCCCATTCCTTATCCCAAGCACTTGGAAGATGCGGCGCTGCCGCGGGTGCCCGCCATTTCGGCGGCGGTGCGCGCCCTGGTGAAGCCGCGTGGCTGAGTTCCGCATGCCCTCCCTGGGTGCCGATATGGAAGCCGGTACCCTGGCCGAGTGGCTGGTGAAACCGGGTGCGCAAGTGAAGCGCGGAGACCTTATCGCGGTGGTGGAGACCCAGAAGGGCGCCATTGACGTGGAAGTGTTTGAGAGCGGCACGGTGACTGAGTTCTTGGTAGAACCCGGCACGGAAGTGCCGGTGGGCACGCCGCTGGCTTATATCGATACCGGTGAAGCGGTACCCATCGCGGCACCGCCACCTGCGGCAGTCAGCCGTTCAAAGATCAGCCCGGTTGCACGCAAGCGCGCACTGGAATTAGGCATGGATGTGGAGAAGCTCGCCGCCTCGTTGGGCGGCGTCGCGACCCTCGAAGACGTGGAACGGGCCGCGACATCGAAACCGTCCACCGCCCCGGCCGCCGGCATGCGCCAAGCGATCGCCGAGGCCATGGCCCGCGCCAAGCGCGAGATTCCACACTACTACCTGTCGGTGACGCTGGATTTCTCCGCTGTGTTGCAACGCATGCAATCCATGAACGCGCAACTGCCGCTGCCGGAGCGTCTCGCCTACGGCGTGTTCCTGTTGCGTGCCACGGCGCTCGCGGTGAAGCGCTATCCCGAGTTCAACGGTTACTGGAATGCCGGCGCATTCCAGCCTTCGGAGAGGGTGAATGTGGGTGTCGCCATCTCCCTGCGCCAAGGCGGCCTCGTGGCTCCCGCGCTTTTCGATGCGGACAAGAAGGATCTCGCCACTTTGATGCGCGAATTCCTCGACTTGGTCAACCGCGTACGCGGCGGCCACATGCGCAGTTCCGAGGTGGCAGGACCCACCATCACCGTCTCCAGCCTGGGGGAGCAGGGCGTGGACTCCGCGTATCCCATCATCTATCCGCCCCAGGTGGCTATCGTCGGTTTCGGCACGGTGGTGGAACGGCCCTGGGCGGTGGCGGGCAAAACTGAAGTGCGCCGCGTGATCACCGCGACCCTGGCGGCGGATCATCGCGTCAGCGATGGCCACCGGGGCGCCCTGTTCCTGGACCAGCTACGCAACTCCCTGGAAAAGCCGGAGGCCCTGTGAACGATGCGGAGAGCGGAATACGGGTGCGAGTGCTGGCGGCGCTCGCGGCGGTGGCGCCGGAAGTCGACCCGGCGACATTGGATCCGGAGGTGAACTTTCGCGACCAGATGGATTTCGATTCCTTGGATTTCCTGAACTTCGCCATCGGCCTGCACAAGGCCTTTGGAGCGGATATCCCCGAGCGGGATTATCCGAAGCTGTTCAACCTGAACGGCTGCATCCGCTATTTCGGCGATAGGCCCTAGGCGTATAGCCACATACTGCAGGCGCGAGTTCCGAGCACCATGGCGGCGTCACATTAGGACAACAGTACTCCGCCGTCGACGACGATCTGGGATCCGGTCATATAGCTGGAAAGATCGGAAGCCAGGAACAGGGCAACTCTGCCGATGTCATCGGGCTGCCCCATCCGGTTCATGGGGATTCTCTGCCTAAAGGACGACAGT
>JBLNDO010000061.1:0-9486 GCA_050261675.1 Bacillota bacterium
CGGACGGCGTCTTGCGTCATTACGCCGCGACGCCGGAACAGCAGCGTTACGACGCCTTCAACGGGCCGCGCGGGAGGCTGGACCGGCTGGGTGGTGCCGCCAAGCAGGCGATCCTCTCCGATAAGGCACTGCTCGCGTCGGTGCACTGGACGCGCCTTCAGGCAGCGGACTTCTTCGACTGGAACTTCTTCGATGAGCGGGTATACACGCCGGAGGCGGTACAGACACTGCTGCAGCAGGCGCCACACTATACGCTCACGACAGACTGGTTCTACATGATAGCGGTCGAGCGTCTCCCCCAACGCGTGCCGTTGCTGGTGTTGCTAGCCGCCTCCCTAGCGCTGTTTCTGCCGCTGCTGCGCCGCCGCCCGCTGGAGGGCATCATCGGCATGCTCGCGCCCGTTTGGTGCGCCGGCCTGACCACTTGGATGTACCTGTTCTATTCGTATACCTACCGGGTCGAGCTGCCCTTCGAGACTGGATTCGCTCTCGCGGGTCTCATGATCGGCGGTGCGCTGCTGTCGCGGGAAGTGGCTTCCGGTACACGCACCTGGAGAGCGGCTTTAGTCGGCTGCGCCGGCATAGCCTTCACGGGACTCGCGCTCCTCTTGCACGTCGAATATCTCAATCACCGCAAGGCCGTGGGCGGTTGCATCCAGTTCCAGCAGGAACTCAGGGTGCTCAACCGGGATTATGCCGACAGCATCATCCTGCTGCAGCCCAAGTTCGGCCTGCAGTTCGAGAAATCGAACCCACTCAAGCCAGAACATCTGAATTTCAAGGTGATCCAGCTCGGCTGGAGCACGTTCTCACCGCGCTTCTACCAGCAGCTCGCGCCCCTCGGCATCACCCACGGATACGAGCTGGTGGACGCGCTCGCGGCCTCCGACAAGGCCTACGTGCTTTGCAGCCCCGGCTGGTGCAAGGGGTTGTTGCGGCGGGCCGCCGATCCCGGCCGCGTCAAACTCGAGTTCGTGCGGCCCATCCGCAGCCGCGTCGGACTCTACCGGCTGGAGCAGACCGCGAAATGAAGATCGCGCCGAAATCCGCCGTGCTCGCGATCGTGTCGCTCACCTTCGTCATCGCCGTGCCCGCGCTTATCACGCCGTGTTTCATCGAGGGAGACAACAACGCCATCGCCGACTTCGCGGCACAGGGCTTTCCCGTGCCCTACGCGGGCGTGCTGTTCACCGGCCTGCTGCACTGGGGTTACGCGGCGGCCCCGTCCTTCCCCTGGTACGGCGCGGCCTTATATGCCTGCCACGGGCTGGCGCTGTTCCTTTGGCTCAGCCTCGTGTGGCGGGCCTGCCGTCCGGCCTGGTTCGCCGTGGCTGCGAGCCTGGTGCTCTTGATCTTTTATCTGCGTGAACTCGTCTTCCTGGACTACACCTCCACCAGCGTGATGCTCTGCTCCTCGGCCGCCGCTTGGGCATTCCTGGACGCGCTCGAGCACCGACCGGGCCTGCGCCGTCCCCTGCTCTCCGGCCTGGTGTTCATGCTGGGTATGCTGGTGCGTCCCCAGGCGGCCACCGGCGCGCTGGCCTTCCTGCTGGCCGCGACGGCCTGGGTCAGCCTCCTCGCCTTCAGCGGTCAGCCCCTGAAAGCGGAGGCCCGGCGCCTCGGCCTCATCGCGCTCGTGTTCTTCGCGCCGGCGCTCTGCAATCTCGCGACGGACAGCGCCGTGCGCGCCATCACCATGACACCCCAGGAGGCGCAGTACGAGGCGTTCAACCTGCCGCGGGGTCGCTTCTTCCGGCTGCCAAGGCTCGCGAAGTTCAGGCTCGCCAACAACAAGCCCGTGCTGGACTCCCTGCACTGGGAGCGCAGCGACCTGCTGCGTGTGCTGAGCTGGACCATGCTGGACGAGCGCAAGTACACACCGGAGGCCATGCAGACCCTGCTCGCCGCTGCGACGCCCCGGGGCGTGTCCTGGAAGGACTGGCGTGAGGCGCTGCGCGAACGCCTGTGGCCTCCCGATCCTTATTTATTGCTGCTGCTCTGCCCCTTGCCTTTGCTGTTGCTGGCGGCGTGGCGGCGCCCCTCGCCTGAGATCCTCGGCCTCCTGGCGGCGCCCTGGGCGGTGGGGCTCGCCTGCTACATGTCGCTGCACTACGCCTTCCTCTACCGGGTGGAATTCCCCTACCTCGGTGCCGTCGCGTTCACGGAGCTCGTGCTGGCGGCCTCTCTGGCGCGCGCCCGGGAGAAACCGGCGCGCCTCGATTGGGTCGCCGCGGGTCTTTGCGTGGTCATCGCTCTCTCGGCCACAGCCCGCGTGGCCGGCGACGAGGCTGAGGACGGCGGGGTCAAGGCGCTGCACGCGGCCCTGTTCACCGACAAGCTCAGGATATTGCAGCAGGGTTATGCCGGCAGTGTAATCCTGGCGAAATCCGGCAACGGATTGCCGTTCAAGGATTTAAGTCCCCTTGCCTCTCCGGTGCTGTACTTCCGGCCCATCCAGCTCGGCTGGAGCACCTTCTCCCCGCGTTTCTACCAGCAGATCGGGGCGCTGGGCGTGGAGCACGCCTACCAAGTGGCGGACGCGCTGGTGGACCGGCCCGGAGCCTACCTGCTCGGACCGCGCGACTGGAGCACCGAGGTGATGGGTTACCTGAGCGGCAAACGGGGCGTGACGGCGGTCACCGTCAAGTGCTTCCCCGACGGCACGCGCCTGATGCGCCTGGAAACCCAGAAGCCCTGAGGCCCGCCGCTCAGCCTTCCATGACCCGGGTGTGGATGCCGCATTCCTGGTCCTGGCGGGGGCCCTTGCTCGGGTCGTAGTAGTCCTCGTTCATGGGAAGCTTCTGGGCGATGCAATAATCGATGGCGTCCATCGGCTTCCAGTCCAGCATCGGGTAGACCGCCAGTATCCCGCCGCGCATGCGTGCAAAGGGGAAATAGCGCCGCTCCGCGGTCTCCTCGCGCATGATGCCGGAGAGCCACACCTTGGGCGCCTCGGCCTTGAGCGCCGCTTGCAGGGGGTCGAACTTCACCACCCGCTGGAAGTGCGCGAACTCGGGGGTGTCCACCTCCGGCACCGGCAGGTGGGGCGCGCGATAGACCTTGAGATTGAGCTTCAGGCGCGCGCGGTAAACGTCCATCAGCTCGCGGGTGCGCTTGGTCTCGTGGCCGTGCACGATGGTCACCACGCGCATGTCCGGCAACACGTCGGTGACGAGCTTGAGCATCACCCCGGCGGTGGGACCGAAGCTCGTGGTGAGGATCACGTCGCGGCCGTGGAGTTCCACCATGCGCCGCACGCGGCCGGGCGCATCCAGGGCTTCCAGTTCCCGGTCGAGGCAGGTCAATTCGGGGCTCATGCTTCGGTCCTGGCGAAGGTCGGCGTTCAGTATGGAACGCCGCGCCCTCTCGGTCCACTCAGAACGGTTTATGCGCAGTGACGGCGTGGCGGTGGAAGCCGAACCAGCCATCGTGGGATGGGAAACGCCTGAAGACCGCATCCGCGAAGCCGGCCTCCCGGAGGCGCTCCACGATGTCCGTGCCGTAGTTGCGGAACGCCAGCACCCTGCCGGCGCCGCGCAGGTGGTCACCGTGGTATTCCGGCGGGAGCAGGTGCTCGAGCTTGCCTTGCGCGAACCTCGCCCGCTCCCGGGTCCGGGCGTTCAGGTTGAGCGGCACCGTGAAGGCCAGCAGGCCGCCGGGCTTCAGCACCCGCCATATCTCCCGGAAGCCCCGCCGGTCATTCGGCACGTGCTCGAAGACCTCGGTGGAGGTGCAGACATCGAAGCTCGCGTCGGGCCAGGTGAGGGACTGCACATCCTCGCAGCGCACGCCGCGTCGCGTCTCGCCGCGGGCCGCGCCGTCGAAATATTCCGAGTAGCTGAGGCGCCCCGCGTGATCGCGCAGGTAACGGAACACCGCGCCGCGGGAGGAAAGCTCATAGACGTGGCGGGTGCGGAGGTCCGGGACCTCGCGTTTCACGGCGGCGATGAGCGCCGCGGAAGTGAGCCCGGTGCGGCAGCGCAGGCAGCGCACCCCCGCGGGCCGGTCCTTGAGCTTCACGAGCAGCGTCGGACCGCAGACGGGGCAGCGTCCGCGCGCCAGGGCGAACTGGCTCAGGTCCAAGAGCCGCAAGCCGCTCGTGAGGGAACGCAACAGCATGGGGCTTGAGCCTGGCCTGGGTTCAGCCGACGCGCACCACGATCCTGCCGCGGTGCCGGCCTTCCAGCACCTTGGGGAAGACCTGGGGCAGCGCAGCGAAGGGAACGGTTTCGTTCGCGATGAGCTTGAGCTTCGGGGGTTTCAGGTCGCGCGCGAGGCGTGACCAGACCTTGAGACGCAGTTCCCTCGGCGTCGCCATGGAATTGATGCCGAGCAGGCTCACGCCCCTCAGTATGAAGGGCATGACGGTGGTGTGGAGTTCATGGCTGCCCGCGAGGCCGATGGCGGCGATATTGCCCCACCAGCCCACGCTGCGCGTCAGCCAGGTGAGCATGTCTCCGCCCACGTTGTCGATGGCGCCCTGCCACTGGATGCGCTCCAGGGGACGCGAGCCGTAGTCGATCTCGTCGCGCAGCAGGATGCCGCTCGCGCCCAGTGCCTTCAGGTATTCCAGCGAGTCCTTCTTGCCGGTGACCGCCACCACCTCGTAGCCGCGCCGGGCCAGCATGTTGACGGCGAGGCTGCCGACGCCGCCGGTGGCGCCCGTGACCAACACCGGTCCGCCCTTCGGGCGCGTGCCGTTGTGCTCCATGCGGTGGATGGCGAGCGCCGCGGTGAAACCCGCGGTCCCGATCATCATCGCGCTCTGGGGCGTGTAGCCCTTGGGGCAAGGGATCACCCACTCGCCCTTCACCCGGGCGTATTCGGCGTAACCGCCGTCGTGGTCCTCGCCGAGGCCGCAGCCCGTCACCAGCACCTTCTGGCCTTTCTTGAAACGCCTGTCGGAAGAGGTGACCACCGTGCCGGCGAGATCAATGCCGCCGACCAGGGGAAAGCGCCGCAGGATCTTGCCCTTGCCGGTGGCGGCGAGCGCGTCCTTGTAGTTGACGCTGGAATACTGCACCCGCACCACCACCTCGCCGGGAGCCAGGTCATCGAGCCGAAGCTCCTCGAAACGCGCCTCGATGCGTTTCTCGATTTCATGGATGCGGAAGGCTCGGAAGGTCTTGTCCATGGGGATTCCGTCTGCGCGGTCTCGGTGCGCCATTCTAACGCGGCAAGCCCGCGGTCATGTGTCGTCCATGATGAGGCGCGCACCGCGCCGGTTGGTGAAATAGGTCCAGGCCCATTGCAGCATCACCACCATGCGGTTGCGGTAGTCCACGAGATAGTAGATGTGCACGAACACCCATATAAGCCAGGCGATCCGTCCGCTCACTTTCAGACCGCGGATGTCCGCCACCGCGCGGTTGTGGCCGATGGTGGCCATCTGCCCCTTGTCGAGGTAGCGGAAGGGACTGCGCGGGCGGCCCTCCAGGTCCGCGAGGATCATGCGCGCCGCGTGGTGCCCCTGCTGGTGGGCCACGGCGGCGATGCCGGGCAGCGCCGTGCCGTCCTCGGACACGAAGCGCGCCAGATCCCCCGCCACGAACACCTCGTGGCGGCCCGGGACGCTCAGGTCCCGCTCCACGCGCACCCTGCCCTGCGGGTCGGTCTCCGCCCCGAGTTGACGCCCGAGGGGCGAGGCGGTGACACCCGCCGCCCACAGCACCGTCGCGGCCTCGAGATGCCGCCCGTCGATCTCGACGCCGGCGGCCGACACGCCCGTGACGGCGGCGCCGGTGAGCACGTGCACACCGAGGCCCCGCAACGCACGGGCCGCATACTCCGACAGCAGCTCCGGCATCGCCGGCAACAGCCGCGGTCCGGCCTCCACCAGCGTGACGCGGGTCAGCTCCGTGTGCACGTTGCGGAAATCGCGGGCGAGCGTGTAGCGGCCCATCTCGGCGATGGCCCCGGCGAGCTCCACGCCGGTGGGCCCGCCGCCCACGATGACGAAGCTGAGCAACCGCCGCTGTTCGGCCGCGTCACGGGAGCGCTCCGCCGCCTCGTAGGCCTCGAGCACGCGGCGGCGGATGGCGCGCGCGTGCTCGAGCGTTTTCAGTCCCGGTGCGAAGGGTTCCCAGTCGTCGTGCCCGAAATAGGAATGGCCCGCGCCGGGCGCGAGAATCAGGTAATCGTAGGCAAGCTCGCCGAAGGAGGTCTGCACCCGGTGCGCCGCCGGACGGATGAGTTCGACGCTACCTTGGTAGACACGCACGTTGGCGTGGCGCGAGACCACAGCGCGCAGCGGCACGGCGATATCCGCCGGGCTCAGCTGCGCCATAGCGACCTGGTAAAGCAGCGGCTGGAACACGTGGTGGTTGTGGCGGTCCACCAGCGTCACCTGCAATCCGGCGCGGCCGCCCAGCGTCTTCGCGGCCCGCAGGCCCGCGAAACCGCCGCCGACGATGAGCACATGTTTCATGCGGCGCTCCCGGTGCGTACAGGCGGCATTTTCCCATACACGGAGGATGCCAAAAAAAGCCCCGAACTCCGTCGGGGCTTCGGTATCTCCATGCCTTCGAAAATCAGAACACGTACCGCACGCCCACCATGAACGTGTCTTCGTCGGAGTTGTTGCTATAGCTCGCGAACAGGTGCCAGTACATGTCGATGCCATACAGGCCGCGGACACCGAGGGTGTTCTCGGTCTGGCTGTTCACATCACTGTGGTTGGCGAAGCCGTCGAGTTCGAAGTGCTCGGCGAGCGCGGCACGCAACCCGGCTTCCGCCTCCCAGCCCGTATGGGTACCCGGCCCGGTCTGGTCGATGCTCAGGAACCCGCCGTTGATGTAGAGATCCAGGTTGTCGGCGAGGTTGGTGTTCCAGCCGACGCCCACGTTGAAGTCATTCTGGCTCACGCCGCAGCAGGACACGTGCTGGTACCCGCCGAACCCGTGCCAATCGGGATTGAGGGCGTAGGAACCGTCCACCTCGAACCCCGTGAGGCTGGAACCGCCGCCGGACGGGTTGACGCTCGCATATCCGCCCTCCAGGTAGGTGTACTTGAAGGGGTCGGCGGCCTGGGCCGCGAGCGGCGCCATCATCAGCACCGACAACGACAACAGGATGCGTTTCAGCATGGTCTATCTCCTTATTGCGGGTTGCGCCCCGGGCGCGCGTCCCTTTGTGGATAGGCCTCTCATCTAAACACGCTGATGCGCACCGACGTCATGAAAATGACATAAGCGCCTCACTTCCGCTCGGAAATGTGAAGCGGTTGGCAATAAATCCATTTAACCGAGATTGTCGGCGCGTTCAGGTTCCGCGCTTGCGCACACCGAGGGCGAGGCGCAGCGCGTTGGCCATCTCCATGCCGGTCTGGAAGCGGGTATCGGGATCCTTCTGCAAGGCGCGGTCGATCACCACTTTCACGGTGGGCGGGATGTCGGGCCGGAGGAAGGTCACGTCGGGATGGGGCTCGTTGGCGATCTTGAACATGAGGCCGGTGAGCGACGGCGCCTCGAAGGGCAGCTCGCCGCGCAGCAACTGGTAGATGCTGACGCCCAGCGAGTAGAGATCACTGCGGCCGTCGATCTTCTGGCCCGAAACCTGTTCCGGCGACATATAGAGCGGACTGCCGAGAATGGTGCCAGTCTTGGTCTTGCTCATGTCGGTGAGCGCCGCGATGCCGAAGTCGGTGATCTTCACATTCCCGACGCTGCGATCGTACATGATGTTGGCGGGCTTGATGTCGCGGTGCACTACGTGGTGTTTGTGGGCGTAGTCGAGCGCTTCGGCGATCTTGATGGCGACCGCCACGACCTCGCCCACGGGCAGGAGGTTCGCGGAGGCGGTGTACTTCTGCAGCGACTCGCCCTTGAGGAAATCCATGGCGATGTAGGCCAGGCCCTGGTCCTCGCCTACGTCGAAGATGGTGACGATGTTGCTGTGGTTGAGCCGGCCGGCCGTCTCCGCCTCGCGGAAGAAGCGGTCGTGCACGTCCTTCAAGGCCTCGCCGTCGAACTCGTCCGCCAGCGCCAGGGTCTTGATGGCCACCTGGCGGCCGATCTTCGCGTCCTTGCCCTGGTACACGATGCCCATGGCGCCGCGGCCGAGTTCCTTCACCAGTTCGTAGCGACCCAGCATGGGTTTCTGCAGGCCGCCACTGGAGAGCGCCTTGGACAGGGCCACACTGCTTCCGGTGCGTGCCAGGTTGGGCGTGCTCTCTAGCTGCCGCAGACGTTCCAGCCGTTCGTTCAGCCCCTCGAAGGCAGGGAACAGCCGCTGTATGTAAGCGTAGATCTCCAGCGCCTGGCTGTAACGGCGGCCGCGCTCGTGTTCCTGCCCGAGGGCCATCAGGTTCTCGCACAGCTGCCGCGACGGCAGGCACTGGCGGAAGCGCGCGAACGCCTGGTCAAAGCGGTTGAGTGCCTGCAGCGCTAGCGCGTATTCGCGGTTGAGTTCTGACATGGCTCCGCGGGAGACGCCGCTGCGATCGCGGACGATGTGCGCGATGTTGACCGCCACGTGGCCCAGCACCAAGAGGAAGAACGGCAGCATCAGCGGCAGCCACAGGGACTGCGACAGCAGCGGCACGTATTCGCCGTTGAGGAGGGCGATCGCCAGGAAGCCGGTCACCACCACCCCGATGAGATTGCTGAGGCGTGGCATCAGGAAAATGAGGTAAAGACCGATGACCAGCGTGATAAACCCTCTCACGGCCCAGACCCAGAACGGCGCGGAGACCGTGTCGCCGTTCATGAGCGCCGAGACCAGGTGCGCGGCGCGCAACACCGGCGCGTCCGCGTTCTCCACCTCGCCCACCAGCACCGTCTTGCCCGCGAGCCGCTCCGCCGGCACGGAACCCGAGAGCACGTCCGCGAAGCTGTACTGGGGCATCGGGCCGGTGCCGCCGTCGCGCAGCAGTACCTGCAACCGGCGGTCGGTGGCGATGGTGTCGGTACCGAGCGTAAGCCCCCCCAGGGCCTGCACGCTGAGATTGTTGGTCGGAGCGCCTTGTTCGCGCGCCGCAGTGAGCAGCGCCAGGGTGGCGACGGCGTGACCCGAGTCCTGCACCAGGAGCGGCAGCGACTCGTCGCTGCCGGTCGATTCGTCCAGATAGCCGACGCCTGACGCCGCGTTGACGAACTGCGGCAGCGGCGCATGCAATTCCACCGGCACGGCGTTGGGTGCGTCCACAAGCAGCGCGAACACCGGCGCGCCGCCGGCCGCCGGCGCCTGCAGGCTCACGCGCAGCCCGCGCGCCGCCAGCAACACATGGCCGGAACGCTGGATGGCGGAAGCGAGCGCGGCATCGGTATCGAGCGCGCCCCGGGCCTCGTCGAGCTTTGCTGTCACGGCGGGGGAAGCCGCGCTGGGATCGGCGGTCAGCGTCTTGAGCTGGTTGAAGTAGTCCAGGGCCACCGCATTCTGCGGCGAGGAGAGATCCGTGCCCAGGGCCACCACTTCCGCCTTGTCGGCGGAGAGGATGTCCACGAGCTTGGCAAGCACGGTGCGCGGCCAGGGCATGGGCCCGAGTTG
>JBLNDO010000062.1:0-49724 GCA_050261675.1 Bacillota bacterium
TAGGTGTTTCACCCGATAGAACTAATGGAGTAATTCCCTGAGAATCGCCGACGGTGAGCTAATTTATGAGGTCACCGCGGCTTTCTTATGTCCAATCCAAGTTCCATCGCGGAACCCTCAACGGGACCTCCCCGCGACATCGTCACGGGGATCGATCTCCAACAACAAGAACTCCGGCAACGCATCCTCGCCGTCGCGAAGCATAAATTCTCGCGCTTCGGGTACGACGGCACGCCCTTGGTCGATGTCGCCGAGAACTCCGGCGTGTCCATGGCGGAATTGCTGGAGCAGTTCGGCAGCAAGCTCGGCCTCTTGCAGGCGGTCTTCGACGCGGCCTGGGCGACGATCAATCCGCGCATCGCCGACATCGTGATAGGCTCGGCCAGCGCCAGGGACGCGACCTACTCCATCATGTCGCTGATGATGCACATCCTGGAAAAGGACGAGGACTTGGCGAGGCTCATGCTATTCGAGAGCCGCCGCCCCAATCCCGAGACCGGGGAAATCCTCCTTCCCGCCGGTTATTTGGAGCTGCTTCGTATCTGCCATGAAGTGATCGCCCGCGGCCAGAAGGACGGGAGTTTCAGCGTCATCCTGCATCCCCTGGTCATCATGTCCACGCTGATCGGCGCCGCCGAGGGACTGCTGCGGGACCGCATGATCGCCGAGCAGGAAGGCCACAGCATGCCGTATACGGAATCGCAGCTCATCGTGGCCTTCGGCAAGCTGGTCTCGTTCCTCAAGCCCTGATTACCAGTTGATAGCCCTGCCGACCCTGGCCGCGCTGGGGCGTGCTAGATTGGGGCCATGAAGAAGCTTAAGCACGAGGCGGAGCTGATAAAAGAAGCCATCGCGGCCGGGGTGAAGTACGCGGAAGGCCGGGGGGCGGTGAAGTTCGAGCCCACGGATTCCCAGGCCGACAAGATCCTCTATATCTACCGGCTGCTGGTGCACGACAAGAAGATCGCGCCGATGCCGGAAATCGAAGTCTCCCAGCAAACCATGCGCCACCGGCTCGCGCTCTGGTACGCGCACCAGCTCCCCAAGGACCATCCGCTGCTGCAATAGGCGGCCTTACTCTCGATATAGCAGGGCCGCGGCGACCTCGGGCACGATTCTTTGCCGCACGAGCTTGATCTTGTTGCCGTTGTCCGCGCTCGAAGCCTTCGGGTCCACTTTCACGCGTTCCGCGTAGTGGAAGCTGATGAGATTTCCGGTCTTGGGGTCCAGGAAGAACTTGAAGACGTTGAATTCGAGGCGGCTCGCCTTGAGATCAGCGTCGTTCCAGGTAAGGAAATCCAGCATGGCCGTACCCTGAACCTTATTCTGGTAGATCAGGAAGTGCGCCGAAGGATTGCTCGCCACGAGCCGTTTCGAGACCAACACCGCGTAATCGTTGGGACCGATACCCTGCCCCGCCGTGGGATACACGTGCAGGTCCACGAGCCGCGTCCAGGTGTCGGGCGTCTCGCTTGCCAGGTAATACTCGGTGAGCACCTGGCCCTTGTCCGCCACGTGGTACTTGGAGGTGAAGCTGCTGCCGTCGAAGGCGATGCTGGACGTGGCGGCGACGCTCGGTCGCGGCGCTTCTGGTTTCGGCTGAGGCATCTGCGCAGGTGCGGCGGGTTTCGGCTTGGTCACCGCCGCCGGCGCCGCCTTGGCCAGCGGTGCCGGCGCGGGCTTCGGCGCCGAGGCGCAACCCGCGACCAGGACAAGCAGAACTGCCACTAGGCAGGATCGTAAACGCATGGGGTGTTCTCCTTATTTTTGTGTGCGCCGGCCCGAGTCTACCCGGAACTTCCGCCGTTCGTCTTATTGGTAACTCGCCGGCAAGTATACATTTCCGCCATGGTAGATTTTTCCCACCCGGGATGACGCACGAGGGACCGCATGCAGAAGATCACGCCTTTCCTGTGGTTCGACAAGGAAGCCGAGGAAGCCGCCCACTTCTACGTCTCCATCTTCCAGAACTCCAAGATCCTGGAGGTGAGCCGCTACGGCGAGGGCACCCCGTTCCCGGCGGGCGCGGTGATGGTGGTGAAGTTCCAGCTCGAGGGCCAGGAGTACATGGCGCTCAACGGCTTCCAGGAGTACCCCTTCACCCAGGCGGTGTCCCTGGTGGTGAACTGCACGACCCAGAAGGAAGTGGACCACTACTGGGACAAGCTGCTCGTGGGCGGCGGCGCGCCCATCGCCTGCGGCTGGCTCCGGGACAAGTACGGCTTCTATTGGCAGGTGACGCCCACCGCCCTCAGCCACTACCTGCAGGACAAGGACAAGGCGAAGGCCCAACGGGTGATGGCGGCCATGATACAGATGGTGAAGCTCGACATCGCGGTACTGAAGAAAGCCTACGACGGCTGACGGAAAGCAGCTACATCCCCGGGCAGGCTGGGCTCTTTTCCGCCTCCTGTTCAAGCGGAGCGGCAGAAGACTCATGCCCAGTAGCGGCGCTCTCGTGCAGCTCCATCCAGCTCGTGGATACCTCCACCATCATGCTCATGGAGATGGGTGACAGGTAATCCCTATCGCCGCAGTGATCAGGGTGATGGTGGTCTTCGTCCCGGTCGAAGTGGAAATGGCTGACGTAGCGCTTCAGGTTCCGGGGCGACCCCGTGAGCTTCAGCCATTTCCCGGGAGTCATGGTGAGTTCGACGGGCCCCTCGGTCTTCACGATCTCAAGCCCCAGGAGCAACTCGTCGTGGGGCTCCGCCGTACCGCTTTGGTCGGCCTCCAACAGGATACGGATGGAACAGGTCTTCAGGAACCATTCCAGCCGCGCGTGCAGCGCGTTCATGCCTTCGAGGGAATCCAGGAGCAGGAGTTCGTCGGGCGTCGAATAGTAGATACGCATGGGCACTCCCTCGCAGCAGTTGGAGGAGCCTGGACCCGCGCCGGCCAGCCGGCATTCCCCGGGTCCTGAAAGCCGCTTCCCCGCGAGCGGATTGAAAAAAGCATAGACCCTGTGCTTGGGAGTTTTATGGAAGTTGCCGGAAGTAAATCTGATTTAATTCTGAAATGCTGCGGAATGTTGCCGGGTTGCCGCGGATTACCGGTAACAAATGAAAAGGCGGGCGCAACACTGCGCCCGCCTCGTTTGGAAGAGTATCAGAACCGGTAGACGATGCCGATGGCGATGACCGGATAGGTCTTGTAGTTGTTCACGTCGTTCTGCACCTTGCCCTGCTCCGCCGCAAGGTCGCTCTTGAACTGCGAACTCGAGGTGGCGGCACCGGTGGCGGTGAGCTGCACCTTGGGCGAACCTTGCATGAGTACGCCGAGGTCGAAGCTCACGCCGAGGCCGGTGGAGGTGCTGCCCACGGTGCTCCAGCCGATGCCGAAATAGGGGGCGCCGGAATTGAAGGTGATGTCGCCATTGAGCGTCACCACCTGGGCCGCGGTGTAGGTATGGCCGTTGATGGTGTAGCTCGCCTGGGGCACCGCGGCGGCGGTGATCTCGTTCTTGTTGTTGAGGTAGCCCGCTGTCACCCGGAAGATCCCCGCGAAGGGGTGCCAATCGAGGTACAGCGCCTCGCTCTTCAGGTGCAGTTGGAAGTCGTAGGCGATCTGTTCCTTGGTGCCGGTGTAATCATAGGTGTAACGGTTGAAATCCACGCGGGTGGTGAAATAGGAATTGAGCGTGTAATTCAATTCGGCGCCGAAGCCGAGTGTACCGCCGTGGGCGTCGAGGCCCCAATCGCTGGCGAAGGCCTGGCATGGGAGCACGAGCGCCCCGAGCAGGCCCAAGAGTGCAATCCGCTTCATGGTGGAATCTCCCCAGAGTGACGTGTAGGCCAATATACGACACTCCCCGCCGTCCGCCATAGGGGGAAGCCTGAAGTCCATCACAGTTTGAACTGAGTCTATATCCTCGGGCCCCGGCACCGGCTCATTGCCAGTCGTCGGCCGTGTAGGTCAGCAGCATCGCGCCTTCGCCCGGCTTGGGCTCGAAATCCGCGGGCGGATGCTCCTTCACCGGCGGGCAACCTTCCGCCTCGCGCTGCGCCACGCCCTGGCTCATGGCCTTGAGCAGGCTGTTCGGGTCCGCCGCACCGTCGCCCAGGTCCACGTCGATGGTCTCGCAGCCGCCCTCGCTCAGCATGTGGAGGCGCGGCACGATCTCCTGGGCGGCGAGATCGCCCGCCTTCGTGAGCGCGTCCACGCCCACGGAGTCGGGCGCGGTGAGGCGCAGTTCCACGAAATAGAGCTGTTTGTAGAACATGTAGGCGACCGAGACGGAGGGAATGCCGTGCGCCGTGTAGGCGAGTTGCAGCCGCCCGCCCGGAAGCTTGGGACCGTCCGGCGAAACCACGCTGACGCCGCTCTCGTCCCCGAACGCCGTGTCCGAATAGAGGCCGGCCTTGGTGGCGGCGGAGATCTCGCCCCGGATGCGGGCCATGCCCTGCTTGAGGGCGTAGTCCTGGGGCGCACGCCCCGCCGCGAACACGAAGAAGTCGATCTTGGCCGCGGGTAGGGGGGCGTAACCGTAGGTGAGCTGCACGCCGTCCATCGCCTGCGGATACTGATACTTCCGCACCAGCTCGAAGTCCGCGCTCTCGCCAGGGAAGAACACCGCGCTCTTGCTGATGAAAGGTGTCTTGTTTTCCTGTAACCCCGCCTGCGGCTGAACACCGTCCTCCACCGGGGGTGCGGGTGGCGGCGGAGCGGTGCGCGATGCCGGTGCGGCGCAGGCCGCGATGAGAAGCAGTGTACAAACGGAAACGATCACGGCGCGCATGTCCATTACTCCCTGGCAAGACCTCAGGCGGCGATGGCCCGCCGGTAGATGTCTTCCACCTGGATCTGGTTCAGGCAGTTGAGATGCTTCAGGGGGCACTCCCGCTCGAAACAGGGGCTGCAGTCGAGCCGGAGATACACCACGTCGGCCTTGTCCGTGAGCGGCGGCGTGTAATCCGGGCTCGAGGAGCCGTAAATGGCCACAAGCCGCACACCCACCGCCGCGGCCATGTGCATGAGACCGGAGTCGTTGGTGACGGCGCACTGGGCGAGCGCCAGGAGGTCCACGGCGTCCACGAGCTTGGTGGCGCCGCAGAGGTTCGCCACGTCCTTCTCCCCCGCTTGCTTGACGATGGCATCGCCGAGATCGTGCTCCTTGGCGGAGCCGAACACCCAGACCTGCTTGCCAGCTTCCTTGAGACGCTTGGCCAGTTCCCCGTAACGCGCGAGCGGCCAGCGCTTCGCCGGACCGTATTCGGCGCCGGGAAGCAGCGCGACCACGGGCTTGTCCAGGTTGAGCCGGTTCAGATCCAGAAGCAGGCGCTGATTGCCAGCATCCACCCGCAGTTTCGGATAAGGGACCGGCGGCGGCTGGGGGGCGTCCTTGTCCAGCCCCAAAGCCACGTAGCGCTTTACCGTCTGGGTCAGGACTTTCTTGTCCAGCTTGCGCATGTCGCTGATGAGACCCCAGCGCAGTTCCCCCCGGTAGCCGGTGCGCACCGGGATGCCGGCGAAGTACGGCACCAGGGCCGATTTCCAGGAGCGGGGCAGCACCACGGCGCGGGTATAGCGCCCGTGGATGGTGTAGCCCAGGCGCCGGCGGATCCCGAAGCCGAACTGGCCGTGCTCCACCGGCAGCATCACCGCCTGGTGCACCTCCGGCATGCGCGCCAGGAGCGGCCGCGACCAGGAAGGCGCCAAGACGTCGATCTCAGAGCCCGGAAAACGTTGCTTCAGGGTGATGAACAGGCTTTGGGCCATGACCATGTCGCCCACCCAGGCGGGCCCGACGACCAAGATGCGCTCGACGGCCACGGTCGTTTACTTGTTAAGCCACGCCATGTATTTGGCGACGCCTTGCTCCACCGTCATGAACTTGTGGTCGCAGCCAGCAGCGCGGATGGCGCTCATGTCGGCCTCCGTGAAGCTCTGGTAGCGGCCCTTGAGCACGTCCGGGAAGGGGATGTACTGGATCTTGCCCTTGCCGTGGTGCTGGATGACGGCCTTGGCCACGTCGTTGAAGGTCTGGCTCCGGCCCGTACCCAGGTTGAATATCCCTGAGACCTTGGGGTGCGCCCAGGCCCAGAGATTCACGGCGCAGACGTCGTCCACGTGGATGAAGTCGCGGCGCTGCTCGCCGTCCTTGTAGCCGTCACTGCCCTTGAAGAGCTTGCAGACACCCTCGTCCATGATCTGGTTGTTGAAATGGAAGGCGGTGCTCGCCATCTTGCCCTTGTGCTGCTCGCGGGGGCCGTAGACGTTGAAGTAGCGGAAACCCACCACCTGGCTCTTGAGTCCCGTCTGCATGCGCCGGCGCACGTATTGGTCGAACAGGAATTTGGAATAGCCGTAGACGTTCAAGGGCGCCTCGTGGCCCCGCTCCTCCTTGAACACCGTGCCGCCGCCGTAGACCGCGGCGGAGGAGGCGTAGATGAAGGGGATGTTGCGGGCCTGGCAATATTCCAGGAGGGCCTTCGAGTACTCGAAATTCACGGACATCATGTACTGCCCGTTCCACTCGGTGGTGTCGGAGCAGGCGCCGTTATGGAACACCGCCTCCACCGGGCCGAAACTGTGGTTCGCGAGCAGCTGCTGGAGAAAGGCGTCCTTGTCCCGGTAGTCGGCGATCTCGGCCTCCACCAGGTTCTTGAACTTGGTGCCGTCCTTCAGGTCGTCGACGACGATGATATCCCTGTGGCCCTGCTGGTTCAGCGCCAGCACCAGGTTGGAACCCACGAAGCCCGCGCCGCCGGTGACGATGATCATGCTTGGTCTCGCTTCGAATAGATGACCATGTATTTATAGAATACCCCGTTCGCTTCCGAGACGGAGATCAAAAGCCCCCGCCAGCCGTCCAGTACGCCGAGGCGCAGGAAATAGCTGCGGAGGAAGGCCCAGAAGGTCTTGAGCAGGATCACTACCGGGGGGTAGGTCTTCTCCGACTCCCCTGCCTTCAGCATGGTGTAGCGGTGCATCTTCACCAGGAAATCGCCCGCGTCCCGCATGGCGGTGTGCTTGAGCGTGCCGCCCAGTTTCGCCGGCGTCTCCCAATCCTTGAGTTCCACCTTCTCGTGCACCGCCACGTCCGTGAAGCGATGGGTCGTGCGGTTATACAGCCGAGTCAGCCACTGGCTGCCCCAACCCGCGTGCTTCACCCGCTTGCCGAGCAGGTAATTCTGGCGTTCCACCGCGAAGGTGACGCTGGGATTGTCCAATCCCAGTACATCCAGGGCATTCAGGAGCTCCGCGTCCGGCACTTCGTCCGCGTCGATGGAGAACACCCAGTCGTTGCTGGCGAGGGCTGCGGCGGCGTTGCGGGTGGGACCGAACCCCGAGAACTCACCCTTGTGGATCTTCACGTTGGGGTAGCGGGCGGCGATGTCCAAGGTCTTGTCCTTGGAGCCGTTGTCGAAGATCACCACTTCGCTGAAGGATTTCAGACCATCCAAGGTCGCCGGGAGACTCGCTTCGGCGTCACGGACCATCAACACGGCGCTTACGCGGGACAGCGAACCCATGGATTTGCCTCCCGCTGGGAAAGAATCAGCCGACCAACTTGAACTCGGCCCCGCAATAGGGGCACTTCGCCTCGCCGGTGTCTTCGATGGGCAGGAACACCCGCGGGTGGGAATTCCACTGGCTCATGCCGTCCATGGGGCAGTGGAGCGGCAGGTCCTTGCGGGTGACCTGGTAGCTCTTCTGGGCGTTGGGGGTGAGCAGGCCTTCCGGCTTCGGGGCGGCGGACACGTCGGGACCTCGGCGACTCTATATAGAAGAGGCGGCGATTATACCAACCCCGCTAGGCCCCGCGTCCCGCTCCGCTTCCTGCTCCGCGGGAAGTCCAGCCCATACATCCCTGTACGGTCGCCAGCGGCTTACGCCGCTGGCCCAAGGGTCTTTTGCCAAAGTTCCATGATCCGCTGCCGTGCCGGCTCCGCCTCGAACGGAGCCACCCGCGGGGGCCGCCCTTCCAGCGTCAGGCGGTGCAGGCGCCGGCGGAAGTCCCGGTAGGTCTCGGCCACCTGCTCCCCGGTGGCCGCCGGGATCACGCCCGTGGACACCAGGCCTTCCAGGTTGCGGATGTTGTCGGTCCAGTCGAGCAACGCCGGGTGCTCCGCGGCGTTGGCGAGCACCCAGTACTGCACCAGGAACTCCATGTCCGTGAGCCCGCCCGGGTCCAGCTTGAGGTCGAAATCGCTGCCCGCGTGCTTGTGCTCTTCGCGCATGCGCGCGCGCATGGCGGCGATGTCCTGGCGCAGCTTGACCGCATCCCGCTCGCGCCCGAGCACCGCGCGCCGCACCTGGTTGAAGGTCTTGCCCACGGTATCGTCCCCCGCCACCGGGCGCGCCCGCAACAGCGCCTGGTGCTCCCAGGTCCAGGCGTTCTGCTCCTGGTACTGGGCGAAGGCGTCGATGGAACTCACGATCAGCCCCGCCCCGCCGCTGGGACGCAGGCGCGTGTCCACCTGGTAGAGCATGCCGGAGGTGGTGGGGATGGAGAGGATGTTGATGACGCGCTGGGCTAGACGCGTGAAGAACTCCACGTTGTCGATGACCTTGGGGCCGTTGGTCTGCTGC
This sequence comes from Bacillota bacterium, assembly GCA_050261675.1. Lineage (GTDB taxonomy): Bacteria > Pseudomonadota > Gammaproteobacteria > Natronospirales > REEB76 > DASUBN01. The sequence goes on from JBLNDO010000062.1 coordinate 8,536, forward strand.
TCGGCGCTGCGGCTGTCGTGCAGGAACACCAGATCCAGATCGGACCCGTAGCCCAGTTCCCAGCCGCCCAGCTTGCCGTAGGCCACCACCGCGAAACGCGCGTCCCGCAGGCGCCCGTGCTCGATGCACTGGGGACGGCCGTGGCGCTTGATGAGCTGCCGCGTGGCGATCTCCAGCGCCTTGCGGATCACCTGCTCCGCCGTCCAGGTGAGGAAGTCGCTGACCTTCATGAGCGGCGCGTTGCCGGCGAGATCGGCGGCGGCCGCATGCACCACCGCCGCCTGCTGGAACTGGCGCAGCGCGTCCATCTGCATCTCCAGGTCGTCCGGCGCGATGCCGGCCAGCATGCTCTCGAGCTCCGTGCGCAGCGAGTCCTGGGAGGGGAATTCCTTGAAGATGCGGGGATCGATGAGTTCGTCCAGCAGGATGGGCGAGCGCACCACCATGTCCACCAGCCACACGCTCTCCGCGGCCATGCGCGCGAGTTGCCCGAGGGCGGTGGGATTCTCCGTAAGGAGCGCGAGATAGGCGGAACGCTTGGCGATGGCCTCCACCACCCGCACCAGGCGCTTCAGGGTCTCGTCGGGGGCATGCTGCTTCGCCGCGACCTCGAGCATGCGCGGCAGGAGCGACTGCATGAGCCGCCGCGAACGCTCCCCCTGCTCGCGGATCGCCACGCCCTCGCTGAGAGAGCGCAGCACCCGCGCCACCTCCTTCGGGTCCGCGTAGCCCATGGCCTGGACGCGGGCCTCGGCCTCCTCGTCCGTCGGCAGCGGCGCTATGCCTGCCTCCTGCACGGCCTTCGGCGCCACCACCACCGACTGGAAAACGCGGTGGACTGCGCTGCGTTCCTGATCCAGCGCCGTCTTGAAAGCGGTCCAGTCGGGATAACCCATGCCGTAGGCAAGGCGCGCGCGGCCCGCTTCGTCCTCCGGCAGGGCGTGCAACTGCTGGTCCGCCTGCTCCTGCAGGCGGTTCTCCACCTTGCGCAGGAAGGCGTAGGCCTTGAGCAGGGCTTCCGCATCCTCCGGATCGAGGTAGTTCTTCTCGCCCAGGTATTTCAACACCTGCACGATGCCCCGTTCCCGGAGCGGCGGCTCGCGCCCGCCGCGGATCAACTGGAACACCTGGCCGATGAACTCGATCTCGCGGATGCCGCCGGGGCCTAGCTTGATGTTGTCCAGAAGCCCGCGCCGCTCCACTTCCTGGGTGAGCAGCGCCTTCATGTCGCGCAAGGACTCGAAAGCGCCGTAATCGAGGTAACGCCGGTAGACGAAGGGCCGAAGCGCCTGCAACAGCCGCTCACCTGCCTTGAGGTCGCCGGCCACGGGGCGCGCCTTGATGAAGGCATAGCGCTCCCATTCGCGGCCGTGGTTCTGATAATAGGTCTCCATGGCATCGAAGCTCATGGCCAATGGCCCCGCTTCGCCGAAGGGACGCAGGCGCAGGTCCACCCGGAACACGAAGCCGTCCACGGTGGCCTCGTCCAGCGCCTTGGCGAGCTTCTGTCCGAGCCGCAGGAAATATTCCTCGTTCTCCAAGGGGCGCTCGCCGTCGCTCTGGCCGGCCTCCGGATAGGCGAAGATGAGATCCACGTCCGAGGAGAAATTGAGTTCCCGTGCGCCGAGCTTGCCTAAGCCCAGCACCACCAGCGACTGGGGCTGACCCTTCAAGTTGCGGGCGACGCCGTGCTTTTCCGCATGCCAGCGGGCGAGATGGGTGAGCGCGCCCTGGATGCAGCCGTCGGCGAGATCCGAGAGGTCCCGGAGCGTCTCCTCCAGGCCCGAAAGGCCCGCGAGATCGCGCCAGGCGATGCGCACCATCTCGCGGCGGCGGATCTGCCTCAAACGGGCCAGGAGCAGGCGCTCATCCGCGATCTCCTTCAACTCCGCCTTCACCCGCGCGAGCGGCGAGTCCGCGGAAGCCAGGAGTCCCGTGGCACCCAATTCATCCAGGAACTTGGGATTGCGGGCGCAGGTCTCGGCCACGAAGCGGCTGCACGCCCAGACCCTGGAGAGCGACTGGGCCACGGCCGCCGGCGGGTGCTCCGGCGAACCGCCGTTCTCGCGGTAATGGGCCTCCACGGCCGCGAGTTCCGGCAAGAGGGCGGCGGGGATGGCGGCGGCCTTGTGCATGCGTCTTGCTGGTGGCGCATTTCCGGGGCATGTACCCTAGCACAATGCCGTCCGCTTCCCGACCGAAAAGATCGCCCGCGCCGCGGGCTGTGCGTTTCTTCGCCACCGCCGCCAAGGGGCTGGAACCCCTGGTGGCCGGCGAACTGAAGGCACTGGGTATGCGGGAGGTGAAGGAAGCCCGCGGCGGCGCGAGCTTCGAGGGCTCCCCCGCCGACGCCTACCGTGCCTGCCTGTGGCTGCGCACCGCCAACCGGGTGCTGATGCCGGTCTCGCGCTTTCCGGCGCCGGACGCCGCGCAGCTCTACGACGGCGTGAAGCGCATGCCTTGGGAGCAGGACCTCTCCCCCGACGGCACCCTGGCGGTGGATTTCACCGGCGCGAGCGAAGGCATCACCCACACCCAATTCGGCGCCCAGAAGGTGAAGGACGCCATCGTGGACCGCTTCCGGGAGCGCAGCGGCCGGCGGCCGTCCGTGGACCGGGTCCGGCCCGATCTGCTGGTGAACGTGCACCTGCACCGGGAGATCGCCACCGTGAGCATCGACCTCTCCGGCGACAGCCTGCACATGCGCGGCTACCGCAGCGAGAGCGTGGCCGCACCCCTCAAGGAGAACCTGGCGGCGGCGCTGCTTTTGAAATGCGGTTGGCCCGAGATCGCGAAACAGAGTGGCAGCTTCGTGGACCCGCTGTGCGGCTCCGGCACCCTGGTGATCGAGGCCGCGCTCATGGCCGGCGACGTGGCGCCGGGCCTGTTGCGGGACTACTGGGGTTTCACGGGCTGGCTGAAACACGACCGGGCTTTGTGGGAAAAGACGCTCCTGGAAGCCCGGGAACGCATGCATGCCGCGCGTGGGCGGGGGCCTTCCATCCTCGGCATGGATCAGGACGCCAAGGCGGTGCTGGCTTCCCAGAAGAACGCCCGGGTGGCGGGCATCGCGCCGGCGGTGCGCCTCGAGCATCGGGCCCTGGAACAGAACATCCTGCCCGCGGGGCTCGCGCCGGGCCTCGTGGTGACCAACCCCCCCTACGGCGAGCGCCTGGGCGAGGCGGACAAGCTCGGCCCTCTATATAAGAGCCTCGGGGACTGGCTCAAGGCCCAGTGCCTGCACTGGCACGCCGGGGTCATCACCGACAGCACAGAACTCGGCAAGCAGATCGGCCTGCGCGCCCGCAAGATCAATGCCTTCTACAACGGCGCCCTGGAATGCAAGCTGCTGCAGTTTGAGGTGGAAGAAGAGTGGTTCATGAGGAACCACCCGGCTTGACGCCGCCGCGCGCCCCGGCGAGAATCCTTCCCATGCAGTCTCTGAACCTCATGTGCCTGAAGAAGTCCAAACCCTGCGCGAACCGCGCGGGTGAGGCTGCATCGTCCCTGTAAGACCCTAATATCTGGACTCGAAGCCCAAACCCGCAGCGGGAGACCGATGCGGGTTTTTTGTTGCCCGCTCCCCGCCGCATAACGAGAGACAGCACCATGAACGGCAACGGTTGGATCGTGATCAAGCTCGGCGGCACCAGCGTGTCCAGCCGCAGGAACTGGGACAACGCCCTCGCGGAGGTGCGCGCGCTCACGGGGGCGGGCAAGCGCGTGCTGCTGGTGCAGTCGGCGCTCTCGGGCGTCACCAACGCCCTGGAGGCGCTGCTCTCCGCGCCCGAAGAGGCGGCGCTGGAAAAAGCGCTCGCTGACTTGGATCGGAAGCACCAGGCCTTCGCGGCGGAAATGGACGTCGCCGAGGGCTTCGAGGCGGCCGCCGGCCCTTACCTCGAGCAACTGCGCAAGCGCGCCGAGGGCGCGCACCTGACGGGCGAAGTCACGCCGCGTGTCAGGGCGGAAGTGCTGGCCGTGGGCGAACTCCTGGCGAGCGCGCTCTCGGCCTTGTATCTGCGCAAGCTCGGCCTGCCCGCCACCTGGGTGGATGCGCGGGAACTCCTCGTCGCCACCCCGCAGGCGAACCAGGCGCCGTCGACCCAATACCTGTCTGCCGTCTGCGCGCACGCCCCGGATTCCGTGCTGGTGGAAAAACTCGCGGCATTGGAGCCCGTGGTGCTCACCCAGGGTTTCATCGCCAGGAACGCCCGCGGCGAGACGGTGGTGCTGGGCCGCGGCGGTTCCGACACGTCGGCCGCCTATCTCGCCTCCAAACTCCAGGCCGAGCGCCTGGAGATCTGGACCGATGTGCCGGGCCTTTTCAGCGCCGATCCGCGCGGCGTCACCGGCGCGCGGCTGCTCAAGAACCTGGATTACGACGAGGCCCAGGAGATCGCCACCAGCGGCGGCAAGGTGCTGCACCCGCGCTGCATCGGCCCGGCACGTCAGGGTGCGATCCCCGTCCACATCCGCCACACGCCGGACCCCGCCCTGCCCCGCACCGTGATCGGCGCGGGCGGCCAGGGTTCCACTGCCCGCGTGAAGGCCGTGTCGCTGCGGCGCGGAGTGGTCCTGGTGAGCATGGAGACCTTCGGGATGTGGCAGCAGGTGGGTTTCCTGGCGGACAGCTTCGCCTGCTTCAGGCGCCACGGCCTGTCGGTGGACCTGGTGTCCACCTCCGAGACCAACGTCACCGTCTCCCTGGACCCGCTCGCCAACGCCGTACCGGAAATCGTATTGGGCGCGCTCTTGAGCGACTTGTCGGTGCTCTGCCGGCCGCGGCTCATCCAGGGTTGTGCGGCGGTGAGCCTGGTAGGCCGGCAGATCCGCGCCAATCTGCACAAGCTGGCACCAGCCCTGGACCTCTTCGAGGAGCGGCGCGTGCACCTCATCAGCCAGGCCGCCAACGATTTGAACCTCACCTTCGTGGTGGACGAGACGGACGCGGACCGGCTGGTCCAACAATTGCACCGCCTGTTGATTCCCGCGGTTCAAAGCGACCAGGCGTTCGGTCCCACCTGGGAATCCCTGCAATCCCCGGTGCAGATGCCCGTGAAACCATCCTGGTGGGAACAAAAGCGGGACGCGCTCGTGGCACTCGCGGCCCAGGCCACTCCCTGTTATGTCTATGACCCGGAAGCGGTGTGTGCCGCTCTCGCGGAACTCAAGACGCTCGACGCCGTCGACAGGCTGTTCTACGCCGTGAAGGCCAATCCCCATGCGGAACTGCTGCGGGTCATGCACGCGGGGGGAATGGGTTTCGAGACGGTATCGCCGGGCGAACTGCGGCACGTACGTGCGCTCTTCCCGCAACTCGGCCGGGAGCGGCTGCTGTTCACCCCCAACTTCGCCCCGCGGGAGGAATACAGCTTCGGGTTCGAGTCGGGCGCCACCGTGACGCTGGACAACCTGCATCCCCTGCGGGAATGGCCGGAGACCTTTGCGGGGCGCGAGATTTTCCTCAGGCTCGACACCGGCGCGGGGGCGGGACACCACCGCCACGTACGGACCGCGGGTCAGGCCAGCAAGTTCGGCATTCCCCTCGCGGAGCTGGAGGAGGCCCGTACACTGGCGGCACGTGCGGGTGCGCGCATCACCGGCCTGCACGCCCACGTGGGCAGCGGCATCCTGGATCCCGAAGTCTGGTGGCGTAACGCCGCGCTCATGACGGAAATCGCCGCGGGCTTCCCGGAGGTGAGGGTGCTGGACCTGGGCGGTGGGCTAGGCGTGCCCGAACGTCCCGGCGAACCGGGCCTCGATTTTCCGCGCCTCAACGAAGGCTTGCGGGCGCAAAAACAAACGCACCCGGGTCTCGAACTTTGGCTGGAACCGGGCCGCTACCTGGTGGCCCGGGCGGGCGTGCTGCTGGCGCGGGTCACCCAACTCAAGGGCAAGGGCGAGTTGCGTTACCTCGGCGTGGATGCGGGCATGAATTCGCTCATCCGTCCGGCGCTCTACGGCGCCCACCACGAGATCGTGAACCTGACGCGCCGCGACGCACCCGCCGTGGCGCGCTACACCGTGGTGGGCCCCATCTGCGAGGGGGGCGACGTGCTGGGCCTCGAGCGACAGCTCCCGGAATCAGTGGAAGGTGACGTGATGCTCATCGCCAACGCCGGCGCCTACGGCCATGCCATGGCCTCACGTTACAACCTGCGGGAACCGGCGGCGGAACGCGTGCTCGGTTCCCTGGAGTAGACTCAAACCGGGTCTCAACGGGAGCCCGCCATGGGTGGAGCGTCAATGAACCTGAACCGCATCGGCCAGATCGGCATCATGGTGAAGGACCTGGAGGCAGCCGCGGCCTTCTACCGGGACAAGCTCGGCGTGAAGCACCTGTTCACCGCCCCGGGCATGGCCTTCTTCGACCTCAACGGCGTGCGCCTCATGCTGGGCCAGGCCGGACCGGGGCAGGCGCCCTCCACCGTCCTGTATTACAAGGTGGACGATATCGAAGCGACAGCCACGGCCCTGCAGGAGCGCGGCGTGCGGATGATCGAGGCCCCGGAACTGGCGCACCGCGCGCCGGGCATGGAACTCTGGCTCGCCCTGTTCGAGGACATGGATAAGAACGTGGTGGCCCTGATGTCGGAGAAGAAGGTTCCGGCCTAGAAGGGGAGCTCCAGCCCCACGCCCTGCTTCAGGGCCGCGTCATAGACGAGCTGCGCCGCCACCGCGTCCTGCACCGCGACGCCCACCGACTTATATAAGGTTATTTGCTTCGGCGATTCGCGCCCGGGCGCGCGGCCGTCCAGGATCTCGCCGATCTCCGCGTGTACCTCCATGTCCCGCAGCTCGTTCGCACCCGAGGGGAAAGGCGCCTGAGCCGCGCCCCGGGACTCCACCACGATGCGGGCCTTCGCGAGCGCCTCTGCGTCGACTTCCCGTCCCAGAGGATGCAGCCCCACGGAATTCACGTGCATGCCTTCGCCAAGCCACGCACCCTTCACCACCGGTTGCTCCGCATGGGTGCAGGCGCAGATCACGTCCGCGCCGCGGAACGCCTCGGCGCCGATGGCATAAGCCTTCACGGGCAGGCCCGATTCCCGGGCGAGCTCCGCCGCAAAGGCCTCGGTGTGTTTGGCGTCACGCCCCGCCACCCGGAATTCGCGAACCTTGATCGCATGGCGGATGGCCGTGGCGTGACTCCGGGCCTGTACGCCCGTGCCGACGATAAGCACCACCCCCGCCTCCCGGCGCGCCAGGAGCTCCGTGGCGAGCGCCGAGCCTGCGGCGGTGCGGATCGCCGTGATGGAGGCGCCGTCCAACATAGCCTTGGGCACGCCGGTCTCCGCCTCGAAGAGCATCACCACCGCCTGGTGGGTGGGAAGATGCAGTGCACCGTTTCCGGGGAATACGCTCACCAGCTTGCAGGAAAGCGTGCCGCTCGCCGGCAGGTACGCGGGCATCACGCCCAGAAGCCCTTTGCCCTCCACCAGGGAGGCGACCCGCGGCGGCATGGAGACCCTGCCCGCGCTCAGCTCCACCATGGCTGGCTTGAGCGCGTCGATGAGCGCGCCCACGTCCAGGAGCGCCTCCACCTGCTTGCGGTTGAGCACCAGCATGTGAATTACTTCACCGGCACGGGGCGCTTCTTGGTGCCGGCGAATTCAGCCTCGGTTTGCTCGATGTTGTGCACGACAAAGTAATCGAAGTAGCTCCAATCCCCGTATTTTTTCTTGATGACCGGCAGGACCAGGTCCGTGAGCGCCTGGCCCGACTTCCCGGCCGCGCGCGCCTGTGCCACGGCCGAGTCGAGATCATCGAGGTAATCCCTGAAGGCTTTCACGTCTTTCGCATGGCCGACTTCGCCGTGACCGGGCACGAAAGTCGCACGCGGATACTCTCTCAGAAAAGCGTCGTTGCTGATGACCTGTTCGGTGGTGTCCGCATCGATCAGGTTCGGGAGGCAGTGGTTCCAGAACAGGTCCCCCGTGAACACCACCTTGGCGTCCGGAACGATGACCACCGAGTCGCCGCCCGTATGACCCGGCATCACGCGCACCACGATTTTCCGGTTACCCAGCTGCAGCACGGTGCCGCCCTTGTAGACGACGCTGGGCAGCGTGAGGGACTCCACCATGGCCCGGTCCCCGGGCTTGGGATGGTCGCCGAAGAATTTCAGGTTCTCGGTGTGCTCCCAGGCGCGCACGTTCTCCTGCGCCATCACCACCGCACCCGCCTTGGCATAGACGCCGTTCCCCGCCACGTGGTCCAGGTGGTAGTGGGTATCGATCACGTAACGCACCGGCAGCGGCGTGGCCTTGTGGATGGCCGCGAGCAGCGCCTCCGCCGCCACGGGCCTCTGGAAACTGTCCACCACCAGCACGCCGTCACTGCCCACCACGAACCCCGAATTGCCGCCGGTGTGGCTGTTGGGCAGGCTGATCGCCGCCCATACGCCCTTTCCTATCTCATGCAAGGTGAAATAGGCCTCCGGTGGATTGGCGGCGGAGGCGGCCGAGAACAGCGGAACCAAGAGGCATGAAACCGCGAGTCTGCGCAACATAGTGGTCTCCCGTGATCACCCCTGGGGATTCTACCCGCGATGACCCGGATTTATTTGAGGCCCCGATGAAACGTTTCCCCGTCCTGACGCATCTACTAAATGGAGAAGCTCCGCCCGCTCGGGCGGACCCGTACGGCTTAAGTAAAACCACTGCAGGGGTCACTGCCATGCGCCCACTCCGCCCGGCCATTCTTGTGTCGCTGCTCATGCTGGGCAGCTCCGCTTACGCTTCCGGCGCACCCTCCGCGGACAGGCTCATCGGCCTGTGGGGCAGCGAGCGGGTGTTCGGGCCCGAGGTAAAGGGTGAACTCGTTCTGAATACCACCCAGGCCGGCTGGAAAGCCGAAATCGCGGGATACAGCACGCCGGTGCAGCATTCCGGCGAAGCCGTGAGCTTCAGCCTGCCGGACAAGCGCGGCAGTTTCCGCGGCAGTTTGAGTGCCGACGGCAAGCACCTGGACGGCTTCTGGATCCAGCCGCCCAGCGTCACCCGTGACAACGCCTATGCCAGCCCGGTGGAACTCACGGACGACGGCCACGGTATATGGTGGGGCACCGTGGACCCCCTGGAGGATCGCGCTTCCCTCTATCTCGTGGTAAGTCGCGCGGATGATGGCTCCCTCAAGGCCTTCATCCGCAATCCGGAATTCAATTACGGCATGCGCCGGGCCTACAAAGTGACCCTGGACGGCACGGACGTGATACTGGACGACACACAACGGAAGAACGACCGCTTGCGCGGCAGCTATGACCCGGTCCACGATAGGCTCAGCCTCGAGATTCAGGGCATCGCCAGCTTCGATTTCACCCGCCGCGACCGGGATCATGCCTTCGGTTTCTATCCCAGAACCCCCGCGGTAGACCACTACACCTACCAACAGCCGCCGGCGGAAGACGACGGCTGGCAGACCGCCTCACTGCAGTCGGCGGGTCTCGACCCGAAACCGCTGACGGCGTTGGTGCAGCAGATCCTCGACACCCAAACCGACTGGTACACGGCGCCCTATATCCAGGGTCTCCTGGTGGCCCGCCACGGCAAGCTCGCCTTGGAGGAATACTTCTACGGCTTCGACCGTGACCGGCCCCACGATAGCCGCTCCGCCGGCAAGACCTTCACCGGGGCATTGGTGGGCATCGCGCTCGACCGCGGCGCCAAGTTCTCGCTGGACAGCCCCGCCTATCCGCTCTTCACCCAGTACAAGGATTTCGCGAACCCGGACCCGCGCAAGCAGAAGATCACCGTCCAGGACCTGCTCACCATGAACTCCGGGCTCGCCTGCGACGACAACGACGACGATTCCCCCGGTAACGAAGACACCATGCAGAGCCAGGACAAGCAGCCGGATTGGTACAAGTACGCCCTCGACCTGCCCATGCAGTCGGAGCCCGGTAACGGGATTGCGGTGTACTGCACGGCTGGGATCAACCTCCTGGGTGGCATTCTGCGGAATGCCGCCGGCATGCCGCTCACGGATTTTTTCCAGAAGTACTACGCCGCCCCGCTCGACATTCGCGACTACCACATGAACCTGGACCCCCTGGGCAACGCCTACATGGGCGGCGGTATCTATCTCAAACCCCGGGACATGCTGAAGCTCGGGCAGCTGTACCTCAACGGCGGAACCTGGAACGGCAAGCGGGTGCTGAGCCAAAAGTGGGCCGACGCCGCCACGGCCCCGCACTCGCATTTCCCCGCCAACGACTACACACCCGGGCACGACTATGGCTACACCTGGCACTTGTTCCAGGTGCAGGCGAACGGCCACAATTACAGGGAATACATGGCCCAGGGCAACGGCGGGCAGTTGGTGATGGTGGTGCCGGACCTTGACCTCGCGGTCGTCATCACCGCCGGCAATTACGGCAATTTCCCCACCTGGCGCAAGTTCTTCGAGGAACTGATGCCGCAGTACATCATTCCGGCGGCCGGCGGCTGAAAAGCGAATCGCCGCTGTTGCGGCGCTTCGTTTGGGACCTTCCCTGGCTCCGGTTCGGACACCCCTGCCCTGCTCAGTGCACCGGCCTGCCGTAGTCCTTGTAGTCCAGCAACACCATTTCACGCACCGTCGAGGCGCCCTTGATGGGGTCCGTGGACTGGACCGGGCGCGCCGCCGGTTCCGGTGTCGCGCGCTCGTGCGCCACGCGCGCCTTCTCCAGCGAGCGGCTGAGTTCCGCGAAAAGCTCGTCGATATTCTCGCCACGGGTGTATTCGATGATGCCGATGGACAAGGTGATACTGACAGCCCCCGTTCCGGTGCGGATGTCGCGGAACTCCATGGCCGCATGCAGCCGGTCGGCGCAATGTTGTGCGCCCTTGAGGTTGGTCCCGGGAAGGATCAAGCCAAACAGGCTTTCGCCGACGCGGCCGAGCGGCTGGAAATCCTCATCCACTTCCGCGAGGAAATCCATGTTTCGGACGAGCTTGCTGGTACGGTCGGCGACCTCGCGGAGCAGCTGCCTGGCAGCGAGTTCCCCGCGCCCGGCGCGGATGACATCGAAATGATCCACGGCAATGAGACCGATGGAGAAGGTCCCGCCGCTCTTGTCGGCCCGCGACTTCATCTCCATCAACACCCGCCTGAAATAGGGATACTTGAGTGCGATGGTATCCATGTCCTGCACGGTCATGGCGTGGATCCGGGCCTCCGCAGCCTGGAGGGCCTCCGATTTTTCGGCATTCTCCACCTGGAGCTGGGCTTTTTCCCGGCGGATGCGCGTGTAACTGCGCGCCCGCCAGCACATGAAGGCCGCCATCACCGCCGAGGCCAACAACATCAGCACTGTTTCTGCATGCTCCGCCGCGTTTTCGCCGGACACCAGCGGCGCGCTGAAGACGTTGACGTAGATGGCGGTGTTCAAGACGAACAGGGCTGCCACCTTGATGGGCGTGAACTGCAGCAGTCCGGACGCGGTCCAGAGCAGGAAAGCCATGAACACGGCTTCGGGGCGTGGGTGCACGCTCACCAGGGCGTAGAGCCCGCCGCACACGGCGATGCCCAGGAGGGCCTGGGTGAAAGCCGCGTCTCGGTCCCGGAACAGGGCCGCCAGGTCCGAATGCCTCACCGCCGCCGTCAACAGTGTGGCCGTGGCGGCGGCGGCGCTCAATTCAAGTACCGCAACCAGGCTCACCGCCCCTGGGAAGACGAACGCGCTGGCAAAGGCCACCGCGAAACACGCGGCATAAATGCCCAAACCGGCCAAATCGCTCTGGATCGTGGACGAATTCATGATGCCCTCCTTGGTGCAGGCGGCGTCTCTTTCCTGCCGACGCCGCTCGCTCCGGGTAACTTACCTATGGCCCCATCCTTGGGAGATTTCCTTGTCGTCGCGGCCAGTAAATCACCGCTATTGCCGGATAACCCATCGGTACAGGGATGAAGCCGCGCCTCCGTAAGCACTGATTTGTGCATCGGGGAATCCCTGAGCCCCGGGGAAGTCCGATAAGCCCGCCGACGTTCGAATACGACATTTCACGCTTCCCAAGCCTGGGAATCCTTGCCCACACCCCTTTCGCAGGACGTGGGCCCCGCTAGAATTATGCGTCCCCTAGGACACGATTCCGGAGCCCGCGCCATGTCCCGCAAGATCGCCCCGCCGGAACCAGGAAAGGTGAATCCCATCCCCGAGGGTTTTCGTACCCTCACTCCCTATCTGTTCGTACGCGGCACGGGGGACCTCATCGAGTTCTTGAAGCAGGCCTTCGGCGCGCAGGAGATCGAGCGCCACACCGGACCCGACGGTGGAGTCATGTACGCCCTGCTCAAGATCGGCGATTCCATGATCATGATGTCCGAGCCGCGCGACAGCTGGAAACCCATGCCCTGCGGCGTATTCCTTTACGTGGAGGACACGGACGCGACCTTCCGGCAGGCCCTGGCCGCGGGTGCCACCTCGCTCATGGAGCCGGCGGACCAGTTCTACGGCGACCGCAACGCCGGGGTGCGGGATCCGTTCGGCAACAACTGGTGGATCGGGACCCACATGGAAGACGTGAGCCCCGAAGAAATGCAACGGCGCCTGGACGCCATGCAGCAATAATCTCCCGGCACACCCCGGCGCCGCCTATACTTTGGGCTCCACCTACCAGAGGAGTCCTCCATGGCCAAGTTCTCCCTCCTGGACAAATGGACACCGCAGCTTCTGAGCCTGCTGCGCATCATCCTGGGCTTCCTGTTCATCTGGCACGGCACCTCCAAGTTCTTCCACTATCCCGTGGACTTCGGCAATGTCCCGCTGTTCTCCCTCATGGGCCTCGCCGGCGTGCTGGAGGTCGGTGGCAGCGCCCTCCTGATACTGGGTCTGTTCACCAAGCCGGTGGCGTTCCTGCTCTCCGGGGAGATGGCCTTCGCCTACTTCATGGCCCACGCGCCCGGCGGCTTCTTCCCGCTGGTGAACCACGGTGAGTCGGCAGTGCTGTTCTGTTTCGCTTTTCTCTATCTCGCCGCCGCCGGCGGCGGCCCGATCTCGCTCGACGCGTTGATGGGCAGGAAAGGCTGATATGAGAGGCCCGGCCGGGGTGCCGGCCGGGCCGATTTTGAGCGGATCAGCCGCGAGCCAGGGACAGGGAGGGTTTCGGTGTGCGGGCCGGTTCGCACAGCGTCCGGAGCAGTTCATCCAGTTCCCGGATGTGCTCCTGGTCGTGTTCCACCCACAACTCCAACAGGCGTTCCAGCGTGACGTCTCCCACGTTCTCGAAACGGCCGCGGCGCGCGAGGTCCGCGGGCGTCGCGGCCGCAAGCCGCTGCAGGTTGCCGCGCCGCGCGATCACGAACGTCTCCAGGGCCGGCGCGAGCAGCTGCTCGTTGTAGCGCCGCGCCTTGGCGAGGGTGCTGCCGTCCAGATCCGGCAACACGGGATTCTCGGTTTCCAGCATTAGCCGCAGACGGCAGGCGTAGCCTTCCACCTCGATGTCCCGCAGGTGGCAGACGTTCTCCAGCGCGGAAAAACTGTCCGGGCCGGGCTTGTAACGCAATTGCGCCTCGCTCAGGCCGGCCAGACGTTTTTCCAGGGCGTCGGGCATGGACTTAAGCGCGGCGACCGCTGCCTCGATCTTCATAGCGCCTCCTCGGCGGGCGTGAGCCGGCGCCTCCAGGCGGGCAGCTTGAGCCCGCGGGCCGTGGCCAAGACCACGCCCACGATCGCCAGCACGCCGCCCACCACCGTGAGCCAGGCGGGTATCTCACCCAGCCAGAAGAACGCGATCACGCAACCCATGAGCGGCTGTAGATACAGGAAACTCGCCACCCGTGAAGCCGGCGCGCGCGCCAGCGCGAAGGACCAGCACAGGAACCCCACCACCGTGGGGAACAGGCCGAGATAGAGCAACGAACCGAGCTGCGACCCGGGGGCCGCGAGAAGTTTCGCCGGCAAATGCGTGCCGAACGGCAGGAAACTCAAGGTTGCGACGAACATGCTGGCGGCGGTGAAGCCGAGCGCGTCGGTGCGCGCCAGGATCGGTTTCTGGAACACGAAATTGACCGCGCTGCACACCACCGCGACGAACACCAGGAACGCGATCGGCTCGAAATGGATGCCGTGGCCGCGGCCCACGGTCACCAGCAGGGTGCCGGCGAATGCGACCGCGAGGCCCAGCGCCGCGCGCGGGCTGATGTGTTCCTTGAGGCGCAGCACCGCCAGCACCGAGGTCAGGCTCGGCACCGTGGAGATCACCACCGCCGCGGCGCCCGCCGAGAGCCGCGTCATGGAATAGCCGAGCGCGAGCTGGTAGAGCGTGTGGCCCAGGAGCGCCAGCAGGATCACCGCCGGCCAATCCCGGCGCGGCGGCAGATTGATGCGGCCGAGCGCCACCGGTACCGCGAATACCAGCGAGGCGACGGCGAAGCGCATCAACGCGATCTCCCCCGGCGTGAACATCCTGAGGCCGTAGGAGATCGCCGCGTAGGCGGACGACCACACCACGAGCGTGAGCCCCGCGGCCCAGTAGGCGAGGCTCGGCGACTGGCGTGACGGGATATTCATGCGGACTTCGTCTCCTGGCTCTTATTGTGTCAGCGGCAATTGCCCGCGGCGCGGCGGCCGAGATCCAGGCGCGGCGCGCCGCCCCATACCTCGGGCGACGGCCGCCCGATCCGGGCAAGCTGCCACACGCTGAACCAGGCGCTCACGCCCGGCTGCTGGCCGAGGGCCTGCCACAATTTCACACGCTCGTTTGCGTCTTTGGGCATCTGCATGGACGTCTCCGGGTGTCTAACAGACGAGAGGGTAGCCGCCCGGCCCGGAAGGTTCGTGCCGCTTTCGGACCGTGCAATCCCACCGTGGGTGGACGCCATCATCGGGTTTATCTGGTATAATTTTAAGTACCAGTTTAATTATTATGACTAGACCAGATTTTGCCCCGTTCCGGGGCCGGCGGGAGGCTCTTCGCAATGCACGAACTCACCCTGTCCATCCCGGACGACGGACGCCCCGGCTACCTGCGCATCGCGGACGCCTTGCGCAATGCCATCCAGGCGGGACTCGTGAAGCCCGGCGAGCGCCTGCCCTCGAGCCGCGCCCTGGCGGCCAAGCTCGGGGTGCATCGCCACACCGCCATCGCCGCCATGGACGAGCTCGTGGCGGAAGGCTGGCTGGAAGCGGGCCAGCGCCGCGCCCACCGCGTCTGCGCGGTGCTGCCGAGCGAGTTCTTCAAGCCCAAGGGCGGAGCCAAGGCCACCGCCTTCGAGCGCAAGTTCAAATGGCGCCTGGCGCGAGAGAGCACCACGCTCATCTGCGGCCTTGCTATCCATGGCAACTACCGCCACGTCTTCCAAGGCGGGCTGCCGGACCTGCGCCTCTTCCCTTACGACGAATTCCGCGCCTGCATGGCCGAGAGCCTGAGGCGCTCGCCGCCGGCCTACGGCGGCTACGGCGATCCTGCGGGCCACCCCGAGTTCATCGAAAGGCTGGAAGAGTACCTGCGCCGCATGCGCGCCCTGACCGGCCGGCGCATCGTCGTCACCCACGGCGCCCAAGAAGGCATTTTCCTCATCGCCCAGCTCCTGGTGAGCCCGGGCGACAAGGTGGCGGTGGAGATGCCGGGCTATGCCGCCGCCTGGGACGCCATCCGCGCCGCCGGCGGCGAGCCCGTGCCGTTGAAGGTGGACGGCAACGGCATGGACCCGGAGGCTCTGGAGGCCGCCATCGAACGTCAGCGGGTACGGCTCATCTATCTCACGCCGCACCATCAGTACCCGACCACGGCGACCCTGCCCACGGCGCGGCGCCTGCGCATCTACGAGCTGGCGAGCCGCCACCAGATCCCCATCGTGGAGGACGATTACGACCACGAGTTCCATTACCGCTCCCAGCCCATCGCCCCCATGGCGAGCGCCGATCCCTGTGGGCTCGTGCTCTACGTGTCCACGCTCTCCAAGATCATGTTCCCCTCGGCGCGCATCGGCTTCCTGGCGGTGCCGGAGGAGCTCTTCGGCCCGCTGTCGCGGCAGCGCGCCATCGTCACCCGCCAGAACAGCATCTTCCTGCAGGACGCCATCGCCCGCTGGATGGAGAGCGGCGGCTTCGAGCGCCACCTGAAACGCATGCGCCGCGTCTACGAAGAGCGGCGCGACACGGCGATCGACTGCCTGGAAGCCGGGCGCCGGGACGGCCTGCCGCTCGCCTGGACCGTGCCGGACGGCGGCATGGCCCTGTGGGTGGACACGGGCCTCGACTCCGACGCCGTGGCGGCCCGCGCCGCGGAAGCCGGAGTGTTCGTCTCCACCGAATCCGAATTCCGCGCCGGCCCCTCCCGGACCGGCACCCACCTGCGCCTGGGTTTCGCCAGCCAGACCCCGGAAGAGATCCGGGCCGGCATGGAACTCCTGCTCGGCGCCGTGAAGTCGGTGCAGCGCAGCAAGCGCAAAGTCGGATAGAAACCGGAACCATCCGCGCTCACACCGTTCTAAACCGGATGCCCTTGCCGGAGGTCGCCCGATGCGCGCACGCCAAATCGCCGTATTTCTCATTTTGATCGCACTGGTCCGCGCGGCGTCGGCCGCCGACGGCTACGTGGATGGCGCACCGGGTGTGCGAATCCATTACGTGGAAGCGGGCCCGCGGGACGCGAAACACAGCCTGTTGCTCATCCCCGGCTGGCAGACGAGCCTTGCCATCTGGTCCGCACAACTGGATGACTTCTCCGCGCAAGGTTACCGCGTCGTTGCCATCGACTCCCGTTCCCAAGGTGGTTCCAGCGTGATGCAGACTGGCAACGCACCGGAAGACCGGGCGCAGGACATACAGGGTGTGATAACGGGACTCAAGCTCACCCACCTCACGCTCGTGGGCTGGTCCCAGGGAGTCCAGGACGTGGCAGCTTACGTGGATCGCTACGGCACCGGGGCCGTGGACGGACTCGTGCTGGTCGACAGCCCCGTGAGCGCCGGACCCGGCAACGTGAAGGAGGACCCGGGATTCGTGCAGGCGATCCTGCAAAACATGGCGCTTTATTCCCGCAACCCGCGCGCCTATTCCGACGGCTTCATGCACGCGATCATCAGCACTCCGGCTGCGGTGACGACTTTCGCTCATCTGGAAGACGAATTCCTGCGGACCCCTTCGGATATCGGCATCTCGATGCAGATGCAGGACATGTTTACCGTCGATCGCCGTCCCGCCCTGAAGAAGTTCGACAAACCCACGTTGGTCATCGCTTCCGGCCAAAGCCGGGAACTGGACGCACAGAAGCAGATGGCCATTGCCCTTCCCAAGGGTGAATTCCAGGTTATCGAACACGCGGCCCATGCGGTTTTTTTCGACCAGCCGGAGGCATTCGACCGCCTAATGGAGAATTTCATCCGCGATAACCCGGCTAAAAAACCGTGAGCAGCGCCAAAACAAAATACGACCGGGTCACTCGGGCGCTGCATGCGGCGCTTGCCACAGGCGTCACTGTCGAACTCATTCTGCAAGCCGTGATGCGAGTCCCCGCTGGCGTGGGCCTGGGCGTCGATGACTGGCACCGGGAAGCCTTCGAGCTGCACGCCCACTTCGGGCCCACCGTGGCCGTGCTTTGCGCCCTGCACTGGCTATGGATCTGCCTGCCCTTCTCCCGCCCAGGCATCGCCTATCTGTTCCCCTGGGCCCGGGGCGAACGGCGTGCCGTCCTCAAGCAGGAATTGACGGCTCTGCTGTGGGGCAAACTGCCGCCGCGTGAGGGACTGAGCCCGCTCCTCGGCAGCGTCCACGGATTGGGATTCATGGCCGTTACCGGCAGCGTGGTGGGCGGAGTCGTCAGCTACCTGGGTTACTTCACGCCCGTGTCCATCCCCGGGCGGGTGCTGCATTGGACCGCCTGGGAACAGGTCATCATGAGCGGATTCGTATGGACCTTCGTCGCGGGCCACGTCTCGATGGCCCTCTGGCATTGGCTTGAGGACCGGGGTTTGCGGGGCAGAATGGTTCCCCACCCAGCGCGGAGCGAGTAAAGTCTCAGGCGGCACTCCTGCTTCCAAGGGACTCCATGAAAGCTGCCACCCTGCGCCGGATCATCAACCTCTGGCCGCCTTTCCTGTTCTCCGGCATCCGCGTGACGCGCCTCGCCGAGGATTACCGGGAAGCCGAAGCGGTGCTGAAACCCCACTGGTACAACATGAACTACGTGGGCGTGCACTTCGGCGGCAGCCTGTTCGCCATGACCGACGCCTGCTACATGATCATGCTCATGCACGTGCTCGGGAAGGGTTACTACGTCTGGGACAGCCGCGCCCTCATCGAATATCTGAAGCCCGGCCGCGGCATCGTCACCGCCCGCTTCGCCGTGAGCGAAGGGAAGCTCAAGGAGATCCTGGACAAGGCGGCCGGCGGCGAGAAGTATTTTCCGGAATTCATCGTGGACATCACCGATGCCCAGGGCGAAGTGGTGGCACGCGTCACCAAGACCCTCTACGTAAGGAAGAAGCCGCCGAAGAACTGATCTAAGCCCTTGAATCGATAGCTTATTCCTCTGGCATTGACAGAGCAGGATAATACTGTATATATATACAGTATCCTCTAAATCCCTGCCGCCATGTCCGAAATTTGGTCCCGCGCCATCATCCACGTGGACATGAACGCGTTCTTCGCGTCCATCGAGCAGCGCGATTTCCCGGAACTGCGCGGCAAACCGGTGGCGGTCACCAACGGCCCCCAGGGCTCCACCATCATCACCGCGAGCTACGAAGCCCGCGCCCACGGCGTCAGGACCGGCATGGCCCTGCGGGAGGCCCTGAAGCTTTGCCCGGACATCATCCGCCGCGTCGCCCGCCCCAAGGAATACGTGGCGGTCTCCACCGCCATCATGGCGTCCCTGGACGCGGTGACGCCGGAGGTGGAGGTGTTCTCCGTGGACGAGGCCTTCCTGGATGTGACCGGCGTCCAGCACCTGCACGGCACGCCGGACATCATGGGCCGCATGGTGAAGCGCATCGTCTGGGAGACCGCCGGGCTCTTGTGCAGCGTCGGCATCAGCGGCGACAAGACCACCGCCAAGTATGCCGCCAAGCTGCAGAAGCCCGACGGCTTTACCGTGATCCCGCCCTGGGAAGCCCGCGAACGGTTGAAAGACGTCCCCCTGACCCGGCTCTGCGGCATCAAGGGCGGCATCGGCGGCTACCTCGCGGAGCGCGGCGTGGTCACCTGCGGTGACATGCAGCAGCTGCCGGTGAGCGAACTCTCCCGGCGCTTCGGCAACTTAGGGAGGCGCATCTGGCTCATGGCCCAGGGGCAGGATCCCAGTCGGGTGGAAACGCGGGTGGCGGCCCCAAGGCAAATGGGCGCGAACAAGGTCATGCCGCCGCGGACCCGGGACCGGGAGGTCATCTCCGCCTACCTGCAACACATGGCCGAGACCATCGCCCTGCGCCTACGCGGCCATGGCCTGGAAGCGCTCAATTTCGCCGTGGGGCTGCTCACGGACGGCGGCTGGATCGGCGGCGAATACCGCGCCGTGCTGCCCACCGCCGACGGCCACGTGATCGAACGCTTCTGCGCGGACCTCCTGAGCCGCCGCTGGCGCGGCGAAGGCATCTACCAGGTGGCGGTGCGGGCGCTGGACCCCAAGGAGCGCGGCAACCAGCGGGATCTCTTCGAGGCGGCCCCCGAGCGGCAGGAGGAACTCAACGCCGTCATGGACCGGATCAACACCAAGTACGGCCGCTGGACCGTCATGCCCGCGCGCATGCTGAACAAGAGTCCCACCGGCGACGTCATCTCCCCATCCTGGAAACCGTCCGGCCACCGCCAGACGATCTGAGCGGCGTGCTTCGCGTCACTTGCTGGGGAATTTCCGGCGCTTGTCCGTGGGCACGCCGGCATTGACCGCAGCGAGGTAGTTGTTCGGCGCGTTGATGCCGTGGTTCCCCACCACATCGCCCGACTGGTTGAGGAAGGACCAGGCCTGGCCCACGTGCTCGTAGGTCCAATTGTCCAGCCGGCTCGGCGGCACTTCCGGCACCACGTCGCAGAGGTTCACCACCCGATAGCTTGCCGGCACGAGGCCGTTATAGGCCGCCGCGAATTCGCGGTTTCCGGCCCGCGGGCCTGCGAAGCTGTACATGCGCACATCCTCGAAGCCGTGCAGCTTGAGCATCAGGCTCGTCAGCACCGACAGCGCCCCGCCCAGGCTGTGGCCTGTGACATAGACCGGCGCCTTCTTGTCCACTCTATCCAAGGCCGCCAGCACCTGCTTGTGCAGCTGCAGCGACAGCAGCAGGAAGCCGAGGTGCACGCGGATGCCGTCCCCGGAGGGAATCTGCCCCCGCCAGGCCGGGGGCAGCGGCACCTGGAAGGCGTCGATATCCGTGACCCAGTCGGCCAAATCCTGGGTGCCGCGGAACGCCACAATGGCGTGGGTGCCAGCATCGGACCGCAACGCGAAGCCGAAGGGCTTCTGGAAGAAATAATCCACGTATTCCACGACGGCCGTACTTGCACGGGTCAGGTCGAAGAACTTGAGGATGAATTTCAGAAGGCGGAACTTGAGTCGGCCCAACTGGCTGCGGAAGGGTGTGTCTGGCGCTTCGAAGCTGCCGGCGACCGAATAACCCTTGGGCGGCTTGAAGCTGCCGCGGTTGTATTGAACGTAGGCGAGTTCGCAGCAGGCCGCGAGCAGCTTCGCCATCTTGGGGTCGTACCGCTTGGCCATGCTCGCTCTCCCTGCTCACGACTCTGGCCCCTATATTAAGGCGCGGCCCATCCCCGCGCCCAGCCTGCGGCTACGGCTTCCTGCCTGCCTGACGCCATGCTGCCGCGCTTCAGAAGAAGCGGTATTCGACCCCCAGCGACAGCAAGCCGACGTTGTATTCGCCGGTGGTGCCACCATTCCCGAGCTTTCGGTACCAATCGTAGCCGAGCCGCAGGCTCCAATTCCGGTCGAAGTTCCAGTTCGCGCCGACGCCGTAGGCGGTCTTCCAGGCGGTATCCGTGACGTTCGGGTTCGTGAAGAGGCCGTCGGACTGCACTTGATGATGGAACTGGGCGCGCATCATCCCCAGGCGCCCGAACACGGACCAGGCATCGTTGAAGGGATAGGTGCCGGTGCCCGCCAGGCCCCAGCCCTTGGCGTCAAAGCTGTTCTGGACATAGGTGGGGACGTCCGGGATCGGCGGATTCGGGTTCTTGGCATAGACCTTGGCGCTGCCGAGATCCGTGTAACTCGCTTCCAGGCCCCAATAGCTGTTGAACTGATAGCCCCCGGTAAAGCGATGCCCCGTGTCGTGATCGCTCACGGTCGAGGGCCAGCCGGCGGGGACCAGGCTCTGCAGGGCTCCGCTGTCGAAGCGAGATTGCCCGAGATCGAACGCTCCATACCAGCCGCCGTCGGCGTGGGCTGCCATGGGTAGCAAGACGATGGTGAGCGCGCTCATGAACGATGCAACGCGGCGGATCATGTTATCTCCTCGTTTGTTTTCGTTTATTCGGCCAAGGCAGATGCACGGTCACCCCCGCTAACGCAGGGCAGCCGATGCCGGTTGACGCAGGGAACACCGTTCAGAGTGGTTCCAGCCTTTCCGGTTTGAATATAAAATCCTCTACTCATGAAACGTCCCATCGCGATACTTGGTTCCATCGGCTTCCTGACCCTGGTCCTGGGGCTGGTGATCTTCTACGTGCCCTGGCACTTCACCCAGCACTGGCACGTGAATCCGCCGCTCCTGGGCTTCGCCGGCTTCCGCTGGATAGGCGGAGTGCTGATCCTGGCGGCATTCCCGGTGTGGGTGGACGGCTACATCCAGTTCGCGCTGCGCGGCCTGGGCACGCCAGCGCCGGTGGCGCCGCCGCCCAAGCTGGTGGTGAGCGGGTTCTATGCCTACGTGCGCAACCCCATGTACGTGGCCATCATCGGCATGACCCTGGGCCAGGGGCTCATCTTCAACGACGGCAGCGCCCTGCGTTACCCCTTCTATCTCTGGACGGGCTTCTTCCTGTTCGTCTATTTCCACGAAGAGCCTTCCCTGCGCAGGAAATTCGGCCAGGAGTATGCGGACTACTGCGCGAAAGTCCCTCGTTGGATCCCGCGGTTCAAACCATACGCGCAGTCGGCGAATCCATCAGCTCAGGTTCCCCATGCAGATGCTTGATATCCCTTTTGGGACAACGGATTGGAATTCGGTCGAATCTACCGAGCATCCCGGCGACAGCGGCAAGGCTTATTGGCGCACCCGCAACTTCGGCGCGTTCCGTGTTCGCATGGTGGAGTACACGCCCGGGTACGTCTCCAACCACTGGTGCCGCAAGGGCCATATCCTGCTGTGCCTCGAGGGCGAACTCCACACCCGCCTGGAGGACGGCCGGGAGTTCGTCCTCAAGCCCGGCATGAGCTATCAGGTGGCGGACGAGGCCGAGGCGCACCGTTCATCGGCACCCGTAGGCGCGCAGCTCTTCATCGTGGACTGAACCCCGGCTGAAACGCCGCCTCCGTCGCGGCCAATGCCTGTCCACTACCAGCGCATCGCCAAGCGCAACTGCAGGAAAGTCATGCCGTCGTTGGGCAGCTTATAGTCGGCGTTGGATTCGTGCGCGATGCGCAGGCCGATATCGTACCGGCCATCCTTGCCCACGAGACTGCCGATGCCGGCGAGTTCGCCGAACTGGAAGCCGGTGGAATACACCTGTGGCCCGATGCGTGTATGTGAAATCAGATGTCCGCCGATGCCCGCTTCCTCGTACCAGGACCCCGGTATGTTGCCAATCTCCCAGCGGAAAACCGCTGTCACGCCCAGGTCCTCCACGGTGCCGCAGTCCCCTCCGGTGCAGCCGTGCCAGGCTGAAAGGTTCGATTCCAGGTAGATGGACGGCTTGCCGGGGATCCGGGATGCCCATCCCGGTGCCCAGCCATGGTCATAGACGAGCCCGATGTAGCTGCGGTCGCTGATATAGCCGCCGAGAATGCCGTTGCCCACCACCAGGCCCAACGCCTGATTCTGTGAGTCCGCGTGCGCAACAACCGCTGATACCAAGAGCGCGAGGCAGACGAGTATCTTCCCGCTTTTCAGCCCTCTTCTACACCCCACTCCAATTCTCCTTTCTTGTTCTATGGCTCCATGAAACCGCGGTTCGTCGGCAGTTTCACTGACCGGGATAACTTCTCAGATCTTCGGGGTGAATGATTACTGTTCCATCTATCAACTGCGGCCGGGAACTGATCAGGAATGCCGCCATGGAGCCGATAATTTCCTGGTTTTCAGTGAACACATCCATGATGGGTTTCCCGATACTCTTGAACTGTGATTTAAGCGCCGCGCCGGTGATGATGCATTCCACCTTTTCGCCATCCACATAGGCGTTGAACGAGACGCCATCCTTGTCGGGCGACAGGGAATGTTCTTCGGTGTGTATCTCGACCTGTGTGTTCATGACCGGGCTCCGAATCCGGATTTTAAACCCAGATTAGCGCCCGTCCAGCGAAGCTGCCCTGACCTGGATCAAGTACCGGGAGTCCCAGCATTCCGTGGGAAAGGAAAGGCCCCGCTTTCGCGGGGCCTTTCGTTCACTAACAGATTGTGCTCACTTCGCCGGTTTTTTGAAGCGGAAAATGAACTGGTCTGTCTTGCCGCGGATCGCGGGGTCGAAGACCTTGGCCTTGTGGTCATCTGCCGGGTTCTTGAGGGCATCGCTGGAGCCGTCGAACACGAAGCCCGCGGCTTCCACTTCCTTCTTCACCACATTGGGGTCGATGCGGTGCTGGTTCTCGGTGGCGCCAGCGTCGCCCGCGTTGGCGACGTGGTCTATCACCACAAACACGCCGCCCGGCTTCAGGGCGTCGAACACCTCCTTGTTGAACTTGGCCATGTCCACCGGACCCATGAACTTGTCGTGGTAGTCATGGTAGTTCTGACTGGTGAACACCACGTCCACGGGCGCCGGCGCGCTCACCGCGTCGTTCGCCTGCTGCAGCAGGCTCACGTTGTTATAAGGCGGCTTCTTCACCAGCTCCTGCCAGTTGGCGATGCTCTTGGTGGCGTATTTGTCCATGCCATGGGGCCACACGGTATAGACGTGGCCCTTCGAACCGACGATGCCACTGAATATCTTGGTCCAGTAACCGGCGCCTGGCACCAATTCCAGCACGCTGTCGCCGGGCTTCACGCCGGTGAAGGTCATGACGGCAGCCGCCTGCCGGCGCGCATCGTCTGCGCTGTCGTCCTTGCGGACCGGGTCGCGGATGGCGGCGGTGACATAGGCGGGGGTGGGGCTGTCAGCGGCCAGGGTCGCGGCCACGAACGGCAGCGCGAACGCCGCGGCGATGGCGAGTTTCATGATTCGCATGGCATGTCCCTCCAGTGGTGTGAGCTCAGGATTCTAGCCATAGATCGGGCACTCGAGTGTGACATTCCCGGCTCAATTTAAGTTCCGGCCTTCCAATGCAAGCCAAGCCGCTGATTCCATGCCGGATTACATTCATCGTGGGAATAAACCTACAGAATTCTCCGATTGGTCATGCAACTCTATTAACATATCGGCATCGCCCATTTTCTCCGGGCGAACATCAGGCAAGCCCAAGATCACGGGAATCCCATGTTATTGAATTTCTTCCAGAAACAAGCGAAAAAAATCGAAACCCCGCCCGTCGATGCTCCCGGGCCTGAGATCGCCTATGACCCTGCGCTAGTGGCGGCCCTGACCCAGCAGCACCGGGATCTGGTCACGATGCTGCTCAAGGCCAGCAGCCTGGCCGCCCAGAAGCGTTATGACGACGTCACCGAGGCTCTGGCCCAATTCAAGGCGGTACTCCAGGAACACCTCAAGCGGGAGACCACGGAACTGCATCCCTACCTCGCCAAGCACCTGAAGGGCGAGAACAGCAAGGACCTCGTCAAGCAGATGCGCCACGACACCGTGATGGCAGAACGCGCAGTGGAGGGCCTCATTGACCACTACATGGGCTACCACGTAAGTGAGCGCACCGTCACGCGTTTCTCGGCGGAACTCGAGAGCGCCAGCGAGGAATTCAGCGCCCGGCTCGAGCGCGAGGAAGCGGCGTTCTACACGCTCTACCAGGCTGCCGAGACTTACTGAGGCACGGTGCCTACATCCGGCTGTTCATCTGCTCGAAGCGACGGTTGAGATCGGCCCGCGAGGCGTGGATGAACGCGGCCGTCATGCCAAAACCGATCTCGGGGGTATCGTACTTGAGGCCCTGCATCACGCCCGCCACGAATTCCCGGGGGTTCAGGCCCGCCTTGAAGTTACCGCGTTTCCTGCGCCCTTCGGGGTTGAGATTCGTGTCCACGGCGGGCGGCACCACCTCGAAGACCCTCACCCCGATGGCCTCGAATTGCTTGCGGATCGCCATGCAGAAGCCGTGCATCCCCGCCTTGCTGGCGCTGTAGACCGGCATGCCGGCGGCCTGCACGAACCCCAGGCCTGATGATACGTTGATGAGCGCCGCGCCTTTCTTGCCGGCCAGGACGGGCGCGAACATGGCGGAGAGCAGCACCGGCGCTTCTAGGTTTACCCGGATCTCGTTCTCCCCCGCCAGAAATTCATCCGGCCCCCGGGTGAGGTCGATATCCCGCTGAATGCCGGCGTTGTTCACCAGCACGTTCAAATCGGGAAAGTGGTCCTTGGTCCAGGCGAGCAGCGCCTGCCGGTCTTCCGGCTTGCTCACATCGCACACGCGGATATGGAACTGCGGGTGCTTGCTGCGGGCCTCACGCAGGCGTTTCTCGCTGCGGCCGCAGATCAACACCTTGCTGCCCGCGGCCAGGAACGCCTCCGCCAGGGCAAAGCCGATGCCCGACGAACCGCCGGTGATGAGGACCGTATTCCCAGAAAGTTCCATTCCTCCCCGCCTTATCCCTTCTCCGGAAACCCGACGGACTGAGCGAACAGCACCCGCTCCTCCGGCTCCAGGTCGAGCTTCTGCGCCAGCGCGTGCCGGTCGCAGTTATGGAACCAGGCCGCCAGGCCCTGGGCGGCGGCGTAGAGATACACGTTGCCGGCGATGAGCCCCGTGTCCACGAAATAATAGGATTTCTGCACTTCCGGGTCGTGCAATCCCGGCTCGTCGAAACCCTTGGTGTGCGTGAGCCGGTCCAGGTCCACCACGTAGATGAGTTGTGTCGGTGCCTTCGAGACGATGTTGCGCTGGCCGGGCGTCTGGGCGTAGCCCCGCAGGTCCTCGTCGGACACGCGCGTCAGATGGTGTGCCGCCGGGTCGTAGAGATAAGCCCCCTCCTTCGTAGCCACGTAGACGTCGATCTCCTGGGAGTTGCTGGCGGAGGCCGCAGTGCGCCCCGGGATGCCGAAGGGGCCGGATCTGCGGTTCACCCCGCAGGCCGCCCAAAGCAGGTTCGCGAGTTGCTGCAAGGGCAAGGGTTTCATGCTGATCTCGCGGATGGTCTGGCGCCGCTTGAGCGCGCCGAACAGCGAGGTGGCCTTGCCCTTCTTCGGCGGCGGCAACGAGATATCGGGCTGAACCATGCCCGTAAAAGCCGCACCCTCGGGCACGAAATCCGCCGGGCACCCCTCCCCGCGATCCTGATCATCCGTGGACGAATAGCGTGTCATGGGAGCACCTAATCCTCGCCGTCTTCGCGATAACCCACGGACTGGGCGAACAGCACCCGCTGCTCAAGCTTGAGGCCCAACTGCCACCCCAGCGCCGCCTTGTCGCAGTCGTGGAACCAGGCGGCGAGGCCCACGGCCGCCGCGTATACATAGACATTCGCGGCGATGAACCCGGTGTCCACAAAGTAGTAGGACTTCTGCACCTCCGGGTCTTGTCGCTCCGGCTGGTCGAAACCCGGGGCTTCGGCGAAACGCCCCACGTCCGCCACAAAGATGAGCTCCACCGCCGCCGGCGGATGCGTGCTGCGCTGATCCGGCAAGAGCGCCTGCAGCCTCAGGTCCCTCTTGTTGACGATTTCGAGACGGTTTTCCATCGCGTTGTAGAGGTAAGCGCCGGATTTGAGCGCCACATAGACGTCGATTTCCCGGACGTTGGTGGCGGCGCCCGCCGTCCGGCCCGGGCTGCCCAAGGGACCGCTGTGGCGGTTCACGCCGTAGGCTGCCCACAGGAGATTCGCGAGCACCTGGCGTGGCAGCGGCTCGTCGCTGATCTCCCAGGTGGACTGGCGTTTTTCCAGCACCGCCAGCACCGAATGGGGCTGGGCCTTGTCGGGTGCGGGGAGCGGGATGGCAGTGTCGTTCATGGCGGAATCCTCCTGCTGACCAGAGTAGGCCGGGGGCACCCGATCGGCCTTGATCCAGGTCAGTCGCGGGCCATCCCTGATGCTGCCTGAGGCCTACCGACCAAGAGTAAAGCCCACACGTCGCCTAGCTCTCTCGTTTCACGCTCGCAGACCCGTCCCTGGTGCCTTGACCAGCCCGGCCATCCCTGGCCGGTCGTTCGCCGCTTGCGCGGCTCACCCTACAATATTTCGGTGGTTCAAACGTCTTAGGGGATATGGATGCAGGGCCCGGGGCGGACGGCATGATGGTCGAACGGGAGCGCCGGCTTACGGAGGACATCGCGCGCGAGGGCCCGCGGCTGCGCCGTTTCATCCGCCGCCGGGTCGCGGACGAATCGGATGTGGAGGACATCCTCCAGGAGGTCTTCTCGGAGCTGGTGGAGGCCTATCGCCTCGCCGAAACCCTGGGCAGCGTCAGCGCCTGGCTTTACCGGGTGGCGCGGAACCGTATCACCGACCTGTTCCGCAGGCGCCGCACCGAGGCGCTCCCGGAGGTGGCCGAAAACGAGGACGGCGAGACACTGCGGCTGGACGAACTCCTGCCGTCGGAGGGCGCGGGACCCGAGGCGGCGTACCTGCGCGACGTGCTGCTGGAGGAACTGGAGACCGCCCTGGCGGAACTGCCGGCGGAACAACAGTACGTGTTCATATCCCACGAATTCGAGGGCAAGAGCTTCAAGGACATGGCTGCGGAGACGGGCTTGAGCGTGAACACCCTGCTTTCGCGCAAGCACTACGCCGTGCGGCACCTGCGCGAACGGCTCCAGGCCATCTACGGCGAATTCAACGAAACCTGAGGAGAGAAACATGAGACGTTTTTGGATTGGAAGAATTATCGGGTTCGCGGCGGTCGCGATCATCGCCGCGTTCCTGTTCGGCTTTGCCGTCATGGCTTTGTGGAACTGGCTCATGCCCGGGCTTTTCGGCCTCAAGGCCATCGGCTATTGGCAGGCCTGGGGGCTCTTGGTGCTTTCGTGGATACTCTTCGGCGGGCTGCGCGGCCACCACCACGGCGGGCATCACCGCCGCTGGCGGCACCGCATGGCGGAGCGTTGGATGCACATGAGCCCGGAAGAGCGGGAGAGGTTCCGCCAGCAGATGCACGAGCACTGGGGCCATCGCGGCCACCACCGCGGCGAGCCGCCAGCGGGCGGCAACGTGTCCTGATTCCGGCGACCGCCCCGGCCCATGGGCCGGGGCGGTCATTCCGTCAATCCTGGTCGCAGGGCACGAAGTAGCCGAGACTCGGCACGTACATGTAGACGGTGCCCTCGCTCCGGGGCCCGTCCACCGGGGAGAACACCGCGTATCCGCCCTGGTTCAGGAGCTGCAGGATCTCCTGGACCGCATCGGCGCGGTCGCCCTCGCTGAGACCCTTGGTCTTCAGAAAATCCCCCGCGCGCTTCTTGATGGCATCCACGTGCCACTGGGGGAGCGCCATGCCCTCGCCCTTGGGTACGAAATGGGCGGAATTCGGGATGGTCTTCGGCAGGTCCTCCAGGTACCACTTGCGCTTGCAGGCGTCGTATCCCTTGCAACCGCCCACGTAGGCGTCGTCCCCGAAGTTCTTGTCGATGGCCGCATCGTCGCCCGAGACCTGCAACAACGCCTTGCCGGCGATATCGGTGATGGTCATGGTCCACTTGAACGGATCCTGGAAGGAATCGCCCTGCACCTTCAGAGCGATATAGACGGGTGCGGATTCCGGGAACAGGTTCACCCGGTAATTCCGGCTCTCGCTCACGGGCGAATCGGCAATAACGGCGCCTGCCGCCAGCAGCGCCGCTGACAGAAGCCGGAACTTCTTGGAAAGCCCCATCCGCGCTCTCATCGGGACAGATTGTAGATGAGCCCGAACGGGTCTTGCACGTAAGTCCTCGGAAACCCGGGTTCGTCCTTGAGCAACCTGCACCCCGCCCTCAGCAGCCGCGCCTTGGCGGCGGCCACGTCCCCCACGGACGCCTCCAGCACCGGCCCGAGCGCCGGGCCCTTCTCTATATAGAGAGTGATGTGGGGACCCTTGAGTTCCAGCATGGGCTCGCGGGACGTGACCGTGAAGCCGAGCTCGGTCGCGTAGAACTCCGCCGCCGCTTCCGGGTCTGGTACCTGAATAAGGATATCTGTCCCGAATGTATTCCCCATGATCTCACCCCCGCCACGATGTACCGAAAGCGTAACACCGGCGCTGGCCGCCCGGCCTATACTGTGCCCATGATCACCGTCCGCCCCGCCTCGGAACGCGGCATCGCCGACTTCGGCTGGCTCGACAGTCGCCATACCTTCTCCTTCGGCGAATACCACGACCCCCGGCACATGGGCTTCGGCCCCCTGCGCGTCATCAACGAGGACCGGGTGCGCCCCGCAAAAGGCTTCGGCACCCACCCGCACCGGGACATGGAGATCATCTCTTACGTGCTGGAAGGCGCCCTAGAGCACAAAGACAGCCTCGGCACGGGCTCGGTGATCCGCCCCGGCGACGTGCAACGCATGTCCGCCGGCACCGGTATCCTGCACAGCGAGTTCAATCACTCCCAGAGCGAGCCGGTGCACTTCCTGCAGATCTGGCTCATCCCCGAGCGGCAAGGTATCCGGCCCGGCTACGAGCAGAAACGCTTCGAGGACGAGGACAAACGCGGGCGCCTGAGGCTCGTGGCCTCGCCGGACGGCAGCGAGGGCTCCGTCACCGTCCACCTGGATGCCCGCCTTTACGCCTGCTTGCTGGACAAAGGCGGGCAGGTGGGCCATGCACCCGCACCGCACCGCAAGCTCTGGGTGCAGGTGGCCCGCGGCGCGCTGGAGCTGAACGGCCGGACCATGAGCGCCGGGGACGGCGCGGCCATCGAGGAGGAACGGCAGCTCACCATCGCCGCCTGCGCCGACGGCGCCGAACTTCTGCTGTTCGATATGCCGGGCTAGCGGCAAGCACGCACGGGGAGAAAACCACGACTGAAACAAGCAAGAACGCACGCATCGTCGGACTGTGGTACTTGGCGCTGGTGTTCATCGGCCCGCTGCGCCTGCTCTACATCCCCAACAAGCTGTTCATGCACGATGACGCCGCCGCCTCGGCCGCCAACATCGTAGCCCACCAGATGCTGTTCCAGACGGGCATTTTCGTGGACACCTGGGGCGGCGTGGACCATGCTCGTGCTGGAGACGCTGGAGGAACACGGCCGGTTGCGCTTCACGCACCTGGGGGACCTCATCTGCGGCGTCAGCCAGAAAATGCTCACCAAGACCCTGCGCCAGATGGAGGCGAACGGCCTCGTGGTCCGCACCGTGTTTCCCGTCATCCCGCCGCGCGTAGAGTACGAACTCACCCCGCTCGGCGAGAGCCTGGGCGCGGCCTTCTGCGGCGTATGGACCTGGGCCGAAAAACACCGGGGCAGGATCATGAAATCGCGGCGGGAATTCCGGGAAAAGGAACCGGGTTAGCCCTCAGCGCCGGTCTTCCAGCGTGAAAAAGAAGGTGGCGCCCCGTCCCTCGGCGGCCTCAGCCCAGACACGGCCGCCGTGGCGCGCGACGATGCGTTGCACGGTGGCGAGCCCGATGCCCGTGCCCCCGAAATCCTTCTCGCTGTGCAGGCGCTGGAACGGGACGAACAACTGGCCCGCCCGTTCCATGTCGAAGCCCGCGCCGTTGTCCCGCACGAAGAAGGCCAGAGCCCCATCGTGCTCCTCGGCGCCGACCGCGATGCAGGCATCGGCACGCTTGGAGCTGAATTTCCAGGCATTCGACAGCAGGTTCTCCAGCACGATGCTGACCAGTCCGGCGTCCGCTTCCGCTGCCAACCCCTCTGCGACGTCCACCTCGCAGCGCCGCTCGGGCTCCTGCCTGCGCAGCTCACCCACGACACCCTGCGCCAGTGCCGTGAGATCCACGGCGCGACGGTGCAGCGGCGCGCGCGTGACGCGGGCGAGCTTGAGAAGGTCCTCGACGAGTTCCGCCATGCGCCGCGTGCTGCCGATCACGTAATCCAGGTACTTGCGGCCGGTATCGTCCAGCTTCTCGCCGTACTCCTCTTCGAGCAGCGCCGCGAAGCCGCTGATGCTGCGCAGGGGGCCGCGGAGGTCGTGGGACACCGAGGTGCTGAAAGCCTCCAGTTCCCGGTTGATCTGTTCGAGCTCGCGCGCCCATTGACGCCGGGTGCGAGCCAATTCCAGGTGCGTGCGCACCCGCGCCAGGAGTTCGCGTGCCGGGAACGGCTTGATCAGGTAATCGTCGGCGCCGGCGTCCAGGCCTTCGATGGAGGCTTCTTCGCCGGCGCGGGCCGAAAGCAGGATGATTGGCACGTTGCGGGTGCGCGGGTCCTCGCGCAGGGCGCGCAACAACCCGAACCCGTCCCGCCGCGGCATCATCACGTCGCTCAGCACCAGGTCCGGCGGCGACTCCAGGGCCCGGAGCAGCGCCTCCTCGCCGTCCACCGCCAGCTCGACCTGGTAGTAGGGCTTCAGCATCTGGCTCACGTAGGTTCGCAATTCCGCGTTGTCGTCCGCCAGGAGCACGCACCCCCGGCTCGGGGTGGTCGCCGCCGGCTCCGGGACGACGGCATCGGACCTCGCTGGCAGCCAACGTTCCACTTCCCGGGCGAAGTCCGAAACCTGGCGGACGCCCGGAGCGGCGGGCGCGCCGAGGGCATCGGACGGCAGGTGCGCGGCGCCCTTGGGGATGCATACCGTGAATGTCGTGCCGTGCCCGGGCTTGCTCGCGACGGACACCGTGCCACCGTGTAGCTTGACGAGTTCCTGCACCAGGGAGAGGCCGATGCCGCTGCCTTCGTGGCTGCGCGACTGCGCGCCCTGGACCCGATAGAAGCGCTCGAACACCCGCGGCAACTGGTCCGCCGGGATGCCCGTGCCGGTATCCTCCACCTCCAGCACGAAGCATGCACCCTCTTCACGCAGGCGTACGCCGATGTCGCCTTCGAGCGTGTACTTGAAGGCGTTGGAGAGGAGATTGAGTACGATCTTCTCCCACATCTCCGTGTCCACATAGGCGGGCTCGCTGGTCGGGGGGCAATCCACCGAGAGATGCAGCCCGGCCTTGTCCGCCATCGAGTGAAAGAATCCTGCGAGGTCCTGGGTACGCCGCGCGAGGTCGGTGGGCATATAGGTGGCGCGTACACGCCCTGCTTCCAGGCGCGAGAAATCCAGCAGCGCATTGACGAGCTTGAGCAGCCTCTGGGCGTTGTCGTGCGCAAGCTTCAGGTTCTCGCGGAGTCCTTCGGGCAGCGACGCCGGCGGCCGGGCCAGGACGTCTTCCAGTGGCCCGAGCAGGAGCGTGAGCGGCGTGCGGAACTCGTGGCTGATGTTGCTGAAGAACACCGTCTTGGCGGCATCGAGCTCGCCCAATTTGACGTTCGCTTCGCGCAAATCGCTGTTGGCCTCCGCCAGCTCGAGGCTGCGTTTCACCACCTCGCGCTCCATCTCCCGCGTGCGCCCTTGCAACTCCTTGCCCGCCTCGGTGGCCTGCACCAGTTCGGTCACTTCCTCGACGCGGTGCAGGATGTAGAGGATCTCGCCCGTGTCCGACAGCACCGGGATGTTCTTGGGGCTCCAGTATTTCGACACGAAGCGACCATCCTCGCCGCGGATGTCGTATTTCTGCACCGCCATGGTGTCCGCGGCGCGCGTCGCCATCACCCGGTCCAGCGAGGCACGCAGATTGCTGGTGCCGGTGGCGGCGGGATCGTCCGGGTTGTCTGGGAACACCTCGAACAGCCCCCGCCCGAACTGGTCCTTCTCGGTATGGGTCGCCTCGAGCCGCGCGCGGGTGGCGCCCACGATCGTGTAACGCGGCGCGTCGGGCAGCAGCACCAGGAGCACGTCCGGCGAGGCTTCGAATAGCCGCCTGAAATCGAGCGGCGCGTCGCGGGCCTGTTTCTGCGCCAGCACGCTGCGCACCGCCCGGGTCAGCCCGTCCACGTCGCTCTTCAGCAGACAGGCACTCGCGCCGGCGGCCTTGAGTGCGGCTACGTCCCGGTCGCCGAACGAGGCGGAGACGAACATGAAGGGCGCCGCGGGGTGGCGCTGGCGCGCGAGCTTCAGCGCGTCCAGCCCTTCGAAGTCCAAGCCGTGGTTGTCCGAGAGGATGAGATCCGGGGGTGCCGTCTCCAGGGCGCGCAGGTAGTCGCGGCGCGACATGGCCAGGGATATGTCGCAGTGCAGACCTGATTTATGGAGCACGCGCGCGATGAGCTCGGCGTGGGCCTCGTCATCCTCCACGTGCAAGATGCGCAGACGTTCTGTATCGCCCATTGAAGAGCCTCCCTGGCCCCCTTCGCTGCCGGTGTTCCCTGGGAATCAGGTGCAGGCCATCCCTGGATGTGCCCCTTTGGATACCGAAATTAGTTATAGCACCAATTTGGGTGACTAAGCCCAAATTTAACCGGCGTGGGGATTATGGAAGCTGGGGAACAGAACGGGCGGGCACCGCGCCCCTAGGACGAAGCGCCGGAACAGTCGAGGGTCAGAAAATAGTGGGTGTCGTCATCGTCGATGAAATAACCTTCGATGTCCCCCATGTCGTCGACGTCGCTGTCGATGAGGACGATACCCCACCGCAGCCCGCCGAACGCGACCATGGCGTTCCCGCCGTCGAATTCGACCGTGGCGTCGTAGTGGTGGACGCGCTTGTCCGGTCCGGAGACATCCGCCTTGCAGTAGAACATCTGGCCGTCGAGGGATGCGCCGTTGTGCTTGGCGGCGAGGGCCGCGGGTGACGGCAACAGGAAACCCGAGGCGGCGACGGAGACAACTAGGGATGTCAGACGGCCGGTGCACGGCATGGTGCGTCCTCCCCAAAGCCTCAAGTTAGTATAGTGGATGCGGGTGCGGCCCGAGCGCATCGCCGCAATGCATACGAACCACGGGGAACCCAGGCATGGACATCTCGGTACCGAGCCACACCGCCCTCGCCTCCACCTTGCTTTGGTTCGCTGGAACTTTCCTGCTCCTGTTCGCGCTGGTATCCCCATCCTATTCGGTGTACCCGAAACCCACGGGCATCGCCGCGGCGCTTCCCCAGATCATGCTGGTCTGAGGCGTCTTCCATTTCAGTGCCGGGACAGCCGTGCGCGGCAAGCGCTGGGGCTACCGCTGGTGGGGGCTGGGATTGCTCGCCTGGGCCCTGGCCACGGTGCTGGCCCTGTTGTCTCCCTTGGCGATCATCATCCTGATACTCGACATCGCCGCCATGGGGTTGATGGCGGTGGATTGGAAGAAATCCGGGGCGAAGTGATGGAGCCGGCCAGCGGGACTCCCCACTGTTAAGATGGTCCGGAGTTTCAAAAACAAAAGGGGATGACAATGACCATCGGTTCCGTCACCGAACCGCAGCGCCTGGCCGCGCGGATCGCGGGTTTTGCGCTCGTCTTCGGCTTCGCCATCGTCGTCTTCGCGCAGTTCTGGCTTTCCGCGCCGCTCATCGTGGCGAACGACGCCGCCCAAACCGCCGCCAATATCCTCGCCCACGAAACCCGCTTCCGCGGCTACGCCGTCTGCAACCTCGTCTACGTCATGGACCTGGTGGTGTTGAGCGCAGCGCTCTACGTGGTGCTCCGACCCGTGAACCAGGGCCTCGCTCTGGCCGCCGCCTTCCTCCGCTTCATGTATGCCGTGCTCTGGATCCTGGTGGTGCTGAACCTGTTCGGCGCCCTGGCGCTTTTGGGACCCGCGCCCTACCTCAAGGCCCTGGCTCCGGAACAACTCGCGGCGCTCTCGCGGATGCACATCCGGGTGGGCTTCGACGCCTATTACGTAGGCCTGCCGTTCTTCGCGCTCGCCTCCACCCTCTGTGCCTGGCTGTGGTGGAAATCCGGCTACGTGCCGAAGGCCCTCGCCGGCTTCGGTCTCGCCGCTTCAGGCTGGGGTGTGTTCTGCGGGATCGTTTACCTGGTATTCCCCCACTTTAACGCAACAGTCAACGACTGGCTGTTCGACACGCCGCTCGGCCTCTTCGAACTCGCCGTTGGATTCTGGCTGTTGTTCCGAGGTATCCGAGCGCCCTGACTATCGGCATGGTCCATCACGGACCCCTTTCACTGGAATCTGATTTATTTCTGAAACCCTGGAAAAGACCGAACCCTCGGCCATCCTTATGGTCGACCACTTGGACCTAATGTATAACCGAAAGGGGTTACAAGATGCGCATCGCCAGCGTGGGTCATGGGGTTTTCGCCGCGGCCTTCATCGGGCTTGGCATCACCGGCTTCATCAAGAGCGAATACGCCGCGCTATGGCAAGGAGTACCCAAGGGCTTCCCCGCCCGTGACGCGCTGCCCTACCTCTGCGCCCTCGTCTCCCTGGGCTGCGGGCTCGGCCTCCTCTGGCCGCGTAGCGCCTCCCTCGCCGCCCGCGTGCTGCTCGGTTTTCTCCTGGCCTGGACCCTGGCGTTCAAGGTGCGTTTCATCATCCTCGCGCCCCTGCAGGAAGGGGCCTACCAGTCCACCGGCGAGAACGCGGTGGTCATCGCGGGGGGCTGGGTGCTGTTCACCTGGCTCGCCACGGACTGGGACCGGAAGCAGGTGCCTCCGGCGACCGGTGCCATGGGCCTTCGCATCGCACGGATCTGCTACGCCTTCGCCATGATCGCGTTCGGCTTCTCCCATTTCGCATATCTGCAACTCACCGCCCCTCTGATCCCGAGCTGGCTCCTATGGCCGGTGTTCTGGGCGTATTTTACCGGCACTGCCTACCTCGCGGCGGGCGCCGCGGTGCTCAGCGGGGTGTGGGCGCGCCTCGCGGCAACGCTTTCCACCGTGCAGATGGGTGCGTTCCTGCTGCTGGTGTGGCTGCCCATCATGCTGGCCGGCAAGATGACCGACTTCAATTGGGGCGAAGTCGTGGTGAACCTGATGCTCGTGGCAGGCGGATGGGTGGTGGCGGAGTCTTACCGCGGGCAAGCTTGGCTCGCTGTAGGCAAGCGGTGAGAGTTAGCGTTTCTTCGCTTTCAGGCCGTTCAGGGCCACGGCGGCTTTCACCAGCGCCTTGAAGGCGCGGACGTCCACCTTTACCCCCATACCGACGTCGATGGCACGGCGCGTGCCGCCGCCCAGGCTGGAGTTGAAGAGCCGCGCAGGGTCAGGGAGGCTCGCGCCGCGGGCGAAGGTGAGCTTCACGGCCTTCTTGTACACCTCGCCGGTGCAGAGGATGCCGTTGTCCGACCACACCGGCACGCCCCACTTCCATTCCTCGATCGCGCCGGGTGCGGCGGCGAGGATCAAGGCCCGCATGCGGGCGAGGGTCTCCCCGCGCCAGTCCTCGAGTTCGCGGATGCGCTGGTCGATGAGTTTGGACGCGGAGTTGGCGCTTGCCGGCTTGACCATGGCCGGACGCCTCTTCCGGGCAATCTTCTTTTGATCCGGCATGATGGCAGCCTCTCAAATGGGTCCGAATTCAAACCGGCCGTAGGCGATGAACGCGGAAATCACCGCCACCACCAGCCAATACATCATGTGCTGGTATTTCTTGTCGCCGGAAAGGAGATGCACCACGCATAGGAGCAGCATCTCGGCGGCGATGCCGATCGCCGCGAGGGGAGCGAGGACGGCGAGCGGCGCGATGGCCGTGAGGAAAAGCCCTACGGCACAGACGAACTCGAAGACGCTCATCCCCAGCCAGACTCCGTGGGGGAGCGCGCTCAGGGAACGCACGCTTTTCTCGGAATGGGAGAACTTCCACACCGCACCCATGACGGTATGCGCGGCGAGGAAGGCTTGCAGGATCCACAGGACGATGTTCATGGTCTAGCCCCCTATATCTTTGCCAGTACTTGTTCCAGATTCCCGAAAGACTTCTGCCATCCGTACCTGGCGCCGTTGTAGTTCTGGGGCCGGTCCGGCGAGAAGCCGGAATGCTCCATGCGCAGCTGCGTTCCCTTAGCCGTGGGGGTGAGGGTGAAGGTGACGACGCTCGCAAGCCCCATGGCGCCCCAGGTGTAGGACAGGGACTTGTTGGGCTCCACGGTCAGCACCTTGCAGTCCACGGAGCCCCATTCCGCGCTCAGCTTGAACACGTGGCCCACCACCGGCTGGAAGTCGTTGCTCATGAGCCACTCCTCGATGAGGTGCGGCTGGGTGAGGGCGCGCCAGACCTTTTCCGGTGGGTGCGCGAACTCGCGTTCGGTGACGACGGTGAGCGTCTCGGTAGCCGTGTTGTTCATTGGTCCATCCTCTCCAGGAGGTTCTCGAGCTTGTCCATGCGGTCGCTCCAGAACTTGCCGTAGAAATCCATCCAGTCGAACATCGGGGCCATGCCCTTCGGCCGGGCGCGGTAATGGGTCTCGCGGCCCTCGCGCCGGTCGTGCACCAGCCCGGCCCGCTTCAGCACGCGCAGGTGCTTGGAAACCGCGGGTTGGGATACCTTGGCCCGGTGGGTCAGGGCGTGCACCGTCTGCTCCCCTTCCCGCAACATGGCTTCGAACAGTGAGCGCCGCGTGGGGTCAGCCAGGGCATGGAAGATTTCGTCGGGGGCGGTACGCATGGACTAATCATAACTACATGGTTATGTATTAGTCAAGCCCCTTCCGCCTCCTGAGAGGGCCCGGAGAAAGCGCCGGGATTGCGGCTTTAGCGGGGTTCTCTTGCGCCGGTCGCGGCTCGGCCGCCGCCACCGTTCTCCTCGTAAAAGCAATCGTAGATATAGTCGTCGGTATCCGCCGGCTTGTTCGCTTCGCACGTGTCCTTGTCGGCGTAAGGGCCGGAGACCAACTCGGTGTCCAGGCCGGTGGCGCTGGCTTCGACGTACCATCCCGGGCCTGACCAATTGATATCAGCGCCTGCGGGAGCAGAGACAAGGGCTCCCGCCAGAATGAATCCAGCGACCAGGCTCCAAAAGCGTGTATTCATGGGTGACCCCTCCCCGTGCTTATCGATGGTAGCAACGGATCCTCGGGGTGGCAAAAACCGGGGAATCTACGCATTCCTGCGCGGGCTGGCGGCCCATGCAAGCGCATGATTTCCGATGGGATTGCGGGCTGTTCCCCGTTATCGGGCGGACTGAGTCGGAAAACGAGAAGGGGCCGCCAGGCCCCTTCTTCTTTTACGCCGCCTCTTCGTCTTCCTCGGGGTCGGGCGCGCCTTTGCCCGCGGCGATGAAGGGCTTCAGGCTCTTCTTGATGTAGTAGCCCCAGCCGTCGGAGCAGCCGCCGTAGCATTCCACCTTGGGCGTCAGGCCCAGATGCGTGAAGCAGAGCTCGGTCTTGCCGCCCTTGTGGGAGATCTCGAACACCACGTCGGTGCCGGTCCATTCGTCCTTGCGCTTGACGAAGCTCAGGTGGCTGTCGGTGACGTGCCACACCACCCGCTTGCCCGGGACCCATTCGGTGATCTTCTGGGTGCTGCGGTGCATATCCTGGTAGCGGTAGGTGAACTCCCCGCCCAG
Organism: Bacillota bacterium; assembly: GCA_050261675.1. GTDB lineage: Bacteria > Pseudomonadota > Gammaproteobacteria > Natronospirales > REEB76 > DASUBN01. Next base: position 47,101 of record JBLNDO010000062.1, read on the forward strand.
GCGGTCGGTCACACCGGTGATCTCTCCGGACCACCAGGCGCGCACGTCATTGATGGCGGCGAACACCTGCTCCGGGGCCTCATCTACCGTGAAACTGAATGTCAGGTCTTGCTTATCCATGGTCTGCTCCTATACGGCACGTCAGTGTTTCGCCGGAAAGCATTCGGCCAGCTTTCCCAGAAGCACATCCCAGTGCTTGTGGCCCTTGCCGTAGTCATCGTCCGGCAGGTTCTCGTGCTTGAGCTTGAGGAGCGTGTCCTGGCCTTTCGCCTCGAAGGTCACCGTCACCACGGACTCGAGTCCGCGGGTGAACAGGGACATCCAGGCGAGCTGGATGCGGCGCGGACGGTCGAGCTCCACGAAGCGCCCGTAATGGGGCATCTCCTTGCCGTTGTCCTTGATGCGCATGAAGTGGTATAGCCCGCCCTGCTTGGGCTTGAAGTCCAGCCGGTCGGACTGGTACCAGGGATTGCCCTGGTTCTGGGTGTCCAGCCAGGCGTCGTAGACTTCCGCCGGCGAGGCCGGGAGGGTGCGCTGGAAGTTCAATTCCATGGTCTTGTAGTCTCCGGTGTTGATGCTCATGACTTGCGTTTCCTTTTCTCGATGAAGTGGCTCTCCAGGCGGTCCAGGTGTTCGTTCCAGAACCGCTCGTATTCGTGGACCCAGCCCGCGACTTGCCGCAACGGCGCGCCGCGGAATTCGATGAAGTGGTCCCGCCCCTGCACCTCCCGGTGCACCAGCCCCGCTTCCTCCAGCACCTTCAAGTGCTTGGAGACCGCGTTCAGCGACATGTCGAAGGGCTCCGCGATCTCCGTGACCCGGGCCGGACCCTTCGAGAGCCGCGCCAAAATGGCGCGCCGCGAGGGATGGGCGATGGCTTCGAGGACGACGGAAAGATCGTTCATGGAAACATTCAACCAGTAGGTTTAATGTTTGTCAAGCCCCTTTCGTTCGTCAATCGCAGGAGGGTCTCATTCAGGGGTCTGCGGCTCCATTCGGGATCATCCCGATCGTCCGGAACCATGGCAGGAGCAAGCTGGGCCAATGGGTGATGGGAAGCGCCGTGGGCCTGAGGCCGAAGGCGTGCCCGCCTTGTGTATACAGATGCATTTCCACCGGCACGCCGGCCTTCTTCAGCGCCGCGAAATAGACCAGGGATTCCTCCACCCCATCCACGTGGTCGTCCTCCGCCTGCAGCAGGAAAGTGGGCGGCGTCCGCTCCGAGACCGGCACGTTGGGATTCAGCTTCCCGGCGCTCTCGATGTGCCCCGGATAGATGGCCACGGCGAAATCCGGACGGCAGCTTTCTTTGTCCGCCGCATCCACTAACTGATACAAACGGCGGTCGAAATGCGTGCTGATCTCCGCCACCAGGTAGCCTCCCGCGGAGAACCCGAGCACGCCGAGCTTGCGCGGGTCGATGTGCCAATCCGTAGCGTGAAGACGCGTGAGACCCATGGCCCGCTGCACGTCTTCCAGCGACTGGGCGGGCACCATGAGGTTCTGCGGGCGGCAGTCGCAGTGCCAGTCGTAAGGCGCGCTCGGGACGCGGTATTTCAGCAGAACGCAGGTGATGCCGTTGGAGGTCAGCCAGTCGCAAACCTCCGTGCCTTCGAGGTCGATGGCGAGGATCTGGAAGCCCCCGCCGGGGATCACTAGCACCGCGGCACCGGTGTTCTTTCCCGTGGGCGAATACACCGTGAGCGTGGGCTCGGAGATGTTGCCGAGATAGAGGTAGGGCTTGCCGGCCACCCGCTCCTTCTCTTCCGTCTTCATATATTCCAGCCCGGGCAGCGGCTGCGCATCCGGCACGATCCCCGGCCACAGGGTTAGCTGCGTGTGCCCCGGCGAAGGCTGCCAAGTATCGGCATATGCACACCCAGCCGCGAACAGCAGGCAGAGGACAAGAAATCTCATCGAAGCTTTACTCCTTCGCTATTTTTCAGCGTCTTTCTCCTTGGCCTCAAGCAGGGCGCGGGCTTTCTCCAAGTGATCCTTCGGTACCAGCACTTCCGCAGTGTCCAACTGTGGGGCAAAAGCGTGATAACGCTGTCCGTTGGGTTCGGCCTGCTTATTTGGTATACCGGCCTCTCCCAACACGGCGCAGATGATACCGGCTTCCTTGAGGTACATGGGTCCGGTCACCGGCACCCAGTCCTTCTCGCCCATGTGGGTCATGCTCCTTCGATCTCCAGGTCCACCTGCACGTTGTTGCGGGTGGCGTGGGAATACGGGCAGATCTTCTCGTGGGCTTCCTGGGCGAAGGCCTTGAGCTCCGCCTGGGGCAGGCTCTTGTCCCTCACGTGCAGCTTCACCGCCAGGCCGAAGCCACCCGCGTCCCGCGGACCGATGGAAACGCTGCAGGTGATGACTGCGCTCTTGGCGTTCTTCTTGTGCTGCGTCGCCACGTAGTCCAGCGCTCCGCCGAAGCAGGCCGCGTAGCCCGTGGCGAAGAGGTGCTCCGGCGTGGTGGTGTTGGGTTTGCCCGGGCCGCCCATGGCTTTCGGCACCGAGAGGTCCACCGACACTGAATGGTCCTCGGCCTCGGAGTGGCCGTTGCGGCCGCCGACCGCGGTGGCGACGGCGGTGAAAAGAGGTTTGATACCCATATGCATCTCCTCAAT
>JBLNDO010000063.1:0-3617 GCA_050261675.1 Bacillota bacterium
ACTGGCGCGCGCCCAAGCACAAGGCCATCCCCTTCGAGTCGACCACCCTGGCCAACCTGCGCGGCAGCCTCGCCATGGCGCACCTGGACCCGAACAGTGCCAATGGTGCGTTCTTCATCAATCTGGCGGACAACACCCCCCAGTTCGTCCCCACGCCGGGCAATCCGGGCTATGCGGTATTCGGGCAGGTAGTGAGGGGCATGGAGGTGGTGGACAAGATCGCCGCGGTGGACACCCATACGGTGACCTTCGTCGATGGCAGGGCGCCCTTCGACGACGTGCCGGTGAAGCCGGTGAAGATCCTCAAGGTGACGCTGCTGCCCCTGCCGCCCGCCGGGAAACCGTGACCAGCCTGTATGATTGGGCGCGGAATGACCGATAGGGGATCACTATGCGAGCCTCGCTCACCGTTCTCCTGACCCTGATCCTGCTCGCCGCCTGCAGCCAGGCGCCGGTGCAACTTACCGCCGCTCCGGCGGTACCGCCTCTGCCGGCTCACCCGCTGGTGAAGATCGAGACCAACATGGGGGACATGCTGGTGCGGCTGGATACCGCCCGCGCACCCCTCACGGTGGCTGCGTTCCTGCAGCACGCGCAAGCCCATAAGTACGACAACACCAGCTTCTACCGCATCGTGCCGGGCTTCGTGATCCAGGCGGGCGACTTCAGCGCCGACTACAAGCCCTTGCCGGAGGAGAAGACGGTCCCGAACGAATCCGGCAACGGCTTGAGCAATCTCCGGGGCACCATCGGCCTGGCCAGGGAAGCCGAGCCCCATACGGGCAGCTATGTCTTCTACATAAACCTCGCGGATAACCGCAAGCTGGACCCGCGGCCCGATCGCTGGGGCTATGCGGTCTTCGGCCAGGTGGTGGAAGGTCTCGACGTGATGGACAAGATCGCGGCGGTCCCCACCCATGCCCTGACGACCGAGCATCAGGACGCGTTCACCGATGCGCCCGTGGCCCCCGTCACCATCGAGAAAGTCGTGGTGCTGCCGGCGGAGGCGCCCGCACAACCGTGACTACGCTGTTCATCTCCGACCTGCACCTGGATGCATCCCGGCCGGAGATCACCGAACTCTTCCTGACTTTCCTGCGGGACGAGGCCGCGCGGGCGGCCCAGCTTTACATCCTGGGGGATTTCTTCGAGGCCTGGATCGGGGACGATGACGACGACCCGCACCATGCCCGGATCATGGATGGCCTGAAAGCTCTCACGGTCAAGGGCGTCCCCGTTTCGCTGATGCACGGCAACCGGGATTTCCTCATGGGCGAGGCCTTCCTGCGGCGCACCGGCGCGAAGCTCCTGCCCGACCCCACGGTCATCCCCCTCGGCGGCCGGCCGACCCTGCTGATGCACGGCGACACCCTCTGCACGGACGACAAGGAATACCAGATGGTCCGCCGGATGCTGCGGGACCCGGCCTGGCAGAAAGACTACCTCGCCAAGCCCCTCTCGGAGCGCCGTGCCATCGCCGCCCACGCGAGGGAACAGAGCAAGAAGCACACGGCCCTGCAGGCCGACTACATCATGGATGTGAACCAACAGGCGGTGGAAGAGGCCATGCACAAGCACGGAGTCGCCCGCCTGATCCACGGCCACACCCACCGCCCGGCGGTGCATCGTTTCAAGTCCGGTGGGCAGGACATGGAGCGGATCGTGCTCGGCGACTGGTATGAGCAGTCGAGCAAGCTCAGCTGGAATGAAAACCGCGGATTATTGACCGACGCCCGGGTAAAGAATGGCAGTGCCGATTAGATGGGCGCGCCGCTGTGAAACCTGAAGACCTTGTCGGCTGACCGGATCAATTCCGCCTCCGCTTCCTTGAAGATTCCCACCCTTGAGGGTACGTCGCCGGCGCCGTATTTCTCCGCCATGCCGAGATAGAGGCCGAAATGGCGGGACTCCGCCGCATCGAGGCCGCGGTAGAAAACCGACAACTCCTCGTCCAGCACCGGCACCAGCACACGGAAGCGCTCGCAGGACCGCGCCTCGATGAAGGCGCCGATGACCAGGAGGTCCGTGAGCCGCTCCGGATCCTTCTTGCGCAGATGCCGACGCAGACCTTCCGCATAGCGCGCAGCGGTGAGCGGTTTGTATGTCACGTGACGCCGCCGCATGATGCGGGTCACCTGCTCGAAATGCCGAAATTCCTCGCGGGCGAGCTTGGAAAGCGCGTCCTGCAGTTCGGGCAGGCGCTCGCCGTAACGGAACATGAGGTTGAGGGCGGTGGCCGCCGCCTTCTTCTCGCAGTTGGCGTGGTCGATCAGCAGGATATCCTGGTGGGCGAGCGCGGCCTTCACCCAGGCCTTGGGGGTGGGACAGCCCAGGAAGGAATCGATGTCCGCGAGCGGCTTGGGCGGCGATGAACTCATTTTTTGAGACCGATCATAAGATCCATCACGTTCGTGCCGGTGGGGCCGGTGCAGACAAGGTCCCCGCTGGCTTCGAGGAAGGTACCGGCGTCGGCTCGCTCGAGGCAGTCGAGCGCATCGTAACCCGCCACATCGCCTCGCTCCACCGTGCCGCTGTCCACCAGGGCGCCGGCATCGTCGCTATTGCCGTCACTGCCGTCGGTTCCGGCGGACAACAGGAAGACATCGCCGTGCCCGGCCAGAACGCGCGCCGCCGCGAGCGCCAGGTGCTGGTTGCGTCCACCCTGCCCCGGCTGTTCGGGCAACCTGACCGTGGTCTCGCCGCCCCAAATATGGATCACGCCTCCGGGTGCCTGGAGCAAATCCCGGGCGATGGCTTCCCCACACGAAGCGGCATCGCCTGACGGCAGGTCGGCGTGCATGACTGCGCCGAAGCCCCGGTCACGGGCCTGCTTGGCGACCGCTTCGCGCGCAAGGCGGTTGGACGCGACGATGTAGGCCTCCACGTTCTCGCAGGGCTGTGCTGTGTCGGTCTGGAACGGGAGCGAGGCAAATCCCGGCGGAAATCCCGGGATCGGCTTCGCTTCACCCGGCAACAACAGGCCCGAGCCGATGTCCGACATCACGTCGCCCGGCACGTCGGACATCAGGAGCAAGGTCGCTTTCCGGCCCTTCAGGTGTTCCGCCAGCCGGCCGCCCTTGATGCGCGAGAGGGCCGCCCGCACGCGGTTGATGTCCGAAATGGGCAGGCCGCTGCCGAGCAGCCACAGGTTCAACTGCTGTAGGTCCCGCAGGCTGACGCCTGCGACCGGCGCCTCCACGAGGCTGGAGGTGCCCCCGGATACCAGGAAGAGGAAAGAGGCATCCGCGGGCGCCGAATCCAGGAACAACTCCAGGGCGCGGCCCGCGGCCAGGCTCTGTTCATCCGGCAGCGGATGACCCGCTTCCAGGGTGACGAGGCGTGGATCGCGTTGTACGGGCGTCTCGAGATACCCGCGCCGGGTCACCACCAGCCCCGCGGCAAGCTCGCTTCCCGCCGCCTCCAGCGCGCCGGCCGCCATGGCTTCCGCTGCCTTGCCGAGGGCCACCAGATGGAAAGGCGTATGAAGGGAATGAATTTCGAGCCAGGCGCGCACCGTGGCACGGCCGTTCACGGCGTCGAGGCCTTGCTTGAAGAGGCTAAGAAGGAGACTTCGAGGGTCGAATGAGGTGCCGCTTTCAATGGACGTCATAAAACGG
>JBLNDO010000064.1:0-11826 GCA_050261675.1 Bacillota bacterium
AAAAGTTCCACACGAAGATCACCGCGTTCTCGCCCACGTTGGAGCCGCGAAAGCCGCCATTGGAGAGGTGACGCACGGCCACCGACCAGTTGTCCTTGTGGTAGCCGAAGGTGGTCATGAACTGGTACTGGCTGGTGAGCGTGCTGGTCTGGTGGCGGATCAACGCCGGTCCAAAGCTCGCGTACAGGTGCTGATCCACGATCTCGTAGGATGCCGCCACCCAGCTGGTATCACGGCTCCGGGTGCCCCGGACGGCGGCCGCAGTGAAATCCCAGGGGCTGCCGGGGAGCACGTAATCCACCATGAGCACCTGCCCGCGCTGGGCGTCGTGCTGGCCGGTATATCCCACCGCGACGCCGGTCTGGGACCTGGCGGCAATCGGGGCGAGCAGCAGCCCGAGCGTGAAAGCGCCGCGCATCGCGAGGCTGCGCAGGGAGACGACGGATTTGGTCTTGTTCGTAGCCATGATCTATTCCTCGTCTCTGTCCCATCCCGCCCCGTTGTCTTTCAGTGATGGCTTCCATTGCCCTTGTGCGCGCTCCGGGCCTGCACCGGCACGGTGTCCAGCAGCGCTTCGAGGGCACCGGCCAGGGAGAACAGGCCCAGGGTCAAGGCACCGGCGATGACCCCGAGCCCAATGGCCGCTCCGCGGAGCAGTCCACGCGCCGCCTGCAACGAGCCCCACTCGATCCACATGAGCGATGTCGCGAGCTGTTGCATGACCGTCTCCTTCATTTCTATTTATCGAAGAGTTTCGATATATATTTTCAAAAAAAATCAGCCGAAATCAGACGACCGTCCTGCCAAGCCCTTTGATGCTCTATAACTATCCATGACTTTATTTTAGTAACTATATTGATAAAAGCAAGCAGGTACCCTATAGTAACTATCATGAATGCCATGAAAAATCCTGGCTGTGGCCCGTCCAAGGACGCGGATACCCCGCTGCACCGTATGCTGGGCGTCCTGGCGGGTCCCTGGACCATCTACCTCATCTGGGTGCTCTCCAACGAAGGCCCCATGCGTTTCGGCGCCCTGCGCCGCCGCATCGAGGGCATTTCCACCAAAGTGCTCACCGAGCGCCTCAGGCTCCTGGAAGCGGAAGGTTTCGTGACCCGCCACTACGAGCCCACGGTGCCTCCCCAGGTGACCTACAGCCCCACCCACCGCATCGCGGAGCTCCTGCCGGTGCTGCGGATGTTCTGCGATCTCTCCCGCAAGTGGTACAGCGAACCGCCGGCGGAAACCGTGCCGGCAAAGAAAGCCGCCCAGGCCTGAGCCACCCACGACTTAAAAAAGCAGCGGGGCCATCGGCCCCGCTGTTCTATGCACCGTGCACCGATTCAAGCAGCGGTTTTGAGTTTCGGGAACACCTTCACCAACAAATAGTCGAGTGACAGCTTCCCCGGGCCATAGACCAAGGTCACGAGGAGCATCAGTCCCCAGATCTTGTGGTCCTTGAAGGCGGAGCCGAAGAGTCCGGTCCAGAAACCGTCGGGCCAGAGGTCCGGGAAGGAGATCACGGCGATGAGGTTATAGACGAACAGGAATGCCGCCGTGAGCCGGCCCAACAGGCCGAAGGCCAGGAAGAACGGCACCACGAGCTCGACGCCAGTGCCGAGATAGGCGGCGACGACCGGCGGTAGGAAGGGCACGTGGTAGGTGTTGGTGAAGAGATCGATGGTGGAGTCCATGTCGGCGATCTTGACGAGGCCAGCCTTGTAGAACGCCCAAGCCACCCAAAGGCGCAAGGCCAAGTCCACCGGCGGCCTGCCACATTCCAGCCCAACCACGGCCATGCCATACCAGTCCTGAAGCATGCGGAACAGTTTCATCGGATCCTCCCCTTGAGCGTCCTTATAGATAGAAACTGGTGAGGATTTCCTCCTGCACCAACTTGGCGAATTGCTTCTCCACATCGAATTCCGGCTCCGTCTCCCAGGCATCGCGGCAGGCGCGCTCGAAGGTGTCGCCGCGGCACAGGGCCTGAAGGAAACGGTATTCGCCCGGCGTCACGAGCCGCATGGTGACATCGAGCCTCGGCCGCGCGAATAGCACGCACTCACCCGGACCTTCCAACCCCAGCTCCCCTTCCGGTTCCTCCTGCTGGCAAAACTCCCAGATGGACAGGATCGGAAACTTCGATCTCAGGGCGCGGGCCGCCGGCTGATGATGGAAATGCAGCGCGGGTTGCAGTTCAGCCGGCACGGCGGCGAGCGCCTCGAGATCCAGGGGCACGTGGGGCGGCGCCAGGGCGGTCTGCAGGCGCCGCCATTCCAGGGCGGCCACGTCGCCAAGATACGGCAGGGACGCGGCGGGAGCGTAATCCGCGAGGAATTTGGGGAAAGCACCGCCGTAATCCTGGATGTTGCCGGAATGGGACGGATTAGCGGCGATGTAAGCCCGGGCCGCCGCGGCGAAGAACTCCCCGCCTACTAGACTGCGCGTGACCGGGTAGACGGCCTCGAGGGCCGCAGACAAGGCGCTCTCCATGTTGTGGCGATAAACCTGCAGACGGCGCTCGGCGCTCAGGCCATTGGCGCGCACCGGAAGGCCGGTGCCCGGCGGATGGCGAAGCGCACCGCCCACGCGGCGCTGCAGTTCAGGCAGCGGCAGCATGACGACGTTCCAGGTGGATCTCGGCCTTGCGGGCTTCCATCAGCAAGACATCCAGGGATGGCAGCTCGCTGTCCCATTCGATGAGCGTGGGTTTCGGGCCCAGGCGGGAAAGCGCATGGTCGTAGAGGGCCCACACCTTGTCGCAGACGGGCCGGCTATGGCTGTCGATGAGGAGGCTGCCGCCTTCCACATCGTTGCGCACGTGACCCGCCAGGTGGATTTCCCCCACGTCCCGGGCCGGGATGGAATCGAGATAGCGCAGAGGATCGAAACCGTGGTTGCGGGCGCTCACAAAGACGTTGTTCACATCCAGCAGGATGCCGCAGCCCGAGCGGGCGGCCACTTCCTGCAGGAATTCCCATTCGGGGATGGTGGAATGCTCGAACTCCAGATAGCTCGAAACGTTTTCAATCAGCAGGCGGCGCCCGAGGCGTTCCTGCGCGGCGGCCACGCGTGAGGTGACGTGGGCGAGCGCCTCCTCGGTGTAGGGCAAAGGCAGGAGATCGTGGAAATGCCCTCCGCCGACGGATGTCCAGCAGAGATGCTCGGAGACGAGCGTGGGATCGAACCGGGAGATGGCGCGCCGGAGGCTTTGCAGGTGATCGTCGTTCAGGGGGTCCGCAGAACCGAGGGACAGACCCACGCCGTGCAGGCTCAGGGGGTAATCGCGCCGCACCCGGTCCAGCTCCGCGACGGCGCGGCCGCCGGGGGCGAAGTAGTTTTCACTGTGAACCTCAAGCCAGGCGACCTTGGGGCGGCGTTCCAGGAGCTCCTGCACGTGGGGCGCCCGGAGGCCGATCCCCGCTTGCGCGGGGATCGGTCCGGGTGCGGTGGATTGCGTGTCCACGCGGGGTCCCGGAGAAGCTCAGCCCTTCTTGGCCGGGGCCGCCGGGGTCAGGGAACCGCCGGCGAGCTTGCCGCACAGGCCCTTTGGCAGGTTCACGAAGGCATCCGGCTGGCGGTCCTTCTCGGCGGTGCCGGCGCAGGAGTTGGTGGCGGTCTGGCAATCGTTCTTGCCGGCCGCGGCCACGCCGTAGCATTTCTCCTGGGCGGCGGCACCGGGCTTGTCGGCGGCCACGGCGGAAACGGCAGCCAGGGCCACGGCACCGGCCACGGCGGCGCGGATCGCGATCTTCACGTCTCTATTCATGAGCAAGTCCTCCAAGCAGTGGGTTAAGGAATGCGTTGGGTACGTCCAGAGTACTCGAAACCCGTCGGGACAGAGGCACCCGGCAACGCTTCCATGCCGCCCAAGACCCACGCGGCCCGGAAATTGTTACGCCAAACGGCGCTTTTCCGCTGATTTCACTAGGTAATCCGCCCGGGGGCCGGTATAATGCCCGTCGAGTTTGAAGCGGCAAGATCCGGTCTCAAGCCTACGCAAACCGTCGCGGCATACCTTTCCAAGTATCCCTCGAGCCAACTGACCCACTTTTCATGCCTGGACCGGCAGAGCGCCTTCGTGCGCCAGCAGGCTCTCCAGGAGCACACATGTCATTCGATTCCCTCGGCCTTTCGGCCGAATTGCTGCGCGCCGTCAAGGAACAGGGCTACGACCAGCCTACGCCGGTCCAGTCCCGCGCCATTCCCGTGGTCCTCGCCGGGCGCGACCTGCAGGCCGCCGCCCAGACGGGCACCGGCAAGACGGCGGGCTTCACCCTGCCCCTCTTGCAGCGCCTGCAGGGCACCCCCGCTCCGGCGGGCGGCCATCGCCGCCCCGTCCGGGCGCTGATCCTCACTCCCACCCGCGAACTCGCGGCCCAGGTGGGCGAAAGCGTAGCCGCGTACGGCAAGCACCTGCGCTTTTACGGCGCGGTGATCTTCGGCGGCGTGAACATCAATCCGCAGATCGACAAGCTGCGCCGCGGCGTGGACATCGTGATCGCCACCCCCGGCCGCCTGCTGGATCACGTCGAGCAGCGCACCATCGACCTCTCCAAGGTGGAGATCCTGGTGCTGGACGAGGCGGACCGCATGCTGGACATGGGGTTCATCCGCGACATCCGCCGCATCCTGGCGCTGCTGCCGGCGAACCGCCAGAATCTGCTGTTCTCCGCCACCTTCTCCGACGAGATCCGCAAATTGGCGGCGGGGATCCTGAAGAACCCGGAAACCATCGACGTGGCGCCGCGCAATTCCACCGCGGAGCGCGTCAGCCAGCGCATCTATCCCGTGGACCAGGGCCGGAAACGCGCCCTGCTCTCCAAGCTCATCAGCGAAGGCGACTGGAAGCAGGTGCTGGTCTTCACCCGCACCAAGCACGGAGCCAACCGCCTCTCGGATCAGCTCAGCAAGGACGGCATCCAGTCGGCCGCCATCCATGGCAACAAGAGCCAGGGTGCGCGCACCCGCGCGCTGGCGGACTTCAAGGCGGGTCGCGTGCGGGTGCTGGTGGCGACGGACATCGCCGCCCGCGGGCTCGACATCGACCAGCTGCCCCACGTGGTGAACTACGAGTTGCCGAACGTCCCGGAGGACTACGTGCACCGCATCGGCCGCACCGGCCGGGCGGGAAGCGCCGGCGAGGCCGTCTCGCTCGTCTCCGGCGCCGAGCGCGGGCTGCTCAAGGACATCGAGCAGTTGCTGCGCACCGAGCTGCCGAAGACGGTGGTGCCGGGTTTCGAGCCGGGCACGGGGCCCGCGCAGGAGCCGGATACCCGTCCGCCGCGCCACCACGCCCCGCGCCGCCACCACGGCGGTGGACAAGCGCGTCAGGGTGGACATCACCACGGACGGGGCCAGGGCCGCGGCAACAACAGGCAGCGAAGCGGGAATCGCTGAGATTCAACCCACAGAGAGCCGGCTTTCAAGCCGGCTCTTTATTTCCGGCCATTCATCAGCAAGCATGCTGAAGTACACCGTATCGCGAATCCGGCCGCTTGAGGTCATCATGTGCTTGCGGAAGATGCCTTCCTGTTTCGCACCAATGCGCAGGATGGCATTGCGGGATTTGTCATTGAGTGCGTCGGTCTTGAGTTCCACTCGCGTGCAGACCAGGGTCTCGAAGGCGTGCCGGAGCATCAGATACTTGGCTTCGGTGTTCACCGCGCTTCGTTGCCAGGGCTTGCCTATCCAGGTCCAGCCGATCTCCAGCCGTCCATCCTTCACGCTGATGTTGGCATAACGGGTGCAGCCCACGATCTTGCCGCCGTCCTTGAGGGTGGTGGCAAAGGGCACCGACACGCCGCGCCCTTGCTCGTCCAGAGCGGTCTCGACGTAAGCCCGCATCCCGTCGCGGTCGCTCACCGGGTACGGTATCCACTCCCAAAGCTCCGGATCCAGGCCCACGGCGCAGAGCCCGTCGAGATGGGCAGGGTCGAGAGGCAGCATGCTAACGTGGGCGCCCTCGAGGGTGACGGGTCCCGGCGCAATCATGCCGGTGTCCTGGGGCGCACGAAGATCCTCATGGCATAAACCGAAAGAATGCAGACACCCACGCCCAGGGTGGACTCGGAGAATCGCAGGAAGGCGTTCAGGAAGGGCGCGACGCCGGGCGTGGTCTGCTGGATGGCGGCGATGATGACCACGGTGGCGGCGGCGAGGCGCGCGTACTCGAAGATATCCAGCAGGTAGCAGAGCGAGAGCGTCAGGCCCGCGCAGAGCGCGATGCCGATCATGCTGAAACCGAACAGGCTGAGATAGAGCGCGCACACCAGCGCACCGATGAAAGTACCGATGGTGCGCAGCAAGGAGGATTTCAGGGTTTCGCGGATGGTGCTCTGCAGCACCACGAGGCCCGAGATCACGGACCATACCCCGCCCACCTGGGCGGAGGCGCCGTGGAAAATGGCGGTGAAGCGGGAGCCCAGGTAATACCCCAGCAGCGTGATGAGCACGCCTTCCACGGCGATGATCAGGGTCATGCGCCGGGGTTTCTTGAAGATGTCCGAAGGTCCCCAGGGCATGGAGTCTAGAACGGCGCTCCGGGCATGGCGCTGCGCGCGATGAAGTCGTGGAGCCCCTTGGGACTGTCGATGCAGACACCGATCTCCTTGAGAAGCCCGGTCTGGAGGCGGTACACCCAGCCATGCACGGTGAGCGGCTGGCCGCGCTTCCAGGCGTCCTGGACCATGGTGGTGCGGCAGACGTGCAGCACCTGCTCGATGACGTTAAGCTCGCAGAGCCGGTCCATACGGGTCTGTTCGTCCGGGCGCTTGGCGATGTCGCCTTCGTACTTCTCCGCCACGTCCTTCACGTGGCGCAGCCAGTTGTCGATGAGGCCGAGGGTGGCCCCGCTCCAGGCCGCCTGCACGCCACCGCAGCCGTAATGGCCGCAGACGATGACGTGTTCCACCTTGAGCACGTCCACGGCGTATTGCAGCACCGAAAGGCAATTGAGGTCGGTATGGACCACCACGTTGGCCACGTTGCGGTGAACGAAGATCTCGCCCGGCATGAGGCCGACGATTTCGTTGGCGGGCACCCGGCTGTCGGCGCAGCCGATCCACATGTACTTGGGGAATTGCTGGCCGGAAAGCTGCTGGAAGAAGCCGGGCTTCTGCCGGTTCATCCCGTCGGCCCAGGCGCGGTTGTTGGCGAAGAGTTCGGGAAGCTTGTTCATAACCCCTCTTCTTGTTTCCACATTATATCCGGCGCCTGCCGCATCATGCCTCAGCCGGGGCCGTACCGAAACGATGTGATGAACTGCAGCGCGCGCGCGTTCTGGGCAACGGCCTGCTCGATGGGATTGCCGCTCTTGGCGGGCGGGCCCGCGGGCACAGGCCGGCAGGGTGCGCAGCCCACCGGCCACTCCGTCCAGACCACAGCAACCTTGCCGTTCCGGGCCGTGACGTATATGAGCATATAGGCGGTGTAATCCTCGGCCATGCCGAGGTTCTGGAGAATCAGCTCGATGGGTACTTTTTCGGTATACAGGCGCAGGTACCCCGAGCTGTCGCCTGCAGTCCAGGGTTTCTCCTCCACAAGCTTCAAGCGCTCCAGCCGTTGCTGCACGAGCTGCTTTCCGAAGAAGTCCATGGCCATGTCCGCCGCCTTCGGGAGCGCCGGCACCGGCTGGTTGGTGGCGTAGAAATCCTCTATGTACACGCGGTAGTACTCGCCGCCCGTGTAGTTGGGGATGAAGGCCACGTAGCTCACCCCCGCAGGGTATGCCTCGCTGACCGACAGCGTGGCAAAGCCAGGCTCATCCGGGTGGAACGGCACGGACACGCTGTACCAATCGCGCTTGTCGTGATACACGCCGTCCGCGATGCGGCCGTGATCCAGGCCCTCGGGCAGGACAGGGCCCACCGGCGCGGCCGGCGGTGCAGCGCAGGCGGCGAGACCCAGGACCATGAGCAGTGATGCGGCGCGCTGCCCGGTCAAGCCGCACCGGCGCAGTCAGGATTGTGGACGCGCTTCGTGGACGCGGGATATTTCGCGAGCAATCGCGCGGGACGCACCGGGCGCGGCGCGAAGCCGCCGCCGCAGTTCGGGCAGACGCCGTGCAGCCGGTCCCGGGCGCAGTCCGTGCAGAACGTGCACTCGAAGGTGCAGATCACCGCCCCGGCGGAATCGGGCGGCAGGTCCTTGTCGCAGCACTCGCAGTTGGGGCGCATCTCCAGCATGGGCGGTCCTCAGGGCGGCTTGGTGGCGGCCGCCGGCGCGGTCACGGTGGCGGGGTTCGGGGACATCAACGGCACCGCCGCCGGCAGAACGGAGGTGGTGACCGCGGGCGGCTGGTCTTCGCCGAGGCCGTAACGCGGGTTCAAGCACTCGAGCTTCGTACCGGGATAATCCACGATATCCACCTTGTGGAAATCGTAGATCCAGGCGCCGCGGATGTCGGTGAAATACTGCTGGGTCGGGTCGTACTGCACCACCGCCACCACCCAGGGTACGGGCTTCTGGTCGTCGAGGCAGCTGCCCATGGCGATCATCTGTCCGGCCTTGAGCAGGGGGATGTCATGGATGGCGACGATTTTCCAGACCTGCGGATCATGGTTGGGCGTGGTGTTCTCATCCACGGTGAGCAGGTAATGGTCCCCGAGCCAGACCAGGCTCATGCCCCAGTCCACGCCGCGCCGGCCGCTGGGGAAAGGCATGGTGGTCTGGTCCACCACGTATTTCTCCGGAAAGGCGATGTAGGGGTCCTTGCCGATGTATTTGTCCGCATCCTCCACAGCGCAGGCCACGGGCAGGAACGCGAGACCGCAGACGGCGATGGCGCGGAACGCCTTGTATCCGGGATGAAGCAGGGAAGGGATCCGGAACGGCAGGAACTTCATGGGGTCATTCTAGCGTGGACCGCTTTCCGGGTCTCCGGCCAGATGCTTGACAGCCCTTGGGCCAGGCGTAGGATGACCGCCCCATGACGCACCGTCACCTCCTCCAGCAACAAACCCTCCGACAATAAGGGTTCGGAAGCGCGCGCCTGCGCGTGATGCATAACCGAACCCGCACCATGCGGGTTTTTTTATTGCTTCGGAGGATGGAACATGTTGCTGGAACTGTTTTTTCGCGGCCTCATCATCGGCTTCGCCATCGCGGCGCCAGTGGGCCCCATCGGCATGCTGGTGATCCGCCGGACCCTGGCGGACGGCAGGCTCCTGGGCCTGCTCACGGGCCTGGGCGCCGCGGCGGCGGACGCCCTCTACGGCTCCGTGGGCGCCTTCGGGCTCACGTTCATCACCAGCTTCCTTACCGGCTATGCCTTCTGGACCAAGCTCATCGGCAGCACGTTCCTGTGCTATCTCGGCATCAGCACCGTCCGGGCCAAACCCACGGAAAGTAATGGCGAACCAGTCTCGAAAGTGCGCTACGCCAATGCCTTCCTGACGACGCTGCTGCTGACCCTCACGAACCCGGCCACGATTCTTTCATTCATGGCGGTATTTGCGGGATTGGGACTCGGGACCAAGGGCGGGGATTACGGTGCCGCAGGGATCGTGGTGTCAGGTGTCTTTACTGGATCAGCTATATGGTGGCTAAATCTTTCTGGCGGGGTAGCGCTGGTGCGGCACAAACTCAAACCTGAAACCATAAAATGGATCAACTACGCTTCAGGCATATTCCTGACCGCCTTCGGTGCCTATGTGCTGATGAGTTTGGCGTTCTAGTGCTTCTTGGGAGCGTATAGATCAGTGATGGTGCCCTCAAATACCTCCGCCGCCAGCATAACGCTCTCATTGAGGGTCGGATGCGGATGGATGGTGAGGCCGATGTCCTCGGCGTTGGCGCCCATCTCGATGGCGAGGGCGAATTCGCCCGTCAGCTCGCCGGCGTTCACACCCGTGGCCGCCGCGCCGATTAGCCGGCCTGTGCCTTCCTCGAACAAGAGCTTGGTCTGGCCGTCGGTACGGTCGATGGAGCGGGCGCGGCCCGAGGCGGCCCAGGGGAAGACGCCCTTGCCGTAGGCGATGCCCTGGGCCTTCGCCTCCAGTTCCGTGAGGCCCACCCAAGCCACTTCGGGATCGGTGTAGGCCACGGAGGGGATCACCCGGGCGTCGAAGAAACGTTTGTGGCCCGCCGCCACTTCCGCGGCCACGTGGGCCTCGTGGCTCGCCTTGTGGGCCAGCATGGGATTACCGATGACGTCGCCGATGGCGAAAATATTTGGCGCGGACGTGCGCATCTGCCGGTCGACGGGGATGAAGCCCCGCTCGTCCACGGTGACGCCCGCCTTCTCCGCATCCAATTGCTTACCGTTGGGCCGGCGGCCCACGGCCACCAACACCCGGCCGTAGGTCTGGGGCTCGGGGGCGCCGGGCCCGTCGAAGGTGGCCTTGATGCCCTGCTTCGTGGCCTCGAGCTTCGCCACCTTCACACCCAGGAGTATCTGCTCATAGCGCTTCTTGATGCGCTGCTCCAGGGGGCGCACCACGTCCCGGTCCGCGCCGGGGATGAGGGTCTCGGTCAATTCCACCACCGTGACCTTGCACCCTAACGCGTCGTAGACGCAGGCCATCTCCAGGCCGATGATGCCGCCGCCCACCACCAGGAGCCGCTCCGGCAGGTCCTGGAGTTCCAGGGCGCCGGTGGAATCCATGATGCGCGGGTCGTCCGGCAGGCCCGGGATGCGCGCCACGGAACTGCCGGTGGCGATGATGCACTGCTCGAACTTGATGATGGTCTTCTTGCCGTCAGCTTCCGCGACAAGATGATGAGGACCCAGGAACCTGCCCTTGCCCTGCACCACCTGCACCTTGCGCTGCTTCGCCAGCATGGCGAGGCCGTCGGTGGATTTCTTCACCACCTTCTCCTTGAAGCCGCGCAATTTATCGAGTTCGATCTTCGGTTTGCCGAACACCAGGCCGTTCTCGGCCATGGCCTCCGCATCCTCGATGACCCGGGCCGCATGCAGCAAGGTCTTGGAAGGGATGCAGCCCACGTTGGTGCAGACGCCGCCCAGGGCGGCGTAGCGCTCCACCATCACTGTATTCAACCCGAGATCGGAAGCACGGTAGGCGGCGCTGTAACCGCCGGGCCCGGAGCCGATGACCACCATCTGGCATTCGATGTCGTGCTTGCCGGAATACTCGGGGACGTTTGCCGCCGCCGGTGCGGCTTTGGGAGGCTCGGCCTTCGGAGCGGCGGGAGCCGCTGCAGGCTTCTGGGCCTGGGCCGTAGGTTTGGGCGCTGCCGCGGCTTCGTCTGCTTCCATGACCAGTACCAGAGTGCCTTCGGAAGCCTTGTCGCCCTTCTTGAGCTTCACCTCTTTCACGGTGCCCGCGTAGGGCGAGGGCACGTCCATGGCGGCCTTGTCGGTTTCGAGGGTCACGAGCCCCTGCTCCCTGGCGATCCGCTCCCCCGGCTTCACCAGGACGTCGATGACATCCACATCCTTGAAGTTGCCGATATCGGGGACTTTGACTTCGATGAGTTTGGCCATGCTCGCTCTCGATTGGAGGCCGGGATCAGTCCCAGCGATTGGCGTTCTTCGGGAAACCGGGCCGCTGCACCCTAACCACGCAGAATTTCTGGCCCGTGGGCGCTTCCATCACGATCCAGCGCTCCAGCCGCTTGGACACTTTCGCGCCCAGCTTCTCCAGCCGTGCCACTTCCGCGGGGATGTCGTCGGTCTCGATGTCGATGTGCTCCCGGCTCTCGTGGTCCACCCTCTGGATCTCCACGATGGGCTCGTCGGGCGGGGTCTCCAGCATGCGGTAGTTGCCGCGGCTCCCCGGGTGCTTCGGGTCCACGGAGCGTCCCAGGGCCTCGCCCCAGAAACGGGCTGCCTTGTCCACGTCCTCGGTATTGCAGTCGATC
>JBLNDO010000065.1:0-13706 GCA_050261675.1 Bacillota bacterium
GCACTGCCAACGCCATGTCCGCCGAGGCCTTCGCTGACACCGGCGGTGCCAAGGCGACACTGACCAACCAGACCGATCTGAACCTGAAGGTCGGTGGCAGCGTCAGCCTCAAGACCACGCATGGGTATCTCTATATCTACGGCGACCGCCAGAACGCCGGGTCCCATGCCAATGCCAGCGCGGATAGCCACGCCACGGCGACGATCACGGCTACCGGCAACGCCAACATCACCGCGGGCGGGAACTTCACCGCCGCCGCGGGCAACAGCGACCTCTATATCTACGGCGGCCGCAAGGTGGACCAGAACGCCAACGTGAAAGCTACGGGTGCGAGTGGTATCGCCAAGCTCACCACCCAGGCGAACGTGAGCATCACGGCCAAGGGCGCGGTGAGCCTCACCGCCGGCTCCGGATCCAGCGATACGGCGTTCATCTACGGCCAGAATTCGGCCGGCGGATTTGCCGCCGTGACCGGCTCCACGGGCGGCATCGCCAACCTGGACGCGGAAGGGACCGTGAAGGTCAAGTCCGGCGGCGCGTTCACCATCGGTGCGGGCCATAGCGTGGACATCTCCGGCGGCAACCAGACGGCGCGTAGCGAGACCATCCACGGCGTCACCGGCACGGCCGGCGTCATCGCCAACAACAGCGTCTCCCTGGGCGCCGGTACCACCCTCACTGTCAAGCTGGCGGGCGGCAACTTCAACATCAGCGGTGGCACCATCGGCGCCAACCATGCCACGTTGCTCGGCAGCGGCGCGGGCGGCAAGGCAACGCTCACCGATACCCAGACCGTGGCCATCACGGCCGTCGGGGCGATCACCGAGAACGGCGCGAACAGCATCAATATCGTGGCGGGCGTATTCGCCGCTACCGGCACCGATGCGGCGGTGACCACCGCCGGCGGCGGCGCCGGCACCGCGACGGTCAACAGCGGCATCACCATCAAGGGTGCCAGCGTCACCATGCACAGCGTGGTTACGCCGGTGTCGCCGGTATCGCGTACCACGGTCACCGGTGGCGGCCTCACGGAGACCGGTAAGGTCACTATCACCGGAAGCCCGGTGCATCTGCTGTCCTTGAGCCCGCTGTTCCTCGCGCCGGTGGACAACTGGTCGCGGGCCCCGATGGAAGTCTCGCCCTCGACAGGCGGCACGAGCTTTGGCGCGCCGCAGTCCCTGGGCAGCTTGCCGGACGTGTCCCTGCTCAAGCCGGTCACCACGACCTGGGTGCTGCCGGCCACAACGGGCCTGCAGATCAGCGCTGTGCCGGTGGCCCTGAGCGGCCTCGGCAGCCAGGGTCTGGTGGTGCAGCTCGTGACCCTCATGAGCCAGCCGGCGGACGGGGAACTCTCCGTCGCCCCGGCGGAGGCGGATGGCACGGCATTCAACCCGGAAAGCAGCTACGGTTCCCTGGGCTCCGCCAGCTGCCTCGCCGTGTTCCAGGGCGTGACCGGACAGTGCCGGACGAGCCCGAGCCACTCGAAGCGTTAAGTCAACAACACGCCGGAACCCGTGGAGAAACCCACGGGTTCCGGTATTCATTTCCAATATACTGAGCGTTCCGGAATCTCCGGGATCATTCCCCAAGGCTTGAGCGTGAAGAAGGTGTCGGCGATCCAGGGTCGCGACGAGAAGTCCGGTTTGCGGAGCATGGTCCTGGCGGCGGCCCTGCTGGGGACAGTCCCCACGGCCGGCATGGCGGCCACCACGCCCAATATCCCGACCAACACGCCCACTCCCGGGCAGGTGCAATCAACGCTGCCTACCACCCCGCCGCCGCCCCAGCCCAAGTCATCCATTCCGCTCACCACCACGCCACCGCCGGGCCCCAGCGCCGTCCCCGAGGGCGGTCCCACGGTCACGGTGCAGAAGTTCATCATCACCGGCAACAGCGTCTTCCCGGATGCGGTGTTGCAGCCGCTGGTGGCGGGCTTTCTCGGGAAGGAGCTGACGCTCGCCGACCTCTATCGCGCCGCCGACGCGCTCACCAAGTATTACCAGGCCCACGGCTACGGCCTGGCGCGGGCCACGGTGCCGGAGCAGGAGCTCGCCAACGGCACGGTCACGCTGCAAGTGGTGGAGGGCAAGATCGGCAAGGTGGGCTTCGAGGGTGTCGGCCGCACCCATGAGTCCACGCTGCGCCGGCAGGGCGGGGCGCTGCAACCCGGCGACGTCTACACCGACAAGGCCATGGACCGGGCGGTGCTGCTGGTCAACGATCTTCCAGGCGTGCAGGCCCAGGCGGTGCTGGAGCCCGGCACGGAATTTGGGACCGCCGACCTTACCTATAAGGTGACCGAGGACCCGGAATTTTACGGCAATGCCACGGTGGACAACTACGGCCGCAAGGACGTGGGCCGCTGGCGTTTCAACGCCGAATTCGACGCCGCCAGTCTCACGGGCATCGGCGACCGGCTGAGCGCGAACCTGACTCACAGCGAGACCAACCTTTTGAACTTCGGTGGGCTCACCTACAGCCTGCCGCTCGGGCCGCCCGGCGGGCGCTTGACCGCCAACTACAACCAGACCGAATACCGCGTCGGCGGCCTGAATCCCTACGTCATCAAGATTCGCGGCGACAGCAAGAACGGCGGCCTGAGCTATCTCTTTCCGGAGGAGCGCAGCCGGCTCGAGAACTTCTATTGGGGCGCGGGTTTCCAGCACGAGAGCAGCGACAGTCTGGCCAGCATCACCAGCAAGACCAAGGACCCCACGACGGGTAAGCCCGTGACGAAGACGGACAGCCTGGGCAGCGGTAGCAGCATCAATTTCCTGCAGCTCACCTCCTACTACAATCACACCTGGGAGGACGGCGGTAATTTCAGTCTGGGCGGGAACTTGAACAGCAACGGCCGCCACAACGACGGCGTCCATCCGACCCATGAACGCCTGCGCCTGGAGTTGGACGAGGGCTATGTCACGCCGCTTTTGGGCAGCAACAATTGGACGCTGGTGACCAAGAGCACCGGGGTCTGGTCGCCCGAACCACTCAACGACACCGACAAGTATTCCTTGGGTGGGCCCGACAATGTGCGCGGCTATCTCCCGGCGGAGGTCCGTGGCGACAGCGGCCTGTTCGCGTCCGTGGAGGTGGAGCACAGTTTCGCGCCGGACCAGCCCTTCGCCATCGGCTGGTTCGCGGACGCCGGCAAGGTCTGGGACAAGGGGTTCAAGACCCTGGTGCCGCCGCCCACATGCGTTCCCTCGAAGGCTAACAATCAATGTGTTTCTGTGACGCCGGGCTCCTCGGTAACCCTGAGCAGCCTCGGCGTGGAATGGATCTTCCAATCCACGGACAAGCGCTGGCAGTCCAAGGTGGAGTGGGCCTTCGACACCGGCAACCATGACTCCAGCGACGGCTACTCCACCAAGCTCTGGATCACCTTCGGCATGAATTTCCAATGACGGGGTCGTGACGTCACGACGCTAGGAAGGCGTCGCTGAGTCATTCCAGGGCCAGGGTCTGCGGCGAATCCGGTGACGCTGTCGGTTCCGGGGGCGTCCTTTGAGACCCGGGGCACCCGCTTGATCCAGTCCATGCGGCCGGCTATCAGGGCGCCTTTTGAGCCGCCTCCACGGCTCTGGTGCAGGGACAGGTTGCGCCCAGTCTTAGCCGTGCCCACGGTGAGTAAGCCATAAAAAAGCGCACCCCGGCGCGAGGCCGGGGTGCGCGGTCATGATACCCAAGGGATCGGGTTCAATCCTCGTCGTAGATCTCTTTGAGCTTCCGGTCCAGACGACGATTGTCCTTCAGGTCCTCGATGGCGCGCCAGGCCTGCCGGTCGCGGCCCTGTGGTTTCACAGGAGGTTTGGCGGCGCCGGGCTTTCGACCGGGACGGCCTTCGGGTTCGTAATGGTCGCTGTCGTCGCTCTTGGACAGGATTTCGTCGATGGCCGCTGATTTGGAACCGTGCATGTCTCCTCCTGCTCTCTCCGCAAAACAAAACCGGCGACCGAAGTCGCCGGTTCGGGCGCACTTTATACCCGTTCGGTAATTGTCTGTAAACGCCTACTTCGCTTGACTCTTGTGGGCCGAGTGGTCCTTGGCGAAGAAGGTGTACATGGTCGGCACCACGAAAAGGGTGAACAGGGTGCCGATGGTCATGCCGGCGGAGATCACGATGCCGATATCGCGGCGGCTGGCAGCGCCTGCTCCGGAGGCGATCAGGAGCGGCACCACACCCAGCACCATGGCGGCCGTGGTCATGAGGATGGGCCGCAGGCGCACTGCGGCGGCATGCTCGATGGCTTGGCGTACGCCCATGCCCTCGTTGATCTGCATCTTGTTGGCAAAGTCCACCATCAGGATGCCGTGCTTGCTGATGAGGCCCACCAGCGTCACCAGGCCCACCCAGGTGTAGATATTGATGGTCGCGGCTCCCATGGCGATGGGGATGAGGGCGCCGCACACCGCCAGCGGCACGCTGGTGAGGATTACGAAGGGGTCACGCCAGCTCTCGAACTGCGCCGCCAGCACCAGGAAGATCGCGATGATGGCGAAGAAGAACACGACGACGAAGGTATTGCCCTCCGTCACGTACTGCCGGGTGTCCGCGGCATAGTTGGCATAGAAGCCTGTGGGAAACAGTTCTTTCGCTTGTTTGTTGAAGAAATCCACCGCCTGACCCATGGTGAAATTGCCGAAGCCACTGATGGTGGCGGAGTTCAGCTGTTGGAACTGATTCAGTTTGTCCGGCACAACGCTGCTATTGATGCTGGCGATGGTGGACAGAGGCACCATGGAGCCATCGCTGGTTCTCACGTAATACTGCCCCAGCTGGTCGGCGCCGGCGCGGTACTGGTCTGAGACCTGGGGAATGACCTTGTAGCTGCGGCCTTGCAGGTTGAAGAAATTGAGATATCCGCCGCCCAGCATGACGCTGAGGGTATTGGCCGCATCCTGCATGCTGATGCCGAGTTGCTGGGCCTTGTTCCGGTCGATGTCCACGTTCAACTGCGGCGTATTGAACTTGAGGTCGCTGTCTACGTAGTAGAACATCTTGCTGTCACGGGCGGCCTGCAGGAGCTTCTGGGTGACGTCGTAGATCGACTTGTAATCGTCGGTGGAGCTGACAACGAAGGACGCACCGCCCTGACTCGCGCCTGGCAAAGCGGGGAAGTTGATGGAGAAGGCATTGATGCCCGATATCTGCCCGAGTTTTCCCTGGATCTCCTGCTGGATATCCATTTGGCTGCGTTTGCGCTGATCCCAGGGTTTGAGCACGATACCGCCGATGAAGTTATTCACCGATCCGAGGCCGTTGATGAGGAAGTAGGCGTCGCCCTCGGGGATGCCCTTGAAGATATCGTTCACCTGGGCGGCGTAGCGCTGCATCAGATTGTGGGTGACGTCCTTTTCGCCGAAGCCCGTGACGAACACGAAACCTTGATCTTCGGTAGGTGCAAGCTCCTTCTGGGCGAGCGAGAACAGGCCGAAGCAAAGGAACAGCACCAGAATGGCGACCATGGCCGTGACCGGGCGCCAGTTGAGCACATCGTGCAGCAGGTGCTCGTAGCGGTCCTTGAGTTTCTCGAAGATGCTGTTGAGCCGTTCCTCGAGTTTTCCGACGTTTCCGGCGGGAGCGAGAACGCGCGAGCACATCATGGGCGAGAGGGTGAGTGCCACGATGCCGGAGAGGATCACCGCGCAAGCCAACGTAAAGGCAAATTCCCGGAAGAGGGCGCCGGTGACGCCGGACTGGAAACCGATGGGCGCGTACACCGCGGCGAGCGTCAGAGTCATGGCGATGACGGGGGTGGCGATCTCCCGCGCCGATTGCAGCGCCGCCTCGAATGGAGATTTACCTTCCTCGATATGGCGGTGGGTGTTCTCCACCACCACGATGGCATCGTCCACCACCAGGCCGATGGCGAGCACCATGGCGAGCAGGGTCAGCAGGTTGAGCGAATACCCCAGCATCAGCATGAAGAATGTGACGCCCACCAGGGACAGGGGGATCGTGATGACCGGGATCAGTACCGGGCGCACCGCGCCCAGGAACAGGAAGATGACGATGATGACGATCAGCGCCGCCTCGACGATGGTCTTGATGACCTCGTAAATCGAGCTGCTGATGAACTTGGTGGCGTCATAGGCGATGTCCGCCTTGAGCGCCGGCGGCAGCGCGCCCTGGACTTCCGTCATGGCCTTGCGCACCAGCTTCACCACTTCCAGCGGGTTCGCATCCGGCGTCGGGTTGATGGCCATGTAGACCGCCGTCTGGCCGTTGAAGCTCGCAGAGGAGTCGTAGTTCTCGGACCCGAGCTCGGTATCGGCCACGTCCTTGATGCGCACCAGGGCGTCGCCCTGCTTGCGCAACACGATGTCGCCGAAACCCTGAGCATCGTGCAAATCCGTGGTCGCTGCTATGTTCACCGAGACGCTGCTGCCCTTGGTGCTGCCCGGCGCCGACAGGTAGTTGTTCGCGAGTAAGGCGTTGGAAACGTCCGTCGCGGTCACGCCGTGGGCCGCCATGCGTTTGGGGTCCAGCCAGATGCGCATGGCGAAGGGCTGGCCGCCCAGTATCTGGGCGCCGGCCACGCCGTCCAGGGTCTGGAGCTTGGGCTGCACCACGCGGGTGAGGTAGTCAGTGACCTGCCCCTGGGTCATCTCCTGGGAATAGAAGGAGATGTACATGATGGCCGCGCCGCGCACGTCGTTGGCCTGGATTACCGGCGCCTGGGCCGCCGCCGGCAGCACATTCTTCACCGTGTCCACGTCGCTCATGATGTCCACGAGCGCTTTGTGTGGATCGTAGTTGAGCTTCAGGTTGATGGTGACTTCGCTGACGCTCTGTTGGCTGGTGGAGGTGATGTAGTCGATGCCCTCGGCGCTAGCCACCGCCTGCTGGATGGG
Source organism: Bacillota bacterium (assembly GCA_050261675.1). GTDB lineage: Bacteria > Pseudomonadota > Gammaproteobacteria > Natronospirales > REEB76 > DASUBN01. The sequence goes on from JBLNDO010000065.1 coordinate 6,859, forward strand.
CGTGGTGATGAAGCCCTGGATCACGTCGGCACTGGCGCCGGGGTAGGCGGTGGTGATGGTGATCTGGCTGTTCTGCAGTTTCGGGAACTGGCGCAGTTCCAGCGAATCGATGGACTTCAGGCCAAGCAGCAGGATCACCAGGCTGACGACCGTCGCGAGGACGGGCCGGTTGATGAATATGTCGGTGAATTTCATTTGCCGGGGGCTCCGGGGGTCTGATCGGGCGTGACACTGTTGTTGATTTCCACCACAGCCCCGGTGTGCAGCTTCTGCATGCCGGAGGTGACGATCAAGTCGCCGGGTTTCACACCTTCCGTGATCGCGACACGCGCGCCCCGTTCGTCGCCCAGCTTGACGAAGACTTCGTTGACGGTGAGGGCAGGATCGCCCTTATCGTCTTTCTTGTCCTTGTCCGGTGTGACCACGAATACCGAATCGCCGTAGAGCGAATAGGTGACGGCAGCCTTCGGCACGGTCACGACTTGCTGTGGCTTTCCGGAAGAAACCGTGACGTTGGCGAACATGCCAGCGCGCAGCAGGTGTTGTGGGTTAGCGATCAGGCCCTGCACGCGCACCGTATGGCTGGAAGGGTCGACTTTGGAGTCGATGGCGTTGATCTCGCCGTTGAATTTTTGGTTGGGGTACGCATCCACGCCAAGGACGACACCCTGGTGGGGCGCGAGGGAAGGCAGCGCCTGTTCCGGCAGCGTGAATGAGGCGTACATGTGGCCGAGATCTTGCAGTGTCACAATGACCGTGCCCGCGGGCAGGTATTGGCCCAGGTTTACGTTGCGGATGCCCGCGTGGCCGGAAAAGGGTGCGCGGATGGTTTTTTTGGCGATGTCCGCCTGGGTGTTAGCCACGTTGGCCTGAGCCTGCTTCAGGTTCGCGTCGGCGGTATCTGCGTCGGACTGCGAAATCAGTTTCTTGCTGAAGAGATCATGGGAGCGTTTGTCGTTCAACTGGGCAAGTTCCAGTTGGGCCTGGTAGCCCTGCAGCTGGGCGCGTTCGTTGCTATCGTCCAGTTGCACCAGCAGTTGACCCTGCTGCACTTCCTGACCGGAATCGAAACCGATGGAGGAGACGTTACCCGCTACCTGGTTGCTGATGTCTGCGCCCTGCACGGGATCCAGGTTGCCCACAGAACTGAAGTCGGGCTGCCAGGTCTCCTGGCGAGCCGCCTCGTCGGAAACAGTCACCACCTGTTTCTGGTTCTTGAAGCCCTGAATCATGATTATCAGGCGCACGCCGAAGACGATGCCGATGATGAGGGCGACGCCGAGGATGACGGCGTAACCCACCGTCATGCGCTTGAATAAGGCGTGGGCGATACGCCTTTCCTCGTGGATGAAGTGCCCGATGCCGTACAAGGACATGGGGATGATCACGAAGATCAGCAGCAAGGCGAGGATTCCAACCACGAGTACCATCAGCATTGAGATAACCTCAGTTTCTTGGTTCGGCCTGGACGTTGCGTGTGCGCGCCCGGGTGGATTTCATTGTCAGGGTTGTTTTGTCGCTGCCCTTGAGCAGGCTACGGCGGTGTGTACGGATGTATTCGCGGGCGGCACCCATCACGGCTTTGCCGAAGCCGCGGACGAAGCGAGCGCCGGAGGTGGGCGCGCCGGTATCGGCATGCCCGCCTTCATGGGCATGGATCAGGGCGAGCTTCTGCTCTATGTCTTGCAGGTGTTTATCCAGGATCAACTCCAGCTTCGCCGGCGGCAGCAGGTGAGCGAAATACATGAGCACCAGAAACTCGGACTTGACCTTGTGCTGGGGCACTGTGTCCTTGAGCTTGGATAGGAATGCCTTACGGCCCGCGTCGGTCAGGTGGTAGATCTTGCGGCTCGGGCCGCCCTGTCCCGGCGCGGTGCGCGCGGTCACCAGTTTCTCTTCGGTGAGTTCCGCCAACGCGGGATAAATGGAGCCGTAACCCGCCAAGAAACAATGGCTGAAGGTGCTCTCGAAGAACTTCTTGATGTCGTAGCCCGTCGCATCCCCGTAGGTCAGGGCGCCCAGGCACAGATCTTTGACGTCCACCGCGGTCCCCTGACGGAGCACTGGGAGCTTGAAGGGCGCCCATCCTATATCGGGTTGATATACGGGACAAGTGACGGATGTCACCTTGGCCGCTCGTGGCCCCGCGCTCCGGAAAATATGGACCGGGAAGGCTGGGGAAGGTTCCGCCGGTTTAACTTATTTTGCGGTATTAAGCGTGCGTTCGGCGAGCGCAAGATGGGGTGCAACCCTCAAGGAAGCCCGGGTGGCTTCCTGGATGAGACCGTCCTGCCCGATCAGGTAAGTGACGCGGCTGACGCCGAATCCCAGGAAACCGTCACAATCGTAGGCTTTGATGACCCGCTTCTCCGGGTCCGCCAGTAACGGGAAGGAAAGCCGGTAACGCTCCCGGAAGCGGCGGTGACTCTCGCCGTCCTGAGGGCTGATGCCCACGAGGGCGACGCCGGCGTGATCGAGCTCAGGTTGCAGCGCGCCGAAGGCGCAGGCCTCGCGGGTGCACACCGGTGTGAAATCCGCGGGGTAGAAATACAGGATGAGCGGTCCCCGCGCGAGCAGGCCCGCGAGCCGTACGGGGTTGCCGTCCTGGTCGGGCAGGGTGAAATCGGGCGCCGGATCACCGATGTTCAGCATGCTCATGCCCTCCCCGCGGCCGCCGGAGTGCGGGTACGCCACGGTATAATGACAGCACACGGGACGAAGCGCGAGACGTCCCTTCCAAGCCTATCCTCCCTATTAGGACCCGTCATGAAGATAACGGTGCACGGCAGCGGCTACGTGGGCCTGGTGAGCGCGGCATGCTTCGCCAACATGGGCAACGACGTGCTTTGTGTGGACGTGGACAAGGCCCGTGTGGCGCGCCTGAAGAAGGGTGAAGTGCCCATCGTCGAACCTGGTTTGGACCATCTGATGGCCGACGGTATCAAGAGCGGTCGGCTCAGATTCACGGATGTGCCGGCCGAGGGCGTGAAGTTCGGCCTGCTCCAGTTCATCGCCGTGGGTACCCCGCCGGACGAGGACGGTTCGGCGGACTTGCGCTACGTGCTGCAGGTGGCCAAGACCATCGGCGAGCACATGGAGGGCGAGAAGATCGTGGTGGACAAGTCCACGGTGCCGGTGGGTACCGCCGACAAGGTCCAAGAAGCCATCGCCGCCGCCCAGAAGACCCGCGGTGTTAATCACCCCTTCGAAGTGGTTTCCAATCCCGAGTTCCTCAAGGAAGGCAGTGCGGTGGAGGACTTCGCCCATCCGGACCGTATCGTGGTGGGCGCCTCCGGTCCGCGCGGCGTGGAGGTGATGCGCCATCTGTACGCGCCTTTCACCCGCAACCACGAACGCCTCATGATCATGTCGGTGCGGGATGCCGAATTCACCAAATATGCGGCCAATGCCATGCTGGCCGCACGCATCAGCATGATGAACGAATTCGCCAACGTGGCTGAACGCCTGGGGGTGGACATCGAGCAGGTGCGCAAGGGCATCGGTTCCGATCCGCGCATTGGTTACCACTTCCTGTATGCCGGCGTGGGTTATGGCGGTTCCTGTTTCCCCAAGGACGTCTCGGCACTGACCCGTACCGCGGCGAAGTCGGGCTACGAGCCGGTGCTGCTGCACGCGGTGGAGGAAGTGAACCGCCGCCAAAAGCAGACGCTTTTCGAGAAGATCCACAGGCATTTCGACGGCAAGCTCAAGGGCCGGACCATCGCCTTGTGGGGCCTGGCTTTCAAGCCCAATACCGACGACATGCGGGAAGCTCCGAGCCGGGTGCTGATGGAGGCCCTCTGGAAGGAAGGCGTGAAGGTGCGGGCTTATGACCCGGCCGCCATGCACGAGGCGAAACGCCTCTATCCCTCGCAGCCTCTGCTCGAACTCTGCGACGCCCAACTCGAATGCCTGGACGGGGCCGACGCGCTCGTGGTGATCACCGAGTGGACCCAGTTCCGCAGCCCGGACTTCGACGACATCAAACGGCGCTTGAAACAGCCGGTGGTGTTCGATGGGCGCAATGTCTACGATCCCGCCGACATGCGTGCCGCCGGATTCATCCACTATTCCGTCGGCCGGCCCGCGGTGAAGAGGGCCTGAACCGCAGATAGGTCGTGGAATGAAAAGGGGCCCTTGAGGGCCCCTTTTGTCTGACATGGCCTTTGGTTAGCGCAATCGCCGGCGCAGGGCCAGGAAGCCCAGGGCCAATAGGCTCACCAGATCGGTAAACCCGCCGCCGCCGGATTTTCCGCCGCCGGAGCCGCCGCCTCCACCCCCGCCGCCACCGCCTCCGCTGCTGAAGTCAGTGCTGGACGGTATCACGGTGGCGGCGTTGCCGATGGCCACGTCCGCATCCTTGATGCAGCCGAGCTTCACGCCGCCGGTGGGGCTGGAGAGGGCGACGTTGAAATGCAGGAAATTCGATGCACCCTTCGCGATCTTGCCAGTGTTGATGAGGGTGATGGGGATGGTCTTGGGGGAGGAATCCCCGGCAGCCCAACTTACAGTGCCGTGCAGCGAATCATAATTGGTGCCCGAAGTTGCAGACTTATTCCCGTCACCCGTATAAGCGCTGCCATCGCTGCTGGCATAGCTCACGCTTACCGCGCCGGTGGAACCGGAACGCAGCAAGGTGAGTTGGGTGGGAAGTTGCGATATCTTGCCGTTGTTGGCCTCGTCGAATTCATAATTCCCGTCGAAGGTAATCTCGTCGCTGCCGGGGGCTGCGTAACAGGCGGTGAGCGTATAGGGTTGATTGGTGCGGCCGGTGAAGTTCACCACCGTGATGTGGTAGGTGCCTGCGCTTGTGAGCGGCTGGTTCGCAGGATCGAACGGATTCGAAAGGCCGTCATAGGCGATGCTTTCGTCACCGTCGGCGCGCCCGCTGGTCTGGGCATCGGGCTCGATATATTGCTGGAACTCCGGATCGCCCGCGGGGTTGAACACTCCGAGGGTTTCCAGATACTGGGGAAGGCGGTTCCGCTCCGCGATCAGGTCGATGTCCACCTCGCCCGGGGTGGTGGAGTAGAACAGCAGGTTCTTGGCGCCCGTGGGCACGTCGATGTGCCAGTCCTGGAAGTCGTCATAGGCGTCGCGATTCAGTTTGCTGCTCACGGCAACTTTGTTTGTCAGCGTGCCGGCCTCCAGGTAGAACCAGCGGGTCTCGCTTCCGCCGCTGGCGGGGGTGATATCCAGCTGGAAGAGCAGGGAGGTATTGCCGCTGAAGGAGCCGAACGTCACCGGGAAAGACAGTATCGCCGTGCTGTCCACGATGTCGGGCGAACTGCCGGAATGGACCATGGCACCCGCGGCGACGGGCCCAACAGGGAGGCCGGTCACCTTGCCGTCCGCAGCGGGATAACTCAGGGTGCCCTGCACACCGGTTTCATCAGGGCCGATGTTGGCCACTTCCACATTAATGGTAGATGAATCGCCCGGATTGATTTCACCGTCCCCGCTGCCGCCGGTGATGGTCACTCCGCGCACCACGATCACGCCGTGCGATATGGGCTGCATGGCCAGATAGGCGTTCAGACGGCCCGTGGCGCTGCGGCCCTTGATCGGCGTCGAGCCGGTCTGGGTCTGCTCGGTGCCGTTCAGCAGATGTTCCTTTAGATCATGCCAATCGGGAGAAGTCGGGGTGCCGTTATCGTGCAGGTACTGGGCCAGCAACGTGGCGGTTCCAGCGGTCATGGGTGAGGAGAACGAGGTGCCCGCTACGAGGGTGGTATTCCCGTTACCGCCCCGCTGCAAGGCCGGGATATTCTCCCCCGGTGCCAGCAGACCGACCCCAATGGAACCCCATTGGCTCCAGGGAGTGAGCTTGTCGTTCTGATCCGTGGCGCCCACGGCAATGACGTTAGGCAATCCCGGTTTGCTGGTGGTGGCGCCAAACACCGGATTGCCGCTTGCATCCACCTTGGGGAAGATCACGGTCTTTCCCGCGTAGTTGGCGGGATAGGCGGCGCCGGCCCGGTCATTGTCCGCGTCGCTGTTGCCCGCCGAGACCACCACCAGAACGCCAGCTTGCTCAGCGTCTTGCAATGCCTCGTATTCGGCCTGGGAGGGAAGGGGGCCACCAAAGCTCTCGTTGATTACCTTGACTCCATGGCTCACTGCATAGTCGACAGCGTTGATGATGGCGGCGTCGGAGAGATCAGTCTTGATGGGCAGGATCTTGGCATGCCACATGACGCCGGCGACGGCGGTGCCGTTGGCACCCACGGCACCCATGGTGCTGGCCACGTAGGTACCGTGGTCCTGGCTGCCGTCGGTGGCAGTGGCCATGGCGGCCATGGAGCTGGTGGCAATGCAGGCCGTGGTGCCCTCGCAATCGGTGCCAGAGACGAAGTTCGCCTCCAAGTCCGGATTGGTGAGATCGAAGCCGTCGTCGATGATCGCCACCGTGTAGCGTTTCACTTCGGATGGGTTGGCTTCGGGGTTGTTACAAGGCTTGGTGGTGGAGTTGCAGAACAGTCCCCAGGCGGCGGTGAGGCCGACGTCGTTGTGCAACTGGCTCGGGTTAGTGTTCTCGAAGTACCACTGCCCACCACTACTGATGAAGGAGATAGGATCATTCGGCTTTATGCAGGCGGTGGGTGCGACGCCGTAATCCGGATGCGTGCAGAAGCTGAGACTGGATTCAAAGGTGAAGACATCGGCGTGGGGGTAGCGATAATAATTGGGTTCGGCGTATTCCACGAGACCGCTGGCCTCCAGCTGTCGCACCGTCTGCATCACGTCCGTGCCCTGGGGCAGGGTCAGGACGTTCAATCGCGGAATACTCCCGAGACCCCGCTCTTCCTGCACCGCCAGGGCTTGGAGCGCCGCCACGCGCCTGTTCA
>JBLNDO010000066.1:0-3376 GCA_050261675.1 Bacillota bacterium
AGGGTCTCCGATTCCTTCCACAACCGGTAACAGACACCGGGCTCCAGCCGGCCGGCGCGGCCGCGGCGCTGGTCGGCGGAGGCGCGGGACACCCGCAGGGTCTCGAGCCTGGACATGCCGCTCACCGGGTCGAAGCGCGGCACGCGCATGCGCCCTGAGTCCACCACCACGCGTATGCCCTCGATGGTGAGGCTGGTCTCGGCGATGGACGTGGCCAGCACGAGCTTGCGCTTTCCCGGGGGCGGTGGCTCGATGGCCCGGTCCTGGGCGGCGTTGTCCAAATCGCCATACAGCGGGGCGACCAGTACGTCCGCCGGCAGCACCGGTCCCAACCTTTCCTGCAGACGGCGGATCTCGCCCGCACCCGGCAGGAACACCAGGAGATTGCCGTGCTGCTCCTGGAGCGCGCGAGTCACCGCTAATTGCACATGAGGGAGTAAGGGCTCCCGGTCCCGCGGCGGCAGGTAGCGGGTTGCGACCTCATATGCGCGACCTTCGCTGGTGAGCACCGGCGCATCGCCCAGAAGTTTCGCCACCGGCCCGGTATCCAGGGTGGCGGACATGACGACGAGCTTCAGGTCGGGCCTCAAGGCCGCGCGGGACTCCAGGGCGAGCGCCAAGGCTAGGTCCGCCTGTAGGCTCCGTTCGTGGAACTCATCGAAGATCACGGCGGCGTAGCCGCTCAAGGCGGGGTCATCCTGCAGAAGGCGCGTCAACACGCCTTCCGTGACCACCTCGATGCGCGTCCCGGGCCCGACCCGCGTGTCGAGCCGCACCCGGTAACCCACCGTGCCGCCGACCGCTTCGCCGCGCTCCGCCGCCATGCGCCGCGCCGCGGCCCGCGCCGCGAGGCGGCGCGGTTCCAGCATCACGAGCTTTCGGCCTTCGGTCCAGGGTTCCTGGAGCAGCGCCGGCGGCACGCGGGTGGTCTTGCCGGCGCCGGGCGGAGCCTGGATCACGAGGCCCGAAGATTCCCGCAGCCGCCGCCGGATTTCCGGCAACAGGGCATCGATGGGCAGGGATGTCGGAGAATTAACGATAAGCCCAAATCAACTGCAGTTCAGACCGGTTGCCGTCGGCGGTATGCTCCACCGACGCCAGCAGGCTCACCACGCTGAAATCGAGGCCCAGACCCACGCGTTCCCCAAACGGACGCCGGCCAAATACGGTGTTGCGTTCCGTCAAGATGGCCGCATCGAATTCCAGCAGGCTCGTGGCCTTGCTGCGAAACCCGTAGGTGACGCGCCAGTAGTCGTCGGTGGCAGAACCGAAGCCGCTCAGCTTGTCTTGCAGAAAGGCCAAGTCGATGTAGAACGAGGTGCTGTTGCTGTAGGCCTGGTGCGCCCCCACCCCGACGCCCCGCAGGGTGTGGCTGCCGTCCAGGGTGTCGAAATCGAGCTTGGCCCATTGGCCGAAGAGATACACCCCGCCAGGAAAATCATAGGAAAACTTGAAGCCGTTTCCCGAGGAACTGTCGCCGAAATAGTCCGAATGCGCATGCAGGTGGTCCGCTTCCAGCGTGCTGTAACTGAAAACATCGGTGGCAGACGTCCCACCGGTGTCGGCCAGGGCCGCCGCCGGGGCGAGTATCCAGGCCGCGAAAAGAACGTAGACACCCAAGCGCATGCGGAAAACCCTCCGGAAACCATGCCGCAAGCCGGCCGTGACGGGAAGCATACCGGCAAGCGGGGCGGGAATCACCTTCGGGCACAGCCGTAGCCTGACGAGTCCGCAGACGGGATTCAGGGCTCGCTCTTTTCCAGTTCCTGCCATAGGCAGTGGCCGCCGCTGGCCTTGGCGATCTCCTGGAGCTTCTCGGCGTGGGCGGCTTGCTCTTCCGGGCTGGCCGCCAGCACCGTGAGCTTCAGACCGCCGCGCTCGAGCTTGCGTCCGCCGGGGGCGCCGAACGCCCCGGGGGCCGCCGCCGCATCCAGCACCAGCGCCGCCTGCCCGCCGGTCATGGCGAGATACACCTCCGCCAGGAGCTGTGCGTCCAGCAGCGCTCCATGGTATTCGCGGCCGGAGTTGTCCACGTTATAACGTTTGCAGAGGGCATCCAGGCTGTTCTTCTGGCCAGGATGCTGGCGGCGGGCGATCTCGAGGGTGTCCAGCACCGGACACAACGATGCGATGTCGGTCACCGGATTCTGCATCAGCTTCAGCTCGTGGTTGATGAAACCCACGTCGAAGGCGGCGTTGTGGATGACCAGTTCGGCGCCTTGCACGAACTTCAGAAATTCCCCTGATACCTCGGCGAAGCGGGGCTTGTCCTTCAGGAAGGCATTATCGATGCCGTGCACTTCGAGGGCACCGGCGTCAACTTCCCGTTCCGGATTGATGTAGGTATGGAACACGTTGCGGGTGATGCGCCGATCCAGAATCTCGATGCAACCGATCTCGATGATGCGATGCCTGTCGCTGGTCTCAAGACCGGTGGTCTCCGTGTCCAACACGATCTGGCGCACCTCAGCCCCCCGCACCCAGCAGGGCATCTATCGCGGCGTTCGCCAGACGGTCCACGCGCTCGTTGCCATGGTTGCCGGCATGCCCGCGCACCCAACGCCAGTGGACGCGATGCCGCGCTTCGGCTTCGTCCAGCGCCTGCCACAGATCCTGGTTCTTCACCGGCTTCTTCGCGGCGGTCTTCCAGCCGCGCGCCTTCCAGGCGGGCAGCCACTCGCTGATGCCTTTCTGCACGTACTCCGAATCGGTGTAGAGCGTGAGTTCGCTGCCCTCGGGTACCGCGCGCAGGGCCATGATGGCGGCGGTCAACTCCATGCGGTTGTTGGTGGTCTCCGGTTCCGCACCGTTGAGTGCGCGCTCATGGCCGCCGTCCAAGATGAGCACGCCCCAGCCTCCAGGCCCGGGGTTCCCGCGGCAGGCGCCGTCCGTGTAGACCACCAAGCCGCTCATGACATGCTCCGCGTGGTCGGCTTGGCGACACCGCCGAAGGCCGGCTGCGGCCGGCTACGCTTCAGGCGCAGCGGTGTCATACCGAAGACGCGCTTCTTCGCCACTACGAGGTAGGCACCGGCGGTGACGCGCCAAGCCAGGCGGTCAAGAACGGCGCTGCGCAGCAGCATGAGGCGCGAGCGCCACGGCGGACGATGCAACAAATGCCTGACCTCCACGATCTCGAAACCGAGAACTCCGAGCCATATCTTAAGACGCCACAAGGTGAGGAAGCGCCCGCTCCAGGGTTGTCTCGCCCCGAACAGGCGTCTCAATCCCCACGGGCCCCAAGGGTGGAACCCAAGCACCAGCACGTGACCCTCGCCGTGGAGCACGCGCTCCGCTTCGCGCAACACCTTCTCCGGTTCCGCGACCCGTTCGAGGGTATGCGGCAACAGCACCGCATCGACGGAATCGCCGGCGA
>JBLNDO010000067.1:0-9826 GCA_050261675.1 Bacillota bacterium
GAAGCCCTCGAGCTCCGGCGACCAGCGGCGCGGCTTGTCGCCGTACATGTGCTCGAAGAACTCCGCGTAGTCCGGCCCGCGCAGCACGGCCTCCAGTTCGCGGGCGCAGGCCGTTGCCGTCTTGAGGTCCCATTGGGGCGGCAGGCCGGCATGGATGAGCGTGTAACCCAGGGCCGCATCGTGGTGCAGCAGGGGGCGGTGGCGCAGCCAGTGCAACAGCTCGTCCCGGTCCGGCGCTTCCAGCACCTCGTCAAGGGTGTCGCTCTTGCGGCGCTTGTCCTTGTGTTCGGCCACTGCCAGGAGGTGCAGGTCGTGGTTGCCGAGCACGCAGACGGCGCGCTCACCCAGGCGCTTCACGAAGCGCAGGGTCTCGAGGGAACGGGGGCCGCGGTTGACGAGGTCGCCGGTGAACCAAAGCAGGTCATCCGCGGGGTCGAAGCCGATGCGTTCCAGGAGACGCTTCAGCTCGTCAAGGCAACCTTGGATGTCGCCGACAGCGAAGGTCGCCATCGATCAGTGAAGCAGGCCGGGCACCGCCAGCCGGAAGGGAGCGATGGGCGCGTCGAAGGTGACACCACGGTCGTTGACGAGGTGATAGGCGCCCTGCATGGAGCCCACCGGCGTCTCCAGGACCGCGCCGCTGGAATAGCGGAATCCCTCGCCGGGCTTGATGTGGGGCTGTTCACCCACCACGCCCTCGCCTCGCACTTCCTGCACTTTGCCGTTGGCATCAGTGATGATCCAGTGACGTGTCAGGAGCTTGGCCGGCACCTCGCCCTGATTGCGGATGGTGATGGTGTAGGAGAACACGAAACGGTTCTGGTCGGGGTCGGATTGGGCCGCCACGTAGGCGGTCTCCACGTCCACCCGGATATCGTTGGAATTTTCGGCGCCGGTCATGAGGGCATTTTACGCGAGTAGCCACCTCCATGTCCGCCGTTTGTCGCGTTTATGAAACCGTTAGACCGAGCCGTGTATGCATTGGGTTAGAAAACAGCCGTCAATGCAGCCGTACCGCAAGAACATCGCACGGCGCCTTGTGCAGGATCGCCTTTTCCGTGGATCCCAACAACAAGGCGAGACCGTGACGCTCATGGCTGCCGAGCACGATCAGATCGGCTTTTTCCTCGGCCGCCACCCGCACGATCTCCAGCTTGATGACGCCCACTTCCACGCGCCGCGGCGCGCCCTTGAGGCCGTGTTTTTCGCAGAGCGCGTCCAGGCGCTGGCGCGCACCCTTGGCGAGATCGCCTTCCATGTCCACGGGGGGCGGTAACAAGGCCTCGCCCGCCGGGTCCACGGGAATGAATTCCACCACGTGCAGCAAGCTCAGTTTGGCGCCGTAGCGGCCGGCGATCTCCAGGCCTTTCGCCACCACCTTGGGGCTGTCGTCGGTCAAATCCACGGCGATGAGGACGTGCGTATAGCCGGACATGGGCGCTCCCTTGGAGACGGGGCTTGGGAGAAGTATAGAGCCTTAGTCGCAAAGACGGGCGTAATCCGCGGCCGAGAGAGTTTCCGGGCGTGCTTTGGGGTCAATTCCAGCCGAGGCTATGCATCCCTCGTCCACCAGCCCCGCCAGGGCGTTCTTCAGGGTCTTGCGGCGGTGGCTGAAGGCGCGGGTCACGACCTCGGCGAAGCGTGCCGGGTCGGCGATGGGGAAGGGTGATTGTCCATAGGGTGTGAGTCGCACGAAGGCCGAATCCACCTTGGGTGGGGGTTTGAAGGCACCTGGACCGATGTTGAAAAGCGGTTCCACCTTGCAACGGGCGGCGAGCATGACCGTGAGGCGCCCGTACTCCTTGCCGCCCGGCTTCGCCGCCATGCGCTGTACCACTTCCTTCTGCAGCATGAAGTGCATGTCGGCGATGCAGCCCGCCTGTTCCAGGAACCGGAACAGGAGCGGGGTGGAGACGTTGTAGGGCAGATTGCCCACGAGCCGTAGCTTGCCGCCGGTGGGCGCGAGTGCGCAGAGGTCGGCCTCCAGGGCGTCACCCTGAACGATGTTCAGATTTCCCTTGCCCCGCGCCGAGGCCATGAGATGCGGTATCACGTCCCGGTCCAGTTCGACTGCGGTCAGGCTTCCCGCCTTTTCCAGCAGCGGCAGGGTGATGGCGCCCAATCCCGGTCCTATCTCCACCAGTGTCTCGCCGGGGCGGGGCGACACCGCCGCGACGATCTTGGCGATGATGCGCGGGTCGTGGAGGAAGTGCTGACCGAACCGCTTGCGTGGAACGTGCCGCATCAGCCGTGCCGCGCCATGGCGATCGCAGACTCGATCGCCGCTTCGAGGCTTGCGTGTTCGGCGCGGCCGGTGCCCGCGAGTTCCAGCGCCGTACCATGGTCCACGGAGGTGCGGACGATGGGCAGCCCCAAGGTGATGTTCACGGCATGACCGAAGCCTGCATATTTCAGTACCGGCAGACCCTGGTCGTGGTACATGGCGAGGAACGCGTCGATCCCGCCAGTACGGGCGGGGTTGAAGGCGGTATCGGCGGAGACGGGGCCGGTGACGCGCATGCCCTTGGCACGCATAGCTTCGCAGGCGGGCTGGATGACCTCCAGTTCCTCGCGGCCGAGGTGCCCGCCCTCGCCCGCATGCGGGTTGAGTCCCAGCACGAGCACGTGGGGCTCGGGAACACCGAAGTGGCTTTTCAGCCCCTCGCGCAGCACGGAGAGGACCTGCATGATCCGCTCGCGGGTGAGGGCGCGCGGCACGTCCTTCAAGGGCAGGTGCGTCGTCGCCAGGGCGACCCTGAGCGCGCCCGCCGCCAGCATCATGACGCACTGCGGCGCACGGCAACGTTCCGCCAGGAACTCGGTATGACCGGTGAAGGAGATACCGGCGTCGTTGATGATGCCCTTGTGCACCGGCGCGGTGACCAAGGCGTCGAATTCGCGCTTGAGGCAGCCATCTGCGGCGCGCTCGAGCATCTCGATCACATAGGGTGCGTTGGCCTTGTCGAGTTGGCCGGTGCTGCACGCGGTGCGCAGCTTCACGGGCAGCACGTGCATGTGGCCGGCGGCCTGGGAGCTTCCCGCGGCGCCTTCGTGCAGCGTGATCGGCAAATCCAGTTGCTTCGCCCGCGCACGTATCAGGTCGGGGTCGGCGAGCACGGTGACGGCCGCCGGGTGCGCGCTTTGCGCGGATTGGATGCAGATGTCGGGCCCTATCCCGGCGGGCTCGCCGGAGGTGAGGACGATGCGCGGCGGCGCGGCGGGCATGGAATCCTGGAGCGTCAGTCGTCCAGGTGGTACTCGATGAAGGCCGAATCCTTGAGTTCGCTCAGCCAGTGCTGGATGACCTCCTCGGATTTGCGCGCGAAGATCGCCTCGTAGGCCTTCTGCTTCTGGTTTTCCTGGGTCTGGTCCACGTCGCGGCGTCCCAGCACCTGCACGATGTGCCAGCCGAATTGCGTCTGGAAGGGTTCGCTCATTTCGCCCGGCTTGAGCTTGTCCATGGCATCCTGGAACTCCTGCACGGTCGCGCCCGGGTCCAGCCACCCGAGGTCGCCGCCTTGCTTCGCCGAACCCGGGTCATCGGAATATTGGCGCGCCAGGGCGTCGAAATCGCTGCCGGCCTTGAGTTGCTGGTAGATGCCGTCGATCTTCGCCTTCGCCTGTTCGGAGCTCACGATGGCCGTGACGTGAATCAGGATGTGACGCGCATGGGTCTGGGTGACCATCACCTTGGCATCGGAACGCTTCACGTCGTCGACCTTCACGATGTGGAACCCGCTGACGCTCTGGATGGGCTCGGAAAAATCTCCCGGCTTCATCTGGGGCACCACGTTGGAGAAGATACTGGGCAGTTCGGCCCCCTTGCGCCAGCCGATGAGGCCGCCGTTCAGGGCCTGCTGGTCGTCGGAGGACGCGATGGCGGTGGAGGCGAAATCGGCGCCGCCCTTGAGCTTCTGATAGATGTCGTCGGCCCTCTTGCGCGCCTTGGCGATGTCGTCGGGTGTGGGGTTGAGGGGCGTCGCCACCAGGATCTGCGAGAGTTTGTACTGGGTGTCCGCGTCGCCGCTGCTCTGGTCCGTGCGGATCTGGTCGTCGATTTCCTGCTGGGTGATGCGCAACTGATCGCTCAACACCTGCTGTTGCAGGTTCTGGATGACGATCTGGTTGCGGATGTCCTGGCGGAAGGTCCCGTAGTCGATGCCTTGCTGCTTGAGGGTATCGGGCAGCTGCTCCAGGGTCACGTGACCTCGCGCCGCGATGCGCGTCATCGCCTGGTTCACAGCGTCGTCGCTGACGCTGATGCCGCGGTTGTCCGCCTGTTCGAGTTCGAGGCGGACGGTGACCATCTGGTCCAGGACCTGCTTGCGCAACACGGCGGGGTCGGGCAGCGTCGCACCGGCGTTCTGCATGGCGATCTGCCGCGAGGTCTCCTCGACCCGCTTGTCGAGTTCGCTCTTCAGGATCACGTCCTCGTTGACGACCGCCGCGACGCGGTCCAGCAGCACGCCGGGGGCGGGCGCCACGTTCGTGGCGGACACCGGCACCGAGGTGTGCGTCACCGCTGCCGGAGCCAGGGCTGGCGCGAGGTCAGTGGGCTGCGGGGGTGCGCCCGAACAGCCGGCCAGGGTGGAAACGAGGAGGAACGCGGAGCAGGCGGCAGCGCGCCCGGCTGGGGTCTGATTCATTGTGTGGCGGGTACTTGCGGCGGCTGGGGTTGGTCGAAGTCATTGTCCGAGTAGCCTAGGATACCATTTTGCAGCAGGCTTTCCAGATGGCGGCCGCCGGTCACCAGTCCCTTGAGCTGCAGTTCGAAGAAGAAAACATTGTCGTAATGGCCCGTCGGGGTCACGTAGTGCTGGTGCAGGATCTGGAAATTCCAGCAACAGGTGTCGTATTCGAAGCCGAGCAGATCCTCGAGCGTGACGTGGCCGACGATATCGTAGTTCCAGCGCCCCACCATGCTCCAGGCGCTGGTCAAGGGCCAGTCGAACGAGAAGTCGGTCTGCTTGATGTTTGGGCGGCGGAACTGATAGCCGATGTTCACCACTTGGTGGTAGGCCGGGTGGTATTGGAGCAGCACGCTGGCGAGATCAGTCTCCCGGGTGTTCGGGCTCCACAACTGCTGGTAGGTGGCGCCCCATTGCTGGTTCAGGTTGTAAAGGATGTCCGCGGCCACGTCCGAGAACACCGTGGTTTCCGCCGGCGTGAACGGTGAGACCTGCACCCGGCGGTCTTCGAAGTAGTGGATCTGGCCGATGTCCCATTCGAGCAGCTGACCGCCGGTGCCGGCATTCAAGATGCGACTGCTCAAGGCGTAACTCACCTGGTTGGCGTCGCTCTGCCGGTCTGCGCCCACGAAGCGGTTGTCCGTGAACAGTTGCTGGTAGCTGAACAGCGGCGTCACGGTGTCGAAGATGGGGATCGAGTCCTGGTTGCGGTAGGGCACCCGCAGGTAGTAGATCCGCGGTTCCAGGGTTTCGATATAGTCACCCGACTGCCGATCGAAATAGAGCCCCATGTCGATGTCGAATATGGGCGTGGAGCGCGAGAGATGGCGGTCGTTCAGGGTCACGCTGGTGGGCGAACCCACGGGCGTGAACGTGGATTGGTCCAGGTCCCAGTCGGTGAGCCGCCAGGCGACGGTGGGGATGAAGAATCCGTATGAACTCGTGAACGGTAGCCCGATGCTGGGTTTCAGGTCAGTACGCCAGGCGCCGATGCGCAGGTCGCGCTGGAAGCGCACGCCTTCGCCGTACAAATTGTAGAGCGGCCCGCTGGTGTCGAGGTTGTTGCCCCAGTCGAGCACCATTTGCGGCAGGCGCCGGTAAGTGTACCGGTCCGGCGGGATGAAGGGGCTGATCGTCTGCCAGTCCTCCAACTGGGTCAGGAACGACACGTCCTGCTCGTCGTCGTAGGTGAAGCGCGCATGGCGAGCGAGCAGGGTCTCCGATCCCGCTGAGATGTTGGTGCCGAGATCTTGGAAGAACTGGTCGTCCGAGACCCAGTTGTAGAGCACGTTGAAGTTCGTAAATTCGTTGAACTCGGTGTTGTGCTTCAGCACCAACTGCCCGCGTTCGGAGCCATAGACCTGGTCGTGGGGCAGCAGGCTGCCGTAGAGATTGTCGGTGTTGTACTCATCCATGTAACGGAACTGATCGCCGACCTGAACGCCACGCTTGGTGATGACCCGCGGGTAAAGCGTGTCGTCATAGTTTGGAGCGAGGTTGAAGTAATACGGCGCCCCCATGTTTAGGCCACCCACCTTGTCGAAACTGAAGTCGGCACCCAGGAAGCCGGATTTGCGCGCATCCGTTACCGGAAAATTGAGATACGGAGTCCAGAAGATCGGCACACCCAGGAAATGGATGGTGACGTCGTGGGCCTCGCCGGTGTCGGTATTGGTGTCGATGTGCATATCAGGCGCCAGGAAGGTCCAATCCACGTGGCCCGGCGGGCAGGTGGTGTATTCCACGCCGAAGAGTTCGCTGCGGTAGGCATCTAGGGAGTTGAATACTTGCGCGAAGCCATGACCGTGCCGCTGCGGCATGAGAAACTCAGCCTGGTCGAAGGTGCCGGTTCCCTTGTTGGTGTCGTAGTTGCCGGTGGGCCCCTGGAGCACCATCGCCGGCGTGGCGTAGCCCACATTGCCCTGGGCGATGGCGATGCCGGTATTGCTGTCGTAGGTCATAGTGGTCGCCGTCACACGGCGATCCGCCTGGTCCAGCTGCACGTGGCCGCTGATCTTGGAGATGCCGTTCTGCTGGCCTTCCACCTCGTCGCCGACGATGAACGCCGCCTCCTGGGTGGGCTTCACCCCGCCGAAGGGCAGCGGCAGCACCGGTGAGGGCGCAAACGCCGGACACAGGCTCCAGCGCTCGCGCTGGAACGGGGAATACATGCACGGCACCTGGTCCGCGGGAGCGGGCGCGAGCAGCGGCAGGGTGCCGGGAATGGCGGTGTCGCAGGTCTGGGGTGCAGGGCGGAACGCCTTGGCCATGAGCACCGCGGGCGAGGTCAGCGAAGGCGGGGCCGCGGTCCGGGTGGAGATGGTGACCGGCACCGTGGCGGTGGCGGCGGGCGGGGCGGGGTCGCCCAGTAGCGGTGTGGAAGCGGACAGCGTGGCCGCGAGTATGAGCGCTCGGCCTGGCTTCACCCCCGGGCTCCTGAAACCGTAACACTACGCAGCGTACAATCGCACACTTTCACAGGGCCTTCAAACCGGGAGTTAAGGGGTTGCCAGCGGATCGACAGCAAGCACTCACGGACTGGGTGGTGCACGCCTTGGACGTGCCGGCCCCGGTCCTGGAACCCGCCTCGACGGACGCCAGCTTCCGGCGCTATTTTCGCACGTCCGCGGGCGGGCGTTCCTATATCGTGATGGATGCGCCGCCTCCCCAGGAGAATTGCCGGCCGTTCGTGCGCATCGCCGCCCTGCTCCGGGAGGCGGGTGTGCACGCACCCGCGGTGCTCGCCCAGGACCTGGAACACGGCTTCCTGCTTCTGGAGGACTTGGGTACCCAGACCTATCTCGACGTGCTTGACGCCGGCAACGCGGACGCCCTCTTCGACGACGCCCTGACGGCGCTCATTCGCTGGCAGAAGGCGAGCCGGCCGGGGGTTCTGCCGCCCTACGACCGTGCACTCCTGCATCGCGAACTCATGTACTACCCCGACTGGTACGTAGGCCGGGAACTCAAGCTCACGCTCTCCGCCCAGGAGACGGCCACTCTGCAGGAGGCTTTCCAGCTCCTGGAGGACTCGGCCCTGGCCCAGACCCAGGTCTACGTCCATCGGGACTACATGCCGCGGAACCTGATGGTGAGCGACCCGAATCCCGGCGTGCTGGACTTCCAGGATGCGGTCTACGGCCCACTCACCTACGATGCGGTATGCCTTTTCAAGGACGCCTTCATCTCCTGGCCCGAGGAGCAAGTCCAAGCCTGGTTTGCCCGTTATCGGGAGCGGGCGCTTGAGGCTGGACTGCCGCTGCCGGAGAAGCCGGACTACACCCGGGCTATCGACTGGATGGGCATGCAGCGCCACCTCAAGGTGATTGGCATCTTCGGCCGCATCGGCCACCGGGATGGGAAGTTTCATTACCTGAAGGATGTCCCGCGGTTCCTGGCCTACCTGCGGCACACCGGTAGCTTATATAAGGAGTTCACGCCCCTTTTGAGGCTCCTGGACAGCCTGGAGAACAAAGCGGAGCGCCGGGTGAGTGCATGAAGGCCATGATACTTGCGGCGGGGAAGGGCGAAAGACTCAGGCCCCTCACGGAAACCACTCCCAAGCCCTTGCTGGAAGTGAAGGGCAAGCCGCTCATCGTCCATCACCTGGAGCGCCTCAGGGACGCCGGATTTACGCAGATCCATATCAACACATCTTGGCTCGCCGAGAAGATTCAGTCGGCCCTGGGTGACGGTGCCAGATACGGCGTGCACATCCATTATTCCTACGAGGGCCTGGACCCCCTGGAGACGGGGGGCGGCATCTTCAAGACCCTGCCGCAGTTGGGCCGTGAGCCCTTCCTGGTGGTGAATGGCGACATCTACACGGATTTCCCCTTCGAGACCCTGAAGCACCGCCTCAAGGCGGGTTTCCTGGCTCATCTGGTGATGGTGCCGAACCCGAAGCATCACCTGCTGGGAGACTTCCATCTCTCGCCCGCGGGGCACCTGAGACCCGAAGGCGAGCCGAAGCTCACCTACAGCGGCATCGGTGTCTACAAGGCGGAGTTTTTCAAAGATTGCCGCGCTGGCAAGTTTCCCCTGTTGCCTCTGTTCAAGGAGGCCATGCGGAATGAAGCGCTGAGTGGTGAGCTATACACTGGTGAATGGTCCGATGTGGGCACACCGGAAGGTCTTGATCAACTGAAATGAAAAGCGGCCCGTAGGCCGCTTTTGCATTCCGAGTTTAGGTTCCTTTATACAGCCTGCTCGTGCAGAACTTCTTCCGCCTGCTTATCGGCATGGTACGAAGACCGTACCAGCGCCCCACTGGCCACGTGGTCGAAGCCCATCTCCAGGCCCCGGGCCTCGATCTCGGCGAACTCCGCCGGCGTCACGTAGCGCACCACCGGATGGTGGAACTTGCTGGGCTGCAGGTACTGGCCCACGGTGAGCATGTTCACATCGTGCTCACGCAAATGCCGCATGGTCTCGTATACCTCAGCCATCTCCTCACCGAGTCCAAGCATGATGCCTGACTTGGTGGGGATGTCCGGGTGGGTTTCCTTGAAACGCTTCAGCAGCATCAGGGAGTGAGCGTAATCGGAGCCGGGGCGCACCTCGCGGTAAAGCCGCGGCACGGTCTCGAGATTGTGGTTGAACACGTCCGGCGGCGCCTCGTGCATCAGCGCCAGCGCCACGTCCATGCGGCCCCGGAAGTCCGGGACCAGCACTTCGATGCGGGTTTCGGGTGAATGGGCACGGATGGCGCGGATGCAGGCGGTGAAATGGCCGGCGCCGCCGTCCCTGAGGTCGTCCCGGTCCACGGAAGTGACCACCACGTACTTCAGGCCCATGGCCTTGATGGTCTTGGCGAGGTTCTCCGGTTCGTCGGTGTCGAGCGGGGCGGGGCGGCCGTGGCCCACGTCGCAGAAGGTGCAGCGGCGGGTGCAGACGTCGCCCATGATCATGAAGGTGGCCGTGCCCTTGCCGAAGCACTCGCCGATGTTGGGGCAGGAGGCTTCCTCGCAGACCGTGTGCAGGCGGTTCTCCCGCAGGATCTTCTTCAGACGCGCCACTTCCGGCGTGGCCCAGGATTGCACGCGGATCCAGGAGGGTTTGCGCAGCGGCGTGACCGTGGGTTCGATCTTCACCGGGATGCGCGCCATCTTCTCCTGGGCGCTGAGCTTCTTGCCGGG
>JBLNDO010000068.1:0-28453 GCA_050261675.1 Bacillota bacterium
CGAACTGGGGGTCGCGCTTCGAGCCCCGGCCCACGTTGCCGGGATTGATGCGGTACTTGGCGAGTGCCTCGGCGCATGCGGGATGCTCCTTGAGGAGCTTGTGGCCGTTGAAATGGAAGTCGCCCACGATCGGCACGCGCAGCCCCAGGGCCTCCAGCCGGTCGCGGACGTGGGGCAGCGCGGCGGCGGCCTCGTCGGTGTTGACGGTGACGCGCACCAGCTCGGAACCCGCCCGCGCCAGCTCCGCCACCTGCTTCGTGGTGGCGGTCACGTCGGCGGTGTCGGTGTTGGTCATGGACTGGACGACGATGGGCGCGTCGCCGCCTACCTTCACGGGGCCGACCATGACCGGAACGCTCTTCCGGCGCTGGGAAATGAGGAGGGTGCCAGTGCTCATAGGGGGCGTAAATGATACCGGAGGGGCCCGGTATCATGGGCCATGGCCGAAACGGTGGTCTTCATTCACGGCTTATACATGGTGGGCCTGGAATTGGCCCTGCTGCGCCGTCGCCTCTCGCGCGCGGGCTACGGGACGCGCCAGTTCGTGTACCGGAGCCTTTCCCGGGGCCTGGACGAGAACGCGGCGCGGCTCAAGAACTATCTGGGTACCCTCGAGACGGAACGTCTGCACCTGGTGGCCCACAGCCTGGGCGGCCTCGTGGTCTTGAGGATGTTCCAGCAGGGCGTGGATCTGCCGCCGGGACGGGTGGTGTTCTTAGGGTCGCCGGTCCGGGGCAGCCGCTCGGCCATGTACCTCACCGAGATGGGCCTCGGTTGGGCCGTGGGCCGCGCCGGTCCCGGCGCGCTGGCGCAAATCCATGAACCGGTGTGGACCGAACCCCGGGAGCTGGGCGTCATCGCCGGCACCCACGAGTTCCGATTCAATTTCCTGCTGCCGAAGCTCGCCTCGCCCCACGATGGGGTGGTGTCCGCGGAGGAGACGCGCATCACCGGCGCGAAGGATTTTGCGACCCTCCATTCCAATCACACGGGAATGCTGTTTCGGCGGGAACTGGCGGAACAGGTGGCTGCGTTCTTAAGGGAAGGGAGATTCAAACGCTAGATGTCTGCTTTCGACCGAAGCGGCACTTGAGGCTAGACCCTTGTATCCCGCTAAGAAGACCCAGACTTACCTGCATAGCTCTCCCATAGTATTGGGGCTGCGCGGAAATGCGGGTGAAACACGCTGAATCACTGCACCCGATGACAGGTTTCTTCGTCGGTCTTGATCCATTCCCCTTCCTTATTCTTATCTTCACCGGAATGCGATATTTCGTTCTGACCATTTCTCGCGAAAGTGTCATGCCCGATGATCCTGTCATCGGCGATCTCATCGAACGTGATGGTGTTACCACCCCAACCTGGACTCGTTTCTGAAAAGTAGCCGCCAACATCGACCGCCACGCTCACGATTTTCTTTACAGCCGAGTCGTAGCCGAAGTACTGGTCGATGTGGAATGGCCTCGGATTCACCGCGGTCTTATCCTCATCGTACCGGAATAAGACCCAATGACCGCCGGCCGCCTTTTCGCCATGGACCCGAGCAGTGGTGGCATGCGCCAGCGACGCACCATGCGCGAATACCTGGCCAGTACAATTCCAGTCGCCGACCAGAAAACTGAACTGATCGACTTGCGGCAGCGCAGCGTCTTCCTGTGCAAACGTGTCATTGACTGTCAGCGAAGCCGAGATGCAAACCAACATGGTCAGCATTGCGAGTGTCGTCAGTTTCATAGTGGTTCTCCGAGCTATGGCGCGTGTGCGCGCCGTGCGGTAGATCTAGTTACTGTGTTAGTACCGCTCAGCCGAAAGCAGACTTCGTAGAGATTAATCTGGTTTTAATTCTTCTTAAACTCGTGCGGCATTTGTCTTGCCCCTTTCGACGATAGTTTGATGCCATGGCGGGTGGCGGCTAGCCAGCTCACGGATAACCTCTTCATTTTCAAGCGGTTACCTTGCTGGGCATGTTGTGACCGGCGCGGACACTCAGCCATTCCCTGACCGCTCTCTAGTGGGATTCCCAGCCCACAAATCAGCGGTCTGCCTATACTTATTCCGTTGACGCCTCGGTTTAATGGCTTCCAATCCGGCAGGACGCCGGCATCCATTACATACGAGAAGGGAGTCTCGACATGTTCACCCCGAGCTTTTCAGGCAGGACGTTTCTGGGTTTCGCCGTGCTCGCGCTCGTCGCGGGCGGCGCCGTGGCGAACAGCAGCACCGGGGGCGGCAGCGGCCAGCACTATTACGTTCCCTTCACCGTCACCCTTCCTGACGGCCGTGCCCAAGGCCTCTGGCTCGAGAACACGGGCCAGCCCGGCAGCGCGCCGGTGCAGGTGACGAGCCAGTTCCTGGACGGCGCCGGCCCCTCGAACGCCGCGGTGCTCGACGACTGGAGCTACGACAGCGTGCAACACGAGGCGGTGAACGAGCATCCCTCCCTCCTGGTGTACGGACTGGGCAAGCGGCTCTACAGCCTGAACCTCGCGAACGGCGGCAAGCCGCAGCTCTTCAGCAACGGTACCTACGACACCCTCTGCAGCGTCGTGGCGCTGGACGGCCAGCCCTATTCCTCCAACGGTTCCTTCGTGGAAGTGTTCGTGATCCCGGTCGGCTGGACCGGCGACTGCGCCACGGGTTTCGGCGTCCAGACCTGGATCATCCCCGCGAACGCCAACGCCAACTACGCCCCGACCATCGAGGCGCACTACTGGCGGGTGTTGGGCGCCTTCTCGGATCCGAACACCGGCGCCTTCGTGAGCTGGATCGTGTGGAACAGCGTGCAGGTGGAGGCGGACGACAAGAACTTCGTGGGCCGCACCACGCTGCTCTCGGGCCTGCCCGCGGGCTTCGGTCCCTCGCTCGTCTCGCAGGACGGGCAGACGGCCTTCCTGCTTTCCACCACGAGCGATGGCCTGACCCGTACCGACTCGCTCTTCCGCCTCACGCCCACCGGCGGCGCGCCGGCCGCGAGCTTCAGCTACCTGCAGAATTCCCCCTGCGCCGGTCTCGCCACCGGCAGCATCACCGACCTGCCGAACGGAGTGCTCGCCCAGGTGGAACCCACGGACACCGGGTACGCCGTGTACGCGTTGCCCCTCGCCGGCGGCGTGGCGCAGGCGATCTATGCGGACCCATCCGGCACCGCCTGCGGCGCGAGCGCGGGCGATTCCGTCTCGGCCGTCCATGTGGTGCTCGGCGAGACGAATCTCCTGAGCGGCGTCACCCGCGTCATCGGCGTGAGCGAGAACGACTCCGCAGACCAGACGCCCGCGGTCCTCGCCGCCGGGGATGCGAACACCATCGTGCTCGCCCACGCCATCGTGAAGGGGCATGTATGGATCGACGTGTTCACCACGCCCGCGGGCGGCAGCACGCAGTATTCGGAGGTGGTGGCGGACGGGGACGGCACCCAGCTCGAGAATTATCCCGACGCGCGCCTGGGCGGCGACGGCAGCGTGGGGTTCCTGCTGGCCGGGACGCCCGCCCTGGATCGCGGCGTCATGTTCCTCTTCATGCCCACGGGCGGCCTCGGCTGCAACGGCGCGACGCTCACGGCGGTGAACGCCTCCAGCTTCGTCATGACCAACGTCAGCGGCGTGCCGCTGGATGCCTGCACCACTTCGACGAGCGGCTGGCGGCCCCTGAGCCTGGGCAACGTGCAGGAGCCGGCCGGGAACTCCGCCGTCGCCATGGATCCCGTGGGCGGCCGGCTGTACCTGCTCACGGCACCCCAGAACAACGGCAATTACACCAACCTTTCCTCGGCGACGCGCTACCCGTTCTATTGATGGGACGGTGGCGGCAATCAGTCCGTATTTGACGCCTCAGTCCGGCAGATCCCGGCGTATGGCCTCGGCGGCGGTCCACTGGGCCAGCAGTATGTCCACCAGCCGCGGTTCGAATTTCTTCCCGCGCTCGCGCTCCAATAGACCGCGGATCGCCTTGGCGTCCCAGGCCTCCTTGTAACAGCGGCGGCTGCCGAGCGCGTCGTAGACGTCCGCGAGCGCGGCGATCCTGCCGCCGACCGGGATGGCCTCCCCGGCGAGCCCGCGCGGGTAGCCACTGCCGTCCCAGTTCTCGTGGTGGGTCCAGGCGATCTCGGCGGCGAGCTGGATCAGCGGCGACTTCGACTGCGCGAGCAGCTGCGCGCCGCGCTCGGCGTGGGTGCGCATGATCGCCGATTCCTCCGACGTGTGCGATCCGGGCTTGTTGAGCACCGCGTCGGGAATCGCGATCTTGCCGATGTCGTGGAGCGGCGCGGCGAAGCGCATCGCTTCGGTGGAGCGCTCGTCGAGGCCGTATTCGGTGGCGAGGATCTCCGCCAGGAGTCCCACGCGCTTCACGTGGTTCGCGGTCTCGCGGGAGCGGGTCTCGGCCGCGCCCGCCAACAGGCAGAGCATCTCGAGCTGGGAGTCCAGCAGTTCCTGGTTGAGGTGCAGGTTGTCGAAGGCGATGCTGACGTTGGTGCAGAACACCTTGATGAGGTGCAGGTCCAGCTCCGACAGGCGCGCCGCCTCGGCGACGATCAGCAGGCATTCCGTGTCGCGCCGGTCGGTGAAGTAGAGCACGTAGTGGTCGTCGGCGAAGACATGGCGCTTTCTCGCGAGGGCCTCGTGCACGCTCTTGAGTTCCGTCGGCGGCAGGGTCTGGTCCACGGTCTGCCTGACCTTGGGTTCGAACTGCCCCGTGGCCGCCGCGATCGGGATGGGTTGGGTCTGCGGATGGACGTTGCGGGGAACGGTGCAGTAGAGCGCCCCCTTTTGCAGGCCGACGAGCGCCGCGAGCTGCGTGAGCACCGCGCTCGCGAACTCGTGGCTCTTGTGGCGCAGCTGGATCTGGGCGGAGGACTCCACCACCCGCTCGAGGCCGGCCCGGGCCGCGTCGATCATGGCGAGGTCGCGGTAGCCGCGCAACGCCACGTACACCATGGTCTCGAGCTTGCGGGAGGTGAGCTCGGTCTTTTCCTTGTAGTCGTTGATGTCGAAGCTGCGGATCACGTCCCGCTCCGGCGCCTGGCCCGGGTGGCCGGTGCGCAGCACGATGCGCGACAGGCGGTTCTTGAGTTCCTCGCGCACGTGGCGCACGAGATCGAGCCCCGCGTGCTCGGTCTCCATCACCACGTCCACGATCATGAGCGCGATGTCGTCCCGGGAGGCGAGGATCGCCCGGGCCTCGCGCGAAGACCCCGCCTCGAGGATTTCGAGGCGCCGTCCCTCGAACTCCACGTCGGCGAGCACGATGCGCGTGATCTCCCGCACCTCGGGTTCGTCATCCACCACGAGCACGGTCCAGCGGTCTGTCATCGTCATCATGGTCCACTCCCCTTGATGGACGTTGTGTCGGGTCGGGCCGCCGCGAGCGGCAGCCGTATCGTGAATACCGTGCCCTCGCCGGGCGCACTCTTGCAGTCGAGGGTGCCGTGCAGGAGCTGCGTCACCAGGTTGTACACCAGGTGCAATCCCAGGCCCGTGCCGCCGGAGCCCCGCCGCGTGGTGAAGAAGGGCTCGAACACCTTGGCGCGCACCGCGTTGCTCATGCCCTTGCCATCGTCGGCGAAGATGAGTTCGAAGTTTCCGTCCAGCCGGTGCGCCGCGATCCGCAAGTGGCCCGGGTGCTGATCGTCGAAGGCGTGCATGAGCGCGTTCACCACCATGTTCGCCACGATCTGGTAGAGCGCGCCCGGGTAAGTGTCGATCTCGAGCCCCGCCGGGCAGTCGATCTCGACCTTGTGGGGCGTGCGTTTCAGCCGGGGCCCCAGCGAAGCCAGCACGTCGTCGAGGTAGTCCTGGACCAACACGCGCCGCCGTTCCTCGCTCGACTGGTCCACGGCCACCTGCTTGAAGCTCCGGACGAGGTGGTCGGCCCGGCCCAGGTTGCTCAGCACCAGCTCCACGCAGCGCCGCGCGTCCTTGAGTTCGGCGGCGAGCTCGGGGTCGGGGGCGGAGGCGAGTTGGGCGTCGATGGCGCCGAATACCTCGTTCAGGTGGGAGGCGGCGGTGACGCCGATCCCGAGCGGCGTGTTGATCTCGTGGGCGACGCCGGCCACGAGCCGGCCGAGCGAGGCCATCTTCTCGTTCTCGATGAGCTCGGACTGGGTCCGGCGGAGCTCCTCCATGCGGCCCTGCAGCTCGGTGTACGCTGCCTTGAGCGATTCCTGCGCCTGGCGCCGCATAAGCGCCGTGGCGATGTGCCGCGACACGAAGGTGAGGAGCTCCTGGTCGAGCGCGGTATAGACCACCCCGGGGGTGTAGCTCTGCACCACCAGCACGCCGGCGATGCGCTCGCCGAGCACCAGCGGGACGCCGAGCCAGCAGACCGACGGCGTCCCGATGCGTTGCACCTCGCCTGCCTGCATAAGGGTTTCCACGGTGTCGCTCGAGGCGAGCAGCGGCCGGCCGGACCTCAGCACGTACTCGGTGAGCCCGTGGCGCAGGGGGCGCGGCTGGAACAGCGCGCTCGAGTCGCGCTCGTCGACGGCGTAGGGGAATTCGAACGTCCGTCCGTCCTCGACGAGGAGCGCCACGTAGAAGTTGTGCGCGTAGATGAGTTTGCCGATCTCGGCGTGCACTGCCTTCAGGAACTCCGACAGGTGGCCGCCCGTGCTGGAGAGCTCGGCGATGCGGAACAACGCTGTCTGCAGGCGCTCGCCCGCCTCCCGCTCGCGAATCTGCGCGGTGAGGTCCTGGTTCGCCTGTGCGAGCTCGCGGGTGCGTGCGGCCACCTGCTGTTCCAGCTCCTCCTTCGCCTGGTGGCGCAGCAGGGCGGTCAGGATGTGCTCGGCGACGTACCCGAGCAGCGCCTGGTCGGATTCCGTATAGCGGATCGCGGGGTCATAGCTCTGCACGACGATCGCGCCGCGCACCACGCCGGAGGCGAGCATCGGCACGCCGAGCCACGCCTCGGCCTCGGGGCCGCGACCTTCGATCCGGCCGATGCCGAGGCGCGCGCGGATCTCGACGGTCGAACCCATGAGGGGTTCGCCCCGGTGGATGAGCGGCACCGTGAGGCTCCCGCCCAGGTCCTGCTCGCGGATCTCCGTGGCCGGGTCATACACCTCGGTGTCCTTGACGTCGGCGAAGTAGACGAAGCGCAGCGTCCGCCGGGCCGCGTCGTAGAGCACGATGAAGAAGTTCTTGGCGTACATGAGCTCGCCCACGATCTCGTGGATCCGGCGCAGCATCTCCGAGCGCTCGAGCCCGCTGTTCGTGAGGTCGGCGATGACATAGAGCGCCCGCTGCAGCCGCTCGGCGTGCTCCAGGCGCTGCACCGAGGACTTCTCTTTCAGCACTTCGGCGGTGCGCGCCCGGACCTGGCGTTCGAGGTCGAGCTGGCGCCGGCGCAGGTAGCCGGTGCGGAACTGGATGAACGCGCTGACCAGCCCCAATGCGGTGAACAGCACCAGGAGCCGGAAGGCGAGGGTCTGGTACCAGGCGGGCTCGACGGAGAGAGGCAGGTCCAGCGTGCGCTCGGTCCAAACGCCGTCGCGGTTCGAGCCGCGCAGCCGGAGGACGTAGTTCCCGGGCGCGAGGTTGGTGTAGGCGGCGAGGCGCTTGGTCGGGTCCGCCTCCACCCAGTCGCGGTCGAAGCCTTCGAGCCGGTAGGCGTAACGGTTGCGCTCGGGGGCGCTGTAATCGAGCGCGGCGAACTCGACGCTGAAGTTGTTTTCCGCGGCCGGCACCGTGAGCCGCGCCGCGTTCCCCGAAGCCGGGTCGAATGAACTCTCGCGCCCGCCTACCCGGATGCCGGTGACCACCACCGGAGGCCGGTAGGTCCAGGGTACGAGGCGGCCGGGCCGCACGACGGAGAGTCCGCCCAGCCCGCCGAACACGATTTCCCCCTCGGGTGTCGCGGTGCCGGCACCCACCCAGTAGCTGCGGATCACGGCTCCGTCGGCCCGACGCAGCGCGCGCACCGCGAAAGTCTTTTCGTCGATGACCGCGAGGCCGTCGTCGGTGCTCGCCCACATCTGGCCGG
This sequence comes from Bacillota bacterium, assembly GCA_050261675.1. Classification (GTDB taxonomy): domain Bacteria; phylum Pseudomonadota; class Gammaproteobacteria; order Natronospirales; family REEB76; genus DASUBN01. Next base: position 7,978 of record JBLNDO010000068.1, read on the forward strand.
ACGGGTCCTCCACCAGGGCGCCGATGTCGGCGTTGGGGAGCCCCTCGGCCACGCTGATACGGCGGAACAGCGGCGCGCCGGCGCTGTCCTGGCTGACCAATACCTGGATTCCGCCGCCGATGGTGCCGGCCCAGAGGCGGCCGTCCCGGTCCATTGCGAGCGCACCCACGTTGGCGGTTCCGAGCGCACCCGGGCGCGAGGGATCCGCCTGGATGCGCTCGACCGCGCCGGTGGCGAGGTCGAGCCGGTCCAGGCCGCCGAAGGTGCCGATCCAGAGGTCCGACCCGCGGCCGCGGACGAGCGCGTTCACACGCGAATCGGAGAGCGCCGGTGCCATGAGATGCCGCAGCGTGGGTGCGCTTCCCTTCGCGAGCGGGAGGGCGAACAGTCCGCTGTCCCGCCCGCCGATCCACAGCACCCCGTTGTCGAAGAGCAGGCTGTCCACGCGCGCCGTGAGTTCGCGGCCCGGCACCGCGATCCGCTTGAGCCCGCGTCCCGCGGGGCCGACGCGGTACAGCCCGCGGTTTGTGCCGATGTACATGTCCCCGGCATACATGTCCCCGGCGGTGTCCGCGAAGCTGTGGACGTAACCCGTCGGGAGCGCGGTATCGGGCCGGTCGGGGTCGGGGGCGAGATGGGCCACCGTCCCGGCGCCGGGATCGAAGAGGTCTACGGCCCCGCCGCCGTAGCCGAGCCACAGGCGGCCGTCGCGCAGCGCGAACACGGCGCTCACGTCCGGGTCGGCGAGGCCGCCCGGGCGGCCGTGCACGCCGAAGAGCGTCAGCACCGCGCCGGCGCCGTCGGTGAGGTGCTCGAGGCCGTTGGCGTCGCCGACCCACATGGAGCCCGAGCGCTCCTGGAGCAGCGCCCAGATGTTGTCGTGCATCAGGCTGCCGACCAGCGTCGGATCGTGTCGCAGCCGGTGCGTTGTGAAGGTTTGCGTGTTGACGGCGACGATGCCCGCTCCATAGGTTCCGAGCCACACCTCATGGGGTCCCGCCGCGGCGATGACGCGCACTTCGGCGCGCGCGAGTGCGTCGCCCGTCTGGCCGGATTCCCGGACCACGTGGGGCGTGGCCGAGCCGGTATCCTTCACGAACGCGCCGTCCTGGGCGGTGCCGATCCACAGGCGGCCGTCGCCGTCCTCGAAGAGCGCCGTGACGGAAGCGGCGTGACCGGCCGCTACCGGGAGCGCGACCGGCACGAATCCGCCCGAGGCGGCGTCCTGCCGGAACAGACCCATGTGGGCGCCGATCCAGAGCGCGCCGCTCTTGTCGCGCAACACCGCCTGGATGGACGCGGGTTCCGCGGAAGTCGCCGCCGCCGCCCGCGGCAACAGCCGGCCACCCGCGTCGAGATGGTCCAGCCCGCCTTCGGTGGCGACCCAGATGCCGCCGGCGCCGTCGTCGGCGATGGCGCGCACGCCCTCACCGTGCAGGCCGCCGTGGCTCGGGCTGTAGACCACGAAGCGGCCGCCCGCGTAGCGGGCGAGACCGCCGGCGACGGTCCCGACCCACAGGTGACCGGCGGCGTCGGTGTGCAGCGTGGCGACGTAGCTGTCCGGCAGCGCACCGGGATCCTTGGGGTCGGGCGCGAAGTTGCGGAAGCGGTAACCGTCGAAGCGCGCGAGGCCGCCCTGCGTGCCCGCCCAGATGAAGCCTTCGCCGTCCTGGGCGAGGGCGGTCACCAGCGAGACCGGCAGCCCCTGGTCCTCGGTGTAGTGCTGGAACACGGTGTCGGCGAACGCGTCCCAGCGCGGGGCGGGGGAAGCCGTGTCACTGGCAGGAGGGGCCGCGACCGCGGCCGAAGCGAAAAGACCCAGGAGGAAGACCGGCCGCACGCGACGGAACACCCGCGCCCCTCGGGTGTGCGTGACAGGACGGTGCAATTCACACCCCATGTCGCTCTCGATTTGGTCGAGACCTGACGCCGCGCCCTTGAGGGTCCGGGCCTAGGCTCCACCCGCGACGCCAGGGGGCATCCGGCGGGTAGCCAGCTTATGACAAGTACACGGCATCGGCCCACATTACGTCAAGGGCCTTTGGGAAGGGGGTCCCAAGGCCAGCCGGGCGGTCCTGATCAAGAGGCTGAATGGGCCTGAAAACGCGCATCCCCGGCGTGAAGGGATTTGCGACCACTTATACGAATCATACGGGCATGCTGTTTCGGCGAGGGCTGGTGGAGCAGGTGAGTGTTTTTTTTGAGAGAAGGAAGATTCAAACACTGGATGTCTGCTTTTGGCTGAAGCAGATTTCCAAACGCAATATCTGAAACTCTACTCCCTCAAAGTCTGCTTCTGACTCCGAAAGCGGACATTACTGCCATTACAAAGTCTTCTTCAATTCGTATAAGAGTTCCAGTGCTTCCTTCGGTGAGAGCTTGTCCGGGTCGATGCCCTTGAGCTTTTCTTCCACCGGCGAGGGCGGCGGAGCGAAGAGGCCGATCTGCTGCTCCGCGGGGGGCGTCTCTTTCGGCCGGCGCTGGGCGGCTTCGAGGCGCGCGAGGTATCCCTTAGCCTGTTCGATGACGGGCTTGGGGATGCCGGCGAGGGCGGCCACCTGCAGGCCGTAACTGCGGTCCGCGGGGCCTTCCTTCACGGCATGCAGGAACACGAGTTCATGGGCATGCTCGGTGGCATCCAGATGCACATTGGCGACCCCGGGGACGAGATCAGCGAGCGCAGTCAGCTCGAAGTAATGGGTGGCGAAAAGGGTAAAGGCCTTCACCTGCCGCGCGATGTGGCTCGCCGCGGCCCAGGCGAGGGACATGCCGTCGTAGGTGCTGGTGCCGCGGCCGATCTCGTCCATGAGCACCAGGCTCTGGGCGGTGGCGTTGTTCAAGATGTTCGCGGTCTCCACCATCTCCACCATGAAAGTGGAACGGCCGCCGGCGAGATCGTCCGAGGCGCCGATGCGGGTGAAGATGCGGTCGAGCGGCCCGAGTACGGCGCGGCTCGCGGGCACGTAACTGCCGATGTGGGCGAGGATGGCGATCAAGGCCGTCTGGCGCATGTAGGTGGACTTGCCGCCCATGTTGGGGCCGGTGATCACCAGCATGCGGCGCGAATCGTCGAGCCTCAGGTCGTTGGGGACGAAGGGCGTGTCGATGACCTGTTCCACCACGAGATGCCGGCCCGCCTCGATGCGCAGTTCGGGAGCATCGCTGAGTTCCGGGGCGGAAAAACGCAGTTGCTCGGCCCGCTCCGCGAGGTTGGCGAGCACGTCCAGGCTCGCGAGGGCCGTGGCGGTCTGCTGCAGCACGCCGAGCTTTCCGATGAGTGTGTCCAGCAGAGCGTCGTAAAGCTGCCGTTCCCGGGCGAGGGAGCGCTCCTGGGCCGAGAGGGCCTTGTCCTCGAAGGCTTTCAGTTCCGGCGTGATATAACGCTCCACGCCTTTCAGGGTCTGGCGGCGGATGTAATCCGCCGGCACCTTGTCCGCCTGGGCGCGGGTCACTTCTATATAGAAGCCGTGCACCCGGTTGTAGTTGACGCGCAGGGTGCCGATGCCGCTCCTTTGCTTCTCGCGGTTCTCGAGATCCACCAGGAACGCATCCGCGTTCTGGCTGATGCGCTTCAGCTCGTCCAGTTCGGCGTCGTAGCCTTCGGCGAAAATGCCGCCTTCCCGGGCGAGCGCCGGCGGGTTCTCCACCAGGGCTTTCTTCAGGAGCGCGTACAGATCCGGATGCTCGCCCAGTTCCTTCACGAGCCCCTGGAGCAGGGGCGTGTCGAGCGAAGCCAGGGATTTCTGCAAGGCCGGGAGTTCGGCGAGGGTGTAGCGCAGCTGGCCGAGGTCCCGGGGCCGGGCGGACTTCAGGGCCACCCGGGCCAGGATGCGCTCCACGTCGCCGATGCCGTTGAGCCTCTCCCGCAGGGGTTCGTAACGGCGGTTCTCCATCAGAGTTCCGACGCAGTGGTAGCGGGCCTTGAGCAGACCGTGGTCCCGGAGCGGCCGGTTGAGCCAGCGCCGCAGGAGGCGGCTGCCCATGGGCGTGACGCAGCGGTCCAGCACCCCCGCGAGGGTGTACTCGTGGCGGCCCACCAAGCTCGTTTCCAGTTCCAGGTTGCGGCGGGTGGCGGCGTCCAGAATCAACGCCTCGTCGCGCCGCTCCACGGTCAGACCGGTGAGGTGGGGTAGGGCGGTGCGCTGGGTCTCCTGCACGTATTGCAGCAGGGCGCCCGCGGCGGCGATGGCGGAGCCCAAACCCTCCGCGCCGAAGCCGGCGAGATCGCGGGTGCGGAACTGGCCCGTGAGCAGGCGCTCGGCCGTGTCCGCGTCGAAATGCCAGGGCGGGCGGGCGCGCCCGCCGGGACGGTTGGACGCGGCCTTGGGCAGGAGCGCGTCTTCGGCGTAGAGGAGCTCCGCGGGATGCAGGCGCTCCAGCTCCCCGAGCAAGGCCTCCTCGCCCGCGATTTCCAGCACCGTGAAGCGGCCGGAACCGAGATCGAGAGCCGCCAGACCGTAGCTCTCCTTGCCCGCATGCACCGCGGCCAGGAGATTGTCGCGGCGTTCTTCCAGGAGCGCCTCGTCGGTGACCGTACCCGGGGTGACGATGCGGACGACCTTGCGTTCGACGGGGCCTTTGGAGGTATTCGGGTCGCCGATTTGTTCACAAATCGCCACGGATTCCCCGAGCTTCACCAGCTTGGCGAGATAGTTGTCCAGTTGGTGATAGGGCACGCCCGCCATGGGAATGGCGGAGCCACCGGACTGGCCGCGTTGCGTCAGGGTGATATCCATCAGCCGCGCCGCCTTGCGGGCGTCATCGTAGAAGAGTTCGTAAAAATCGCCCATGCGGTAGAAAAGCAGCACGTCCGGGTGCTCGGACTTCATGCGCAGGTACTGGCGCATGACCGGCGTGTGCTCGGCAAAGGCAGTGTCGGCGGGCTGGCTCATGGAGGGGGCGATGCTAGCAAGAATGTTAACCTTGTGGGCCATGAAAACCGACGATGTCGCCTTGCATGCACTCGCCACCGACCTGGGAAGGCGGCTCAAGGCCAAGGGCCTGAAGCTCGCCACCGCCGAGTCCTGCACCGGCGGCTGGATCGGCAAGGCCGTGACCGACGTGGCCGGCAGTTCCGACTGGTTCGAGCGGGGCTTCGTCACCTACAGCAACGAATCCAAGGCGGCGATGCTCGGCGTCCGAGCCGCGACCCTGGAGCAGCACGGCGCGGTGTCGGAACAGACGGTGCGGGAGATGGCGGAAGGGGCGGCCCACTGGAGTCGGGCCCAGGTGGCGGTGGCGGTTTCCGGCATCGCGGGGCCCGACGGCGGCACGGAGGAGAAGCCCGTGGGCACTGTATGGATAGGCTGGCGCTGGGCCGACGGACGGGTTACGGCGCGGCATTTCCTCTTCAAGGGGGAGAGGGATTCGGTGCGCTTCCAGGCCGTCCTGGCGGCCCTGGAGGGGCTTGTGGAGGGTCTTCCGGAGTGATTTTTGGCTTTTTCCTCGGGTTTGCTTGACTTTTTCCGAATACTGTATATAAATACAGGTACCGGCAAAATCCTGGGTACCGTCGTACCACTGCCGGTGCGGACGCCGACCCATGCCGCAACCCGCCCTCAACCATCGCCCCGGGGAGCGCCAGGAACAATCTAGGCTCTTCTTCGCGCTGGTGCCGGACGCCGCCACCCGTGAGGCCATCCACAAGGCGAGCCGCGCGGCGGTCTCCCTGAGCGACGGCCGCCCTGTGCCGGCCCAGAACCTGCACATCACCCTCGCCTTCCTCGGCCACATCGGCGAGGCGGCTGTCCGGGAGGCGCTCAATGCCGCCGCCGAGGTGCAGGGTCCCGTGTTCTCCTTCGACTTGGACGAGATCGGCTACTGGGCCAGCTCCCAGGTGCTCTGGTACGGCTGCTCGGCGACGCCGTCGAAACTCCGCGACCTCGCGCTCTCGCTCCGGCAGCGGCTCACGGCCCGCGGACTCAAGCCCGATCCCGACAAGTTCGTGCCCCACGTGACGCTCTCGCGCTGGGTGCGCAAGCTCGGGCAGTTTGGGCCGGCGGAAAAGATCCGCTGGAACGTGCAGGAATTCACGCTGGTGCGCTCGGTGACGCGCGCCGGCGGCGTGGACTACACGCCGCTGGAGCAGTGGCCGCTGGGACGCCAGGGCGTGCTCATTTAAACGGTTCGACTTGTGAAATAATCAACGAGGTTTCCACCATGAACGCGATCCTCAAGGCAGTTCCCATGGATGACAATCGCAAGAAGGCGCTGGCCGCCGCCCTCGGCCAGATCGAGAAACAGTTCGGCAAGGGCTCGGTGATGCGCCTCGGCGACCATGCCGCCACCCGCGAGGTGGACACGGTATCCACCGGCTCCTTGACGCTCGACATCGCCCTCGGCGTCGGCGGCCTGCCGCGCGGCCGCGTGGTCGAGATCTACGGGCCGGAATCCTCCGGCAAGACCACGCTCACCCTGCAGGTGATTGCCGAAATCCAGAAGCGCGGCGGCACCGCCGCCTTCATTGACGCGGAGCACGCGCTCGATCCCGTGTACGCCGGCAAGCTCGGCGTGAAGGTGGAGGACCTGCTGATTTCCCAGCCGGACACCGGCGAACAGGCCCTGGAAATCGCCGACATGCTGGTGCGCTCCGCCGCGGTGGACGTGGTGGTGGTGGACTCGGTGGCGGCGCTCACGCCCAAGGCCGAAATCGAGGGCGAGATGGGCGACCAGCACATGGGCCTGCAGGCGCGGCTCATGTCCCAGGCGCTGCGCAAGCTCACCGCCAACATCAAGCGCTCCAATACGCTGGTCATCTTCATCAACCAGATCCGCATGAAGATCGGCGTGATGTTCGGCAACCCGGAGACCACCACCGGCGGCAACGCCCTCAAGTTCTACGCTTCAGTGCGCCTCGACATTCGCCGCACCGGCGCCATCAAGAACGGCGAGGAAGTCATCGGCAGCGAGACCCGGGTGAAGGTCGTCAAGAACAAGGTGGCGCCGCCGTTCAGGACCGCGGAGTTCGAGATCCTCTACGGCGAGGGCATCTCCCGCGCCGGCGAAATCATCGAACTCGGCGTCGCCAACAACCTGGTGGAGAAGTCCGGGGCCTGGTACAGCTACCAGGGCAAGAAGATCGCCCAAGGCAAGGAAGGCGCCCGCGAGTACCTGAAGCAGAACCCCGAGGTGATGGCCGAGATCGAGACGGCGCTGCGCGAGAAGCTGGTGCCGAAGAAGGTCGCCCCGGTGGCGAGCGTCAGTGAGCCTGAGGAAGCCGAAGAGGCCTGATGAGGCCGCGGCCCGGGACCCGGCCCGGGTCCGCGCCAAGGCCCTCGCCCTCCTGGCGCGCCGCGAGCACGGCGCCCGGGAACTCGAGGCCAAGCTCCTGGAACGAGGCTATGAAAGCACCGCCGTCCTGGCGGTGCTTTCGTCATTGCAGGGAGAGAAGCTCCTTTCGGACGAGCGCTTCGTGCAGGAATTCGTGGCCACCCGGGCGCGGCGCGGCTCCGGTCCCTTGAAGATTCGCGAGGAGTTGCGCGGCCGCGGAGTCACGGGCGAACTGGTGGAACAGGCGCTGGCCGGCCTCAAGGCCGGCGCCGCCGGGAGCGCCGAAGCGGCCCGGCGCAAGCGCTTCGGCACGGCTCTCCCCAAGGACATGCAGGAACGGGCACGCCAAGCGCGCTTTCTGCAGCAGCGCGGCTTCGCCATGGAAGACATCCGCAAGGCCCTGAAGGGCGATATCGAAGAATAAGACCAAGAACCCTCACCCTGACCCTCTCCCAAAGGGAGAGGGAACGCATTGGAGAGCTTCTTTCCCGCTCCCTTCCCCCTCCGGGGGAAGGGCGGGGATGAGGGTGTTTTTTTGGAAAATACGACCGACACCGCATAATAGCGGCCATGATGACCAGCAACGACATAAGAAAGAGCTTCCTCGACTTCTTCAAGTCCAAGGGCCACACGGTGGTCGCTTCGAGCCCGCTCGTCCCGGCCAACGACCCGACCCTCTTGTTCACCAACGCCGGCATGGTGCAGTTCAAGGATGTGTTCCTCGGGCGCGACAAGCGCGACTACAGCCGCGCCGCCTCCTCGCAGCGCTGTGTGCGTGCCGGCGGCAAACACAACGACCTGGAGAACGTGGGTTACACGGCCCGCCACCACACCTTCTTCGAGATGCTGGGCAACTTCAGCTTCGGCGACTACTTCAAGAAGGACGCCGTGCTCTATTCCTGGGAGCTGCTCACCCAAGTCTGGAAACTCCCGCCGGAGCGGCTCTGGGTCACGGTCTACGAGACCGACGACGAGGCCTACAACCACTGGGCCAAGGACGTGGGTGTGCCGAAGGAGCGCATCGTGCGCATCGGCGACAAGCCCGGCGGCAGGAAATTCGAGAGCGACAACTTCTGGCAGATGGCGGACACGGGCCCCTGCGGCCCCTGTTCGGAAATCTTCTACGACCACGGCGCGGACGTGAAGGGCGGGCCGCCGGGCTCGAAGGATTCCGAGGGCGACCGCTACATCGAGATCTGGAACCTGGTGTTCATGCAGTTCGACCGCTCCGCGGACGGCGTCTTGACGCCCCTGCCCAAACCCTGCGTGGACACGGGCATGGGCCTGGAGCGCGTCACGGCCGTGCTGCAGCACGTGCATTCCAACTACGAGATCGATCTCTTCAAGAACCTGATTGACGCGGCGGCCAAGGCGACGGGCGCCAGGGACAAGGCGAGCCCCTCACTGCGGGTCATCGCCGACCACATCCGCGCCTGCGCATTCCTGATCACCGACGGGGTGTTGCCCTCCAACGAGGGCCGTGGCTACGTATTGCGCCGCATCATCCGCCGCGCCATCCGCCACGGTTACAAGCTCGGGATGGAGAAGCCGTTCTTCCACAAGCTCGTCGCCGCGCTGGATCACGAGATGGGCGCGGCCTATCCGGAACTCCACAAGAATGCCCAGCACGTGGAGAAGGTGCTGTTGCAGGAGGAGGAGCGCTTCGCCGAGACCCTGGACCAGGGCATGCGTTTGCTCGAAAGCGCCATCAAGGGGCTCAAGGGAAAAACCATCCCCGGCGAAACCGTGTTCAAGCTCTACGACACCTACGGTTTCCCGGCGGATCTCACCAACGACATCGCCCGCGAGCGCGGCTTGGGTCTGGACAACGCCGGTTTCGAGAAGGAGATGGAGGCGCAGCGGGAGCGGGCCCGGGCCGCCAGCAATTTCGGCGCCGAGTACGGCCAGGACGTCGCCATTGAGGGGGAAACCGCGTTCAAGGGTTATGAGCAGCTGAAGCACAAGGGCAAGATCACGGCCCTGTTCCGAGGAAAGGATGCAGTTAAATCCCTCAAGGCCGGCGAGCAGGGCATGGTGATCCTGGACGAGACGCCGTTCTACGCGGAGTCCGGCGGGCAGGTGGGTGACCAGGGCGCCCTCAAGGACGGCGGCTCCGAATTCAAGGTGGCCGACACCCAGAAGCGGGGCGGAGGCGCCCACGCCCACCTCGGCACGGTCACGAAGGGCGAGATCAAAGTCGGCGACACGGTGGAAGCCCAAGTGGACGCGGCGCTGCGCGCCGCCACGGTGTTGAACCATTCCGCCACCCATCTACTGCATGCCGCCTTGCGCCAGGTGCTGGGCACTCACGTGACCCAGAAAGGTTCGCTCGTTGCGCCGGACCGCCTGCGCTTCGACTTCTCCCATTACCAGCCGGTGACGCCGGAGGAACTCGCGCGCATCGATGACATGGTGAACGCGGAAGTGCGGCGCAACGAGGCGGCAGACGTGCGCCAGATGGCTTACGACGAGGCCATCAAGTTCGGCGCCATGGCGCTCTTCGGCGAGAAGTACGGCAACGTGGTGCGCGTCATGAAGTTCGGCGATTTCTCCACCGAACTCTGCGGCGGCACCCACGTGCACCGCACCGGCGACATCGGCCTCTTCAAGATCGTGAGCGAGGGCGGCGTGGCCGCCGGTGTGCGGCGCATCGAGGCGCTGACGGGCGCGGGTGCGCTCGCCTGGGTGCGCGGCTTACAGAACGTGCTCAAAAAGACGGAAGAGGTGCTCCGGGCGGGCCAGGATGACGTAGCCGCGAAGGCGGAAGCGCTGCTGGAACGCAACAAGCAGTTGGAGAAGCAGCTCTCGCAGCTTTCAGGCAAGCTCGCTTCTAACCGTGGCGAGGAACTCGGTTCCCAGGCCGAGACCATCGGTGGCGCTAAGGTGCTGGCGGCAGCGGTGGACGGGGTGGACGCGGCGGCGCTGCGGGAGCTCCTGGACCAGCTCAAGAACAAGCTCAAGTCGGCGGTGATCGTGCTGGGCTCCGCCGCTGACGGCAAGGTGAGCCTCATCGCCGGGGTGACCCCGGACCTCACGGCCAAGGTGAAGGCCGGGGAGCTCGTGAACATGGTGGCCCAGCAGGTGGGCGGCAAGGGTGGCGGCCGCCCGGACATGGCCCAGGCGGGGGGCAATGACCCTTCCAAACTGGGTGCGGCCCTGAAGTCAGTCCCGGACTGGGTTAAGAGTAAAATTGGCTGAGCTTTCCCGCGGGATTTCCCCTTGGCCCTGATCGTCCAGAAGTACGGCGGCACGTCCGTCGCCGACTGCAGCCGCATCGAGCACGTGGCGGGCAAGATCGCCGCCGCCCGCGCGCAGGGCCACGAGGTGGTGGTGACGGTCTCGGCCATGGCCGGGGAGACGGACAAGCTTCTCGGGCTCGCCCACCGTCTCATGCCCCGGCCGAGCCCGCGCGAGCTTGATGTGCTGCTCGCCACCGGCGAGCAGGTGACCATCGCGCTGCTCTGCATCGCCCTCGAGAAGCGCGGCTTGAAGGCCCGTTCCTTCACCGGCGGCCAGGTGGGCATCCACACCGATGGCGCCCACACCAAGGCGCGCATCCAGGAAATCGATACCGCGGTGCTGCGTGCTTGCCTCACCGAGGGTTGCATACCGGTGGTGGCGGGTTTCCAGGGCGTAGACGGGGAGGGGAACATCACCACCCTCGGCCGCGGCGGGACGGACACCACCGCCGTCGGGCTTGCGGCCGCCCTCGAGGCGGACGAATGCCAGATCTATACGGACGTGGACGGCGTCTACACCACCGACCCGCGCCTGGTGCCGGAGGCCCGGCGCCTGGACCGCATCACCTTCGAGGAGATGCTGGAACTCGCGAGCCAGGGCTCGAAAGTGCTGCAGATCCGTGCGGTGGAATTCGCCGGCAAATACAATGTGCCCCTGCGGGTCCTGTCCACCTTCAAGGAAGGCGAGGGCACGCTCATCACCTACGAGGATCAAGCCGTGGAAGCCGCCCTGGTCTCAGGCATCGCCTTCAACCGCGACGAGGCGGAAGTGGCCCTGGTGGGGGTGCCCCACGAGCCCGGCATCGCCTACCGCATCCTGGGGCCGGTCTCGGACGCCAACATCGAAGTGGACATGATCGTGCAGAACGTGGCGCGCGATGGGCGCCTGGACTTCGCCTTCACCATCCACCGCAACGATTTCCCCCAGGTTATGGACATTTTGCATGCGAATCTGCCCCAAATCGGCGCCGAGCGCTTGCAAGGCAACGACCGGGTGGTGAAAATCTCCGTGGTGGGCGTGGGAATGCGGTCCCATGCCGGCGTGGCGAGCACCCTGTTCCGGGCCCTGGCCGAGAAAAGCATCGAGCTGCGCATGGTGGCCACTTCCGAGATCAAGGTCTCGGTGGTGGTGGAAGAACAGCATTTGGAGCAGGGCGTCCGCGCCCTGCATCAGGCGTTCGGCCTGGATGCCGCCCCCCAAGAGGATTTTCTGCACCGCGGCGCGGCCGGTTGAGACCGGCGGGCTATCGGCGCACAATACATAACGCCCCGCAGAGGGTGGTTTTATAAAGATGATTTAAAAGGACTTTTTTGAGGTGATTGGGATACAAGACTACTGTAGGAGAAGGACGAGATGCTTATCTTGACCCGCCGCGTGGGCGAGACGCTCATGATCGGCGACGAAGTCACTGTTACGGTTCTCGGTGTGAAAGGCAATCAGGTTCGGCTCGGCGTGAACGCGCCGCGCACCGTCGCCGTGCACCGCGAGGAAATCTACGAGCGCATCAAGCGCGAGCAGGAAGGCGGCGGCGAGCCGCCGGAACCCGGCAACAGCTAAGCTTCGTCTCCACTAAAACACCGTTTTCGAAGGGTTTAGGGGCCGTTTTTGACCAGCCTCGGCCCTGCCCGGTATCATGCGCCCCCTGACCTTGGGCGAGGATCACAGGTCCGAGCGACCGGACAGGGCAAGCCGCACAGCGGCGAGCGGCTGGACAAGGCACCAGGGATGGGTCCGAGACGCCCCTCCCACAAAAACCCGATTTCGGAGAGATGGCCGAGTGGTCGAAGGCGCGCCCCTGCTAAGGGCGTATACGGGCAAAACCTGTATCGAGGGTTCGAATCCCTCTCTCTCCGCCAGTTTGAGTGAAGGGACCCGAGGGGGTCCCTTTTTTGTTACTGGATGTAACCTGGGAGAGGGATTCGAACCCCCGTTCAACGTTTAGAAGCTTTAGTAATAACCCATCGCTGGCGCCGACCCCCCCTGGCGTCCGATATGCCCTTCATGAAGAACGTGCACCTCGACATTGCCAATCGTTGGTCGCAATTCAATTGGCAGGGCGGGGCGGTGGGTACCGGCAACCTGGCGCAACACACCGACCATTCCTCTTCGGGCAATGCGGCGCTACGCTGGCAGACCAACGGCGAACTGCTGCTGCGCGCCTCCTGGGCGCAGGGTTTCCGCATCCCGAGCATCAGCGGCCTGTTCCTGGCGGACAGCGACAGCTTTCCCGTGATCGGCGACCCGCGTGTGATCTCGAGCCTGAACTCCAAGGTCGCACCGTATTGCGGTGCTGGGCCGTACAGCTAGAAGAACGTCAATCTGGGCATCCACTCCAGCGTGGGTGGTAACACGCTGCTGCAGCCGGAAGGGGCTATCTCCCAGACCGTAGGCTTCGTCTACGACCCGGATTGGGCACCGGGCTTCGACTTCAGCGCCGACTATTACAAGATCAATCTGATCAACGCCATCGGGACGGTTCCACCCGAGTTGATTCTGAGCGCCTGCTACAACGCCGACCTCCCCCAATACTGCAGCTTGATTACCCGCTCCGGCGGAAATCACGATGCCTTTGTGCCAGGAGAAATCACCAACATCGAGAACCTGAATATCAACATCGATGGCATCAAAACCGAGGGAGTCGATGTCGGCGCGCACTATAATTTCCCTTCGACCCCGGCCGGCGATTTCAAGCTGGGGCTCGACTGGAGTTTCGTGAAGCAGTATGTGGCTACGCTGGCCTTCGGCAGCGGAGTTAGCAGCCAGGAGCTTTCCGGGACCACCACCACGGGCGCCGACGGCACGAGTACCCCCGGGACCGGATTGGCGCTTGACGGCATTCCGAAGCAGCACAGCACCGTGAACATCGTCTGGAATCGGGGCGATTGGTCTGCCAGCTGGAACATGGAATACATCAGTGCTTTGACCGAGGATTGTTCGCAAGTGCTCGTCATCAAGCCGTCGAGCCGCTGCCCGCTCACCATCAATTTCCCGTTCGAGAACGGGGCGGTGCCGGGCAACCACATCGGCGCGACGGTGTACCACGACGTGCAGGCCACTTACCACGTGGATGCGCTGAACAGCGATTTCTCGCTGGGCGTGCGCAACCTGTTCGACAAACAGCCGCCCATCGCCATGTCGGCGTTCGCGAACAGCTTCCTGCCCACCTATTACCGCACCCCGGGCCGGTTCCTGTACGCCAGCCTCAAGGTGAAGTTCTGAGAAAGCGGTTCCGGGCCGGCTCCGGGCGGCCCGGAACCGCCGCAGGTCCCACGCCCAATCGGCTCCGCCCCCGTTACAATAGGGGAGCGGCCGCCTTTACGTGTCCCGCCGGCACCTGTCATCCGGTAACGTCCTCGTATGAAGATCAAGTTTTCGCTCCTGTTATTGTCCTGCCTCGGCTGGTTCGTGCCCGCGTTCTACGCGGAACCGGTTTCGGCGAATACGCCTGCCGTCGGCGCCGCGCTGGCGCCCGACGCGGATCAGGCGGCGGTGGACAAGACCGTCGCCTACGTCCTCACCCATTACCATTACAGCCATGAGCCGCTGGAGGCGGGCCTGGGTGGCGCCATCTTCGACGAGTACATCAAGACGCTCGACGCGAACCACGGCTATTTCCTGCAGTCGGACCTGGATTCGTTTTCGGCTTACCGCGCCGGGCTCGCCGCCAGCATCAAGCAGGGTGACCTGAAGCCGGCGTTCGCCATCTACGGGGTGTTCCGCGAGCGGTTCGACGCGCGCATCGCCTACGCCGTCGGACTCCTGGACAGGCAGCCCGACCTCGGCAAGGACGAGTCCCTGCCGATACAGGACAATCCCCGCACCTGGGCCGCGAGCCCCGCGGAGCTCGACGACCTCTGGCGCAAGCGCGTCAAGAACGACGTCATCGAGCTGATGCTCGACGGCAAGACTTGGCCGCAGGCGGCCGAGGTGCTGAAGCGGCGTTACAGCACGCTGCGCGACAGCGTGGACAAACTGCAGAGCGACGACGTTTTCGCGAGCTTCATGAACGCGTACACCCGCGCGCTGGACCCCCACAGCGAATACTTCGTCCCCGAGGAGTACGACCAGTTCAAGACGCAGATGAGCCTGAAGCTCGAGGGCATCGGCGTGGAACTACAGCAGGACGACGATTACGTGAAGATCGTCCGGGTGCTGCCGGGCAGTCCCGCGGCCCGTGGCGGCACGCTGCACGCCGGCGACAGGATCGCGGCGGTGGGCCAGGGCGAGAGCGGCGAGTTCGTGGACGTGGTGGGCTGGCGCCTGGATGACGTGGTGAAGCTCACGCGCGGCCCCAAGGGCACGGTGCTGCGCCTGCAAGTGCTCGCCGCCGATGCGCGCCGCGGCTCGCCGCCGAAGCCGGTGCGCCTGGTGCGGGACGCCATCAAGCTCGAGGAACAGGCGGCCCGGGCGGACGTGATCGGCGTGCCGCGCAAGCAGGGCGAGGCGCACATCGGCGTGATCCGCATTCCCGAGTTCTACAGCGATTTCGACGGCCGTGACTCGGGCAATCCGGACTACAACAGTGTCACTCGCGACGTGCGCAAGCTGCTCCTCGATCTCGAGGCGAAGCACGTGGACGGTGTGATCGTCGACATCCGCGGCAACGGCGGCGGTTCATTGAAGGAGGCTGCCGACCTCGCGGGGCTGTTCATCCCGCGCGGCCCGATGGTGCAGTTGCGCGACTCGGATGACCGGGTCGATATCGTGCGGTCCGATACGGTCCCGGTTTATACGGGGCCGCTGGTCGTGCTGGTGGACCGGTTGAGCGCGTCGGCGTCCGAGATCTTCGCTGCTGCGATCCAGGACTACCGTCGCGGCGTGATCGTCGGCAACGGCACCTACGGCAAGGGCGTGGCCACCGAGGTGGCCGACCTCTCGAAGATGATGGAGGACACCCCCAACGCCGGCAGCTTGATGTTCGTCACCGACAAGTTCTACCGGGTGACCGGCGCGAGCACCCAGAACCGCGGGGTATCACCCGACATCAGCCTGCCCGCGCAGATAGACCCGAAGGAGTTCGGCGAAGACACGGAAGACCATCCGCTGCCCTGGGACACCATTTCGGCCGTGCCCTACAAGCCGGTGGACAACGGGCTCGCGGCGGCGCTCCCCGAGCTGCGCAAGCGCCACGAGGAACGCGCCAAGGCGGACCCTCTCTACCAGCTCTATGTGTCGGACATCGAGCACCTGAAGGCCGAGGACGCGGTGACCAGCCTGTCGCTGCTCCTGGATGCACGCAAGAAAGACGAGCAGAAGGAAGCCGCTTGGCGGGCCAGCGACGATGTGGCCTGGAAGCGCATCGCCGGCGTGGCGCCGGGCGATGCACAGTCGCCGGACACGGTGGTCAAGCCCCAGGACGTGGCGCTGCGCGAAGGCGCCAACATCGTGGCCGACCTCTCCGACCTGCAGCACGGCTGACCGGCCCGCCGGCAGGCGGCGGACCCGGGCCGACATAAATAATTCAGCCTTATTTCAGAAGATTATCGGCCCGGCGGGCTGAACCTCGGCTATATCTCTGGTCGTAAGCAATGAACACCGTCTTTCGGAGGACTGTGCCATGATTCGCGACACTCAGACACCGGCTATCCGCCGTCCCATCATCCTGGGGTTCTTGGGCCTGGCCCTACTGCTGGCGGCTCCCTGGGCCGCCGCCGAAGATCACCTTCCGCCCGGCGTGAAGGTCATCTATATCCGGCCGCCGGCCTACGTGGACAAGATCCCGGGAAACACCACCTACAGCGACCAGGACATCGCACAGGCCACCGAGCTCGCCAAGCTTGGCGATGCCGAAGCCGAAGCCAATCTGGGCGTGATGCTGACGACCCGCGGCAAGTACGCCGACGCGGCCCTGTGGTACCAGCGTGCCGCGGATCTGGGGATCGCCACGGCGGCCTACAACCTGGGCACGCTCTACTACAACGGCCAGGGTTTCCCGCAGGACTACACCAAGGCCCGCCAGTGGTTCGAGACCGCGGCGAAACGCAACGATCCCTACGCCGAATTCCAGCTCGGCATGATGTATGGCAACGGCAAGGGCGTGGACGTCGATGCCGCGGCCGAGCTGCACTGGTACACCAAGGCGGCCCAACAGGGTCTGCCCGCGGCCCAGTACAACTTGGCGGTGATGTACCACAACGCCGAAGGCGTGGAGCAGGACGACGTCAAGGCCTATGCCTGGTTGCTCCTGGCGCAGCGCAGTGGCGTGGACGTGGCCGAGGCGAAAACCGTCATCACCGACGGCATGACGCCGGAGCAGATGCGCTCCGCGGAAGAGCTCAGCCGCTCGCTTTACGTCGCCACCGACGCGTACACGCGCCAATAAGGTGACGGGCGGCACGGGCCGCCGGCCAAGACCGATGAAACCTCGATGCAAGGCTACACGGGGGAAAGCGAGTGAACCCGACGTCCTTGGAAAGAATAGCCCGGGTACGCGAGGCTGGCTATGATGGTAGCCGGGCGCCGGAGCGCCCGGAGCCGCGGTTCCCGTCACCGGGCACCGTATACGGTCCCGCGCCGCACTCCGGATCCGGGAGCCGCAGCATGAATCCCATGCCGGAGCCAAGCAGGGTGCGATACGCGTTCGGCCAATACATCTTCGATCCGCGCAGCGGCGAGCTGAACGACGGCCAGAAGACGTTGCAGCTCCGGCCCCAGGTGGCGAAGCTCCTGGACCTTTTGCTGCGTAACGCCAACAACACCGTTTCCCGCGAGGAAATCAAGAACCACCTCTGGGGCGACAACATCGTCGTGGAATTCGAGGAGGGCATCAGCGCCTGCGTGCGTCAGCTACGCATCGCCCTCAACGACGGTGCGGCCGGCACCCGCTACATCCAGACTATCTCGCGGCGCGGCTACAAGTTCGTTTTTCCGGTGAGCGTCACGGACGCGGACACCGCGGTCCCCCCGCCGCGTCCGGTGCCCGCGCCCGTGACGGCTCCCGTTGCGCCCGGCCCCGCGCCGGCCGCGCCCAGGCGGCCGCAGAGCGGCTACCGCCTGGCGGTCCTCTTGGCCGTGGTCGCGGCGATGCTGATTGCCGTGGCGCTCACCTGGAAGCGCTCGGGCGTGCTGTTCCAGGAGGCCGACCGCAATCCGTCCATCGTGGTGGCGGTATTGCCGTTCAACAACCTTTCCCAGAACGCCGATACGGGTGTGCTCGGTGTGTCGATCGCCAACGAGGTGATCAACCTCCTGGGTCCCATCGCGCCCACACGCATGGGGGTGATCGCCAGCACCTCGACGGCCCATTACGTGAAGGGTAACGAGACTATCCGCGACATCGGGCAGGACCTGGGAGCCAACTACGTGCTCGAAGGCTCGGTGAGCCACGAAGCGAGGACGTTCCACATCTCGGCGCGGCTTATCCGTGTCAATGACCAGAGCTACGTGTGGGGGGACGAGTACGACCTGGATGCCAACTATTCCGGCGCGTCCTATCGCCAACTGGTGATCCGCATTGCTACCCAGGTGGCGACCTTGTTGGCGCCGGATGCGACGGTGAAGCCTTTGGAGTTCACCAACAACCGCGACGCGGCCATCGCCTTCCAGACGGGCGGCTATCTCATCAACCAGGGCGAACTGGACAAGGCCTATGGCTCCTGCCGCAAGGCGGTGACCCTGGATCCGGAGTTCGCGGCCGCCTACGCTTGCAGCGCCCGTGCGCTTCTTCAGGCCTCCGTAATGAACAAGTCCCAGGCTGTGGAGGCAGGCAAGCTTCTGGATCGCGCGTTGGTCCTGGACCCGGGTTCGGCCGAGGCGCACCTGCTCAAGGGCAACCTCGACATGTTCTATTCCTGGGATCTCGATGCCGCGGGAAGCGAGTTGAAAAATTCCTTGCGGCTCAACCCGGGGGATGCCTCCGCCTGGCAGACCTATGCCGAATACCTGGCGGCCATGGGGCAGAACAGCGGCATGCAGAACGCCATGGAGACCGCCCGGGCCCTCGATCCGGCCTCCGTGAGCGTCACCAATGACCAGGCGCTGGTGGCCTATATCGCCGCCCAATACGACAAGGCCGCGGCCAACGCGCGCATCAATGCAGGCCTGAATGCCCAGGACGAATTCGCGCAGCACATCCTCACCCTGAGCCTGCTGGGCGCCGGCAAGTATGCCGAGGCGGCGAAACAGGCGACGGCGGAGATGCAGGCCTTGCAGGCGCCGGCAGCGGATGTGGCGCGTACGAAGGGCAAGAGCCACGGGTCCCTGGTGGACTACTTCACCTGGTATGCGGGCTACATGGCCTCGAAGCCGGCCGGGAAATACACCGCCGTATTCTTGGCGGACGCGTACATGCACCTCGGCAAGCCCGATCAAGCGTATGCGGTGCTGGCAGCTGCCATCAAGCAGCGCAACATCAGCACGCTGGTACCGTTCGCCAGTGTCTGGCCGAGCCTCAAGCCCTTGTGCACTCGCGCGGACTTCATGAGCCTGACCAAGCAGATCGGCCAGGTCGGCTGCCTCTCCCAGGACTGATCCGATGGATGACCCCGCCGGCCGTTGACGCTACACTGGCCGTGTAGAGGCCGGAGTAAGGGAACGGAAGACGCATGGAAAGGCCGGGGGACCTGGAACGCCTGCAGTTCCTGATCGGGATATCCACACCCAAATTGTTGCGGCTCGTCGCCCGGCATGGCCTGCCCAGTGGGCCCGTGCCGTTGAGGCATTTCGGACAGCTCTTCCTGCTGTCCCTGTGCGCCACGGCGTTCAACCTCATGGACGCACGGCGCCTCGGGAGCAGGCCTCGCGGTCCGGTCAACCCGGCGGCGCCGGTGTTCATCGTGGGGCATTGGCGCACGGGCACCACCTGGCTGCACAAGTTGCTGTCCCTGGATCCCGCCCTGCATGCGCCGACGTTCTTCGAGTGTTGCCTGCCCGGAGGCTTTGTCAGCGGCGGCGGCTGGTTCAAAGCGCGCGTCGCCCGCAAACTGCCCGCGTTCCGGCCCTTCGACCAGGCTCCATTTGGTGTGGATGAGCCTTTCGAAGACGAATTCGTCATGGCCAAGCAAGCGCTCGTGTCGCCGATGCTGGAATCGGTGTATCCAGGGGACAGCCGGCGCTACCGCGGGCATCTCGCCCTCGAGACGCTGGCGCCGGCTGAGCGCGCCGCCTGGGAGCAGGCGCTGGTCGGTTTCGCCCGTCGCCTGAGCTTGTTGCACGGCAAGCGGCTTTTGTTCAAGTCGCCCGCGCACTCCTTCCGGATCCCGGAATTACGCCGGCTGTTCCCCGGCGCAAAGTTCGTGGCGATCCGCCGCGACCCCGTTGACGTGATCGCCTCGACGTTGAAGATGGAGACCCTGCTCCTGCGTCACAACGCGCTACAGGCCCCGGCCGCAATCGATGAGGAATGGATCATCCGGCGCTATGTAATGCTGCAGGCAAGACTGGAGCAAGACTGGTCGCGTCTGCCGGCGCAGGATCGGGTGGAGCTGAAGTACGAGGATCTGTGCCGGGATCCTGCCGTCGAGGTCAACCGGGTGTACTCGCGGCTTGGCCTCCCGAACTCCGCGACGCGGCGAGACGCACTCGCGGGGTACCTTGCGGCTGCCCGGCCGGGCGCCATCCCCCGCCACGAAGTTGAGCGGGATGTGCGCCTGCATTGGCTGCAGCGCATTGACAGCTTCTACCAGAGCCGGCCGGATGCCGCGGGTGCGCTTAAGCCTGCGGCTTGAAATGAAAAGCCCACCAGAGGTGGGCTCGCAGCGAAACTTCGTGTGGGCATATATGGACGCATGCCCTGGCCTGCCAAACGGAGCTGGAAGCGCGGCGCGAGCCTCCAAATGCATGTCCGGGTTCGAATCTATCTGGGCGGATTAAATAATAAAGGCCCACCGTATAGGTGGGCCTTCGTTAATGGCGCGCCCGGAGAGATTCGAACTCCCGACCACCTGGTTCGTAGCCAGGTACTCTATCCAGCTGAGCTACGGGCGCTTAGGTAGAATATCGGGGCCGCCGCTGTTCACCGGTAGTCCCA
>JBLNDO010000069.1:0-12535 GCA_050261675.1 Bacillota bacterium
TCACGGTGCACTGGGACATCCTGCCCGGCTACTACCTCTATAAGAGCAAGTTCAAGTTCGTGAGCCACGTGACGGGCATCAAGCTCGGCGAGGCGCAGCTCCCGGCGGGCGAGATCAAGGAAGACCCCTACTTCGGCAAGCAGGAGATCTACCACAAGGGCGTCTCGGTGAAGCTGCCCTACCAGGGCGTCGGCAAGCTGGATCTCGAATTGATCTATCAGGGCTGCTTCGAGAAGGGCTTCTGCTATCCGCCCCAGCACCGCCACGTGAACGTGGAACTGGTGGCGGCGTCGCTGCCCACGGCACCGCCGCCGGCCCCCGCCACGAAGACAGCCACCCCGGCCGCTTCGAGCGCGGTGCATCCCCAGGACCTGGCGGCGCTGGTGGGCGGCGCCGGCACCGGCGACGAGGGCAACTTCCTCAAACCCGACGAGGCCTTCATCTTCTCGGCGGTGGCCAAGGACCAGAACACCCTGGAGCTGCGCTGGAAGGTGGCGCCGGGGTACTACCTCTACCGGCAGAAGTTCCATCTCGCCAGCGACAACCCGGACGTCCAGCTCGGCACGCCGGATTTCCCCCAGGGGCAGATCAAGAACGATCCCTACATGGGCACCAGCGAAATCTACACCCAGGACGTGGACGCGCTGATCCCGGTGACCCGCAGCAACGGCGCCGGCAAGTTCAACCTGCAGGCCAGCTACCAGGGCTGCGCCGAGGCGGGCTTCTGCTATCCACCCATCGCGAAGACCGAGCCCATCGACCTCGCCGTGGCCCCGCCCATGGCCGGCGCCGCGCCCGCCGCCGCGCCGCCCATCGCGGAACAGGACCGCCTCGCGGTGCTCCTGCAGACCGGCAGCCTCTTGATCGTGATGCTCACCTTCCTGGGCGTGGGCATGCTGCTCACCTTCACGCCCTGCGTGCTGCCCATGATCCCCATCATCAGCGGCATCATCGTGGGCCAGGGCAAGAAACTGACCACGGCCCACGCCTTCGCGCTCTCCCTCACCTACGTGCTCGCCATGGCGGTGGTGTACGCGGTGGTCGGGGTGGTGGTGGGGCTGCTCGGCTCCAACATCCAGCTGGCCTTGCAGAACCCTTGGGTGCTGGGGGCGTTCAGCGCGATCTTCGTGGCCCTGGCGCTCTCCATGTTCGGCCTCTACGACCTGCAGATGCCGAGCGCGGTGCAGTCCTGGCTCACGCAGCACAGCAACAGCCAGAAATCCGGCGTCTTCGTGGGGGCGGGCATCATGGGCGCGCTCTCGGCCTTGATCTGCGGCCCCTGCATCACGGCGCCGCTGGTGGCCGCCCTGGTGTTCATCGGCGAAACCCACTCGGCCCTGCGCGGCGGGCTCGCGCTCTTCGCCTTGGGGCTGGGGATGGGCGTGCCGCTGCTCATCATCGGCACCACCGAAGGGCGCCTCCTGCCGAAGCCCGGTCCCTGGATGAACACCGTGAAGGCGGTGTTCGGCGTGATCATGCTGGGCCTCGCCATCTGGTTCCTGTCCCGCGTGATTCCGGGCCCGCTCACCCTCGCGCTCTGCGCCGCGCTCTCGCTGGTCTGCGGCATCTACCTCGGCGCGCTGGAACCCCTGCACGTGCACGCGCCCCACACGGGCTGGCGCACCCTGTGGAAGGGCTTGGGGATACTCGCGGTGCTCTACGGCCTCATCATGCTGGTGGGCGCCGCCATGGGCGGCGACGATCCGCTGAAGCCTTTGGCGCCCCTGGCCCGGGCCGCCACGGCCGCTACCCTGCCCGGGCAACCGGCGCCCGCGAACGGGCTCAATTTCAAACGCATCAAGACCACGGCCGACTTGAACGCCGCCCTCGCCGCCGCCTCCGCCGCCGGCAAGCCGGCGATGCTGGATTTCGCGGCGGACTGGTGCATCTCCTGCAAGGAGCTGGAGCACGACACCTACACCGTCGCCGCGGTGCAGGCGGCCCTCTCGAACGTGGTGCTCCTGCAGGCGGACTGGACCGCCTACGACGACGCGGACAAAGCCTTAGGGCAGGACCTCGGCGTGGCGGGGCCGCCCACGGTGCTGTTCTACGGAAGCGACGGCAAGGAGATCAAAAACCTGCGCGTCGTCGGCTTGGTCAACACCGACGAATTCATGTCGCGTTTGAAGGCTGCCTACAGTAATAAGTAGCCGCTTCCACCTGTCCTGAACTATACGCATCTAGCTGCGGTGCATCCCCGCGGCCTGCGCTGATAGAATCGACGCCGCATGCAACACCCGCGACACCTCCCCCTCATCATCCTGGTCCTGGTGGCCGCCGGCGCCGCCGGCTTCGGCGTGTACCGGTGGCTCATGCCCGGCTCCACGCCGCCGCCCAGCGAGAGCGCCGTGGTCATGAGTTCCGGCGACAAGCCCATGACGGCGGAGCAGGCCCTGGGCGACAAGATGGAAGGCCTGAGCGACGGCGCGAGCCACCGCCTCGCGGACTGGCGCGGCAAGGCGGTGCTGGTGAACTTCTGGGCCACCTGGTGCGCCCCCTGCCGGGAGGAGATCCCGCTGCTGGTGAAGCTCCAGGCCCAGTACGCCGCGCAGGGGTTCACGGTGGTGGGCATCGCCACCGACGAGACTAGCGACAAGGACGTGAAGGACTACCTGAAACGCATGGTGGTGAACTACCCCATGCTCATGGGCAACGAGGACGTGGGCCGGCTGGTGGCGGGCTTCGGCGGCGACCTGATCGGGCTCCCCTACACCCTGCTCCTCAGCAGGGACGGCAAGGTGCTGAAGCTCCACGCCGGGGAACTCTCCCCGGACGAAGCCCAGCAGCTGGTGGCCCTCGGTCTCAACCTGCCCATGCCGGCTCCGGCAGGGGGCTCTAACCCTGCACCAGCAGCGGCTTCTGGGGCACAAGCGGGAACCGCGGCTAAATAAAGCCTATCTCCGGCGAATTGCGGGTTTTCTTCCGGGCCCGCATGGACAAATCCCCTTTCATGAACCACAATTAGCCTTCCCCGGGAGGTCCTGGGGCCGGTTATCACAAGAATCCGACCTAAAATCGGACAAAACCCTGGTAAAAACCGGTCAATTTCGGATAACTGTCTGAATGCTCCCCTGGGGCAGAGCCTCAAAAAGGCATGACCTCAAGGCCTCCCGCTCTTTAGGATGGGGCGGGCAAAGATCCCTTTCTGGCCCCTCTGGGAGCCGGAATGATCGGCAGGGATAATGCGGGTAATTTCGTGAAACGTCGCTGAATCGAGGTGTACGTGGCTCAGATCCTGCTCCTGAACGGCCCCAACCTGAACCTATTAGGGAAGCGCGAGCCGCACCTCTACGGCCCCGATACCCTGGCGGCCATCGAGAAGCACCTGAAGACCCTCGCCCAGGGCCAGGGCCACGAGCTGGACGCCTACCAGAGCAACCACGAGGGCGAGCTCATCGACCGCATCCAGAAGGCGGCCTCCGACGGCACCGCCATCCTGATCTTCAACCCGGGCGGCTACACCCACACGAGCGTGGCGCTGCGCGACGCGCTGCTCGCGGTGTCCCTGCCCTTCATCGAAGTGCACATCAGCAACCCCATGCGGCGCGAGCCCTTCCGCCGCCATTCCTATTTCTCGGACATCGCCGCCGGCGTCATCGCCGGCTGCGGCGCCTTAGGGTACGAGCTGGCGCTCACCGCCGCCGTCCGCCGCCTGGCGCAGCTCAAAGCCGCCAACTGAAACTCAAGTCTCCCCACGGAGTTCGCCATGGACATACGCAAGGTCAAGAAACTCATCGAGCTGCTGGAGGAATCCGGCATCGCCGAGATCGAGATCACCGAGGGGGAGGAATCGGTGCGCATCAGCCGCCACAGCGCGGGTCCCCAGCCGGTGATGATGGCGCCCGCGACCATGGCGGCGCCGATGGCCGCACCGGCCGCGCATCCCGCCGCCGCGCCGGCGGCGGCCCCGGCGGCCCCCGCCGTGCCCGCCGGCCACCAGGTGAAGTCGCCCATGGTGGGCACCTTCTACCGCTCGCCCTCGCCGGGCGCCAAGGCCTTCGTGGACGTGGGCCAGAGCGTCAAGGAAGGCGAGGTGCTGTGCATCATCGAGGCCATGAAGATGATGAACCAGATCGAGTCCGACAAGGCGGGCGTGGTAAAAGCCATCCTCGCCAACAACGGGGATCCCGTCGAGTTTGGCCAACCCCTATTCATCATTGAGTAGCGGAAATGCGTCTTTTGCTCCCTGGCGGCGTTGAAAGCCGGCTCGCAATGCTCATGGACTACCGTGTCCACTCCGCTTGCTCGCCGTCTTTCGCCTTGCCAGAAACCAAAATCCGCTATTTCCGCGCGCGCTTTTCTAGCGCCGCGGCGCACCTAAAGAAGACCAACCTATGCTAGAGAAAGTCGTCATCGCCAACCGCGGCGAGATCGCGCTGCGCATCCTGCGGGCCTGCAAGGAGCTCGGCATCCGCACCGTGGCGGTGCATTCCACCGTGGACAAGGACCTGAAGCACGTGCTGCTCGCGGACGAGTCGGTGTGCATCGGCCCGCCGCCCTCCTCCGAGAGCTATCTCAACATGCCGGCCATCATCAGCGCCGCCGAGGTGACGGACGCGGTGGCCATCCACCCGGGCTATGGCTTCCTGGCCGAGAACGCCGATTTCGCCGAGCGCGTGGAGCAGTCGGGCTTCATCTTCATCGGCCCGCGGGCCGACACCATCCGTCTCATGGGCGACAAGGTCTCGGCCAAGAAGGCCATGATCAAAGCCGGCGTGCCGACGGTGCCCGGCTCCGAGGGCGCGCTGCCGGACGACCCCAAGGCCATCACGAAGATGGGCCGCGAGGTGGGCTATCCGGTCATCATCAAGGCGGCCGGCGGCGGCGGCGGGCGCGGCATGCGCGTGGTGCACAGCGAGGCGGCGCTCATCGCCGCCGTGGGCATGACCAAGGCCGAGGCCAAGTCCGCCTTCGGCAACGACATGGTGTACATGGAGAAATTCCTGGAGCACCCGCGCCACGTGGAGTTCCAGGTGATCGGCGACGGCCAGGGCAACGCGGTGCACCTGGGCGAGCGCGACTGCTCCATGCAGCGCCGTCACCAGAAGGTCATCGAGGAGGCCCCGGCCCCGGGCATCAGCGACAAGCAGCGCCGCACCATGGGTGAGCGCGTGGTCGAAGCCTGCAAGAACATCAAATACCGCGGCGCCGGGACGTTCGAGTTCCTCTACCAGGACGGCAACTTCTACTTCATCGAGATGAACACCCGCGTGCAGGTGGAGCATCCGGTGACGGAGATGATCACCGGCATCGACATCGTGAAGTGGCAGCTCATGATCGCCGCCGGCCTGCCCTTCACCCTCAAGCAGAAGGACATCCAGTTCAAGGGCCACGCCTTCGAGTGCCGCATCAATGCCGAGGACCCACGCAAGTTCACCCCCTCCCCCGGCCTCATCACCCGCTGGCACTCCCCCGGCGGCCCCGGCATCCGCGTGGACTCCCACGCCTACTCGGGCTACACCGTGCCGCCCAACTACGACTCGCTCATCGGCAAGCTCATCGCCTACGGCGACGACCGGGCCTCGGCGCTGGCGCGCATGCGCATGGCCCTGGAGGAGATCGTGGTGGAAGGCATCACCACCAACGTGCCGCTGCACCGGGACCTGTTCACGGACTCGGCCTTCATGGCCGGCGGGACGAACATCCACTACTTGGAAAAAAGGCTCGGCCTCTAGCGGAAATTGATCTTTTGTCCTCTGGCGGTGTTGCGGCCGCCGCTCGGAGTCCTCAAGTACAGTAAGAGTACGCTCCGGGCTCCTCGGGACAGCCGCGCCTAGCCAGAGGCCAAAATCTCTAATTTCCCTAAACTTGTTCCTGGTCGGTGTATATGACCTGGATACTTTTGAAGATGGCGTTGGAAAACCTTGAGCATGACAAGGTTGAAGAGGCTTTGCTCGAAGCCGGGGCCACATCTGTAACGCTGGAAGACGCGGCCAATCAGCCCATCTACGAGCCGGACCCCGAGAATCCCGCCCTGTGGGCGGACACGCGCCTCACGGCGCTCTTCCCGCCCGACGCGGACCTGGACGCGGTCGAAGCCGCGCTGCTCGTGTCCTTGGGGATCGCGAGCCTCCCGGCCCACGAGGTGGAGACCCTGGAGGACCGGGACTGGGTGCGGGAGTGGCTCAAGGACTTCAAACCCATGCGCTTCGGGGAGCGCCTGTGGATCTGCCCCACGGCCTATGCGCCGCCGGACCCGAAGGCCGTCAACCTGATCCTGGACCCGGGCCTCGCCTTCGGCACCGGCACCCACGCCACCACGGCGCTCTGCCTGGAATGGCTGGATTCCGCCGAGTTGGCCGGCAAGGACGTGCTGGACTACGGCTGCGGTTCCGGCATCCTCGCCATCGCCGCCGCCCGCCTGGGCGCCCGGAGCGTCTGGGCGGTGGACCACGACCCCCAGGCGCTCACGGCCACCCGCGACAACGCGGCCCGCAATGGCGCGGCGGCCAAGATCCGCGCCTGCCCGCCCGCGGCGCTGCCGGACATCCAGGTGGACGTGCTCTTGGCCAACATCCTGGCCCGGCCCCTGGCCGAACTCGCGCCGCTCTTCGCCCGGCGTCTGAAGCCCGGCGGGACCCTGGTGCTCTCCGGTATCCTTGGGGAACAGGAGCCCGAGCTCCGCCGCGCCTACTCGCCCCATTTCGACCTCAAGCCCGCGGTGCGGCGCGAAGATTGGCTGCGGCTCGAGGGCGTGCGTCGCTCCGATTAGATCATTTCTGAAAAATCCATCCCTGGATTTTTCAGACTCGGCGAATCCGGCACATGTCCGGACTCGCCTTCGCCGAATCAAGCACTTACGTGCTCGATTCGCACCGCGTGAACTCTGAGGCTGTATATGTTCACAACCTGTAGCCACTGCCATACGCGGTTCCGCGTCACCGCCAAGCAGCTCAAGGCCGCGGGCGGGCAGGTGCGCTGCGGCAAGTGCGACCAGGTGTTCGACGCTTTCGCGGCGCTCGAGGCCGGCAAGTCCCCGGCCCCCGCGCCCGCCGACGTGCCGGAAGAGATGCCGCTCCGGGCCGAACCGGACGCCGTTGCCCCCGAGCTCGATGCGCCGCTTGAGGCCGTCGCCGAGCCCCCCGCCGCCGAGGCCCTCGATCTCCAGCCGGAGCCGGTGAACCCCGAGGTCCCGCCCATCGAAGACTTGTTCGCCGAACTTCCGGACGAGGCCGAGCAGAAATCCCTGCCGCCGCCGCTCAGCCCCGAAACCGAGCCGCTGCCCTTCGTCGAGCAGACGACGGAACCCAAATTCCCCGAGGCCCAGGAATCGATGTTCGTGGCCGCCGTGGGGGTGCACGCGGCCCACGCCGAACTGCTGCTGCCGCCCCCGCCTCCCGCGCCGCCCCGGCCCGCCGTCACGGCCGCCTGGTGGAGCGGCATCGCCCTCCTCGCCCTCCTGCTCCTGGCCCAGCTCGTGAACGCGGACCGGGATGCCCTGGGGGAGAACCTGGTCATCGGCTCCTCGCTGCGGGCGTTTTACGCGGCCTTGGGGTCACCCTTGCCGCCCGCCCAGTCGCCGTCCGACTGGGACGTGAGCGGGGTGAACGTCACCACCGACCCGGACCAGCCGGGCGCCCTGTCCATCACCGGCTCCCTCGCGAACCAGGCCGCGTTCGCGCAGCCCTGGCCTTATCTGCGGGTGGTGCTCACGGACCGCTACGGCCAGACCCTGCGCGCCCGCGACTTCAAATCGGACGAGTACTTGCCGGGAACGCAGCCGAACGTGCCGCTCGCCGCGGGGCAAGCGTCGCGATTCCGCCTGGACATCGTGGACCCGGGCGCGGACGCGGTCGGCTTCACCCTGCTCCCCTGCCTCGACGCGCCCGGCGGGCGCATATGTTCAACGTCCGAACATGACTGATTGAGTTGCTTGGATTTTTTGCCGCCGTGCGTTCGGTCTGCGAGGCCTTTGTGATTTTTCGCGCGCGGCATTAGCACGCGGCGTGCCGCGTGGGAATTTCGGACGAGTTCTCGCGCCGCAAAAAAATTGCAAGCTTTGACAGTCCATTCTTTCTGGCTATTATTTCGCCTCAATCCCAAATCAAAGCAGTCTCTGCGCGACCGATGCGTATAGGGCCGTATTTCCTCCGCAACAATCTGGTGCTGGCGCCCATGGCGGGCGTGACGGACCGGCCCTTCCGGCAGCTCTGCAAGGCCCTGGGCGCGGGCATGGCGGTGTCGGAGATGGTCACCTCGCGCCTGGAGCTCAGGGACAGCCTCAAGACCCGCCGGCGCCGCGACCACGAGGGAGAGGTGGAGCCCCGCATCGTGCAGATCGCCGGCGCCGAACCGGACAGGATGGCCGAGGCGGCCCGCTACAACGTGGCCGAGGGCGCCCAGATCATCGACATCAACATGGGCTGCCCTGCGAAGAAGGTCTGCAACAAGGCCGCGGGCTCGGCCCTGCTGCAGGACGAGGAGCTGGTGAAACGCATCCTGGACGCGGTGGTCTCGGCGGTCTCCGTGCCGGTGACCTTGAAGATCCGCACCGGCTGGGACCGGGAGCACAAGAACGGCGTGCGCGTGGCCGAGATCGCGGAACAGGCCGGCATCCAGGCGCTGGCGGTCCATGGCCGCACCCGTGCCGACCTCTACCAGGGCGAGGCCGAATACCGGACCATCCGCGCCATCAAGGCGGCGGTGAAGATCCCCGTCATGGCCAACGGCGACGTGGACAGCCCGGAGAAGGCCAAGGCGGTGCTGGAGGAAACCGGCGCCGACGCCGTCATGGTGGGCCGCGCCGCCCAGGGGCGCCCCTGGATCTTCCGGGAGATCGGCCATTACCTCGAGACCGGCGGCCACCTGCCGGAGCCCACGCCCGGTGAGCTGGCCGGGATCATGCTCGGGCACCTCAACAATCTCTACGGTTTCTACGGCGAATACAGCGGGGTGCGCGTGGCCCGCAAGCACATCACCTGGTACCTGAAGACCCTCCCCGGGGCTCAAGCCTTCCGGGAGCGGGTGGTCCGGGTGGAAACCGCGCGCGAACAACAATCAATCATCCGCGGATTCTTCGCGGACCAGAACATCATGGAGTTGGCGGCATGAGCAATCGGATGGGAGCCCAGCGGGTCCTGGGCGTGGTGGACGGCAGCGGCACGCACGCGGCGCAGGCGCCCTCGGCGCATTCCCTGCGCGAGCACGCGGAAAAGACCCTGCGACGCTATTTCGCGGACTTGAACGGCCACGACCCCAAGGAACTTTACGACATGGTGCTGGGGGAGATCGAACGCCCCCTGCTCGCCACCCTCATGGAGTACACCCGCGGCAACCAGTCCCGGGCGGCGGCCATACTCGGTCTAAACCGCAGCACGCTCCGCAAAAAACTCCGCCGTTATAAGATAAACGCCTGACCTGAACGGGTCCTTTGGCCTCTGGCGGTGTGAATAGCGGAGGGTCACTCGCTGCGCATCCTGCTTCGCGAGTGGTCCAGGGCGGATTTTCCGCCCACCCGCTCGCCGCATGCGGCGAGCCCGCCTAACCAGAGTCCAAAATCCCTCGTTCGGGTCACGTCTTGGGGCGCAATCCAGGGAGCCGACACGTGAATCCAGTCAAGCGCGCGCTTATTAGCGTCTCCGATAAGACCGGGATCGTGGATTTCGCCCGCGCCCTGGACGTGCTCGGCATCGAGATCCTCTCCACCGGCGGCACCGCCCAGCTCCTGAAGGAGCGCGGCATCGACGTCAGGGAGGTCTCCGAGTACACGGGCTTCCCGGAGATGATGGGCGGGCGCCTGAAGACCCTGCACCCCAAGGTGCATGGCGGCCTGCTCGGCCGGCCGGAGGAGGACAAGGAGGTCATGAAGCAGCACGGCATCCTCCCCATCGACATCCTGGCGGTGAACCTCTATCCCTTCGAGGCCACGGTGGCGAAACCGGGCTGCACCCTCGCCGAGGCCATCGAGAACATCGACGTGGGCGGCCCCGCCATGATCCGCGCCGCCGCCAAGAACCACGCGTCCGTGGCCGTGGTGGTGGACACCGCCGATTACGGGCGGCTGCTGGACGAGCTGCGCACCCACCACTTGGGGATAAGCGCCGAACTCAAGGCGGAACTCGCCGCCAAGGCCTTCGCCCACACCGCCGCCTACGACGGCGCGATTTCCAATTACCTCACGAGCCTGCGCTCCGACGGCAGCCGCTTCCAGTTCCCGGGCACCTACACCGCCCAGATGCGCAAGCTCTACGACCTGCGCTACGGCGAGAACCCGCACCAGCAGGCGGCCTTCTATGCCGACCGCGGCACCGCCCCCGGCACGCTCGCCGCCGCGCGCCAGCGCCAGGGCAAGGACCTCTCCTTCAACAACATCGCCGACGCGGACGCGGCCTTGGCCTGCGTGCGCAGCCTGGAAAGCCCGGCCTGCGTGATCGTGAAGCACGCCAACCCCTGCGGCGTGGCGCTCGGGGGCTCGCTCCTGGAGGCCTACCAGCGCGCCTACAGCGTGGACCCAGAGTCGGCCTTCGGCGGCATCATCGCCTTCAACCGCCCCCTGGACGCGGCCACCGCCGCCAAGATCCTGGAGAACCAGTTCGTGGAGGTGGTGGTGGCGCCGGACATGGGCGACGACACCCTCAAGGTGCTCTCCGCCAAGCCCAACGTGCGCGCGCTCGTCACCGGCAAGCTCGGCAGCGAACACAACTCGCTCGACTACAAGCGCGTCTCCGGCGGCTTCCTGCTCCAGGACATGGACATGGGCGCCCTGGGGCCCCGGGACTTCAAGACCGTGACCCGCACCGCGCCCACCGAGGACATGCTGGCGGACCTGGCCTTCGCCTGGCGGGTGGTGAAGTTCGTGAAATCCAACGCCATCGTCTACGCCAAGGGCGGCATGACCGTGGGCATCGGCGCCGGCCAGCCGAGCCGCGTCATGAGCGCGCGCGTCGCCGGCATGAAGGCCGCGGAGGCCAAGTTCGAGGTGCAGGGCGCGGTCATGGCCTCGGACGCCTTCCTGCCCTTCCGCGACGGCGTGGACGCCGCCGCCGAGGCGGGCGTCGTCGCCATCGTGCAGCCGGGCGGCTCGGTGCGGGACCGGGAGATCATTGCCGCCGCCGACGAGCACGGTATCGCGATGGTCTTTACGGGGATGAGGCATTTTAGGCACTAGCGCTGATCTTTTGCCCGATTACGGCGTTGCGGTCGCCCTCAAAATCCTCACGTACACCCAGAGTACGCTCCGGTTTCTCGGGCGCCCGCGCCTTGTCCTCGGGCAACATCTCTAGCGCCTTCACTGTCTTCCCGTGCTGCATCCAAAACAAAGAAAGAGCTTTGTTCGGTCTAGCAAGGGGCCTAAAATGGCGCTGAGATAGAGGGTCTTTGGGGCAAATATGAAGGTACTGGTCATCGGCGGCGGTGGACGGGAACACGCCCTCGCCTGGAAGCTCGCCCAATCCCCGCAGGTGGAGAAGGTCTACGTGGCGCCGGGCAACGCCGGCACCGCCCACGAGAAGAAATGCGAGAACGTGCGCATCGCCGCCGACGACATCGGGCGGCTGCTGGACTTCGTGCTGGGCCAGGGCGTGAACCTGACGGTGGTGGGCCCGGAGCAGCCCCTGGTGCTCGGCATCGTGGACCTGTTCACCCAGGCGGGGCTGAAGTGCTTCGGGCCCACGCGCATGGCGGCCCAGCTCGAAGGCTCCAAGGCCTTTACCAAGGATTTCCTGAAGCGCCACCACATCCCCACGGCGGAATACCAGACCTTCACCGACGTGGACGCGGCGCTCGATTACCTCAAGGAAAAGAGCGCCCCCATCGTGGTGAAGGCCGACGGCCTCGCCGCCGGCAAGGGCGTGGTGGTGGCCGAGACCCACGAGCAGGCGGTGAACGCGGTGCGCGACATGCTGGCCGGCAACGCCTACGGCGACGCCGGCAGCCGCGTGGTGATCGAGGAGTTCCTGCAGGGCGAGGAGGCGAGCTTCATCGTCATGGCCGACGGCGAGCACGTGCTGCCGCTCGCCACCTCCCAGGACCACAAACGCGTGGGCGACGGCGACACCGGCCCCAACACCGGCGGCATGGGCGCCTACTCCCCCGCCCCCATCGTCTCGGGCGCGGTGCACGAGCGGGTGATGCGCGAGGTGATCCGCCCCACCATCAAGGGCATGGCGTCGGAAGGCGTGCCCTACACGGGCTTCCTCTACGCCGGCCTCATGATCGGGGCCGACGGCACCCCCAAGGTGCTGGAGTTCAACTGCCGCTTCGGCGACCCCGAGACCCAGCCGATCATGATGCGGCTCAAGTCGGACCTGGTGACGCTTTGCGAGGCGGCGCTGGAGGGGAAACTGCACACGGTGAGCGCCGAATGGGACGGCCGCGTGGCGCTCGGCGTGGTGCTGGCGGCGGAGGGCTATCCCGGCGACTACCGCAAGGGCGACACGGTGCTGGGCCTGCCGATGTTCCCCAACGACCACGTGAAGGTGTTCCACGCAGGCACCGAGGACCGCGACGGCAAGGCGGTGACGACCGGCGGCCGCGTGCTCACGGTGACGGCGCTCGGGGATACGGTGGGCGACGCGCGGCTGCGCGCCTATCACAC
>JBLNDO010000070.1:0-8857 GCA_050261675.1 Bacillota bacterium
TCATGCCCGCCATGTTGCTGGCCTGCTCGCTGCCGGCCCTGGCGGACGACGCCCCGGCCAAGGACGCCGCCAAGCCGTCCACCGACTACACCAAGCCCACCCTGAGCACCACCTCCGGCTCGGTGACCATCGGCGGCAGCAAGATCAGCTACAAGGCCAACACCGGCACGCTGGTCCTGAAGAACGACAAGGACGAGCCCACCGTCAGCATGTTCTACGTGTACTACGCGAAGGACGGCGCGCCTTCCAACCGGCCGGTGACCTTCTTCTTCAACGGCGGCCCGGGCTCGTCCACCGTGTGGCTGCACATGGGCGCCTTCGGCCCGCAGCGCGTCCGCACCGCGGATGACACCCACACCCCCGGCGCGCCTTACGTGCTGGCCAACAACGAAGACAGCCTGCTGGACGTGACCGACGAGGTGTTCATCGATGCCCCGGGCACCGGCTTCAGCCGCGTGCTGGACAAGGACCTGGGCGGCAAGGGCGACCCGAAAGACTTCTACGGCGTGGACCAGGACGGCAAGGCCTTCACCGCCTTTATCCAGCAGTTCCTTTCCAAGTACGGCCGCTGGAATTCGCCCAAGTACATCTTCGGCGAGAGCTACGGCACCATCCGCGGGCCGGTACTGACCGAGGATCTGCAAAACGCCGCTGTGGACATCAACGGCCTGATCCTCCTGTCGGCCATCCCCAACACCGAGATCAGCCCGGATGGCGATTCCTTGAATCCCGCCATCGACGTCCCTTTCGCGGTGGTGCTCCCCACCATGGCCGCCATTTCCTGGTATCACGACAAGGTCCCGAACAAGCCGGCCAAGCTCGAGGATTTCCTCGCCCAGGTGGAGAAATTCGCCATGGGCGATTACCTCACCGCGCTGAACGCCGGCGCCACGCTGGATCCGGCGGTCAAGAAACAGGTCGCCGACAAGCTGTATTCCTTCACCGGCATCTCCGCCGACTACTGGATGAAGGCCGATCTGCGCGTCAACGGCGGCCAGTTCGAGCACGAACTGCTGCGCGATTCCGGTGAGCTGGCCGGCCGCCTGGACGGCCGCTTCTCCGGCCCGGCCCTGGATCCCTTGGGCGAGCAGGCCGAGTACGACCCGCAGTCCTCCGCCATCAGCTCCGCCTACGTGTCGCTGTTCAACGATTACGTGCGCAAGACTCTCAAGTTCGATACCGACCTAACCTACATCCCGCTGAGCTTCGACATCAACGGCAAGTTGGACTTCAAGCACCAGAACCCGTTCGGCCAGGCCTTCCCGGGCGCGACCAACGTATTGCCGGACCTCGCCGTGACCATGGGCCAGAACCCCACCATGAAGGTGATGGTGAACGGCGGCTACTACGATCTGGCCACCGCTTTCTACGCGGCCCAGTTCCAGATGGAGCACCTGCCCATGAAGGCCAGCCTGCAGAAGAACATCAGCTACGGCTGGTACCCCTCGGGCCATATGGTGTATGCCAACGAGGCCTCCGCCAAGTCGCTGCACGACAATGTGGCCAAGTTCATAGAGGGCAGCCACAAGTAAGCGTCTAGACTTGCCTTACCAGGGCCACCCCATGAGGGGTGGCCCTTCTTTTTTGGGCCGGGGGAAACCTGAGATAATTCGGCTCCGAATGTCCCGCCGGATGCTTTCATGACCCAGCCGCTCTGGACGCCCACGCCGGAACGCCGTCAGCAGGCCAACATGACCCGCTTCCTGGAATACATCCAGCGGGAATGCCAGCCGCATGTCATGAGCTATCCGGCCCTCTACCGGTGGTCGGTGGAGCACCCCGAGGATTTCTGGCCCCAGGTTTGGGCCTTCTGCGGCATCCGCGCCAGCCGCACCTGGGACCAGGTACTGGCCGATGGCGGCAAGATGCCCGGCGCCAAGTGGTTCACCGGCACCAAACTCAATTTCGCCGAGAATCTGCTGCGCTACCGGGACGAACGCCCGGCGTTGGTATTCCGTTCCGAGCACGGTGAGCGCATCGCGCTCAGCTACGGTGAACTCTACAGACAAGTGGCGGGACTCGCCGACGCGCTGCGCAAGTCGGGGGTGAAAGCCGGCGACCGGGTCGCCGGCTTCATGCCCAACCGCCCCGAGTCGGTTATCGCCATGCTCGCTGCCACCAGCATCGGCGCCATCTGGTCCTCCTGCTCGCCGGATTTCGGCATTGGCGGCGTGCTGGACCGCTTCGGCCAGATCGAGCCCAAAGTGCTGTTCACAGCGGACGGCTACCACTACGCCGGCAAGGCCCTGGATTGCATGGAACGCATCCGCGGCGTGCTGGAAAAACTGCCGTCCGTGCAACAGGTGGTAGTGGTCCCTTACCTTAGCCCGCGCGCCGACATCGGCCAAGTACCGAAGGCCGTGCACTGGCAGGACTACCTCACCGGCGCGACGGAAGTGGTCTTCGAGCAGCTGCCCTTCGACCACCCCATTTACATCATGTATTCCTCGGGCACCACCGGCGTGCCGAAATGCATCGTCCACGGCGCTGGCGGCACCCTCATCCAGCACCTTAAGGAACTGGTGCTGCACACCGACCTGAAGCGCGAGGACGTGATCTTCTACTTCACCACCTGCGGCTGGATGATGTGGAACTGGCTGGTATCAAGCCTCGCCGTGGGCGCCACCGTTCTGCTCTACGACGGCTCCCCCTTCCATCCCGTCCACGACGTCCTCTGGCGCATCGCCGACGAAGAAGGCATCAGCATCTTCGGCACCAGCGCCAAGTACCTGTCGGCGGCGGAGAAGTTCGAGGTCAAGCCTAAAGCCAGGTACAAACTGGCGCGGCTGCGCGCCATCACCTCCACCGGCTCGCCGCTCCTGCCGGAAAGCTCCGAATACGTGTACCGGGACATCAAGGACAGCGTTTGCCTGTCGTCCATCTCCGGCGGCACCGATATCATCTCCTGCTTCGCCCTGGGCAACCCCCTGTTACCCGTGTATCCCGGTGAATTGCAATGCCGGGGCCTAGGGATGGCGGTGCAGATCTGGGACGAGAACGGCAAGCCCCTGCACGGCAAACCCGGCGAGCTGGTCTGCGTAAAGCCCTTCCCCTCCATGCCGGTGTTTTTCTGGAACGATGCGGACGGGAAGAAATACCACGACGCCTATTTCGACGTATTCCCCTATGTCTGGCGCCACGGTGACTGGGCGGAACTCACCGAGCGAGACGGCCTTGTCATCTACGGCCGCTCCGACGCCACCCTCAACCCCGGCGGCGTGCGCATCGGCACCGCCGAGATCTACCGCCAGGTGGAGAAGCTGCCGGAAATAGTGGAGAGCCTGGCGGTGGGCCAGGATTGGCAGGGCGATGTGCGCGTGATCCTGTTCGTGCGGCTGCGGGAGGGCGTGCGGCTGGACGAGGCGTTGGTGAAACGCATCAAGCAGACCATCCGCGACAACACCAGCCCCCGGCACGTACCTGCCAAGATCGTCGCCATCCCGGACATCCCGCGCACCATCAGCGGCAAGATCACCGAACTCGCGGTGCGCAACGTGATCCACGGCAAGCCGGTGAAGAACACCGACGCGCTCGCCAACCCGCAGGCGCTGGATTTCTACCGCAACCTTCCCGAGCTCGCCCGCTGAGCCCGCCGTGAGCGTCATGGAGACGCCTGAGACCCTGCGGGAGCGCTATGCGGCGGCGCTCCTGTACCAGGGCTTCGAACGCGATCCCGCCCAGCAGCGGGCCGTGACGGCGTTCGAAGACCTCCACGGCCGCCTGCTCGCCGCGCCCAGCCCCACGTTCTGGCAGACGCTCCTGCGGCGCGAGCCCCCGCCGGTGAAGGGCCTGTACCTCTGGGGCGGCGTGGGCCGGGGCAAGACCTGGCTCATGGACGGCTTCTACGAGACCCTCCCCCCCGAGGACAAGCTGCGCCTGCACTTCCACCGCTTCATGCGCGAGGTACACGCCGAACTCAAGAAGCTCGGCGGCCGCCGCGACCCCCTGCGCCGGGTGGCGGAACACTTCCGCGCCCGAGCCCGGGTCATCTGCTTCGACGAGTTCTACGTCTCCGACATCACCGATGCCATGCTGCTGGGACGGCTCTTCCAGCAGCTCTTCGCCCGCGGGCTCACGCTCGTGGCCACCTCCAACGTGCCGCCGGACGAGCTCTACAAGAGCGGCCTGCAGCGGGAGCGCTTCCTGCCCGCCATCAAGCTCATCAAGACCCATTGCCAGGTGATGGACGTGGACGGAGGGACTGACTACCGCCTGCGCCACATGCGCGGCGGCGACCTCTACTGCGTGCCGGCGGGGGCCGAGGCGGATGCGCGCCTGGAGGCGGTGTTCACGGGGCTCACGGGGCACCACCCGCCCCGCATCGGCCTGCTCACGGTCAACGAACGTCCCATCCCCGTGCGCCGCTACGTGGACGGGGTCGCCTGGTTCGGCTTCGATGCGCTCTGCGAAACGGCCCGCAGCCAGGATGACTACATCGAGATCGCCCGCAGCTTCCACACCGTGCTTCTCTCCGGCGTGCCGATATTCGGTGCCGACACCGAGGACGCGGCGCGCCGCTTCATCGCCCTGGTGGACGAGTTCTACGACCGGCGGGTGAAGCTCGCCCTCACCGCCGCCGCGGCGCCGGAGAAGCTCTACGCCGGCAAGCGCCTCGCCTTCGAATTCCAGCGGGCCGCGAGCCGCCTCGCGGAGATGCAGACCAAGGAGTATCTCTCCCTGCCCCATTTGCCTTAGAATCTCCCCCGCTCCGGGCTTCCGTTTCCGATAATTATTCAGAGGTTTGCATGTCTTCCCCCATGCCTTTCGATGAAGCGGCCTTTGCCGAGTGGCACCAGGCCCAGCAGAAGCAGGTGGCCGACTACCTGCGCCGCCTCCAGGTCTTCGACACCGACATCACCGGCGAGTGGCTGTGGATCATCCCGCATCGCGCCATGCTCGGCCGCGTGTGGCCCAAGCACGGCAACCCCTCGCCCAAGCTCTGGGTTATCACCGGCGTGGTGCCCACGGACCACGTGGAATCCGGCGCCGCACGCACCGTGCGCGAAGCGGCGCGGTATTTCGCCCTCAAGTGGCAGATGGAAGCCGCGCGCCTCGGCCAGGGGAACTCCTCGGTCCCGGCGGTGGACAACGGCAAGATCGACTGGCGGGAAATGGAAACCAACATCGCCAAGCGCGCCGAGTGGCTCCACGACCTCATGCAGGACAACCGCCGCTGGATGCCGGATGGGCTGCCGCTGTTCCGCATGGACCACGAAGCGGCGGCGATGTAAGCGCTTCGCAGTGCAACATAGAAAAGGCCGGCTAGATGCGGGCTTTTTTGCTTTCCGGCGAATCGGAATCAGCTGCCGATGACAAATTGCCCTGAAACAAAATAGACGCTGGTGTTGGTCTCTATCGCGAGGCCTTCATTACCCCACCGCAATATCTTCGAGGGGTATCCATCCATGTTTGAAATCACCATGGAACGCGTGAGCGTGAACAGCGAGGGATCATAACAACCGAGCGTGTAATCATGCGTGTTGGTTTGCGTGCCAGTCTGATAGAGGATGAATATGCATCCGAGCGATGAGTCTGGAAGCTTCACACCTGACACAGGGAAGCTTCCGGCGATCAGACCCGTGGCTGGGTCGATGGCATCCACGTTGTTGGTCCAAATATCGTCCGTATAAAGGAGCCCGTTTCCTTCGTCCACCATCATGGCGTCATTCGTCCATGCTTGCCCAAAATCAGTCTCATGGAGTTGTTCCTGCACGCGCAGCTTCACTACATAAAGATCTCTGCTGTCGATTTCCCAATTGCCTCCATACAAATACAGGCCATCCGGACTCCAACCCAAAGTATCCCAGGTATTAGCGAAGCTTCCGACCCCACTTACGATCTCATCGTTCAAGAGCTTGGCGCCCCAATTGTGGGGTGATAGGGCAAGATCGTCATAAATCGCCGCGACAACATGTGAATAGATAGGCGAAACCTTCATGTCAGTCACTGTATACGTGCTGTAGAAATCGCTACCCGCATTTTTGCTGAAATCCACGGTAAACGACGGTAGGCTCAGACGCTGAATCGAATATGTGTTGTCGGTAGCTTCCGTCGCAACGTAAAGGAATTCGCCGTCATTTGCCATTGACAGTAGGCTAGGATCCCCATTGGTCGTAACGGTATTGGCAATGGACGCGGCTACCGGATCAAGAATAACGATCGAGCTCGAATTGCTTGAAGCCGCGGTGCTAGCAGTACCGTACAGGGCGAAATGGACCGAGTCCCAGGCGATATCCTGCGTTTGCTGAGCCACGCGAACCACGAACGTCCCGCTCGGGTCCACCGCAAATGTGGCCTGTCCGGACACCCCACCCGCCGCAGGTGGATTGATGACGGTCACGGAATTGACTCCTGCATTGGTCACGTCCGCGGCGGGCACAGTCGCCTGCAATTGCGTGTCGGAAACAAAGCTCGTTACAAGCGCTGCTCCGTTCCAGTTCACCACCGCGCTCGGATCGAAATGCACACCATTCACTGTCAATGTGAAGTCGGATGCGCCGGAGATAGCAAATCCGGGACTGAGCGAACCGATCACCGGGGGCTGCAATACCACGGCATAGCTCATCTTGGCGGAACCACCGCCAGGCGCGGGGTTTACCACTTTGAGGCTCGCAGTCGCCGCATTTGCGGTTTGCATAGATGGCACAGTCGCCTGGAGGAAGCTAGGAGTTCGAGTGGATATCTTGAGTGCCTGACCATTCCAGAGCAGTTTGGTCGCCGCATTGAAATTCGACCCTTGCAGTGCAAGCGTGAACGGCCCGGAGCCCGTATAAGCCTGGTAAGGCGCCGCCCAGTGCAATTTGGGCACCGGGTTATTGACCGTGAAGGACATGCCGTTTGAGGCCAGCGAACCCGGATTGATTACCTTGATGGTAGCGATGCGGCCCACCGCGACGTCGCCAATTGTGAGTTCTGCATATAGTTTCCTGGATGAGTAGAAATACGTCTTGAGGTACTGGCTACTCGCCCCCGACCACTGCACTACGGACCCCTGTACGAACCCGCCGCCGGTAATCTCGATTGTCGCGACATTTCCCGCTTTAACCGAGGCGGGATATAACGCCGTCACGGTTGGAGGAGTTCCGGCCGAGGCGATATCGGAATAGAACTGAGCAGCGAGACAGACGAGCACAATCGCCGCCCAGCGCGAGCGGTTTAAGAAATGAGTCATTGATATCCCCAGGGTATATGTCCGGACCAGGAATGCGCCCGGCCAATGAGAACCTTTTGAGCCTTGCCTGACGTCGCCAGGTGGGTCGCGAACACAGTCATCAATTGGACGGCTTCGTTCAGGATCCGGCTAGAAACGACGTCCATCTGTTTTCCCCTAATTCCCTTCAAAATGCCGGCTTTAGACATCCCAGCCGAGGCGAAGATTAATGGCCGGGTTTGGTCAGGTCAATGACTCTTTAGTTCACGAAATATAGAGGGCGGTGACCGGTCAATTCCCAGTGACCACCTGCCCCGACACGAAGTAGATGTAGCCACCATCGGTGATGAACGCGAGGCCCTCGTTGCCCCAGCGCATCATCTTGGTGGGCGCGCCGTTCAGGCTCGGAATGGCGATGGAGCGCGTCAGGGTCTGGTCCGTGGTGCTGTAGCAGGCCAGGGTCCAGTCGCTGGTGCCTGCCTGGGCTTCCGTCTGGTATATGAAATAAGCGCAGCCCAGGGAAGAATCCGGGACCATGACACCGGAGACCGGATAGCTCGCAGCGACCGCGCCGCCCACGGGATCAATCACGTTGGCGCTGCCGTCCGCATAGACCAGCCCCGAGCCAAGATCCACGTGCATCGGCCCACCGGCCCAGAGCCCTCCCGTGGATTGTATGGGTATGGTGCCCGTGGCGGTGAGACTATAAGCGCCGCTCATAAAGCTCTTCGGACTATCCAGCGTATCGCCACCGTACAGGCTGAGCCCATCGGCGCTCCAGGCCATGGCATCCCAGGTCTCGTTCTGGCTGAAGTAGCGAACAGCATCAGTATCATCGAAGACCGTGGCGCCCTGGTTGGAAGATGCCAGCCCGTTGCTCAGAATGGTCACGGCCGCCACGTGCGAGTACAGGGGCGAGGCTTGCACCCCGCTTGCGACGACAGCTTGTGATCCTCCACTGAAGATGGGCAGATTCCCGGCGTAGGTGAACCCGGGCATCGCGACGCGTTCCACCCCCCACGGGGCAATCAGGCCCACATACAGCATCGTGCCGTCCTTGGACAGGGATAGCTGCCGGCCTTCGACGGTGGGGCTGGTACCCGTCGACGCGACGATACCGACGGCGACGGGGTCTATGCTGACGATGTCATGGGGGTAGTTCGCATCAGCCGAATGGGTGGTGCCATACAAGGTGAACTGTCGCGGATCCCACTCGATGTCGTTGACCGGTTGCGCCAGGGCTTGTATCGAGGTGCCGCTGGCGTCCACCGCGAAACTCGCGGGCACGGAGGTCCCGCCTGCCGCGTCCGGGTTGACCACGGTCAGCTTGGCGACGCCTGCAGTCATGACTTCCGCTGCGGGCACGGTAACCTGGATCTGGCCGGAGGATATCTGGGTGATGGCTAGCTGATCGCTGTTCCAGTACACCGCGGCACTGGGATCGAAATCCTGGCCATACAGACTGAGAGTGAAGTCACCGCTCCCCGGCGCGATGAAGCCCGGGTTCAGGCTGTCGATCTCGGGTGGATGGACGGTCACGGTGAATGTGGTCTGAGACGTCCCGCCGCCAGGGCCCGGGGTCACCAAGGCTACGGTGGCGCTGCCTGCAGTAGCAAGATCGGCGGCGGGTATCGTGGCCTGGACAAACTGGCCGATGAAGTTGTTTGTGACGGCCATACCCTGCAGGGGTACGCCGTTCCATTCCAG
>JBLNDO010000071.1:0-7133 GCA_050261675.1 Bacillota bacterium
GACTTCCATTTCAACGGCCACAAGCTCCTCAAGGAGCATCCCGCATGCGCCGAGGCACTC
The DNA here is from genome assembly GCA_050261675.1 of Bacillota bacterium. Lineage (GTDB taxonomy): Bacteria > Pseudomonadota > Gammaproteobacteria > Natronospirales > REEB76 > DASUBN01. The sequence continues at coordinate 61 of JBLNDO010000071.1, forward strand.
GCCAAGTACCGCATCAATCCCGGCAACGTGGGCCGGGGCTCGAAGCGCGACCCCCAGTTCGCCGAGATGATCGAGGTGGCGCTGAAATATCAGAAGCCAGTGCGCATCGGCGTGAACTGGGGGAGCCTCGACCAGGATCTCCTCACCCGCCTGATGGACGAGAACGCCAAGGCGAAGGAACCCAAGGACGCCAAGCTGATCCTGCACGAGGCCATGGTGGCCTCGGCGCTGCTCTCCGCGGAGCAGGCGGAGAAACTCGGCCTTCCCCACGACCGCATCATCCTCTCCTGCAAGATGAGCGGCGTGCAGGACCTGATCGATGTGTATTCCAGATTGGCTCAGCGCTGCGATTACCCGCTGCACCTCGGTCTCACGGAGGCCGGCATGGGCAGCAAGGGCATCGTGGCCTCGACGGCGGCGCTCGCGGTACTGCTGCAACAGGGCATCGGCGACACCATCCGCATCTCCTTGACGCCGGAACCCGGCGGCGACCGTACCCGCGAGGTGATCGTGGCCCAGGAGTTGCTCCAGACCATGGGACTGCGCGCCTTCATGCCGCTTGTGGCCGCCTGTCCCGGCTGCGGCCGCACCACCAGCAGCTATTTCCAGCAACTCGCCCAGGACATCCAGAGCTACATCCGCCACCGCATGCCCGAGTGGAAAAAATCCCACGCAGGGGTCGAGACCCTGCAGGTGGCGGTCATGGGTTGTGTCGTGAACGGTCCGGGCGAGAGCAAGCACGCCAACATCGGCATCAGCCTGCCGGGCACCGGCGAGCACCCGGTGGCCCCGGTCTATGTGGATGGGCAAAAAACCGTCACTTTGAAGGGCGACACGATAACGGCAGATTTCCAGAAGATCGTGGACGATTACGTCCGTAGCCACTACCCTGCCAGAAGTTAAAGTCGGCATAACAGGCCATTTTGGGCCGGACTTTTGCCCCCGGTCAGGGGTCTATATATAAGGGGAAAGCGCCCCTCCCCGGCCCGGCCGGGTGACCAGAGGCGAGCTGTTAGAATTCCCGCCCTGCTTCAGTGCCTGGCCGGCCTGTTAGAACCAAGCCCTAAGGTTGCGATGGCTAAATCCACAAAATACGTCGCGAAAGTTCCGGACGCCAAGGGCTTCATCGCCTACAGCGACGAGGAACACGCGGTCTGGCGCGACCTCATCCACCGCCAGATCCCCATCGTCCAGAAATACGCCTGCCCGGAATACCTGGACGCCCTAGAGAAGATGCACTTCCCCATGGACCGCATCCCCCAGTGCGGCGAGGTCTCGGCGGTGCTGAAGAAGCACACCGGCTGGGAAGTGGCGCCGGTGCCGGCGCTCATCCCCTTCGGCCAGTTCTTCCAGCTCCTGGCCGACAAGAAGTTCCCCGCCGCCTCCTTCATCCGCAACCGCGAGGACATGGATTACCTGCAGGAACCGGACATCTTCCACGAGATCTTCGGCCACACGCCGCTGCTCACGGACCCGCGCTTCGCCGAGTTCACCCACGCTTACGGCAAGGCCGGCGTACGCGCCCGCAAGGAAGACCACGTGAAGCTCGCGCGGCTCTACTGGTTCACGGTGGAATTCGGCCTGATCAACACGGCGCAAGGCCTCAAGACCTACGGTGCCGGCATCGTGTCTTCCTACGGGGAAACACCCTATTCCATCGACAGCGACAAGCCCCAGCGCAAGCCCTTCGACCCCGTCGACGCCCTGCGCACGCCCTACCGCATCGACATCTTCCAGACGGTGTATTTCATCATCAACAGCCTGCAGGACATGTTCGACCTGGCCCACCAGGACCTGTTCGCGCTGATCGCCGAAGCCGAAAAACTGGGGATGCACAAACCCACCTTCCCGCCCGCTGAAAAGAAAGTCAGCTGGGCCTAATCCGACCCGAGGAATCCATGTCCGAAACAGCTCTTGCAGAAAAACACTGCGTCCCCTGCGAAGGCGGCATCAGCCCGCTGACGAAGGAAGAATCCGAGCGCTACCTGAAGAAGATCGCCCCGGATTGGACCCTGACGCCGGACGCGAAGGAGATCCGCAAGGACTTCAAGTTCAAGGGTTTCCAGGGGACCATGTTCTTCGTGAACGCCGTGGCCTGGATCGCGCAAGCGGAAGGCCACCATCCGGACCTGGAAGTGGGCTTCAACCACTGCCTGGTGCGTTATTCCACCCACGCCATCGCCGGGTTGTCCGAGAACGACTTCATCTGCGCCGCCAAGATCGACAAGCTGCAGTCAAAGAAATGATCGTGTAAGCATGCACTGACAAAAAACCCGCCTCACGGCGGGTTTTTTGTCTCTCTGACACCGTTTTGGGTGTTCAAAAGCGCGTTTTAGCGCGCCAAATGCGGCAAATCACCGCTCAAACCCATGGCGCGGCGCACAAATGCGTGTTTAAGCGGCGTAAAACGGTCTACAGCGCGTAATCCGGCGTTCCGCAATATGGTTATACCTCGATAATCGTTGCTGAAAAGCCGTTTAAATCCGTCTAGCGCGAAAATCATCGCGAGATTGTCGCCCTTTCGCCAGCGTTCATAGCGCCTGAGCACACCCAGATCGCCGATGTCGCGCCCTTGCTTGTGCGCATCGCCGATCGTTTCCGCCAACGCCGCGGCGTCCAGTATCCCCAGGTTCACGCCCTGCCCCGCGAGCGGATGCACCGCGTGCGCCGCGTCGCCCACCAACGCGAAGCGGCCGCGCACGTACTGTTCCGCCCGCAGCCTTTGCAGCGGGAAGGCCAGCCGCCGGGTGGTGGAGAGCACTTGGCCGAGCCGGGCTTCGCTCGCCTGGGTCAATGCCGCGCAGAAACCGGCGTCGTCGAGCGCAAGGATGCGCTCCGCTTCCGCCTCCTCCGCCGACCAGACCACCGAGATGCGCCCGTCCGCCAAGGGCAGGAACGCCACCGGCCCCGTGGGCAGGAAGCGCTGCCAGGCGGTGGCCTCATGGGGCTTCTCGGTGCGCACGTGGGCCACCACCGCCCGCTGTCCGTAACTCGCACTCACCACGCCGATGCCCGCCATCTCGCGGGTCGCCGAGGCGGCGCCATCTGCCGCCACCACGAGCCGCGCCTTCAGGCGCCGCCCGACCGACACCACGAGCGTCGCCGAGCCGTCCTCGAGGGTGAGCGCTTCCGGTTTCGCCGGGTGGAGCAGGGTCACCGCGGCCTGGTTCTCGAGCTGCTTCCAGAGAGCGTGCTGCAGGAGCGCGTTCTCGGCGATGTAGCCCAGTTCCGGCTCACCGAGGTCCGCGCTGTCGAAATGGATGCTGCCTTGGCCGCCCGCGTCCCAGACCTGCATTTCCCGGTAAGGCGACACCCGCGCCGCCGCCACGGTCTCCCAGGCGCCCACCCGCTCCAGGATGCGGCGGCTCGCCAGGGAAAGGGCGAATACCCGGAGGTCCACTTCGCCTTTCGGGTCGTATTTCGCCGGCGCTTGCGCGTCCAGGAGCGCGAGGGAAAGACCGGCATCTTTCAGCGCGCAGGCCAGCGTCGCGCCAACGACACCGCCACCGACAATGACCACATCAAACTTGTTCATGTCGGCCATGCTACTCGCTCACACGATGAGTTGCGGTAAAGGGATTTACCGCCGTGGGACACGGAGAAAATCGTGGGTCTCGCGCATGCGCGAGACGGGCGGCTTTATTGGCCGCCCTGGGCTTCGCACAACGCGCGAAGACTCCGCGATTTTCGAGCCTGAAAAGGACAGGGATGGCCTTTTCAGGCTTCGGATTGGGAGCTCTAATGCGGTTCTTGACCGCATTAGAGCGGCAGTCCGCGTGCGAGTTTCGGCAGGCGTCCGCCGAGGCCCATGTTGTGCCGGAGCAGCGTGCGCCGGGTCGTGGGCAGGAGTTCGAGGGCCAGCAAGCCCGCGTTGCGTCCCCAGGCGACGGTCTTCAAGGGATTGGCGAAGATCCGAGTGAGCACGTCCGTGAACAGGGCCGTGCCCCGCTGGTCGCCGCGGCGCGCGTCCACGTAACCTTGCAGCACATCCTCGGCCCCGAGATCCTGGCCGTCGCGCCCTGCGTCCGCCAGCACTTCCGCGAGCATGGCCACGTCGCGCAGCGAGAGATTGAATCCCTGCCCCGCCACCGGATGCAGGCTGTGGGCGGCGTTGCCGATGATGAGTGTGCGCCGGGCGAGCTGGGTCTCGGCCTGCACCATGCTCAAGGGATAACTCACGCGCTTGCCCGCCTGGATGAAATGCCCAAGCCTTCCGCCGAAGCGCGAGGCCGCCTGCTCCAGGAAGCTGGCGTCGTCCAGGCCCAGGACCGCCGGCGCCGCGGCGGTGTCCACGACCCAGACCAGGCCGTACTTGTCGCCGCCCATGGGGAGCAGCGCCACCGGTCCGTCGTCGGCGAAGCGCTCGTAGGCGGTGTCCGCCGCCGGCCTTTCCACCCGGAGGTTGCAGACCACGGCGGTCTGCCGGTAATCCCATTTCTTGCCTTCGATGCCGAGTTGGCGCCGCACTTCCGACTGGGCGCCGTCGGCGGCGATGAGCAGCTTCGCCCGGAGCGTCGCCGGCTCCTCCGCCTCCACCTCCGCTTGCACGGAATCGTCGCCGACCGTGAAGGATTTGAGCTTGGCGGGCACGTACAGGGCGATGTTCGCCTTCCCGCCGATGAAATCCACGAGCGCCTTGCCGATGCGGCGGTTGGGCGTCACCCAGCCCAAGGCCTCCACCCCCGCTTCCTCCGCATGCAGGCGCGTGGCGCCGAGGCGGCCCTTGTCCGAGACCAGGATGTGTTTGATGGGCGAGGCTTCCGGTCCGATGCCGGCCCAGACTCCCATGCTCTCGAAGATGCGGCGGCTGCCCTCGGAGATGGCGGTGATGCGGTCGTCGAAGCTCGGCTGGCCGCGGCTCCCGAAGGGCACCGCTTCCACCACCGCGATCTTCAAGGGCAAAGGTGCGAGCGCGGCGGCAAGACTGGCGCCCACTAATCCGCCGCCGACGATCAGGAGGTCGTATTCCTTGTCAGGCACGGGCGGTCACGCGGCGTTCCGCTGCATGAAGCTTTCGATGGCGTCCGGATCCTTCAGGAGCGCGCCCGTCAGCACGTCCGGTTCACCCTTGGTGACCAACACATCGTCTTCAATGCGCACGCCGATGCCCTGGAAGTGCTTGGGCGCGCCCTTGCTGCCGGGGGCGATGTAGATGCCGGGTTCCACCGTGAGCACCATGCCGGGTTCCAACTCCCGCCATTCCTCGCCCACCTTGTAGTCGCCCACGTCGTGCACGTCGAGCCCCAGCCAGTGGCCGGTGCGGTGCATGTAGTAGGCCCTGTAGGCCTCGTCCTTGATGAGCTTGGAGACGGGGCCCTTGAGCAGCCCCAAGTCCTTCAGGCCCTCGGTGATCACCTTCACCGCCGCCTCGTGGGGCGCGTTCCAGTGCTTGCCGGGTTTCACCTGGGCGATGGCCGCGCGCTGGGCCGCCAGCACCACCTCGTACACCGCCCGCTGCTCCGCCGTGTAGCGGCCGTTCACCGGGAAGGTGCGGGTGATGTCCGAGGTGTAGCAATTGAGCTCGCAGGCGGCGTCGATGAGCACGAGATCGCCGTCTTTGAGCGGCCGGCTGTTCTCGATGTAGTGCAGGATGCAGCCGTTCTCGCCGCCGCCCACGATGGGACTGTAGGCGGCGGTGCCGCCGTGGCGGCGGAACTCGTGCAGGAACTCCGCCTCCAGCTCCGCCTCGTTCATGCCCGGCCGGCAAGCGCGCATGGCGCGCTCGTGGGCGGAAACCGAGACCGCCGCCGCCGCGCGCATGGCTTCCGCCTCCGTCTTGCTCTTGTAGAGGCGCATGTCGTGCAGCAGGTGGTCCAGGGACACGAATTCCTGGGGCGGGTGGATGCCCGTGCGGGTCTGGGCCTTCAACTGGTTCACCCAGGCGATGACCCGTTTGTCGAACTCCGGATACACGCCCATGGTATAGAACACCCGCTCGCAGTTCTCCATGAGGTGCGGCAGGATCTCGTCGATGTCGCCCTCCGGGAACCCATCGTCGGCGCCGTAGCCGCGGGTCGCCCCCTCGGGTCCGGCGCGCCGGCCGTTCCAGGTCTCCATGGCCGGGTCCCGGTCGCGCACGAACAGGATGAACTCCGCCTGCTTGCGCCCCGGCACCAGCACCGCCACCGCGTCCGGCTCCGGGAAGCCCGTCAGGTAGTGGAAATCCGAGTCCTGGCGGAAGGGGTAATGGGTGTCGCGGTTGCGTATCTTCTCGCGGGCGCCGGGCACGATGGCGATGGAGCCGTGGCCCATCATGCGCATGAGGTCCTTGCGGCGGCGGGCGTATTCCTGGGGTTGAATCACCATGTTCAGTGCACTGTGGTATTGGGGGGTACAGGTTTGCCGGTGATGTCCGCCTGTAGCTCCTCGTAGATCATCTGTACGCCCACCCGCAGGTACTCCACGACCTCGGCGTAGTCCGCCTCGTCCTGCTCGGTCGGCTGGTCGCCGTCGAAGACGGCCTTGGAGATCTCGGCCATGTCCCGGAGCACCTCGCCCACCTCGTTCGCGAGCCCGGCGTCCGACAGGCGCCGTCCCCCGAGGCCGATACCGTACAGGAATCCCTGGCACCATTCGCCGAGCGCCGCGGTACGTGCCTTCAAGGGTGCATCGTCTCCGGGGAGGGAGGGGGCGAATTCCAGGGTGCCGTCCGCCAGGATCCTGCGGGTCCTGTCTCGAAGGCTCAGGAGCGAGTGACGGCAGGCCTGCTGCTGCGCTGCGGCGCCGGTGGCGTCCTCGAGGATGTGCTTGACCCAGGTATCGCCGCCGTCGGCGCCGATGCAGAGCACGCCGCAGAGGGTGCCGTGGGCCTCGGCGGCGTCGCAGGCGGCGCCGGCGCGGGCGAGACTGTCGCTGAGGGTGTCGAAACTGCTGCTGCGCGACATGCGGGGGTTGGGCGGCATTTGGCTGCACATATCCTACACCCCGGCCCCGCCCTTGGGACCGTCGTCCGCAGCGTTGACCGGTATGCGTGAGACACCCTCAGGCGCTGTCTTTCAGCGCTTCAGCGGTGCAGGGACGCGCCGCCCGCGAATCAAGCACTTTCGTGCTTGATTCGGCGGAGGCGAGTCCGG
>JBLNDO010000072.1:0-31743 GCA_050261675.1 Bacillota bacterium
TCGGCATGGTGGAAGCTGCGTTCATCGGCTTCGTCGGGGTGCTCTGGTTCCGGGTGCCGTTCGCGGGCAGCCTGCTTCTGCTGCTGCTCGGCACGGTGTTGTTCCTGCTGAGCGCCATCGCGCTTGGGCTTCTGCTTTCGACCTTAGCGCGCACCCAGCAGCAGGCCTTTGCCTCAAATTTCTTCGTTCTGAATCCCTTGTTCATCCTGTCAGGCTTCGCCTTCCCCATCGCCGGCATGCCGGAGTTTTTGCGATGGGTAGCCGATATCAACCCGGTACGCTATTACCTGGTGGTGATCCGGGCCACCTTTCTAAAGGACGTGGGATTCGCTGCACTATGGACTGATTTTGCCGCCATGGCGGCTATCGGCGCCCTGCTATTGGCGGCGAGCATCTGGCGCTTTCGCAAGACGCTTGAGTAGGCACAGGATCGCAGACCTGTGTCTGCGTCAGGGCAATTCGGGTGCTCCCGCAATCTCGCGCAATCGCCTGGGTTCCAGAATCCGAGTTTCGCGGCCCCGAGTTTCGATCAAACCGTCTTTTCTGAAGCGGGTAAACAGGCGACTGACGGTTTCAGGGGCAAGCCGCAGATGATTGGCGATGTCCCGTCGCGGCATGTATAGGTTGAATATACGTGACGAAAAGCCAAGTTCATCGAAACGCCGCCCCATATCCAGCAGGAATGTCGCCACGCGCTGCTCGGCGCTGAAATCGCCGAATAATGCCTCGTTGCGCGAGAGGGCCCGGCTCATGCGTTTCACTATGTGTGAAAAAAATTGCGGCAAGTGGCTGAATAACTCCATGAGTTTCATATAAGGATAGCCAATGACCAAAACTGTGTTGAGAGCCATGACGTTCGCTCGATATTGGTTCGTCGCGATCCCGTCTAGACCTATGATGTCCTGATAAAAATAGAATTCATGTACGTACTCACGACCTGCGAGGTCATCGGTAAAGCTCTTCAAGGTACCCGCGCAAACGAAATAGAGGGTTCTAAATGCGTCGCCCTCGTACACGAGGTGATCGCCTGCATGCAGCAGCACCCGATTGGCCATGATCGAATCGAGCAGCATGCGCTCGGCCGACCCAAGACCGGAAGAAAAGGCATTGTCTACGGTGCTTGCAGCGATAACTCGCACATGATCTTGCACCGAGTCAAAACGCCCTGTTGCTAACTCACCTGACTTCAATCCCTGGCCCCTTGTCGCCCGTATTGCATGGCCTGCCGAGCGACACCATGGGTGCTCGCAGGCACCCCCTGCGCGTCACCTCATGTACTCACTTCAAGTTAGGACGGTCCCGGCGATTTGGCAAGACTTGGGTCGCGATTACAATGTAACAGTGATCCTTTACATATTCATTACATCGTAGTCGTCAGCAGCAAAGATGATGTCGGAATTCAGAGCAGGACAAGTGTTACCGCAGTGCCCTTCAGTTACTTGAAGCCTCGAACCTGCATTTCGTAGCCCTGACCTCGATCGGTCCGTCTTCGCTAAAGCGAATAAATGGGCGGCTGGCGGCTTCGGGGCTAGCCACCAATAGCCTGTACTTGATCCAAGTCAGCCTTCCGAAAGAGTCCTGCCCTTAGACTTTGAATCAGTCCTCGAACGGAAGGTTCGCCCAAATGAACGATGCCGCCCATGCGCTCGCCATCCGTATTCATCACCTAGAAAACGAGACGCAAAGTCGTGGACTGCGTGGGAAGCAAGTCAGCCTCTACCGGATAAGTGGCGCAGTTCCTGCTTCGCCTGTTCCAGCACGCGGCGTTGTCGCACACTCAACGGCTTGCCGGCTCGGTTGATGTAGAACACGAGCATGGACATGGCGGAACGGAACGGCGTGGACTTACGGGTCTGGCTGGCTTCCGCCGAACGGAGCAACGAGCGCGCGATGCGTCGCGGATCTTTACACGTGAACACCCCGCCTTCCAGGGCCAGGGCGTGGCTGGTTCGGGTCACCCGTGCCGACCATTTCCGGACGTGTTTGTGCCTTGCAGCTGGTTTCTGCATTCCACTTCCCCTGGCCTTGTTGCCTCAATGAAGCTTAAGCCTGCCATGCCGGCGGGGAATTGATCTGTGTCATGGCCGGTGCAGCCGGGTGCGCCGATGCTTTGTGGCATGGAAACCGGGATTCAAGGGAGCCGGTCATGGATATGAAGCGGGCATTGCAGGTTATTTTCGTGATAGGTCTCGCGGGCGCCGTCTTCTCAGGCACCCTCACCTACCGGGAATTTTCGACGCAGGCGGCGGCGTGTACGCCAGTGGGGCAACCCGGTACCCTCTTCGGTTATCCACCCTGCGTGTACGGGCTGATCATGTATTCGGCGGTGGTCTTTATCGCAGGATGGGGATTGGCGTCGAAGCGACCGGCGAGCCGCGCTGATACCGCCTCGCGCTAGAGACCGCTTTCTTCGGCGATGATGCCGGGCAAATTCACGTTACACGCTTTGGGATCAGCATTGCCGCTGATGCCATAGCGCACCGCCAATTCTTCGCCCATGGTGGCCAGATTCAGCAGCAAGCGTGGCTTGAGATCGACTCCGTCCTCGTCGCGCACCACCATGATGAGGGGTTTCAATCGGGACTCGGCATTGGATGACATGACCATGGCCAGCGCGCCGTTGTTGCACCGTACCAGGCTGCCGACAGGATAAATGCCGAGACAGCGGATGAATTCCTGTATCAAGTCGCGTCCGTACTTATGGGATCCCTCCAGGCGGAGGACACGCAGGGCATCCGCCGGGCTCGCCGCTGGGCGGTATGGATTATCGGTCGTAAGGCTGTCGTAGGCATCCACCATGCCCGTGATGAGGGCGGCCAACGGAATAGCGTCCCCCGAAAGGCCGTCGGGATAACCCTTGCCGTCGAGGTGCTCATGGTGCATGCGCACGATTTCCAGCACCTTGTCGGGTACCTGCTTGGTCAGCTTGAGCACGGCTTCACCGTCTACAGCGTGCTTGCGCACCAACTGCAATTCTTCCTCGGTGAATTTTCCGGGTTTATCCAGGATCTGCGGAGGGACGCGTACCTTGCCGATGTCGTGCAGCATGGCACCCTGCCCCAATATGTTCAGGTCGGCTTCGCTGAGCCCGATATGCTTGCCGAACGCGATGGCAAGAATCGCGGTGTTGAGGCAGTGACTTGCTGTGCGTTCATGCTTCAGGCGAAGGTTACTGAGCCACAGCATGGAATTCGGGCTGACGCTGATGGCGCTGACCATTTGAGCAACGGCTGCCTTGGTGTCCTGCGTATCAAGGCTCTTGCCCAGGCGGAAATCATCCATGACGCGCGTGATGCTGGTCTCCGCTGCCTGCTGCGTCTTGGCGACCTGCCGCACCTCGTTGCGGAACGCCACCGCCTCGGGGGCGTTGCGTGATGTGATGGTGGTGCTGGCCACGGGTGGTGCCATGGGCCGCCGCGCTGCCGGCCGGTGTGCCTCCTTCGGCGGCGCGACGTCAACGTAGACGAAACTGCATTCCTCGCAGAGTTGCTTGAGGTCTTCGGGGGACTCAATCGTGAAACCCTGAAACAGGAACGAACTCTGCTCCCATGGCTTGTCAAGCTCGGCTACATACATGCCGATGGCGAGTTCGTTCACGCTGATCTTGCGCCGCATTACTTCGCCCTTTGGGAATTCCGGGGATCATGCGCTCCCCAGGCTGTTGGGACCGCATTACGCTCCGGAATCTAAGCTGAAATGAACCGCTATTTTACCCAAATACCCCGTGGCTGGGCGAACTTGCCGCCCTCCGCGGGGCGCTGCTGGAATCAGTCTAGAACTGAATCTCTTCCAGGATCACGCTGCGCACGTCGAACGGCAGAACCGCGGGATCCACGAGGCCATGGATGCCCCAGCGTTCAGCCAATTCGTCGTCGCTGTAGACGGAAAGGTCGGTCAACATACGCGGTTTCTCGTACTTGCCATCCTCGTTGCGCAGGGTCATGACCTTGGGCTTGAGCCGTGCCTGCGTGTTGGAGGCAACGACCATCACCAGGGCTCCGGAATTCAATTCCACCACACTGCCCACGGGATAGGCGCCCATGCAGCGGATGAAATCCTCCACGAATTCCTCACCGTATTCCTCCGATGCCTGCACCTTCAGGGTTCGCAATGCTTCGGTCGGTGTCACCGGCTGACGGTAGCCGTATCCATACACGATGCTGTCGTAGGCATCCGCCACGGCGACCATGCGCGCGAGTTCGGGAATGCTGTCGCCGAACATTCCGTCCGGGTAGCCGTTGCCATCGGGGCGCTCATGATGGCAACGCACGATGTCCAGAACGTCCTTGGTCAGTCGCCCGGTCGCATCGAGTGCCTTATAACCTTCCATGGCGTGCCGGCGGACGATATCGAGTTCGTCGGGATCGAGACGGCACGGCTTGTCGAGCAACTCGGGGGAAATGCGCGTCTTGCCGAGGTCATGCAACAATCCACCCGTGCCCAGTGCGATCATGTCCGCGCGGCTTTTGCCCTTGTGCCTGCCATAGAGCATGGACAGTACCGCTACGTTGAAGCTGTGGCAGGCATGATGCTCGTACGGCATCTGCATGTTCGTCATCCACAACAGGATGTTGGGATTCTTCTGCATGCTGTCATAGATGGCGAGCACCACCTCGCGGGTAACATCGAGATCCAACGGACGCGCCGCCAACATGTCTTCCGACAAGCGCGCGAGATTGGCGCGCGCCCTGCCGTGCAGCCGCGCCGCATCGCGGATGTCGCTGGTGAATTCGGACTTGATCTTGCGTTCCTGCTGCAGCAGGTTCCGGATGTCCGTGGTGCTCTCGTCCGGTCTAAAGGCGCGAGATTCGCGATTCTTGGCCATGGCGCTCCCCTGACTGTGTCCATGACATGTCGGCGGCGCCTGAAGCCGTCATCGCGAGCCCTTCCTGGGCCGGTTCGGATAGATGAGGATCCCGTCTCATCGGGGCCGCCACACATGTATGGCGGCGCCCGTCCCTCGCTTTGATCGGCATCCCTAGCGCCCCCGCTGGATGCCTGCGCGGAACTTTATACCCCAAAATTCCACTGGTCCGGGTTACTGTGTTATGCAGATTTAGTTCGTACACGTGTGGTTTTTAGACTGAGTCCAGGAGAACCTGACGTGCGTATTTCGACCTTCGCCACCGCCTTCGTAAGTGCGCTGTTCGTATGCGGGCCCGCCACCGCCGATACGCCTCCAACGGAACTCGCCGGCCTGGATGCTTACATCGTGAAGGCCATGGGCGATTGGAAAGTCCCGGGACTCGCCATTGCGGTGGTGAAGGACGACAAGCTCGTCTGGGCCCAGGGGTTTGGCTTGCGCAGCCTGGACGACGTCGAGAAGGTGGATGCGGACACGCTGTTCAGCATCGGGTCCAACACCAAGGCCTTCACCGCCGCCGCCCTCGGAACGCTCGTGGACACGGGAAAAATTTCCTGGGACTCGCCTGTGACGGATTATCTACCCGGCCTCAGGATGTATGACCCTTACGTCACGCATGAGATCACCCTGCGCGACATCCTGAGTCATCGCAGCGGTGTCTGCGGCGAAGACCGGGTCTGGTACGCCACCGATTTCAGCGCCCAGGACATCATGACGAGGCTGCGCTACCAGAAGCCTGCCTACAGCTTCCGTTCCCAGTTCTGCTACAGCAACAGCCTCTACATGACCGCCGGGGAAGTGATTCCCGCCGTGACCGGCAGCTCCTGGAGCGACTACGTGCGTGGGCGCTTCCTGGAACCCCTGCAGATGATCAATACCGTGACCAGCGTCTCCGCCCTTACCCACCGCAAGGACGTGGCGACGCCCCATGCAGAGGTGGATGGCAAGGTGGAACCCATTCGCTGGGACAGCATAGACAACGTGGACCCGGCTGGCGCCATCGATTCCAGCGTGCGCGACATGTCCCAGTGGATGCGGATGCTTTTGGCCGACGGCCGCTATCAGGGTCGGCAGCTGGTCAGCGCGGCGGTGGTCCACGAGATGCAAGCACCACAGATGTTCATCGGCGGCAGCGATGCTGAGGCCAAGTTCCTGAGCGCCCTCAACCCCGGCAGCCATTTCTATGCCTACGGTCTCGGGTTCTTCATGCAGGATTACGCCGGTACCAAGGTTCTATGGCATTCCGGGCACATCGACGGCATGAGCGCCGGCCTGGGGCTCGTGCCATCCGAACACCTGGGTGTGGTGGTATTGAGCAACATGGACCAGAGTTGGCTGCCGATGGCGCTGGTGTGGCGCGTGGTGGACGGCTATCTCCGCCAGCCCCAGAAGGACTGGAGCGCCAGCGTGCTCGCCACGGTGGAACCCGCTTACGAGGCGGACAAGGCGGCCGAAGACAAGCTTGAAAGCGCGCGGCAACCCGGAGATGCGCCCTTGCCGCTGGCAGCTTATGCCGGCACCTATAACAGCGATCTCTACGGCAGCGTGCGCGTCACGCTTGAAAACGGGAAACTGGTCCTGCGCGCCAGTAAGCGTTTCAACGGCGACATGCAGCACTGGAATCACGACACTTTCCAGGTCCGTTGGAACTACGACTACCTGGGCAAGAGCTATGCGACCTTTGGCCTCGATGCCACCGGACAGCCGGTAAGCCTGAGCCTGACTGGGTTTACGACCTACAACCGTGTAGTCGAAGAGCGTGCGACTGGACAGTGACTCTCAGCGGGTGAATCTTGCCGGGCTATACGGCGTCATGTCCAGTTCCGGTGTATTCCCCGCCATCAGATCGGCCAACGCGCGGCTCGATCCCGCCGCCAGCGTCCAACCCAGGGGGCCATGGCCGGTATTGATATAGAGGTTGGCATAGCGCGTCGCCCCCACCGCCGGCGGACCGTCGGATGTCATGGGACGCAGGCCCGTCCAGTGTTGAACCTGCGCGTGTTCCGCCTGCGCGGCGATCTCCGGAACGAGTTCCAAGGCATGCCGCAGGATGTGCGCACCGCGGCGGGGATTCAGCGTGGCGTCGTATCCCGCGAATTCCGCCGTGCCGGCGATGCGCAAGCGCGGCCCGAGAGGCGTGATTACGACCTTTTGTTCGAAATCCACCAGAGGCAGCGACAGACGGCGCTTCCAGTCCTTGGCCGAGAGCGTCACGGAATATCCCTTCACCGGATAGATGGGCAGGTGTAGCCCGATGGGCTCCGCCAATAAGGGGCTGAAACTCGCGGCGGCGAGCACGTAGGCGTCGGCCACAAGGGTGCCGTTGCCCGTTCCCAGGCCTGTGACACGCCCGCCCTGCACATCGATTCGGCGGACCTCGACGCCGAAGCGGAATTCCGCACCCGCTTCCCGCGCGCGTTTCTCCAATTGGCGCGTGAATGCCTGGGCATCGCCGCTCTCATCAGCTGGGTAATGGATTGCGCCCGCCAAGCTTCCCACCAGCGGTTGGAGCAGCGGTTCCAGCTCCACGGCGCCGGCGGCATCCAGGACCCGGAATTCCAGGCCCATTGGTGCCAGCGATCGGGCCAACACGGCGGAGCGTTCGAGCGCCTGAGGGTCCCGGAACAACTTGAGGGTGCCGAGACTGAGGCTGTCATAGTCGAGACACAACTGCTCGCGCAATTGCCGGAGCGACGCGACGCTGTAAAGGCCGAGACGCAGGTTCGCCTCGGCGGAGCGCCACCATGGCGTCGCACGCGAGGCCAGCAGGAAGCGGAAGCCCCAGCGCCACACGCCCGGCAACGCGCCCATGCGCAACAACAAAGGAGAATCCTCGCGCCCGAGCCACCGCAAGAGATGCAAGAACGTGCCGGGCGCGTTCCACGGGTCTGACTGGCTAGGCGTCACCAAACCGCCGTTGGCGGAACTCGTCTCGAGCGCCGTGCTTTCGCGGCGCTCGACCACGGTCACCCGGAACCCGCGTTCTGCGAGGTACCAGGCGGTGGTGACGCCCAGTAACCCACCGCCGATGATCAGGACGTTCTTGTTGTTCGGCATCGCCCTGGAGCGGCTCAATTGCCCTGGGGCAGGAATTCCTGCCGGAAGAAATCCACCGTGGCCTGGTCGGCGGTACGCCATGACGTGCGCCTCAAGAAGCCGTGGATCTCGTTGGGCAGCACCAGTTGCTGATACCGCACGTGCTGTTGCTGCAGGCGGTTCACCAAGTCCACCATTTCGTGGAAATAGACGTTGCGGTCGTCATCCCCTTGTATCAGCAGTACCGGGGAACGCCAGGTCTTCACCGAGGACACCGGCGACGATTGCCACGCCACTTTCATGGCCTGCTTGTGATCGCCTTCCTCATAACGCGGTTTCCCCTCCGTGAACCATTCCGAGAGATCGTAGGACCAGTCGTGGACGCCGTGCATGTCGACACCGGCCTTGAATGTACCGGAGTCCCGCGCCAGGGCCAGCGCCGTGAGGTAGCCCCCATAGGAGCCGCCCCAGATGCCGATGTGTTTCGCATCCACATGCGGATCGCGCTGCAGGAAGCGCGCGGCAGCCAGCACGTCCTTGTATTCCGCCGCGCCTGTAGGCCCCCACTGGGGCGGATGATGGAAATCGTGGCCGTAACCGATGCCTAGGCGGTAATTCAACGCCAGCACCACGAAGCCGTGAGCCGCGAGATATTGGTTGACCGCATAGGCGTTGGAGTAATAATCCATGTAGTGCCAGCCGAGCAGCATCTGCCTCGGCGGCCCGCCATGCACGAAGATCACCGCCGGCTTCCTTGCATCGCTCCCAAGAGCATCGAAGAGCTCGCCGTATGCCACCATCCCATCGCTCGCCTTGAAGCTCACCGGTTGCGGCGTCACGAAGCTGTTCGCGGGGAATTCCGCGGGGATATGGTCCCGGTTCTGGCTGCGCCAGATGCGATCGTCGAGATTGCCCGTCACGATCAACGGCGGGGTTTGCACGCCAGCCTGGATGAATCCCAATGTCTTGCCGTCGCCGGACAGCGTCGGTTTCCATTCCAGGGTGTCGCCGCTGGTCAATGCAATCTGTGCGCCGCTCTCCACCTGCAGCAAGAAGAGGTGCCGGCGGTCAAGGTCACCGGGAGTGTTGCCGGCATTGGCGCTGTATATGACGTGCGTACCGTCGTCGTTTACGGCCACATCCTCGACCATGAACGCTCCCGGTGTGAGCAGGCGCGCATTGCCCCCCGCCACCGGCACCGAATATAGATGCGGCCAGTTGTCCATGTCCGCCAGGAACAGGAGCCGCCCGCCCGCGAGCCAATGCAGGTTCGCCTCTCCCTCGGTCTCGGGATAGGAACCGCGCAGCGTTTCGGGGCTTTGCCAGACTTGCCGGCCCTTGCCGCCCTGCACATCGGCGACCCACAGCGCCCAGGGATTCGGTGTTTGCTTGAGGATGGGTTTTGGAGCGCCGCCCTCCCCCGGCATCCGCACGAACGCGATTTGGGAGCCGTCCGGCGACCAGCGCGGCATGAAATCCTGCGCGGTAGATGGCGCGAGATAGAGGATCGGCGTCTGCGTGTCGCGGAACACACCGATGAAGCTGTGGTCGCCGCGGGCAGAGACGAATGCCAGTGCCTTGCCGTCGGGCGACCACTCCAGGTCGTCCGCCTTGCCCCGGTCAAAGAACAGTTGGGCGGCATCGCCGCCGGTGACGCTCGCCTGCCATACGGAGCGTTCCGGGAGATGGATGTAGGTCACGCGCCGGCTATCGGGTGAGATCACGGGTTGGTCGCCATCCCCCAGGAGCTGCAATTTCCCGTCCTTGAGGCCGACGCTCCATACCTGCATGGCCGGCTTCATGGGCATGGAATCCGGCCCCGGCTCCAGCGCTTCGGGCCAATTGGCATCGTGATCGCCGCCTCGCACGAACACGAGGTATTGGCCGTCCCGGCTGATGGAGAGATGGCTGAGTTCCTGGCCGTCGTCGCCCGTGTAATGGGTCAGTTGCCGTGGCGTGGTGCCAGGCCCGTCCAGGACCCAAACGTTCCGGACGCCGTGGGGGTCCTGCTCAGCCCAGGCCAGGGCGCTACCCCCGGGCGCGGCCGTCAGCTCCGACGGATAGGGATAGCTCAGCGCTTGGTCCAGGGTGAATGGGTCGCTATTGGCCGCCAGGGCTGCTACCCCGCCACCTGCCAGGCTGGCCAGGCATAGAGCGGCCCAGAAAACGAATGACCGGGAACAGGACATGGGGCACTCCATAGCTGGGATGCGGCACTCTAGCATCGCGCTTTTCAACGGTAGATTTTTATAGTTATTACAATATAAAAACATTATTTATTAATAAGTTATAAATACTATCTTATAGTAATTCTCATTATGTTTTGTTCTGTAACCGTCAAAGCATGCGCCTGGCCGCCCAGCCGATGACTTCCAGCCCCCGCAACCACCAGCTGCGTTTTGCCCAACCCCGGGGCTGGATAAGGATGGACTGCCGCAGGTCCTCCTGGAACTGCTTTTCCAGGATTTCCACCAGGGGCCCGGACTCGCTCGCCAGGGTCAGCTCGTAATTCAAGAAGAAACTGCGGTAATCCAAATTGGCGGTCCCCACCGTGCCCCAGCGCCCGTCCACGGTCAGGGTCTTGGCATGCAGCATACGGGGCAGGTATTCATGGATATGCACGCCGGCGGCCAGCAGATTGGCGTAGGCGGCCTGTGCCGCCCATTTCGCGATGCGCTCGTTGTTCTTGCGGGGCACCAGCACCCGCACTTCCACGCCCCTCAGGGCTGCCTGCATGAGGCGGCGCCGGGTGCGGTAATCGGGGATGAAATAGGGGGTGGTGAGATGAATACAGCGCTTGGCGTCCGCGAATTTCCTTGCGTAAAGATCCCGGAGGCAGAGCCGGCCCAAGCGCGAATGATTGGTGATGAGGGTGTACCCGCCGGGGACTGATATCTCCGGTCGCAGGGGGCGATGGTTGTGCCAGAAGGCATCAAACAGGGTTTCGAGCGCCTGGGCCAATTCTCCCTTGACCTCCACCTGGGTGTCGCGCCAGCGCTCTTCCCCGTAAAGAGTAAGGGAATTCTCCCGGTGGATATTGAATCCGCCCAGATATCCCACCCGTCCGTCCACTACCAGGAGCTTGCGGTGGTTGCGCCGGTTGTAGCGCAACGGCTTGCGCCACACCCAGCGGTGGTACCAACGCACCTTAACCCCACCGGCCTTGAGTGCCTTCTCCACCGCACGGGGCCCCCAAAACAGGGATCCCGCCGCATCAAGATAAACCCTCACGTCAATACCTCTTCGGGCCCGTTCCGTGAGGGCGGCGATGAATCGCCGCCCGATCTCGTCATCCGCGAAGATATAGCTTTCCAGATTGATGCTCCGGCGGGCACCGGCGATGGATGCCAGCATTGCGGCGTAAAGCCGGTCCCCTTCCGTGAATACCCGGACGGCGTACTGGCGGGGTTTCCGGGGCGCGGACTTGGAGGACATGTCGGGCGTGCAGGACTGGTATAGTGGATGCATTCTAATCCGCCGCCATCCGCTTGCGCCTGCTGCTCTATAACATGCGCTACGCCACGGGCACCGGTGCCGGTTTTCACCTGCCGGTGCCGGGGGCTGGCTATCTGCGCAACACCAGCCGGAACCTGGAACGCATCATTGAGTTCATCCGTGCCCAGGCTCCTGACATCGTCGGGCTGGTGGAAGTCGACATGGGTTCCCTGCGTGCTTCGTCGGTGAATCAGGCGGAAGCTGTGGCCCGGGCCATCGGACATGCCCCGCACTTCCAGAACAAATATGGACGCCGCTCCATCAATCAAAGGCTGCCTATCCTACGCAAGCAGGGCAACGCCTTCCTCACCCGCTACCCCGAGGCGGTGCAGCGTTTTCATTATTTTGAATTGGGAATCAAGCGGCTTATCATGGAACTGGAGCTGGATTCAGTGTGCCTGTTTCTGGTGCATCTGTCGCTCCATCACGGCCACCGGCACCGTCAGATGCACCATCTCTCCGCCCTTGTGCGCAGCGCTGTGAAACCCGTGATCGTCGCGGGCGATTTCAACACATTCCGGGGCGACCATGAAATGGAGGTTTTCATGGCGAGCACCGGCTTGATCAACGCCAATCGGGCGAATGTCCCTTCCTGGCCCAGCCGTCGTCCGCGGCGCCAGCTCGACTTCATCCTCTACTCGCCTGCCATCCAGGTCACCCGTTTCGAATTGCCGCAAGTGCAGCTCTCGGACCATCTGCCGCTGGTCTGTGACTTCTTGGTAAAGAGACCGCACTGATGCGGGGGGTATTGGCTCGCTTGTTGCGTCGTCGGGCCCGTATGGAGCAGGCCTGGGCCGCCTGGCTGGATTTTCAGTCCGTGGATGATGCGGAGCGTGCCCGCCGTCACGCCCTGCTGGCGGAGATGAACGATGAAGTGAGGAAATCGGTCCATGACAACCTGATGGATTTCGAAACCGGGCTTGGCGCCGAGGCGGACCCTCTCCAGGCCCTGCGCCGGGAACTCATGGACAGCGTCGACCGGCGCCTCTTGAACACGGAGATCCTGAGTCTACCCATGGAGGTGCGCAGCAAGCTGCGCCAGCAGAGCGCCGACATCCTGCAAAGCGACGAGGAGGCCCGCACCTACATCGCCGCCAACGAGGTGCGCATGGCGGTGCTGCGGGAATACGGCGCACGCCGCTTCGGCGACCGTGCCGAGGACGACTGGTTCGCGGTGTACGAGCGCGCCTCCCGGCTGAAGCAGCGCGGTGCCCGCAATTTCATCCAGCGGACCCTCAACGGCACCCAGACCGGAGCAGATGACGCCCGGTACCAGAACATGACCCGCGTTGACCACGAGATTCGCGCACGCCTGCTCCGCGTTCCCGCCGGCATGCGCTTCACGGGTCTCTCGGAGCAGAAGCTGGCATCCGAATGATGCGCTTGCGGTGACCGCCGCGCGTTTCTATGATTCCCATGCCCCAAGAACAACCATGACAGCGGAGCATTCCCATGGCTGACACCCCTTCCGAGCTCAATTGGCGCATCGAAAAGGACGCGGACGGCGTCGCCTGGCTGTGCTTCGACAAACAGGGTGCCAGCACCAACGTGCTCTCGGGCGCGATCATGCAGGAGTTGGACGAGCGGCTCAGGGAACTGGAGGGTATGAAGCCCAAAGGGCTGGTCATCTATTCCGGAAAAAAGACCGGCTTCATCGCCGGCGCCGACATCAAGGAGTTCACCGGCCTGAAGACTCCGGACGACGCCTTCAAGCTGATCCGCGGCGGCCAGACGGTGCTGGACCGCCTCGAAGCCCTGCCCTGCCCCACCGCCGTCATCATCCAGGGTTTCTGCCTTGGCGGCGGCATGGAGCTGTCGCTTGCCTGCACTTATCGCGTGGCGGTGGACGACGACAAGCTCAACCTCGGCCTGCCGGAGGTGAAGCTCGGCATCCATCCGGGTTTCGGCGGCACCGTGCGTTCCACGCGCCTTGTGGGCGTGCTGCCCGCCATGGGCTTCATGCTGAATGGCCGGAGCGTGCGTGGCCGAGAAGCCAAGAAGATCGGCTTGGTGGATGCGCTGGTGACGGAAGATTGGGCGCGCCAGACGGCGAAGAAGTTGGTGCTCTCGGGCCGGCTCAAGAAGACCGCCCCCCTCCTGCAGAAGTTCCTGAACCTCGCGCCCTTGCGCCCAATCCTCGCGAACATCCTTTACGGACAGATCAGGGCAGCCAAAGTGCGGCGCGATCATTATCCGGCGCCCTACGCCATCGTGGATCTGTGGAAACGCTATGGCGGCAGCGACGAAATGTACGTGGCGGAGGCGCACTCGATCGCCGCGCTGATGCTGAACGATACCGCCCGCAACCTGGTGCGCGTGTTCCTGTTGACCGACCGTTTGAAGGGGCTCGGCAAGAAATCCGACCTGGACCTGAAACATGTGCATGTGATCGGCGCCGGCACCATGGGCGGCGACATCGCCGCCTGGTGTGCGCTGCGCGGCTACACGGTGACGCTACAGGACCGGGAGGAAAAATACATCCAACCCGCCCTCACGCGGGCGCAAAAACTCTTCGAGAAACGCCTCAAGGGCCAGGCCGTGCAGGACGCCGCAGCGCGCCTCAAGATGGACGTCGCAGGTGACGGTGCCAAAGACGCGCAAGTTGCCATCGAAGCCATCTTCGAGGACGTGAACGCCAAACAGGAACTCTACAAGCGTCTGGATTCGGTAATGGGTCCAGGTGAAGTGTTGGCCACAAATACTTCCAGCATCCGCCTCGAGACCCTGCGCACCGTGCTCAAGGACCCGAAGCGCCTCGTGGGCCTGCATTTCTTCAACCCCGTGGCCAAGATGCCCTTGGTGGAGGTGATCCACGCGGAGGACACACCCAAGGACGTGGTGGCGAAGGCACTGGCCTTCACGCGGCACATCGACAAGCTGGCGGTGCCCGTGAAATCCGCACCCGGCTTCCTGGTGAACCGCATCCTCATGCCCTACATGATGGAAGCCATGTTGGCGGCGGACGACGGCGTGGCCCTGGAAGCCATCGACCAGGCAGCCCTGGATTTCGGCATGCCCATGGGCCCCGCCGAATTGGCCGACACCGTGGGATTGGATGTCAGCCTTTCGGTGGCGAAAGTGTTCGCCAAGGAGTTCAACAAAAAGATCCCCGACAGCCTGGTGAAGCTGGTGGAGGCGAAGAAACTCGGCCGTAAGACCAACGAAGGCTTCTACAAATATGCGGACGGAAAGCCGGTGAAGGACCGCTCCAAGGCCCGGGGCGCATCCCAGGATCTACAGGACCGGCTGATCCTCCCCATGCTCAACGAGGCGGTGGCGGTGCTGCGCGAGCGCATCGTGGAGGATACGGATCTGCTCGACGCCGGTGTGATTTTCGGCACCGGCTTCGCGCCCTTCCGCGGCGGCCCCATCAACTACATCCGCGCTTATGGCGCCGACAGACTGCAGGCGCGGCTCATGGAGTTCGCCAAGTCCCACGGGGAGCGTTTCAAGCCGGACACCGGCTGGAGCGCGCCCGCCCTGCGGGAGTCGAAGTCATGAAATTCGAGCAAATGCCCAAGGACCGGGAAGCCGCGGTCCGCACCCTCGCCATGCCCAAAGACACCAACGGCCTGGGCGACATCTTCGGCGGATGGATCATGTCCCACGCGGACATCGCCGGCGCCATCATCGCCTTCCGCCGGGCCGGCGGCCGGGTGGTGACCGTCGCGGTCAACGAGTTCGTGTTCGTGAGCCCCGTCTACGTGGGCGACGTGGTGAGCTTCTACACCGACGTGGCTCGGGTGGGGAATACCTCCCTCACCGTGGACGTCACGGTGTTCTCACAGCGCAGCGACGGGGAACGGGAAAGCACGGTGAAGGTGGCGACGGCACAGCTCACCTACGTGCGCGTGGGTGCGAACCGGCGACCGGTGCCGGTGGCCCGGGATCCTGCCTGACCGCCCCGGGGGCCCGGTTTTCAAGGGGGGTATGCTAGAATTCCACTCCTCCCGGCCCGCCGGGAGGGGGCATCCCCGGAGAACAACAAGTTGCTGAAGGGCTGAAAGACGCATGGCACCCCGTCCCCTCGACCGCGAACTCCTCAAGCAATTCTCGCCCCTGAGCGGCCTCAAGCCCGAGAACCAGAACGACCTCGCCAGCAAGAGCCAGGTGCAGGACACCGAGGCGGGTCGCTACATCTTCCGCCAGGGTGATGGCGACAAGCGCACCGTCTACCTCGTCAAAGGTGAGGTGGAACTGCGTTCCGGTGACAAGGTCGTGCGCGTCATCAGCGGCGGCAGCGAGGAAGCCCGCCATCCCCTCGCCCCCCAGATCCCGCGGCACCTGTCCGCCCGCGCCAAGACAAACGTGGAATGGTTCGGCGTCGACAGCGATCTCTTGGACATCATGCTCACCTGGGACCAGACCGGCGCCTTCGAGGTCGGCGAACTCCAGGCCCAGGAAGAGAGTCCCGCCGACGACTGGATGACCACCATCCTCCAGACCAAGGCCTTCCACCGCATCCCGCCGGCCAACATCCAGGCGGTGCTGATGCGCATGGAGAACATTGCCCGCAAGGCCGGCGACGTCATCATCAAGCAGGGTGACGAAGGCGATTATTTCTACATCGTCACCTCCGGAAAATGCATCGTCACCCGCGAGACCCCGACGAACAAGGCGGGCATCAAGCTCGCTGAGCTCGTCACCGGCGATGGCTTCGGCGAGGAAGCGCTAATCTCCGATGCCAAGCGCAACGCCACCATCACCATGGCCACCGACGGGTCCCTGGTGCGGCTCGCCAAGGAGGATTTCAAGAAGCTCCTGAACGAGCCCAGCCAGAAGTGGGTGCCCATCGACGAAGCCAAGAAAATCGTCGCGGCCGGCGGCCAATGGCTGGACGTGCGGCTGCCCAGTGAATTCGAGAACCAGCACCAGGAAGGCGCCATCAATATCCCGCTGTACTTCATCCGCCTGAAACTCGACACCCTCGATCCGAAGAAGAAGTACGTGGTTTACTGCGACACGGGTCGGCGCAGTTCCGCGGGTGCGTACATACTCAGCGAGCGCGGCTTCGACGTTTACGTGCTGAAGGGCGGCATAACCGCCGGTTGAATAAACAAATCACGCGCAATGAAAAAGCCGCTCGATGCGGCTTTTTCATTGGCAGGGTCAATGGGAAGGCGACGGTTCTTCGCCGTATTTCCTGTTGAAATTCCCCAGGGCTTCTACCGCCGCTTTCATCCCTTCCCGCTCGGCGGCCGTGAGGTTCGGATTCCAGATGTCGAAAATCAATACCACCCGGGTGCGATCGCTTTTGTTCCAGGCCTCGTGTTCGTAGGTATCGTCGAACACGATGCAGCGTCCTTCGGTCCAGCCGCGTGTCTCGGTGCCCACCCGGATGCCGCAGTCCGGGGGCACGATCAGCGGAAGATGCACCACCAGGCGCACGTTGATGACCCCCGTGTGGGGCGGGATGTGGGCGCCGGGTTTCAGCACCGAATACAGGGATTCCGGCGAATGGTCCGCCACGCGGTTCAGCGGCGCCGCGTCCAGCGCCTTGAGGGTCCTGGGGCAGCGCGCCTGGTTTTCGGCATAAGGCTTGCCGTCACGATAGAAGAAGAACGCATTCCAGCTGGGCGAATGGTTGAGCGCCTGCCAATAGGCGGCCCCCGGATGCTCCCGGGGCATCTCCACGAACGGGCGGAAACCCTCGTCCCCGGCGAGCACCGCCAACAGCTCCTCGCGGATGGCGTCGGTCTCGCGTTCCATGTGCTGCATCCATGGGAATTCCTCACGCTCGTACCACGCCCGGGCCGGCAAATCCGGGAACTTCATAAACGTCGGACGCTGCAGGGCCGGTAGCTGGATCGCGGGCCGCATACCCAGGTAGGACTCGAGGCAGTGCCATACCCGGTCCAGCGCGGCACGGCCATGCTGCCGTGTCACCGGCGCCAGGGCCGCCTGGAAAGCCTCGTGCCGCGCCTGTTGCAAAGCAGTGACGGCCTTCTCCGCCAGCACGCGCACGCCGGGCGGGATGGAGGAGAGATTCAGGAACAGGCCGGTGCGTTCCGCCGCATGGAATGCGCCGAGGTAAGACGCGAGCGCTTCATCGTAGCGCCCGAGTTCCATGAGCAATGCCCCCTGGTTGAGCATGGCCACCGTGAAATCGGGCTTGAGCGCGACGGCCGCCGCAAACGCCCTGAGGGCATCGTCATTCCTGCCGGCGGCGCGGCGGGCGAGACCGAGATTCTTGAAGAGGTTCGCGTCCTGCGGGTGAGCCGCCACGCCGCGCTCGAGCAAGGCGATGGCGAGGTGCGTGTCTCCCGTCTGCAGGGACTGCACGGCGACGAAGCTCAGCGCTTCGGCGTGGGAGGGATCCAGGACGAGCACCTGTTCGTAGAGGTTCCGTGCCGCGGCGAACTCCCCCCGCTGCGCATGGCCGCCGGCCCGTGCCGCGAGCGAGCGCACATGTTCGTCCGGACCCGACAGCCCGGCTTGGGTGCGCTCGACGTTCATGTCACATCGTGTGGGTGGGCCGGTCGGCCTGCAAGGCGCCGCCGAGATAACTTTCGATCTTCTTGGAGGTGGCGCCGGCGTCCTGCTCGCTGAACTGCACGCCGATGCCCGCGGCACGCTTGCCCTGGGCGCCGCGCGGCGTCACCCAGATGACCTTGGCGGCCACCGGGAAGCGCTCCGGGGAGTCCATGAGTTGCAACAGGATGAAGACTTCATCGCCGAGCTGGTAGGCCTTGCTGGTGGGGATGAACAAGCCTCCGTTCTTCACGAAAGGCATATAGGCGCTGTAAAGCGCGCTCTTGTCTTTGATGGCAAGGTTGAGGATGCCTTGTTGACGCGGTGCGCCCATGTCTAACCCCATGCAGCCTGAGAGGCCAAAGGCGAATTATTGATATCGTCCAGCCCGCCCGCCCAATCCGAAAGCAACACGGCAAAGGCCAGTTCCCGGTTGGCGGGCGTGTCCAGCGCCTCGATCGCGGCCTGGACCCGGTCCAGATAGGCGTGGAGGCTACGCAAGTGTATGCCCTCCGCCGCCTTTTGCAATAGCGGCAACTGGTCGCGGTTCACCAGCGGAGCGGCGGCACCGGCGCTCTTCAGGAGAATCAGGTCGGAGGTGAAACTCCACAACAGGTTCAGCAGTTCCGGGTATTCGTCCTTGGGGCGCACCGCGAGCTTGACCGGATTCTCGCGTCCCAACCGCAGCGCAGCCAGGGAAGCGAAGAACGCCTCCCGCCGTGTCGCGAGCCCCGTCGATGCCAGCCCGAGCGCCTGCAGCGGCGCTCCGCCCGAGAGCCCGAGCAACAGGCGCCAATCGCCGCGGGAAGCGCGTGCTTCGAGCCAGGTCATGGCCAGCTGGATCGGAGGGATTGAAAGCGACAGGCGTTGGCAACGGCTGCGCACCGTCGCTGGAATCCGGCCCGGTTCAGCGCTCACCAGGATGAGGATCGTGTCGGCGGGCGGTTCCTCGAGGGTCTTGAGCAGGCTGTTGGCGGCGGCGGCGCTCATGCCTTCCGCCGGCTCGATGACGGCGAGCTTGCGCCCCCCCACGCTGTGGCTGCTGAGCTGGAGCGCGGCGATAAGTTCGCGTATCTGCGCAACGCTGATGGCCGACTTGAGCCCGCCCTCCTCCCCTGCCTTGCCTTCGCGCTCCTCGAACGTCACGTGGCTGTAGTCGGGATGGGTGCCCGCCGCAAACTGTTGGCACGATGCGCAGCGGCCGCAGGCGCGACCGCCCGCCGGTGACTTGCACAAAGCATAGCGTGCGAAGGCGGCGGCAAAAAGGCCTTTCCCCACGCCGGATTGACCCGTGATCAGGAGCCCATGGGGCGGTTGCCCGCCCGTGAGACGCGCGACCAGCCCATCCCAGGCACCCCTTTGCCAGGGCAGCGGTGCATCGTTGATGCCCGGAAGGTCATTCATGCCCACCGCTTCAACCTCCCGTCCAGTACCGTGCCGATCTCTGCCTGCACCGCCGCAAGCTCACGCCCCGCATCCACGATGCAGATGCGGCGCGGTTCGCGCCGTGCCCTGGCCAAATACACGCGGCGCACGCGCCGGAAGAAAGCGTGCTGTTCCTGTTCGAAGCGGTCCAGCTGTCCCCGGTCACGCACCCGCGACATGCCCACCTCGGTGTGCGCATCCAGCAGCAAGGTGAGATCGGGCTTCAAACCCTTGAGGACCATGCGTTCCAGCGCCGCAATCCGCACCGACGGGATGCCGCGGCCGCCGCCCTGGTAGGCATAACTCGCGTCGGTGAAACGGTCGCAGACCACCCAGGTGCCGGCGGCGAGCGCCGGACGGATCACATTTTCCACATGCAGTGTCCGGGCCGCGAACATCAACAACAACTCCGCCATGGGATCGAAGGCTTCGTCGCGCAGTTTGAGCAGCGTGGCGCGAATCTCGTCGGCCCCAGGCGTACCGCCCGGCTCCCGGGTTTCGATCACTTCGAGGCTCCGCGTCCGGAGCCTCGCGCAGATGAACTGCATGTGCGTCGACTTGCCCACGCCCTCGATGCCCTCGAGGGTGATGAAGCGTCCGCGCGTGTGTTTCTTGGAACGGCTCATGGCTTGTCGTGCTTCAACTGGTATTTGGCCACCGCCGCATTCTGTTCCTTCAGGGTCGCCGAGAATTCATGGGTGCCGTCGCCCCGCGCGACGAAATATAGCGCGTCGCCCGCCTCGGGGTGCACGGCGGCATCCAGTGCCGCGAGGCTGGGGAGACAAATCGGCGTCGGAGGCAATCCGTAACGTGTGTAGGTATTGTAGGGTGTATCGGTGCGCAGATCCTTCCATGTGATATCGCCGTTATAGCTGTCTCCGAGCCCGTAGATCACCGTCGGATCCGTCTGCAGCATCATGCCCTTCTGCAGCCGGCGCACGAACACGCCGGCGATCTTGGCGCGCTCCTCGGGACGTGCGGTCTCCTTCTCGACCAGCGAAGCCATGATGAGCGCATCGTAGGCAGATTTGTACGGCAGGTCTTTTGCACGCTGACTCCAAGAAGCGTTCAAGGCTTGTTCTTCGGCTGCGTGAGCGCGACGCAAGAAATCCACGTCGCGGGTTCCGCGCGGAAACTCGTAGGTCTCCGGGAGGATCAGGCCTTCGGGGCTTGCGGCATCGAAGCCGAGGCGTTGCATGAGTTCCTTGGCGTTCAGTCCTGCGAGGCCGTGTTGCAGGTTGGGCTCGGCTTCCACCGCGTCCAAGGCCTGCTTGAAGGTCCAGCCTTCGACCAGCGTCAGGGAATGCATCACCACCTTGCCGCTGCGCAGAAGCGCCAGCAACCCCGCAACGGTGATGCCGGGTTCCAGACGGTATTCCCCCGCGCGAAGGCCGCCGGCAGCCACGTGCAGGCGTGCGTAGGCAATGAGGTCCCAGGCATGAGGCAGCACCTCCAGTTTCTCGAAATCCTCGGCCACATGGCGCAGGGATTCACCTGCGGTGATTTCGACGGTCACGGGCTTCGGTCCGATGGGCAGGGGCTCCACTTCCCAGCGCCAATAGAGCCAGGCACCGCCGGCGGATCCCAGCAGCACAAGCAGTGCAGCGACGAGGTAGGCGCGTTTCACGGCCGACTCACACGCCCGCCCAGCGTTGTGCGAGCCGTGTCATGGGACCCGGCGTGTAACCGCGTTCGCCGATGCGGATGACGGGCCATACGCCGATGACCGAATTGCATACGAATACTTCCCGTTGATCGAGTAACTCATGGAGCTTCATGGGGCGGATTTCGATGCGCATACCGGCTTCTTCCGCCTGCCGCAGGATGTGCCGGCGCATCACCCCTGACACACCCGCCCGGCTCAGGTCCGGGGTCAGCAGCAGGCCTTCCGCCGGCGAAGAAAACACATTGGTCATTGTACCTTCAATGACCGCGCCCTCTCCGTCCAGCATGAGCCCTTCCTGGACCTGGTCATTTTCCGTCCATTCGTTCCGGGCGAGCACCTGCTCAAGGCGGTTCAAGTGCTTCAATCCGGCGAGCGCCGCGCCGGATCCGATGCGGGTGGCGCAGACACGCAGCACGACGCCCTCGTCGCTCCAGCGCTGCGGGTAGTCGGGCCAGGGATAGCGCAACAGGATGCGCGTGACCGAAGGGTTAGGCAGCGGCCGGTAGCCCCTGCCACCGCTGCCCCGCGTGACCAGGAGTTTCAGTACGGCCTGCTGCTGTCCTCGAGTAGCGTTCAGCAGCTCGTCACGCAGGATCCATTCCGCCGGCATGGGCATGCCGAGGCGTTCGCAGCCCACGCGGAGCCGTTCCAGATGCAAATCCAGCAATGGAATGACCGCGTCGTGCACCGGCAGGGTCTCGAACAGACCGTCTCCATAATGCAGACCGCGGTCCAGCGCGGCGACCGAATCGGCGGGCTCGCCGTCCACCCAGCAGGCATTCATGCATCGACCCCCAAAGCCCGCGCCAGGCCCCGGGCTTTGGCACGGGTTTCCTCCAGCTCCCGCTCCGGTACCGAATCCGCGACGATGCCCGCGCCGGCGCGAAATTCCAGTTCGCGGCCGTGCTGCACGAGGGTGCGGATGAGGATGTTGAGATCCATGCCGCCGTCATGGCCGAGATAACCCATGGCACCGGTATAGGCGCCTCGGTTGGCCCGTTCCAACTCCGCGATGATCTGCATACAACGCACCTTGGGGCAGCCAGTGATGGTACCGCCCGGGAACACCGCGCGTATCACCTGCCCGGGCGTCACGCCACCACGTAGCCGGCCGGATACGTTGGACACGATGTGGTGCACGTGGGTGTAGGACTCCACCACCATGAGTTCGTCCACGCGCACGCTGCCGGGCTCCGAGAGGCGCCCCAGGTCGTTGCGCTCCATGTCCAGGAGCATGACGTGCTCTGCCCGTTCCTTGGGATGGCCGATGAGTTCCCGGATGAGCGCCGCGTCGCGCGCCAGATCCGCGCCGCGCGGCCGCGTGCCGGCGATGGGCCGCGTCTCCACGCGTCCCCCGGCGCTGCGCACCAGCCGTTCGGGAGAAGAGCTGATCACGGCACTGCCGTCATAGAGAGCGAATCCGGCGAAAGGCGCCGGATTCGCCCGGCGCAGCCTTGCATAGACGTCCGTCGGTCTTACTCCAGGTGCGAGACCGGCCGACCAGCGGCGGCTCAGGTTCGCCTGGAAGATGTCGCCTTCATATATGTATTGGCGCGCTCTGGCGACCTGCTCCAAATAGCGAGCCGGTTCTTCCTCAAAGAGCGGCGTCGCCAGAATCCCAGGGGGACCATCGGGTGGGCGGTCCCCGGTTCGCAGTACGTCACGCAGGGTACCCGCTATTGCGGGCGGACAATCCGCCTCCAGCGTCAACCGGGCATGGCCGCTCGTATGATCCAGCACCAAAGCCGCCGGCGTGCGCGCCGCAAAAGCGATGGGGAGCGTATGCCCGGGCATGAGACCGAGGCCGTCCTCGATCTGCCCCACAAGTTCATAACCGAGGAACAGAAACCACCCGCCCGCGAACGGCAGCCCGTTTCCTGCCGGAGCCGCTTGCCGGCATTCGGCACGCCACCAGGCGTCGAGAGCCTGGAGAAAATCCCCCTCCGCGGCTTCCGCGTGCGGGCCAGTGAGCCGGCCGTCGGCGTGCAGCACCAGCATCTCGGGATCGGGGCGCGCGAAGAGGATGTCGTAGCGCCCTTGCGCTCCGCCACGTGCCACACTTTCCAGCAGGAACGGGAAAAGCGCCGGCTCCGAGCGCGACGCCTGCAGGAGGTCGACGCCGCCGTGGGAAAAGGGCTCGATGCGGGTATCGGTCATGGTCGCGCTTACCGCGCGCCGGCCGCTCAACTCAGGCGGCGGAACACCAGGGTGCCGTTGGTGCCGCCGAACCCGAAGGAGTTGGACAGCACCGCTTCAATCTTCATCTTGCGCGCCGTCTTTGGCACGTAATCGAGATCGCAATCGGTGTCGGGATGCTCGAGGTTGATGGTGGGCGGCGCCACCTGGTCGCGCAACGCCAGCAGGCTGAACACCGCCTCCACACCGCCGGCCGCACCCAGGAGGTGGCCGGTCATGGACTTGGTGGAACTCACCGCGAGCTTCTTCGCGTGATCGCCGAAGGCGCGCTTGATGGCGATGGTCTCGCCCTTGTCGCCCACCTGCGTGGAAGTGCCGTGGGCGTTGATGTAATCGACCTTTTCCGGCGTGATTCCCGCGTCGTGGAGGGAGTTGGCCATGCAAAGGCGTGCGCCCTCGCCGTCTTCCGGCGGGGAAGTCATGTGGTAGGCATCGCCGCTCATGCCGAAACCGATGAGTTCGGCGTAGATTTTCGCGCCACGCTTCTTGGCGTGCTCTAGTTCCTCGAGCACCAGCACGCCGGCGCCCTCGCCCAGCACGAAGCCATCGCGGTCCTTGTCCCAGGGGCGACTCGCCTCAGCCGGCGCGTCGTTACGCTCGGAGAGTGCGCGCGCCGCGCAGAAGCCTCCTAGACCCAGAGGTGTCACCGCCATTTCCGCGCCGCCGGCGAGCATCACGTCGGCATCGCCGTACTGGATGCAGCGCATGGCCAGGCCGATGTTGTGGTTCGCGGTGGTGCAGGCGGTGACCACCGCGATGTTCGGGCCCTTGAGCCCGTACATGATCGACAAGTGGCCCGAGATCATGTTGATGATGCTGGAGGGCACGAAGAACGGCGACACCCGTTTCGGGCCGCCGTGCTCGATGATGGAGGTATGCGCCTTCTCAATATTCGTCAGCCCACCGATGCCCGCACCCACGGCGGCGCCGATGCGCGGTGCGTTGGCGTCGTTCACCTCGAGGCCGGATTCCTTCAAGGCCTGGACCGACGCCGCGATGCCGTAGTGCACGAACGGGTCCATCTTCTTCACGTCCTTGGGGACGATGTACTGGGTGGGATCGAAGCCCTTCACTTCGGCGGCGATGCGCGTCGGATAGTTGGCGGTATCGAAATGCGTGACCGGCCCCACACCGCTCTTGCCCGCAAGGATGTTGCCCCAGGCCTCCTCGACGCTGTTGCCGACCGGGGAAATGATCCCCATACCCGTCACGACCACTCGCCGCTTGGACACCGCTTCAGACCTCGCGTTGCGGATTACCGCTGAGAGTATACGGGATGCGCCGGTCCGCTACCGGCGGTCCCTGGGATGCCGCCTTGCACCGCGGCATGGTTTCATGAACCTGTAAAAGCAAAGGCCGCTGCCACCTCGCGATGACAACGGCGCTTGCGTGCCGGAACGCCGTTGTTCAGGCGTTGGGCAGGTGTTCCTTGATGTAGGCGATGGCCTGGCCGACGGTGGTGATCTTCTCCGCCTCTTCGTCGGGAATCTCGCACTCGAACTCCTCCTCGAGCGCCATGACCAGCTCCACAGTGTCCAGAGAGTCAGCACCCAGATCGTCCACGAAGGAGGCCTGCGGGGTGACTTGGTCTTCCTTCACGCCCAACTGTTCGACGACGATCTTCTTGACGCGTTCTTCAATGCTGCTCATGACGGTTGGGACCTCCCAGTGTGACAAAACAGTTCGGTTTTCGGCATGGCCGGCCAAACTGGGGGCGGTATTGTAGAGAAAAGCCCCCAGGGAAGCTACTTGCAGCCGGACCCCTTATAAACTAGGCATGAAAAGCCTTTTAACCCCTTCAAATCCGCCGTGAAGGCCACCTTGGCGCCTCACGGCATGTGCATGCCGCCGTTGACGTGCATGGTCTCGCCAGTGATGTAGGCCGCGCCGGGCGACGCCAGGAACAGCACCGCCTGGGCGATATCCTCCGGCTGTCCGAGGCGCGCAAGCGGTATCTGCTGCTGCAGCGCGGCGCGCTGCTCCTCGGTGAGCGCGCGGGTCATGTCGGTGTCGATGAAACCGGGCGCCACGGTGTTCACGGTGACGTTGCGCGAGCCCACCTCGCGTGCCAGCGACTTGGTGAAGCCCATGATGCCCGCCTTCGCGGCGCAGTAATTCGCCTGACCGGGATTGCCGGTCGCGCCCACCACCGAGGCGATGTTGATGATGCGGCCGCGGCGCGCCTTCATCATGCCGCGCAGGCAGGCTTTGGAGACGCGGAACACGGACGTGAGGTCCGTGTCGATGACCGCCGACCAGTCCTCCTCCTTCATGCGGAGCAGCAGCGTGTCGCGGGTGATGCCGGCGTTGTTGACGAGGATCGTCGGGTCGCCGAACTCGGCGCCGACGGCCTTCACCGCTTCCTCCACCTGATTGGCGTCGTTGACGTTCAGCACCATCCCGCGGCCCTTGACGCTGGCTTCCTTCAAATATGCGCCGATCTGTTCCGCGCCCTCGGGTTTGGTGGCGGTGCCGATGACCGTGGCCCCGGCCTTGCCCAACGCGAGCGCGATGGACTTGCCGATACCGCGGGTGGCGCCAGTGACGAGGGCGATGTCCTGGTTCAGCATCTTCAGGCTCCCACCGCGGCAAGCGCGGCATTCAGGCTATCGGGATCCAACACGGGATGGGTCTCCACGGATTTGTCGATGCGCTTGGCGAGACCCGCCAGCACCTTGCCGGGACCGAACTCCACTTGCTTCACGGCGCCGTCTCGGGCGAGCTTCTGCACCGTCTCCACCCAGCGCACCGGGCTATGGAGTTGGGCCTTGAGGACGGCGCGGATCTCGTCGGGCTTGGCGTGGACGTTCACGTCCACGTTGTGGATCACCGGGATGCGCGGCACATGAATCTCGAGCATGGCGAGCTTCTGTGCGAGCCGTTCCGCCGCGGGCTTCATGAGCGCACAGTGGGAAGGCGCGCTCACCGGCAGCGGCAATGCGCGCTTCGCGCCCTTGGCCTTGCAGAGCTCACCGGCGCGCTGAACCGCGGCCGCATTTCCGGCGATCACCACCTGGCCCGGCGCGTTGAAGTTCACCGCCTCCACCACCTCGCCTTGGGCGGCTTCGGCGCAGGCGTCCCGTACCGCGGCATCGTCCAGGCCGATGATCGCGGCCATGGCGCCCTGGCCCGCCGGCACCGCCTCCTGCATCGCCTGCCCGCGGAATTCCACGAGTTTCACCGCCGGCTTGAAGTCCAGCGCTCCGGCGCAGACCAGTGCCGTGTATTCGCCCAGGCTGTGGCCCGCCATGGCGGAAGGATCGACGCCCCCGGCGGCCTTCCACACGCGCCAGGCGGCCACGCCCGCCGCGAGCAGCGCCGGTTGGGTCTGCTGGGTGGCGTTCAGGCGTTCCTCGGGTCCCTGCTGCGTGAGCGCCCAGAGGTCGAAACCGAGCGCCTCGGACGCCTCGGTGAAGGTTTGCTGCACTTCCGGATGCGCCGCGGCGAGCGCGCCGAGCATCCCGACGGACTGGGAACCCTGTCCCGGAAAGACCGCGGCGAATGTCATGAATGTGCTCCCCTTGCGAGACCCGGAATTATACGGCCCCAGGGCAGCCCGCCGCCAAAGCCAATGAGCGTGCCCGCAAGCGCGCCGTAGAGATGGGCGTCCACCACCACGCTGCCGCCGGTGGTCACGCTTGAGAACGGCAGCGGGCCGAGCAGTTGCTCATAGACGAGCTTCGTCACCAGCACCAGCGCGAGAATCCAGCCGAAGCGGTCGCGCCTCCGGATGAGCGCGAGACTGCCCGCCGCCCACATGGTATCCAGCGCACCGGAGATGCCAACATACCAATCGACGGCCGGATCGCCCACAAGCAACCCGATGCCCACGGCCAGTGAGCCGACGAGGACCACGGCCAACGTACGCCAGCCCGGCAGCACGTCCTCGAACAGAAGCCAAAGCAGCACCAATCCGGCCATGTCCTCCCCGAGGTGCCCGGGTCCGAGATGCACGAAATTGCCCGTGACCAGCCGCCAGTACTGTCCGTGCAGTATCAGCGCCCGGTCGTACCGCAACCCCAGGCGCAAGGCGCCGTTCGCCGCCGCCAATGTCACGCAGACAAGCACGAGCGCCAGCACGGGCCAATGCCGCCTGATCAGGCGCAACGCTTTGTCTCGTGACCGGGTCGGCGGCGGGGCCATGGGGGCCTTAGTGTATGATTGGAGGCTTGCGCAGGAACGCGCGCCACGATGATTTTACCAGTCAAACCAGCCATGCAGACCCGCAAAACACAATCCGGCTTCACACTCATCGAGATCATGGTGGTGGTGGTGATCCTGGGCATCCTGGCCTCGATCATCATCCCGAAGATCATGGATAAGCCCGACGAGGCACGCATCGTCAAGGCAAAACAGGACATCCGCGTCCTGGAATCCACCTTGGACATGTACAAGCTGGACAACTACGTCTACCCCACCACCGACCAGGGTCTACAGGCGCTGGTGGCGAAGCCCAGTGGCGACCCTCAGCCGCCCCACTGGAAACAATACATCGACCGTCTGCCGCTCGACCCCTGGGGCCACCCCTACCAATATCTGAGCCCGGGCGCCCACGGCGGCGCCGTGGATATCTGGAGCAACGGCGCCGATGGGCAGGCCGGCGGCGACGGCGTGAATGCCGATATCGGCAACTGGAACCTGGACGACAGCGGCAACGCCGGCGGCAACGGCGGACACTGAATCCGGTCTTCCCGTGCTCATGCGGCCGGCCATCCGGGGTTTCACGCTCGTCGAACTGCTGGTGGTGCTGGTCATCATCGCCATACTCACCACCATTGCGCTCCTCTCCCTCGACATCTTCGGCCGCGACCCCCGGGCCGAGAAGACCGCCCAGCAACTCGTCGATCTGGCGGAGCTCGCCTCCGAACAGGCGCAGATGCAAGGACAGGAATACGGCTTGCGCGTCGAGCCGCATGCCTTCCAGTTCTATGTATACGACGGACGCCGTTGGAACACCGCGGACAAGGATGAGATTTTCCGCCGTCGCGAGTTGGATCCGGACATGAACCTGAATCTCACCCTGGAAGGCACGGCCGTGAAACTCGCTCCCGCCCCGGCGAGTGACGCAGCCGCTTCCGCCGCCACCAGCCAATCGGCAACCTCATCGGAGGATGCTCAACAGCCCGTGCCCCAAGTGCTGTTCCTGTCCAGTGGAGAACTCCCGCCCTTCGAGATCGAGGTGAAGAGCCCCAGCGCGAGCTTCACCGTCAAGGGAAGCCTCGCCGGGGGAATCTGCGTGCTGGAACCCGGGAAGACCGATTGTGAGAAACCGAAATACCATTCCTGATTCCATGCGCGGCTTCACGCTGCTGGAAGTGTTGGTGGCATTGGTGTTCCTGGCGATCAGCATGTTCGCGCTCGTCGCCACCTCCGGCCACGTCACGAACACCGATAGCCAGCTCCGCGACAAGACGTTTGCGACCTGGGTCGCCATGAACGAGCTCACCACCCTGAGGCTGGGCGGCGCCTGGCCCAGCGGTGACAGCCTGGATGGAGACGCGGATATGGCCGGCCGGAAATGGCACTGGAAGGCCGCGTTCCAGAAGACCGAGGACCCGGACCTCCTGCGCGTCGATATCTCGGTGAGCAGTGAGGACAATAAGGACCAGGAGATCGCCGCGCTCACGGGCTTCATGGGCAACCCGGTGACCGGCGGCACACCGCCCCCGGGTCCGCCGTGAGCAGAATCGCAAATCCGCGCACGGCGGGCTTCACGCTGGTGGAGCTCCTGGTGGCCATCGCCATCTTCGCCGTCATCGGCGTGCTGGCCACGGCGGGATTCCGTAGCGTCGAGAACCTGCGCGCCAAGGACAGCGCCACCATGGAGCGCTTGCGCGAAGTGCAGCTCGCCATATCGGTCATGACCCGCGATTTCACCCAATTGGAACCGCGGCCTGTGCGGGACGGCTTGGGCGGCGTCCAGGCCGCGCTCATGGCGGGCCCCGAGAACGTGCCGCCCATCGCCTTCACTCGCGGCGGCTGGGCCAACCCCCTCGGGTCGGTGCGGAGTACCCAGCAACGGGTCGCCTATGCGCTGGAAGACGGCAAGCTGGTGCGCGCCTGGTGGCCGGAGCTGGACGGTTCCGTGCAAAGCGACCCCGAGAAACAGGAACTGCTCTCGGACGTGGATTCCGTGAAGGTGCAGTATTACGACCCCGCCGCCGGCGCCTTCGCTGACCAATGGCCGCCCCTGGTGAACGGACAATCCATCATCCCCGGGCAGGCACCTAATCCGAACCAACTGCCCAGCGCCGTGAGCATCACCCTCACCCTCAAGGACTGGGGTACGGTCACGCGCATCGTCGAAGTGGCGACGCGATGATCCGCTATGGCGACCAACGCATCGAACGCGGCGTCGCGCTCATCACGGCCCTGGTATTCGTGTTCCTGGCGGCGATGCTCGCCGTCAAGATGCAATGGCAGTTGACCGTGGATTTGAGCCGCACTGCGACCCTGGTGCAAAGCGATCAGGCCATGGAGTACGCACTCGGCGCCGAGTCCTGGGCGGAGCAGATCCTGCGCCGCGACTACCAGCAGAACCCCAATGCCACGACCCTGGCGCAGAACTGGGCGCAGCAATTGCCGCCACTGCCGGTCCAGGGCGGCCAGATCATCGGCCATATCGAAGACCTTCAGGGACGTTTCAACATCAACAATCTCGCGGGCGGCCAGAACGGCGCCAGCCTGCAGCAATTTCAGCGCCTGCTGACGGCGCTCAACCTGGATCCGCTGCTGGCGAACGCCGTATCGGATTGGGTCAACGCCGGAACTACCGCCAATCCGCTCGGCGGCGCCAAGGACGACACCTATACGCGCTTGCAACCGCCCTACCTCACCGCCGATGCACCCATGACCAGCATCAGCGAACTCATGCTGGTGAACGGCGTAACGCCGCAGGTCTATGCGGTACTCGCGCCTTACGTCTGCGCCCTGCCTGTGCAGACCGAGCCGGTATCCGGGAGCGGGGGCGGCGCGGGGACCATGATTCCCGTCAACATCAACACCGCCTCGGGACCGGTGCTCATGTCCCTGGACCCGCACATCACCGCCGACGTGGCGTCCCAGATCATCGGGCTTCGCGGCGACAACGGCTTCGGTTCCCCACAACAGGCGCAGCAGGCCCTGAATGGAATCGCGCTGCCCGCCACCGCCGGCGTCAACAGCGGTTATTTCCTGCTGACCGTGACGGTGGAGATTGGCACTACGCGCGTCACCCTGTACAGTCTGCTTTACCGCAGCGGCGGCAAAGTGGCGGCTGTGCGACGCACCCTCGGGACCTTATAGCCATGGCGGAATCCATGTACCTGCTGCTGCCGCGCGACCACGGGCCTGCTCGCTGGCTGCTGGTGGACGCCTTGGGCAACCGCATCGGCCAGGTGCAGCAGGGCAGTCTCGGGGACGCCGCGCCCCAGGCCAAGGGGCGCAGGCTAACCGCGTTTGCGCCCGGCGAGCATGTGACTCTGTTGCATGCCGACATCCCGAGCAAAAGCGCACAGAAAGTGCTGCAGGCGGCGCCCTTCATGCTCGAGGATCGCCTGGCGGAGGACGTGGAGTCGCTGCATTTCGCCGCAGCGGCCCGCCCTTCCGGCGGTTACACGATTTTCGCCACGGCCCGCGAGCGCATGCGTCACTGGCTCGACTTGCTGTCGCAGGCCGGCTTGCAGCCCTATCGGCTGGCGCCGGACTTGAGCGGCCTCTCGCCGGAAACGGATGCCGCCGTGGTGGCGCTGGACGGCGACCGCGCCTTGGTGCGGCTGCCGGACGGCTCCGGTTTTGCCGCCGAGGCCGAGCTCGCCCTGCCCCTGCTCAAGCGCCGGTTGCTGGACACGACGTCGACGCTGAAGCGCATCGTGCTCTATGCGCCGGATGCCGCCGGCACGAGCCTCGCGTCCACGCTGAGTGGAAACGGCGTGGAGGTGGTGAGCCGCCCGCTCCCTGACGGAACGCTGCCGCTCTTGGCGGCGGGTGCGCGCACGCAGCGCCTCTTCAACCTCCTGCAGGGCGATTTCCAGATGCGGAGCAGTTTCCAGGAGCATTGGCGGGTCTGGCGCACGACGGCGGTGCTGCTCGGAGTCTGTCTGATGCTCGCCATCGCTCAGCAAATCACCGCCTACGTGCGTCTTAAGCATCAAGTCGCCGCGCTGGATGCGCAGGTTAGCCAGCTTTTCAGTCAGGCCATGCCGGGCAGCGTGCTGCATCCGGGCAATGAAGACCTGGACATGAAGAGCATGCTGGCGAGACTCCAAGGCGGCAGTTCCGCGGGTTCGTTGCTGCCCTTGCTCGATGCCCTTGGCAGCGGCCTGGCATCCGCACCGTCGGTCCAGGTCATCGGGCTCAACTATCAGAGCGGCAGCCTGCAAGTGCAGTTGCAAGCCCCCGACATCGGCTCCATGGACGCGCTGAAGGCGACGCTGGCGCGCCAGAGCGGCATCAGCGTCAGCCTGGACTCCGTGAACGCCTCCGGCAGCCAAGTCACGGGCCGGCTCATCCTCGCCGGGAACCCCTCATGAACCGCCTGGAAGAATTGAAAACCTGGTATCAATCGCTCCAAGCGCGCGAGCGTCGTGTGCTTGCGGCCGGCGCGGCTTTC
>JBLNDO010000073.1:0-28623 GCA_050261675.1 Bacillota bacterium
GTCTTCAGGCGATGAGGCCACTCCCGCAGGAGGTCTAGGGCCTCGGCGCTGAGCTCTTTGACGGCCTCCTGATATCTTTGACGTAGAAGGACCAGGGTCTTGTCCGGCCCCTGGGCCAGATCCTCACTCTGATATATAGAGAGGGGCTCGGGAAGCTTCGGGTCTGAAACTTCTTTCAGGGACTCCCAGTAATGCTGGGCCCGGCCGGCGGCCTCCGCCTGGCGCAGCACGCCGCCGTTGATGCCCCGGCCCTGCTCGGCTATCTCGGCCAAGTACCGGACCCGGGCGCCAGGGATGAGCACCGTGGCCTTGGGCTCCTTGATGCTGGTATCCAGCTTGGGGGACCACTTGGCCTCGTCCAGCTTGAGCTTGGCCTTGAGCAGCCGGCAGAGGTTCACGAACATCCAGGTGATGCCGGGGTCGTTGAACTGGCTGGCGATGCTGGGATAGACCGGCACTTCCTCATCCGGCATCTTGAATGCGGTGCGGTTGCGCTTCCACTGCTTGCGCACGTCGCGCAGCGCGTCTTCCGCACCGCGCTTGTCGAACTTGTTGAGCACCACGAGCTCGGCGTAGTCCAGCATGTCGATCTTCTCGAGCTGGCTCGCGGCGCCGTAGTCGCTGGTCATGACGTAGACCGGGAAATCCACGAGATCCACGATCTCGGAATCGGACTGGCCGATGCCGGCGGTCTCCACGAGGACCAGGTCATAGCCCTGGCCGCGCAGGAAATGCACGCAGTCCTTGAGCATCCCGCTGGTGGCGGCATGCTGGCGCCTTGTGGCCATGGAGCGCATGAAGACGCGCTTGGAACGCAGCGCATTCATGCGGATGCGGTCGCCCAGGAGCGCGCCGCCGGTGCGCCGACGGGTGGGGTCCACCGCCAGCACCGCGATGCGCATCTCCGGGAAGGCGGCGAGGAAGCGCAGCAAGAGTTCGTCCACCACCGAGGACTTGCCGGCGCCGCCGGTGCCGGTGATGCCGATGACCGGGGTCTTCTTCCCGGCCATGTCCCATTCCTTGCGCAGTTTCGTAAGCTCGGCCTCGGAGAGGGCGCCCTCCTCGATGGCCGAGAGCATCTTGCCGATGGAGATCTCGTCGTCGAGCTGGACCTTGGCGGGACGCTCCGTGGCGCGGCGGTGCTCGCCGGTGCGCTTCACCACATCCTCGATCATGTGGACGAGGCCCATGTGCATGCCGTCGTTGGGGTGGTAGATGCGCTCCACGCCGTAGCCCTGGAGTTCGGCGATCTCCTCGGGGGTGATGGTGCCGCCGCCGCCGCCGAAGACGCGGATGTGGCCGGCGCCCCGCTCCTTTAGCATGTCCACCATGTACTTGAAGTACTCCATGTGGCCGCCCTGGTAGGAGCTGACGGCGATGCCGTCCGCGTCCTCCTGCAGGGCCGCCCGCACCACGTCCTCCACGGCGCGGTTGTGGCCCAGGTGCACCACCTCGGCGCCCTGGCTCTGGATCAGCCGGCGCATGATGTTGATGGCGGCGTCGTGGCCGTCGAACAAGGACGCGGCGGTGACGAACCGCAGGGGGGTGGCGGCCGTCGCTAGTCCGGCTTCTACCTTTTTCGGGTGGGTGCTCATCCAGGCCTCAGAACGGGTCCGGCGGAATACACATTATAGCCGCCGGACCCCGATAAACCCGGTCCAGAAGGGCCCTCGGCGGGTATGCCACCGGACGGCCCGGCGCGTATAATGCGCGCGCCCTCGGACAGCCGGGGGCTGATTTTTTATGGCCGCCGGGAATAGCCGGCGTGCCGAGCCCGTCATACATATCCGGTCTAGGAGGATTCCATGGAAGTTTTCGCCACCCTCGAGAAGATGGGGCATGAAGAGGTCGTGTTCTTCCAGCACAAGGAGTCCGGCCTCAAGGCCATCGTGGCCGTCCACAACACCGTGCTCGGCCCGGCCCTCGGCGGCTGCCGCATGTGGCCCTACAAGAACGAGGACGAGGCGATCACCGACGTGCTGCGCCTGGCACGCGGCATGACCTACAAGGCCGCGGTGTCGGGGCTCAACCTCGGCGGCGGCAAGGCCGTGATCATCGGCGACCCCAGCCAGAAGTCCGAGGCGATGTTCCGGGCCTTCGGCCGCTTCGTGCAGTCGCTCGGCGGGCGCTACATCACCGCCGAGGACGTGAACACCAGCATCGCCGACATGGACTACATCTTCATGGAGACGGACTACGTGACCGGCGTGCACCCGGTGCACGGCGGCAGCGGCGACCCCTCCCCCTTCACGGCCTTCGGCACCATCCAGGGCATCAAGGCCTGTCTCATGAAGAAGTACGGCCACACGGACCTCGCCAAGGTGAGCTACGCGGTGCAGGGCCTCGGGCACGTGGGCTTCCACGTGGTGAAGCACCTGCGCGACGCGGGCGCCAAGGTGTTCGTGACCGACATGCACAAGGACCGCATCGACGAGTGCGTGAAGCTCGGCGCCGAGGCGGTGGCCATGGACGACATCTACAAGGTGGATGCCAAGGTCTACGTGCCCTGCGCGCTCGGCGCCACGGTGAACGAGAAGACCATCCCATTATTTAAATTTGAAATCATCGCCGGCGCGGCCAACAACCAGCTCGCGACCAACGAGTGCGGCGACGTGATCCACAAGAAGGGCATCCTCTACGCCCCGGACTACGCCATCAACGCCGGCGGCCTCATGAACGTGTGCCTGGAGCTGCAGGGCTACGACCGGGAGCGCGCCAACCGCATGGTGACGGGCATTTACGACATCATGGGCAACATCTTCAAGGTGGCGGACCGGGACAAGATCCCCACCTACGTGGCGGCGGACCGCCTCGCCGAGGAGCGCATCGCCGCCATCGGTCGGGTGAAGATGCCGACGGTGAACCAGCCCTACGAGCGGTATTTCGCCAGCCGTAGAAGTGGAAAACACTAAACTTAAGACGTCATACGCCCGGCACATGCCGGGCGTACTATATATAGAGATATATAGGGGCCCTCATGGACCGTTCAGTGAACGACATCAATACCAAACTCACTGAAGAGCTGGACCTCCTGCGGGACACCGTTCGCCGCTTCGCGGAAAGCGAGATCGCGCCGCGGGCCCGGGAGATGGACGAGAACGCGGAGTTCCCGGCGGACCTGTGGAAGAAGCTTGGCGAGCTGGGCCTGCTCGGCGTCACGGTGCCGACGGAATACGGCGGCGCCGGCATGAGTTACCTCGCCCACGTGGTCGCCATGGAGGAGATCTCCCGTTCCTCCGCCTCGGTGGGTCTCTCCTACGCGGCCCACTCGAACCTCTGCGTCAACAACCTCTACCTCAACGCCACCGAGGCGCAGCGCAAGAAATACCTGCCGAAGCTCTGCTCCGGCGAGTGGGTGGGCGCGCTCGCCATGTCCGAGCCCGGCGCCGGCTCCGACGTGGTGGGCTCCATGAGCTGCCGCGCCGAGAAGACGGGCGGCCATTGGGTCGCCAACGGCAGCAAGATGTGGATCACCAACGGCCCGGACGCGAACGTGGCCCTGGTCTACATGCGCACCGCCGGCAAGGAGGCGGGCTCGAAGTGCATGAGCGCCTTCATTGTGGAGAAGGGTTTCAAGGGTTTCAGCACCGCCCAGAAGCTGGACAAGCTCGGCATGCGCGGCTCCCACACCTCGGAGCTGGTGTTCCAGGATTGCGCCATCCCGGCGGAGAACCTGCTCGGCCAGGTCAACGAGGGCGTCTATATATTGATGCGGGGCCTCGACTCGGAGCGGCTGGTGCTCTCGGGCGGGCCGCTCGGCATCATGCAGGCGGCGCTCGACGTGGTGCTGCCCT
The DNA here is from genome assembly GCA_050261675.1 of Bacillota bacterium. Lineage (GTDB taxonomy): Bacteria > Pseudomonadota > Gammaproteobacteria > Natronospirales > REEB76 > DASUBN01. Next base: position 3,795 of record JBLNDO010000073.1, read on the forward strand.
ACGTGCGGGAGCGCAAGCAGTTCGGCAAACCCATCGGCGAGTTCGAGATCATGCAGGCCAAGATCGCGGACATGTTCATCGCGCTCCAGGCCGCCCGCGCGTTCACTTACAGAGTGTGCGAACGATTCGACCGGGGAGAGCCTTCCCGCACCGAGGCGGCCGCCTCGCTGCTCTTCTCCTCCGAGAGCGCCGTGAAGGTGGCGCTGGAAGCCATCCAGAGCCTGGGCGGCAATGGTTACATAAACGAATACCCCACCGGCCGCCTGCTGCGTGACGCCAAGCTTTACGATATCGGTGCCGGTACAAACGAAATACGTAGAATGTTAATAGGTCGCGAACTCTTTCATGGCTCGTGAACTGTTTCACGGCGGCTAATCGTCCAGCTCGTTACACTTTTCTGCAATAAAAACCTTTCGGAGCGTTTCATGTCCGACCCTGTCGTCATCGTCGCCGCCCGCCGCACCGCCATCGGTTCCTTCCAGGGCCAGTTCACCCACGTCTCCGCCACCGAGCTCGGCGCCGCCGCCATCGAGGCCGCCGTGGCCGACGCCGGCGTGCAGAAGGAGCAGCTCTCCGAAGTCATCATGGGCTGCGTGCTGCCGGCGGGATTGGGCCAGGCGCCCGCGCGCCAGGCCGCGCTCGGCGCGAAGCTGCCCAAGTCCCTGCCCTGCACCACCGTGAACAAGGTCTGCGGCTCGGGCATGAAGGCCACCATGCTGGCCCACGACCTGATCCTGGCGGGCTCCGCCAAGATCGTGGTGGCGGGGGGCATGGAGTCCATGACCCGCGCGCCCTACCTGCTTCCCGGCGCGCGCGGCGGCTACCGCATGGGCCACCACCACATCATCGACCACATGTTCTTCGACGGCCTGCAGAACCCCTACGACGGGGAGATGATGGGCCACTTCGGCGAACTCTGCGCGGACAAGTACAAGTTCAGCCGCGAGGAGCAGGATGCCTTCGCCATCGAGTCCGTGAAACGCGCCCAGCACGCGCTCGCCAACGGCCTGTTCAAGGCCGAGACGGTGCCGGTGACGGTGAAGAGCCGCAAGGCGGACTACCTCGTGGACAACGACGAGGAGCCGGGCAAGTGCGACGTGAAGAAGATCCCGACGCTCAAGACGGCGTTCAAGAAGGAAGGCGGCACCATCACGGCCGCCACCTCCTCCTCCATCTCCGACGGTGCCGCGGCGCTGGTGCTGATGAGCGCCTCCGAGGCGAAGGAGCAGTCCTGCACGCCGCTGGCGCGCATCGTCGGCCACGCGACCCACGCCCAGGAGCCGGCCTGGTTCACCACCGCGCCCGTGGGCGCCATGCAGAAGCTCTTCAAGCAGACTGGCTGGAGCGTGAAGGACGTGGACCTGTTCGAGATCAACGAGGCCTTCGCCGTGGTGGCCATGGCCGCCATGACGGAGCTGAAGATCGACCGCGCCAAGCTCAACGTGAACGGCGGCGCCTGCGCCCTCGGCCATCCCATCGGCGCCACCGGCGCGCGCATCCTGGTGACCTTGATCCACGCGCTCAAGGCCCGCGGCCTGAAGCGCGGCGTGGCCTCGCTCTGCATCGGCGGCGGGGAGGCCACGGCGATGGCTATCGAGCTGGTATGACCTGTTAGTCGACGTGGGCCACCATCTGGGAGATTGTATGAACACCTCGCGTCTCGTGACTGCCATGCTCTTCGCCCTCGCCGTGACCGCGACCGCCCAGGCCGCCAAGTCCGTGCCCCTCGCCAAGAACCTGGCGCTCGACAAGGCGAAGGCTGCACTCCGCGCCCAAGGCTGGAAACCGCGCGCCTTCGCGCGCTTCATACCCGGCGACGCCATGGACATCTTCCACGCCAATGGCTACACGGAGACGGAGCAGTGCTCCAACGAGGAGTACTCCTGCGTGCTCGACTACGCCGATGCGCATGGCGCCTGCCTGCGCGTCATGGTGAGTTACTCCACGCTCAAGCCGCTGCACGCCTGGGTCGACCACTGGACCAGCGAGTGTCCGAATCCAGAGATGCTCAAGGCACCCGGGGCTGCCACCCACTGAGCGGTTCCCAGGCTATACTCGCCCCGGGATAAAACTCGAAGGGGCGGGATCATGAAGAACGTTCTCCTGGCCGCGGCGGTACTCTGCCTCGCTGGTTGCGCCACCTATACACCCGGCGACGACGAACTCGGCCAAAAATACCAGGCGGAGGGCGACCGGGTGCTGGACGCAGTCCATAACTACATCGACGACACCAGCCGCCAGCCGCGCACACTCCAGGACCTTGTTCCCAAGTACCTGCCGAAGCTCCCCGACAATCCCAAGATCGACTACAACTTCAAGGAAGGCACGCTGACCTTCAGCTACGTGCAGGCGAGCGGCGCCACGCGCCTCTTGGTCACCTGCTTCGCCGCCATCGGCCAGACGGCGTGGACGTGCAGTTGAGCTGAAGCAGAGCACATCGCTTTCGAGCATTTATCTGCATTGCTCGGTTGTAGCAGTAAAAGGGAATTCAAGTATGTGGAAGCTGTTTATGCGTTTAGTCTCAGGACTGGCGCTTCTGGTGCTAGGTGGTTGTGCCTCGATGATGCCCACCTACAGGCTCGCAGATAACGTGTACGGCGCGCTCGGCGGTTCCTCCATCGAGATCATCTATCTGGATTCCCAGGACGCCCCTCTCACTCTCGCCCCCAGTCCGGAAGCCATGAAATCCGCTTTCGGGCTCCAAGCGATTGTGCCCGGGCCCACGCCTATGCCCATAGTCGGCGCCGATCCCGTCGCATTGAAACGCATACAGGACGAAGCGCAGGTGCCGCTCATGCCTTACCAGGATGAAATCGGCACGTTGAACGTGAGAGAAAAGCTGTTTGCCAATTTAAGTTCGACTCTAACGACGATCCCTGCCATGACCGGCGCCAAGATGACACGCATGGCGCAACCCATCCAGACGGGTCCGAACGTGGAAACGCATGGCATCGCTCTGAATAGTAAGTCGCAAATCGTAATAATTATCTCTGCAACCAGCGCAGCAATCCGGTATGACGGTGCAACGGTTAGTACCGGACTGCAACTCGACGTATACGCCAAGCCACATCCGACTCAGGCAGTCCTCCAAGACCACCACCTAATCTTCGGGCATGCAATGCCACCCGGGCCAGTGACGGAGGGATACAACCTCCACGACAACCTGCAGAAACTCTTCGCAGATAGCGGTTCTCTGCTTTCCGCCGATCTCGATGCGACGCTTGGGAATTTGTGCGACAAGCTGAGATATTACTTCCATGCAATCGACACATCGCCTCAGATTCCTGCAGCTTCAGGCGGGTAGACAAGCCTCATTAGAACCTGGGTGATTGGGAAGCGGCCCACGCTTCGTCCATAATAGGGGCACAAGAAGCGGGAGCCTTAGGACCATGCCCATCCTCAAGTCCGCCCTGGATGTGAACTCCAAGGAGTTCCTCGCCAACCGCGCCCACATGCAGAAGCTGGTGGACGAGCTGCGCGCGCTGCAGGCGCGCACCGCGCTCGGGGGCGACGAGAAGGCCCGCAAGAAGCACACGGACCGCGGCAAGCTCCTGCCCCGGGAGCGCGTGGAGGCACTCCTGGACCGGGGTTCGCCCTTCTTGGAACTCTCGCCGCTGGCGGCCCACGGCATGTACGACAACGACGCCCCCTGCGCCGGCATCGTGACCGGCATCGGCCGGGTGCACGGCCGGGAGGTGGTGGTGGTGGCCAACGACGCCACCGTGAAGGGCGGCACCTATTACCCCGTGACCGTGAAGAAACACCTGCGGGCGCAGGAAGTGGCGCTGGAGAACCGGCTGCCCTGCGTGTATCTCGTGGACTCGGGGGGCGCCTTCCTGCCGCTGCAGGACGAGGTGTTCCCGGACAAGGAGCATTTCGGCCGCATCTTCTACAACCAGGCGCGCTTGTCGCGGGAGCGCATCCCGCAGATCGCCGTGGTGATGGGCTCCTGCACCGCCGGCGGCGCCTACGTGCCCGCCATGTGCGACGAGGCCATCATCGTGCGCAACCAGGGAACCATCTTCCTGGGCGGTCCGCCGCTGGTGAAGGCCGCCACCGGCGAGGTGGTGGACGCGGAGACCCTGGGCGGCGGCGAGGTGCACAGCAAGATCTCCGGCGTGACGGATCACCTGGCCGACAACGACGCCCACGCCCTGGAAATGGCCCGCTCCATCCTGGGTCACATGAACTACACGAAGTCCGGCTGGCTGGTGAAGCGCGAGCCCGCGGAACCCCGCTATGCCGCCGACGAGCTCTACGGCGTGGTGCCCCAAGAGACCCGCTTCCCCTACGACGTGCACGAGGTCATCGCGCGCCTCGTGGACGGTTCGGAATTCCAGGAGTTCAAGGCGAACTACGCCAAGACCCTGATGACCGGCTTTGCCCACCTCTACGGAAACCCCGTGGGCATCGTCGCCAACAACGGGATACTTTTCTCCGAATCCGCGCTCAAGGGCGCACACTTCATCGAGCTTTGCGAGCAGCGGCGCCTGCCGCTGGTGTTCCTGCAGAACATCACCGGCTTCATGGTGGGCAAGAAATACGAGCACGGCGGCATCGCCAAGGACGGGGCCAAGATGGTGACGGCGGTGGCTTGCACCAGCGTGCCCAAGTTCACGGTGGTGATCGGCGGGAGCTTCGGCGCCGGCAACTACGCCATGTGCGGCCGCGCCTACGGCGCGCGCTTCCTGTGGATGTGGCCCAACGCGCGCATCTCCGTCATGGGCGGCGAGCAGGCGGCCTCGGTGCTCGCCACCGTGAAACGCGACGGCATCGAGACGAAGGGCGGCAAGTGGAGCAAGGCGGAGGAAGAAGCCTTCAAGGCGCCCATCCGCGGCCAATACGAAGCCCAGGGACACCCCTACTACGCCACCGCCCGCCTCTGGGACGACGGCATCATCGACCCCGCCGACACGCGGCGGGTGCTGGGGCTCGCCATCGCCAGCGCGGAGAATGCGCCTTTAGAATCCGGCGGCAGGTTCGGCGTTTTTAGGATGTGAATATGCGGGTCCGATTGAAATTCGCCCTCGTCGGACTCGGGGTTGGTCTTTTTTGTGGGCTATTCGCTGGCCTTACTGTATGGATGGTGGCGATCGGCACCACAGAGGGTGCGTTGGGATACTTCCTTTGGATACTTGGAGGCTTCATGGCGGCAGGTATGTTGATTGGATTCCTGTTTCCTAAGAAGGCCGGCGAATATTTCTGGCAATTCGTGGTGGGTATGTTCGAGAATCTAATGATATGACCACCACCGTCTCGCCACTTTCCACCACTGTCAGCTTTGGCCGGCGCTGCGCGCTAGCCACCTTAGGCGTGGTCGTAGCGCTCGTCGTTAGCGGCATGATCTGGGTCTATAACAGGCTCACCGGCCAACACCACGAGGTACTCTTCACCACGCTGGTACTGATGATGATCCAGGGCGTCATCGGGTTCTTCGTCACACCCCGCAGGGCAGGCTGGGTGGACGCTGTCCTGTACTTTCTGTTGCTCGGCTTCCTGGATAACTGAGTGTTTGGAACATCCATGGATAAAGGACGGAAAGTCGAAGTGGCATTTGGGTTCTTGATCGGCGCGATTGGAATCTTGTGCTTGGTGTTCGTGGTTTGGTTTATCTCCATGATGATCATCCACAAGGTTCTCTCTGCGCCGGGGCTGGCACTCTTGGGTTTGGGCATCTTGATCACATGGTTCTTCTTAAATACGGCTCGTAAAGCGATCTTGAATCCATCCGAACGACTGCTTTCTACTTTCACTCTCTATACACTCGCAATGGTCTTTTTCTCATTGGCAGCATTGTTTTGTATAGATGCTATCTGGAAGCACAATCCAAACGTAATTACTGGAATTATCTGCGCTATGATTCTGGGTTACTGGTGCATCAGAGCAGAACTTTTGTTAAAGAACAGAGGCACCCATGGGCGATAGCGTCCTGCTCAGCACCGACTCCCGCGGCGTGGCGACGCTTACGCTGAACCGCGAGGAGAAGCACAACGCCTTCGACTACGCCGTCATCGCCGAGCTCACGGCGAAGCTGAAGAAGCTGGACGCGGACTTAGGCGTGCGGGTGGTGGTGCTCACGGGCGCGGGCAAGACCTTCTCCGCCGGCGGCGACCTGAACTGGATGCGCGCCATGGCGAAGTTCAGCCGCGAAGAGAACGTGGATGACGCCCTGAAGCTGGCGGAGTTGATGGAGACACTCGATACCCTCAAGAAGCCCACCATCGCCCGGGTGAACGGCCCCGCTTACGGCGGCGGCGTGGGCTTGGTGGCCTGCTGCGACGTGGCGATCGCGTCGGAATCGGCCAAGTTCGCTCTCACCGAGGTGCGGCTCGGGCTCATCCCCGCCGTGATCTCGCCCTACGTGATCGCCGCCATCGGCGCGCGCCAGGCGCGGCGCTATTTCCTGACCGCGGAGCCCATCGAGGCCGAGACCGCCTGCCGCATCGGCCTGGTGCACGAGGTGGTGACGCCGGACATCCTGGACGAGACCGTGGGCATCATCGTCACCGCACTCCTGAAAGGCGGGCCCAAGGCGATTCTCGCCGCCAAGGCCTTCATCGCGGAGCAGTCCGGTGATCGGCGCGCCTTAAAGAAGAAGACGGCCCAGTTGATAGCTGAGTTGCGGGCCTCGACCGAGGGGCAGGAAGGGCTTTCAGCCTTCTTGGAGAAACGTTCACCCGATTGGAGCAAATAGCCATGCTCGACCACATCGGCATCCAAGTCTCGGACCTGAAGCGCAGCGTGACGTTCTACAAGGCGGCGCTCGCACCCCTCGGGATCACGATCATCATGGAACTCACCGCTGAGACGAGCGGTGGCTACGAGGGCGTCGGTTTCGGCAGCGAGAAGAAACCCTACTTCTGGGTCGGCAAGGGCAAGCCGGGCAAGACCCATTCCCACGTGGCCTTCCAGGCGGCGGACCGCAAGGTGGTGCAGGCCTTCTACGAGGCGGCGATCAAGGCCGGTGGCAAAGACAACGGCCTGCCGGGACTGCGCCCCCATTACCACAAAGACTACTTCGGCGCCTTTGTGTTGGACCCCGACGGCCACAACATAGAGGCCGTCTGTCATAAACCGGCTTAAAGCTGCTGCGCTCAACATAACTTTGTTGCGCTTCGGACTCGCGGCCGGTCACGTACAATAAGAGTACGCTCCCTCGCATTCGCCTCGCGCGCCTCGTTCTGTTTTCGCTCGCGACGCTTTAAGCCAATTTCTCTCTATCAAAGGGATTGAACCATGCTGCTGCTCGTCCGCACGCTTCACATCCTCGCCGCCATCTGGTTCGTCGGCGGCGTCACCGGTTACATCTTCACGCGCCTCGCCATGCTGCGGACCGAGAACGTCGCCGCCGTGGACGCCCTGGTGTGCATGATGGCGCGCTTCCGGAACCTCATGCTCCGCATCGGCGGCATCCTGCTGGTGATCTTCGGCCTGTGGACCGCTTACTACGAGTCCTGGCCGGAGTTCTCCCGCGGCGCCATCGTGTTGCTCGTGATCCTCGTGCCCTTCATGGTGCTGACCGCGCGCGGCTCCCACAAGCTCGAGGTGGTGTGCGCCGAGACCGTCCAGGCGGGTTCCGTGACACCGGTACTACGCGCCGCGATGCGCGACCGGCTGCTGGTGGCCGGCGAGATCGGCCTCGGCGTCATCACGGTTTTATTCCTGCTACTAATGCTTGTTAAGCCCTCGTAATCACAGCGGCGGCGATAATAAAAACGCTAAAATAAGCCGATGTTCAAGAAGATCCTCATCGCCAACCGCGGCGAGATCGCCTGCCGCGTCATCAAGACCTGCAAGCGGCTCGGCGTGGCGACCGTGGCCGTCTATTCCGACGCGGACCGCCATGCCCTGCACGTGGCCATGGCGGACGCGGCGGTGCACATCGGCCCCGCCAAGGCTTCCGAGTCCTATCTCAACGCCGAGCGCATCCTGGCGGTGGCCAAGGAGACGGGCGCCGAGGCGGTGCATCCGGGCTACGGATTCCTCTCGGAAAACGAGGACTTCGCCCGGGCCTGCGCCCAGGCCGGGGTGGTGTTCATCGGCCCGACGCCCGAAGCCATCGAGTTGATGGGCTCCAAGAGCGCCGCCAAGGCGCTCATGGAAAAAGCCCAGGTGCCGGTGACGCCCGGCTACCACGGCGACGACCAGAGCCTGAAGACCCTGGAAGCGGAGGCGAAGCGCGTGGGCTACCCGCTGCTCATCAAGGCGGTGGCGGGCGGCGGCGGCAAGGGCATGCGCATCGTGCACAAGGTCGCGGAATTCAAGGAGGCCCTGGAGGGCGCGAAGCGAGAATCGAAGGCCTCCTTCGGCGACGACCGGGTGCTCATCGAAAAGTACCTGGAGCGGCCGCGGCACATCGAGTTCCAGGTGTTCGGCGATTCCCACGGCAACGTAGTGCACCTCTACGAGCGCGAGTGCTCGCTGCAACGCCGATTCCAGAAAGTGCTGGAGGAAACCCCCTCGCCCTTCCTGGACGAAGCCATGCGCCGGAAGATGGGCGAGGCCGCGGTGGCCGCTGCCAAGGCGGTGAAATACCAGAACGCCGGCACCATCGAGTTCATCGTGGGCCAGGACCGGTCCTTCTACTTCATGGAGATGAACACCCGCCTGCAGGTGGAGCATCCCGTGACCGAGGAGATCACCGGGCAGGATCTGGTGGAATGGCAACTGCGCGTCGCCTCCGGCGAGAAGCTGCCCCTGACCCAGGACGAGATCACCCCGCGCGGGCACGCCATCGAAGTGCGGCTCTACGCCGAGAACCCGGACAAGGGCTTCCTGCCCGCCACCGGGCGCCTGGAGGACTTCCACCCTTCCCAGGACGACGCGGTGCGGGTGGACACGGGCGTGCGCAGCGGCGACGACATCGGGATCTTCTACGACCCGATGATCGCGAAGATCACGGTGGCGGGCAAAGACCGCAAAGAAGCCGTGGCCCATCTCAACGCGGCGCTGGCGGAGACGGCGGTGTTCGGCCTCGTCACCAACCTGCCGCTGCTGCGCGGCATCGCGCGGCACCCGGACTTCGCCGCCGGGAAATTCGACACCGGCTTCATCGACCGTCACCTGCAGGAAATCCTGGGCCGGCCGCGCCTCACGCCGGCTGCGCTCGCAGCGGCCGTGGCGGCGGAACTGTGGGCGCTCAACCGCGGCACCCACGGCGGCCCCTGGCTCGCGGACGGCTGGCGCTTGAGCGGCCCGCTGGGCGTGCGCTTCATCGCCCGCGAGCACGACGGCAGCGAACACGCGATCACCGCCACCGGGAGTCCGCTGGTCTTCACCCTCGGTTTCGACGGCAAGGACTACGAGATCGGCGCCGAGCACATGGGCCGGCGCGACTGGACCGTCGCATTGGGCGGCAAGAGCCATGCCGCGGAGGTGCTCGCCCACGGCGCCGAGCGCCAGGTGGATATGGACGGCACGGCGTTCAACTTCACCCTCACGAGCCCCCATGCACCCAAGTCTGGCCGCGTGGCGGACGAGGCCGCCCATCCCCTGAGCCCCATGCCGGGGCGGGTGGTGGCGGTGCATGTGAAGGCCGGTGATAGAGTGGAGCCCGGCCAGGCGCTCATGGTGCTGGAAGGCATGAAGATGGAATACACGGTGAAGGCAGTGGTGGCGGGCGTGATCGAGAAGGTGCTGCACGTGGAAGGCGCGATGGTCGATGCGGAAGCGCCTTTGGTCGACATCAAACCCGAATGACCATGGCGAACTTTCCGAAATCCGTGAAGATCGTCGAGGTGGGCCCGCGAGACGGCCTGCAGAACGAGAAGGGCGTGATCCCCGCCGCCGCCAAGATCGAATTCATCGACCGCCTTTCCGAAACGGGTCTGAAGACCATCGAGGCCACGAGCTTCGTGAGCCCCAAGTGGGTGCCCCAGCTCGCGGATGCCGAGGAAGTCTACAAGGCGATAAGGAAAAAGCCCGGTGTGAGCTACCCGGTGCTGGTGCCGAACGAGAAAGGCATGGAGCGCGCGCTCGCCGCCGGCGTGAAGGAGATCGCGGTGTTCACCGCCGCCTCCGAGACCTTCAACCAGAAGAACATCAACTGCTCCATCGCGGAATCCCTCTCACGCTTCAAGCCGGTCATGGCGCTGGCGGCGAAGAACGGCGTGAAGGTGCGGGGCTACATCTCCACGGTCATCGGTTGCCCCTACGAGGGCCCCATCCAGCCCGAAGCCGTGGCACGGGTGGCGAAAGACCTCGCCGCCCTCGGCTGCTACGAGATCTCGCTGGGCGACACCATCGGCGTGGGCACGCCGGTGAAGGCCCAGGCCATGCTCTCCGCCGCCGCGGCCGTGGTGCCCATGAAACAGCTGGCGGTGCATTTCCACGACACCTACGGCCAGGCGCTGGCCAACATCCATGCCTGCCTGGAATTGGGCGTGGCCGTGGTGGACTCCTCCACCTCGGGCCTGGGCGGCTGTCCCTACGCCAAGGGCGCCACTGGTAACGTGGCCACGGAGGACGTGCTCTTCATGCTCTCGGGCATGGGCATCGCGACCGGCGTGGACATGGGCAAGCTCCTGGAAGCCGGGGCGTTCATCAGCAGCACCCTGCGCAGGACACCGGAAAGCAAACTGGGACGCATACCGGGCGACTCACGGCGAGAACCGTAAGGAAAGAACTCCATGAATACCTCGAACCAGTTATTGCTGGCCGCACTCTCGACGCCCGCCTTTACCGCGGGTTTCCCGCCGCTGCCCCCGCAGCTGAAGGCCCTGGACGCCCAGGCCGGTCACTGGGTCTACAAGGGCACCACGACCGACTCGGACACCGGCAAGACCGGCAGCTTCACCTGGGACGAGCGCTGTTCCTGGTCCGCCGACAAGCTTTTCCTGATGTGCAGCTTCGACAACGACTGGTCCGGCGACAAAGTGCAATCCCTGGTGGTGGACACCTGGAACGCTAAGGACCAGGCCTACTGGCACTATGAGTTCTTCGCCGTGGGCGCCGCCGGCGGGAAGCCCTTCGCCTCGAAGATGACCATCCAGGGCAACACCTGGACCGAGCTCGGCGAGGACGCCGATGCCAAGACCGGCAAGAAGAGCTGGGACCGGATCAGCTACGTTTACACCTCACCCACCGAGGTGAAAGTGAAGATCGAAGTTTCGTCGGACCAAGAAAACTGGAAGACGGTTCTCGACGGCACCGGTGCCAAACAGCCCTAATTGCTCTTAGCAGTCACCACAATCTTCGCCGTCATGAAGGGGTGGATGCTGCAGTAGTAGGCGAAGGTCCCGGGCGTGTTGAAGGTGTAGGAATAGCTGTCACCCTTGTCCAGGCCGCCGGAGGACGTGAAGCGCTTGTCGCTGCTGGCGATGGTGTGGGGCACGTCGTCCTTGTTCACCCAGGTGACGGTGGTGCCGGCCGTGACCGTGACCGTATCCGGATCGAACTTGTAGTTCAGGATGCCGATCTCGGGCCCCTTGGCCGGCGCGTCCGCGGCCCGCACCGCCCCCGCCACCAGGGCGCCCATCACGGCCGTCAGGATCATCAGGCTCAAAATCTTTCTCATCGTCTCATCTCCGATTATTGATTGATTGGAATCAGCCGAGAGCGAGGCTCGTGTCCGTGACGGCGAGCGGCCCCTTCACGTTCACGTGCTTCACTTCGCGGATGCCGAGGTAGCTTCCGAGCTGGCCGGCCGGCACCGTGAGCGGCCCGGGGCTCGGGGCCGCGCCGGGCTGCGGCTGGGGATAGGCCGTGCCGCGGGCGGTGTAGAAGGTCATGTTGCCCTCCACCTTCTGCTGGATCTGGTGGATGTGGCCGTTCAGCACCGTCACGGAGCCGAAGCGCTTGAGATAGCTGTAGAGCCGCGGCGCGTCCGCCGTGCCCCAGCCCCAGGGTTCGTATACGGTCCAGAGGGGAATGTGGGCGAACACCAGGATGGGCGTGCTGGAGGATCGTCCCTTCAGGTCCTTCTCCACCCACTCAAGCTGCTCGTCGCCGAGGGTCACGAGGCCGCCCGGCTTGAAGTCCAGCACGTTCACGAGCCCGATACAGTGCAAGCCCTTGTAGTCGAAGCTGTACCAGCCCTTGCCGGTGGCGCCGCCGCCGAAGTGCTTGAAGAACTCGACGCCGGAATCGCCGATGGTGTCGTGCTCGCCGGGGGTGAAGAACATCTGGTCGGTCTTGATGCTCTTGAAGGCCTGCTGGGCCGTGTCGAACTGCTCCACCTTGGAGAGGTGCGACACGTCGCCCGTGTGGATCACGAAGGACGGCGCCGCGGCGAGGCCGTTAACGTGGCCGATGGCCTCCTGCAGCGTGCCGAGGACGTTGGGGTTGGCGTCCTGGTGGAAGCCGATGTGGGAATCGCTGATCTGCACGAAGCTGAAGTCAGTATTGCCGACCCTGGCCGCCGCATCCAGGGTCTGGGCGCTGAGCACCCCGCCTTTCATGGCCCAGAGCACGCCGCCGCCGGCCCAGGCCATGCACTTCAGTAGCTTGCGCTTCTCGCCGTCCTGGATTTCCTCGTCCAACCGGGGATTCTTCTCCATGCTGCACCTCACGTCGGCCGACGCGGCCCGTTGCAATGCAGTACCGGGCGCATGATGTGGGTATTCCGCGATTTTCCGCGGGGAATAACGTCACGCCGGGAATAAAACGCAGCCCGCGATTTTTCGCCTGGAATCAGTCGGTTATAATGTCGGCCCGTTTCCTACCGTCCCGTGACGCTCCGCGCTCCCATGAAGACCAAACGCCTGCGGGTCGGTATTCTTTTCGGCGGCAAGTCCGCGGAGCACGAGATCTCGCTGCTCTCCGCCAAGAACGTCGTGGATGCCCTGGACCGGGAGAAGTACGAGCCGGTACTCATCGGCATCGACAAATCCGGCCGCTGGGTCACGAGCGAGCCTTCCAAGTTCCTGCTGAACGCCGCCGACCCCAAGCGCATCGCGCTCAACAAGGCCGAGAGCCGGGACGTGGCGCTCGTGCCCCAGAGCAAGGGCCGGCTCACCGGCCTCGACACCGCCGGGCTCGATCAAAGCGTGGACGTGGTGTTCCCCATCCTGCACGGACCCCTGGGCGAGGACGGCACGGTACAGGGACTCCTGAAGCTCGCCAATGTGCCCTTCGTGGGCGCGGGCGTCTTGGGCTCCGCCGTGGGCATGGACAAGGACGTGATGAAGCGCCTCCTGCGCGACGCCGGCCTGCCGGTGCCGAAGTTCCTGGTGTTCGGCCGCGGCCAGAAGCCCGTCTTCGACGCGGTGGTGAAGCATCTGGGCCTGCCGGTGTTCGTGAAGCCGGCCAACCTCGGCTCCTCGGTGGGCATCAGCAAGGCGAAGGACGAGAAGCAGTTCCACGCGGCGATGGCCGACGCTTTCCGCTACGACGGCAAGATCCTCGTCGAGGAGGCCATCGCCGGCCGCGAGATCGAGTGCGCGGTGCTCGGCAACGCGGACCCGAAGGCTTCCGTGCCAGGCGAGATCATCCCCAGCCACGAGTTCTATTCCTACGAGGCCAAGTACCTCGACGAGAACGGCGCGCGCCTCGAGATCCCCGCGAAGCTCGACGCCGCCACCGTCAAGCGCGTGCAGGAGATGGCGGTGCAGGTATTCCGGGCGCTCAACTGCGAGGGCATGGGCCGGGTGGACTTCTTCCTGACCAAGGACGGCGGGCTCTACGTCAACGAAATCAACACCATCCCCGGCTTCACCAAGATCAGCATGTATCCCAAGCTCTGGGAAGCCACCGGCATCGGTTATACCCAACTCATCAGCCGCTTGATCGAACTCGCCATTGAGCGCTTCAAGCACGAACAGACTCTCTCCACTTCCTACGACGATTGAGACGCGCATGAGCAAGAACACGCCAAAGCTGGTCCTTCTGAGGCATGGATTCAGCGAGTGGAACAAGGAAAACCGCTTCACCGGCTGGACCGACGTGGACCTGGCACCGGAAGGCATCGCCGAGGCGAAGGAATCCGCACGCCTTCTGAAGAAGCAAGGTTTCGGCTTCGACGTGGCCTACACCTCGGTGCTGAAACGCGCCATCCGCACCCTCTGGATCGTGCAGGAGGAGCTGGACCTCATGTGGATCCCGGTGCACAAGCACTGGCGGCTGAACGAGCGCCACTACGGCGCTCTGCAAGGGCTCAACAAGGCCGAGACCACCCGCCAGTACGGCGAGGAGCAGGTGAAGATCTGGCGCCGCAGCTACGACATCCCGCCGCCGGCCTTGACGAAGAAGGACCCGCGGCACCCGAAGCACGATCCCCGCTACGGCAACCTCAAGGCCAAGGAGCTGCCGGACACCGAGAGCCTCAAGCACACGGTGGCGCGCTTCGTGCCCTATTGGCGCAACCAGATCCTGCCCGCCATGAAGCGCGGCGAGCGGGTCATCATCGTGGCCCACGGCAACTCGCTCCGGGCACTGGTGAAGCACCTGGATAAGATGGGCGAGGGCGAGATCGTGGCCCTGAACATCCCCACCGGGGTGCCCCTGGTCTACGAGTTCGACCGGAAATTCGAGCCCAAACGGCACTACTACCTGGGGGATGCGGAAAAGGTGGCCGCCGCCGCGGCCGCCGTGGCCAACCAGACACGCGCCTGAGAGCCCCAGACGTGAAATAATCGTGCATATTCAGCGGTCTTGTGCTGAATGCGGTCTGGAAACCTATCGGGGGCGGGCTTGGGCGATTCCGGCAAACTCGGGCGATTTGAGCAGACGGTGCTGCCCCATCTGGACGCCGCCTACAGCCTGTCCCGCTGGCTGACCCGCAACGACCACGACGCCGAGGACGTGGTCCAGGAGGCGGTGCTCCGGGCCTTCCGGTTCTTCGACTCCTTCCACGGCGGGGAGCCCCGCCAGTGGCTGCTCAAGATCGTCCGCAACACCTTCTATACCTGGTACGACAAGAACAAGCGTCACGCCCAGACCGAGGTCCTGGGGGACGAGGCCCTGGAAGTGCCCGGGAATGAATTGACCCCGGAGGAAGTCCTTATAAAGGGACATGGTGCGCAAGTGCTGAAAGAGGCCATCGATACCCTGCCGGTGGAGTTCCGCGAAGTCCTGCTGCTGCGCGAGTTCGAAGGGTATTCTTACAAGGAAATCGCGGACATCGTCGAGGTGCCCATCGGCACCGTGATGTCGCGGCTTTCCCGTGCGCGGGTGCAGCTGAAGCACCGGCTCACGGCCAAGGTGAACGGAGGACAGGTTTGAACTGCAAGGATCTCGAAGGCCTGCTGGACCCCTACCTGGACGGCGAACTGGACCCCGCCCAGCGAAGCCTCGTGGACCAGCACCTGGAAGGCTGCGCCGACTGCCCGCGCCGGCTGGAGGGTTTGCGCGCCCTGCATCAGGCCCTGCAGTCCCCGGAGCTGCGCTACCAGGCCAGCGACACCCTCAAGGCACGCCTCCGCAACGAATTGCTGAAGGCCGCGGCGCGTGAAGCGCGGCCCAAGTGGCCCCGCTGGGCCGCGGCCGCCGCAGTCGCCGTCCTGGCCGCGGGCCTGGGCTGGTTCTACATGGTCCCCCACGGCGGCGACGTGGACGACACGATGGTGGACGCGGCCGTGGACCAGCAGCAGGACGCCGTAAAGAGCGGTCATCTCACCGACCTCGCCTCCTCCGATCCCAAGACGGTGCAGACCTGGTTCAGCGGCAAGCTCGCCTACGTTCCGCCGGTGCCGGACCTCTCGGCGCGGGGCTACACCCTGGCCGGCGCACGCCTGGATACGGTGAAGGGCGAACCGGCCGCGGCCCTCACCTACAAGCACAGTGACGATGTGGTGGAGGTGTTCGTGTGCGCCGCCCAGCATGGCGACACGGACCTGGACACCGACAACGACGACGGCTACAACGTGGTCTACTGGACTAAGGGCCCCTTGAGCTTCTGGGTCGTCTCCAAGATCGCACCCGCGGACCTCAAGCAGTTGGGCGAGAGCCTGCGCCAGGCCACCTGACCTCGGGGCTCCGCCCTCTCCCGTTTCCCGGTAAAATGGCCGCCCTCTCACAGAAGGGTGCCTTCCATGCGCTTCGAAAAGATCAACGCCGTCGTCTCCGGCGGCGCCTCGGGCTTGGGGCTGGCCACCTGCGAACGGGTGGTCAAGGCGGGCGGTAAGGTCGCCATGCTGGACCTGAACGAGCAGCAGGGACAAGAGGCCGCCAAGAAGCTCGGCGCCCATGCGCTCTTCATCAAGACCGACGTCAGCAACGGCAAGGACGTGGACGCGGCGGTGGCCCGCGCCAAGGACGTCTTCGGCGGCCTGCAGCTCGCGGTGAACTGCGCGGGCATCCTCGGCGCCGGGCGCGTGCTCGGCAAGGAAGGCCCCATGGCCTCGGACTTCTTCGCCAAGGTGGTGGGCGTGAACCTGGTGGGCAGCTTCAACCTCATCAAGGCCGCCGCCAACGTGATGCAGCACAACGCGCCCAACGAGGAGGGCGAGCGCGGCGTGGTGGTGAACACCGCCTCCGTGGCCGCCTACGAGGGCCAGATCGGCCAGGCCGCCTACTCCGCCTCCAAGGGCGGCGTGGTGGGCATGACGCTGCCCATCGCCCGCGAGTTCGCGCGCTTCGGCATCCGCGTCATGACCATCGCCCCCGGCATCTTCTGGACGCCCATGATGGCCGGCATGTCCGAGGAGGTGCAGAAATCCCTGGGTGCGCAGGTGCCCTTCCCCTCCCGCCTCGGCAAGCCCGAGGAATACGCCCAGCTGGTGCAGCAGATCTGCGAGAGCGTGATGCTGAACGGCGGCACCATCCGCCTGGACGGCGCCATCCGCATGCAACCTAAATGACGCCCTGAGGCTGTAAAATAAGCATCCGCGAGCCCCCGTCCTCGGGGGCTCGTCGTTTTGAGCAAACGAAGCTACAAGACCAATGGCCTGAGAAATTAGAGCCTCAATTTCCCCGAAAAAGAACTGATGAACATTCAACGCGACGTGATGAGCTATGACGCGGTGGTGGTGGGGGCGGGTCCCGCCGGCCTCGCCTTCGCCATCCGCCTGAAGCAGCTCGCGCCCGGAAAGACCGTCTGCATCCTGGAGAAAGGCTCGGGGGTGGGCGCCCACATCCTCTCGGGCTGCGTCATGGAGCCCGCCGCCCTCGATTCGCTCCTGCCCGATTGGCGCAAGACGCCGCCTGCCATCTGTGTCCCCGCCGCCGAGGACCGCTTCGTGTTCCTCACCAAGGGCGGGAGTGTCCGGCTGCCCACGCCGCCGCAGATGAAGAACCACGGCAACCTCATCGTTTCCCTGGGCTCGCTCTGTGCGTGGCTCGGCAAGCAGGCGGAGGCGCTCGGCGTGGACGTGTTTCCCGGCTTCACCGCCGCGGCACCACTCCTGGAGGACGGCAAGGTCGTCGGCGTGCGCTGCGGCGACATGGGTGTGCAGAAGGACGGCACGCCGGGACCGAATTTCGCGGCCGGCGTGGACATCAAAGCAGGCGTCACGGTGCTCGCCGAAGGCTGCCGCGGCAGCGTGAGCAAGCGGCTGATCAAGGATTTCAAGCTGGACGCGGAATGCTCGCCCCAGACCTACGGGCTTGGCTTCAAGGAACTCTGGCGCGTGCCCGCCGGCCGCGTGAGACCCGGCTTCATCCAGCACAGCGTCGGCTGGCCTCTGGATACCAAGACTTACGGCGGGAGCTTCCTCTATCACCTGGACCAGGACCGGGTATACGTGGGCTTCGTGGTGGGGCTCGACTACGAAGACCCCGGCTTCCGGCCCTTCGAGGCCTTCCAGCAGTTCAAGAACCATCCGGGCGTGAAATCCCTATTGGAAGGCGGCGAGATCCTGGCGGCCGGCGCCCGCACGATTATCGAAGGTGGAATCCAATCGCTGCCCAAGCTCGAGATGCCCGGGGCACTCCTCATCGGCGACGCGGCCGGCACCCTCAACGTGCCCAAGATCAAGGGCGTGCACATGGCCCTGCGCTCCGGCATGCTCGCCGCCGAACACGTGGCGGAGACCGGCTCCGCCAAGGGCTTCGATGCCCGCTGGCGCAAGTCGCCTTCCGCCCATGAACTCCACAGGGTCCGCAACATCCGCCCTGGATTCCGCTGGGGGCTCTGGGTGGGATTGCTGAACGCCGCCTGGGAGACTCTCACCATGGGTCTCCACTTCTGGACGCTTCCAAACCACGCCGACTGGTCGAGCCTCAAGAAACGCGCTGAACTCGCCAAGCGCGCCGACGATTACGTGGAGCGCACGCTGCCGCCGAAAGACCGGCTTTCCTCGGTGTACTTTGCCGCCACTTCCCACGACGAGCATCAGCCGGCCCATTTGAAGGTCTCGGACCTGGACCTCTGCGCCACCCGCTGCGTCACGGAATTCGACAACCCCTGCACCCGCTTCTGCCCCGCCCAGGTGTACGAGATGGTGGAGGAGCACGGAGTGAAGCGCCTGCAGATCAACGCCGCCAACTGCGTGCACTGCAAGGCCTGTGACATTAAAGACCCCTATGAAATAATCACTTGGACCACGCCCGAAGGCGGCTCCGGGCCCAATTATCAAAATCTCTGACGGATTCCCGATGAAGATTCTTGTCGGTATCAAGCGGGTGGTGGACTTCAACGTCCGCATCCAGGTGAAGAAAGACGGCACCGGCGTCGAGCTCGGCGGCGTGAAGCTCTCCATCAATCCTTTCGACGAGATCGCCCTCGAAGAAGCCCTGCGTATCCGCGAGAAGGGCGTGCAGGCTGAGGTCGTCGCTGTGAGCATCGGCCCCGCGGACGTGCAGCAGCAGCTCCGTACCGCTCTCGCCATGGGCGCCGACCGGGCGGTGCTGGTGGAAACCGCCGAAGCCGTGCAGCCGCTCATGGCCGCCCGCATCCTCCGTGAGCTCGCGAAGCGCGAGAATGCGGACCTGGTCATCCTGGGCAAGCAGGCCATCGACGACGACTGCAACCAGACCGGCCAGATGCTGGCAGCCCTCTGGGACCGGCCGCAGGCCACCTTCGCCTCGGCGGTCGAACTCAAGGACCGGACGCTGCGCGTCACCCGGGAAGTGGATGCCGGCCTCGAGGTGATCGAGGTGGACCTGCCGGCCGTGGTCACCACCGATCTTCGCCTGAACACGCCGCGCTTCGTGAAGATGCCGGACATCATGAAGGCCAAGTCCAAGCCTCTGGCCACCCTCAAGCTCGCCGAGCTGGGCGTCGTCCCGGCCCCCGCCCTGCAATATGTATCTTACGCACCGCCCGCCCAGCGCCAAGGCGGCCATAAGGTGGAATCGGTGCAGGCACTCGTGAAGGAACTCCGGGATAGAGGAGTCCTGTCATGAGCAAGATCCTGGTGATCGCCGAGCACGACGGCGAGAAGCTGAATTCCAGCACCGCCCGGGCCGTGAGCTGCGCCGCCGCCATCGGTAGCGACATCGATGTCGCGGTATTCGCTGCCGACGGCAAAGCCGTCTGCGAGGCCGCAGCGAAGCTCAAGGGCGTGAAGAAGGTACTGCGGGTGGCGCGGGCCGAGAACGGCAAGCCGCTCGCCGCCGTGCTGGCGCCGCAGATCGCCAAACTCGCGGCAGGCTATACCCACCTGCTCGCGCCTTCCACCACCTTCGGCAAGGACGTGCTGCCCCGGGTGGCCGCGCTCCTGGGTGTCCCCCAGGTGAGCGACGTGATGAAGGTCATGGACGCCCACAGCTTCCAGCGCCCCATCTACGCCGGCAACGCCATCGCCACCGTGAAGGCACCGGCGGAACCCTGCGTGGTGGCCACGGTGCGCACCGCCTCCTGGCCCGCGGCTCCCGAGGGCGGCTCCGCGTCCGTGGCGGACATGTCCGCGGACACTCCCATCCCGGGTCATAGCCGTTTCGTCGAACTCAAGCGCGATGTCTCGGAGCGCCCGGACCTGCAATCCGCGCCGCGGGTGGTCTCCGGCGGCCGCGGCGTGGGCAGCAAGGAGAACTTCGCCGTCATCTACAGGCTCGCCGACAAGCTCGGCGCCGCCGTGGGCGCCTCCCGGGCCGCGGTGGACGCGGGTTTCGTGCCCAACGACCTGCAGGTGGGCCAGACGGGCAAGATCATCGCCCCCGAGCTCTACATCGCCGTGGGCATCTCCGGCGCCATCCAGCACCTCACGGGGATCAAGGACGCCCGCACCATCGTCGCCATCAACAAGGACCCGGAAGCCCCCATCTTCCAGGTGGCGGACATCGGTCTGGTCGGCGACCTGTTCCAGCTCCTGCCGGAGCTAGAAAAAGCCCTGGATTGAGCTTTCCGGGCGGGGAACCTAGGCCCGCCCGGGCGGTCATACCCCATCACGAAGCCCGCCGCGAAGACGGCGGCCTTAAGAATCCATCCACGAGGGTATCCCATGAAACTGTTACGACTCCTCCCGGCCCTGCTGCTGGCCACGGCCCTGCCGGCCCTGGCCGACGACATGTCCGCCCCCAAGGGCGGCGAGGGCCCGGCCAAGCCCAACGAAACCTACACCAAGCCCCAGCTCTCCGTGACCACGGGCTCCGTGACCGTCGGCGGCGAGAAGATCAGCTACCACGCCAACGCAGGCACGCTGGTCCTCAAGAACGACAAGGACGAGCCCACGGCGAGCATGTTCTACGTGTACTACGCGAAGGACGGCGCCAATGCCGCGAACCGCCCCGTGACCTTCTTCTTCAACGGCGGCCCGGGCTCCTCCACCGTGTGGCTGCACATGGGCGCCTTCGGCCCGCAGCGCGTGCGCACCGCCGACGACACCCACACCCCCGGCGCGCCCTACACGCTCGCGAACAACGAGGACAGCCTGCTGGACGCCACCGACGAGGTGTTCATCGACGCCCCGGGCACGGGCTTCAGCCGCGTGATCGACAAGGACCTAGGCGGCAAGGGCGATCCGAAGGACTTCTACGGCGTGGACCAGGACGGCAAGGCCTTCACCGCCTTCATCCAGCAGTTCCTCTCCAAGTACAACCGCTGGAACTCGCCCAAGTACATCTTCGGCGAGAGCTACGGCACCATCCGCGGCCCGGTGCTCACGCTTGACCTGCAGAACGCATCAATAGATATAAATGGATTGATCATGCTCTCGGCCATCCCCAACACCGAGATCAGCCCGGATGGTGACGGCCTGAATCCCGCCATCGACATCCCCTTCGCCGTGGTGCTCCCGACCCAGGCCGCCATCGCCTGGTACCACGACAAGATCCCGAACAAGCCCGCCAAGCTCGAGGACTTCCTCGCGCAGGCGGAGAAGTTCGCCATGGGCGATTACCTGACGGCACTCAACGCCGGCGCGACCCTCGACCCAGCGGTGAAGAAGCAGGTGGCTGACAAGCTCGCCTCCTACACCGGCCTGTCCGCTGACTACTGGATGAAGGCCAACCTGCGCGTCACCGGCGGGCAGTTCGAGCACGAGCTGCTGCGGGATTCCGACCAGCTCGCAGGCCGCCTGGACGGCCGCTTCGCCGGCTACGCCCTGGATCCCCTGGGCGAGTTCGCGGAGTACGACCCGCAGTCCTCCGGCATCAGCTCCGCCTACGTGTCGCTGTTCAACGACTACGCACGCAAGACCCTGAACTACGGCGGGGACCAGACCTATATCCCGCTGTCCTTCGAGGTCAACGGCCACTGGGACTTCAAGCACCAGAACCCGTTCGGGCAGGCCTTCCCCGGCGCCACCAACGTGCTGCCGGACCTGGCCATCGCCATGGGCCAGAACCCGACCATGAAGGTGTTCCTGGCGGGGGGCTACTACGACATGGCCACGGCCTTCTACGCCGCCCAGTTCCAGATGCAGCACCTGCCCATGGACGCAAAGCTGCAGAAGAACATCAGCTATGGCTTCTACCCCTCGGGCCACATGGTGTACGCCAACGAGGCTTCCGCCAAGGCCATCCACGACGACGTGGCAAAGTTCATCAACGGCTCGCACAAGTAAGCTTTCAGTACCAGTGCTCTTGAAGGGCCGCCCAAGCGGGCGGCCCTTTTCTTTTATAATTCCGGTTCCAAAATCCGAAGCCGGACCCCATGACCGAGCCCCTCTGGAAACCCAGCGCCGAGCGCATACAGGGCGCGAACATCACCCGCTTCCTGGACTACGTGCGGCGCGAGTGCGACCCCCACGTGGCGAGCCAGAAGGCTCTCTACGAGTGGTCCATCGCCCGGCCCGAGGCGTTCTGGCCCCAGGTCTGGGCCTTCTGCGGGGTCAAGGCGAGCAAGCCCTGGGACCAGGTGCTGGTGAACGGGAACAAGATGCCGGGCGCCCAATGGTTCACGGGCAGCCGGCTCAACTTCGCCGAGAACCTCCTCCGTTACCGCGACGACCGGCCGGCGCTGGTGTTCCGCGGCGAGAACGGCGAGCGCACGGCGCTCAGCTACAAGGAGCTCTACCGCCAGGTGGCCGGTCTCGCGGACGCCCTGCGCAAGACCGGGGTCGGGAAAGGCGATCGGGTCGCGGGCTTCATGCCCAACCGCCACGAGGCGGTCATCGGCATGCTCGCGGCCACCAGCTTGGGCGCCGTCTGGTCCTCCTGTTCGCCGGACTTCGGCATCAATGGCGTGCTGGACCGCTTCGGCCAGATCGAGCCCAAGGTGCTCATCACCACCGACGGCTACCACTACGGCACCAAGGTCATCGACTCCCTGGAGCGGGTGCGCGGTATCCTGGAGAAACTGCCCTCGGTGCTGAAGGTGGTGGTGGCGCCTTACGCCAATCCCACGCCGGACATCTCCTCCGTTCCCCGCGCGGTGCTGTGGAAGGACTACCTCACGGACGCCGCGGAGATCCAGTTCGAGCAACTGCCCTTCGACCACCCGGTCTACGTCATGTACTCCTCCGGCACCACCGGCGTGCCGAAGTGCATCGTCCACGGCGCCGGCGGCACGCTGCTCCAGCACCTGAAGGAACTGGTGCTGCATACCGACTTGAAACGCGAGGACGTGATCTTCTACTTCACCACCTGCGGCTGGATGATGTGGAACTGGCTGGTCTCGGGTCTCGCGGTGGGCGCCACGGTGCTGCTCTACGACGGCTCGCCCTTCCATCCCGTGAACGACATTCTATGGAAGATCGCCGAGGAGGAAGGCATCTGCATCTTCGGCACCAGCGCCAAGTACCTGGCCGCCGCGGAGAAGTTCGGCGTGAAGCCGAAAACCAAGAACCAGCTCGAGCGCCTGCGCACTCTCACCTCCACGGGCTCGCCGCTCCTGCCGGAGAACGCCGAATACGTGTACCGCGAGATCAAGCAGGACGTATGCCTGTGCTCCATCTCCGGCGGCACCGACATCGTCTCCTGCTTCGGCCTCGGCAACCCCACGTTGCCGGTGTACGCCGGCGAGCTGCAGTGCCGCGGCCTCGGCATGGCGGTGGAGATCTGGGACGAGGACGGCAAGCCCGTCAAGGGCAAGCCCGGCGAACTCGTGTGTGTCAAGCCCTTCCCCTCCATGCCGGTGTTCTTCTGGAACGACCCGGAGGGCAGGAAGTATCACGAGGCGTATTTCGAGTACTACCCGAACGTCTGGCGCCACGGTGACTGGGCCGAACTCACGGAGCACGACGGCCTTGTGATCTACGGCCGCAGCGACGCGACCTTGAATCCCGGCGGCGTGCGCATCGGCACCGCCGAGATCTACCGCCAGGTGGAGAAGCTGCCGGAAATCGTCGAGAGCCTGGTGGTGGGCCAGGACTGGCGCGGCGACATCCGGGTGGTGCTGTTCGTGCGTCTCCAAGAGGGCGTGACGCTGGACGACCCGCTCAAGGAACGCATCCGCAACACCATCAAGGAAAACGCCACGCCGCGCCACGTGCCCGGCAAGATCATCGCCGTGCCGGACATCCCGCGCACCATCAGCGGCAAGATCACCGAGCTCGCGGTGCGCAACGTCATCCACGGCCGGCCGGTGAAGAACACCGATGCCCTCGCCAACCCCCAGGCGCTGGACCACTATCGCAACCTGCCCGAACTCCAGACCGATTGACTCCATGAACGACGCCCCGACCGGGCAGACGCCCCTGCAGCGCTACGAGGCGGATCTGACCCGCCTCGGATTCGTGCGCGACCCGGCGCAGCGGGAGGCTGCCCAGGCGCTGGACGGCGTTTATGGGCGGCTCCTCGATGGAACGCCGCGCGGCTGGTGGCGGCGTTGGGTGGGCCGGTCCACCGCATCCGTGCAAGGTCTCTATCTTTGGGGCGGCGTGGGCCGCGGCAAGACTTGGCTGATGGACTGCTTCTTCGACTGCCTGCCCTTCGACGACAAGCTGCGGCTGCACTTCCATCGCTTCATGCACGAGGTACATGCCGAGCTCAAGGCACTGGAGCAGCAGGCGGACCCGTTGCAAACCGTCGCGGCCAATCTGCGCCGGCGCGCGCGCGTGTTGTGCTTCGACGAGTTCTTTGTCTCCGACATCACCGATGCCATGCTGCTCGGCCGCCTGTTCCAATACCTCTTCGACGACGGCTTGACGCTGGTGGCCACCTCCAACGTGCCGCCGGACGAGCTCTACAAGAACGGCCTGCAGCGGGCACGCTTCCTGCCGGCCATCAAGCTGCTCAAGCAACACAGTCGGGTGTTGAACGTGGACGGCGGCACCGACTATCGGCTGCGCCACATGCAGGCGGCGCGCCTGTTCCTGGTGCCCGGCGGCAATGTAGCGGACGCCGAGCTGGACGCGATCTTCGGCCATCTCGCCGGTCATATGCGGGTGGACGCGGCGCCGCTCGATATCAACGGCCGTCACATCCCGGCGCGCCGCCACGCGGACGGGGTCGCCTGGTTCACCTTTGACGCCCTCTGCCGGGGTCCGCGCAGCCAGGAGGATTACATCGAAATCGCCCGCAGCTTCCATACCGTGCTGCTCTCGGACATTCCACAGTTGACCGCGGACATGGAGGACGAAGCCCGGCGTTTTATCGCGCTGGTAGACGAGTTCTACGACCGGCGGGTCAA
>JBLNDO010000074.1:0-42209 GCA_050261675.1 Bacillota bacterium
GTCGCGGCTATGCGTCCTTCGACTACAGCTTCGAGCGCTTCCAGGCGGCCCCCCTGGTGAAACTCGACCTGCTCATCAACGGCGACAGGGTGGACGCCCTTTCGGTGATCGTGCACAAGGACAGCGCCTACGTGCGCGGCCGGGAACTCTGCGAGAAGATGCAGGAGCTCATTCCCCGGCAGATGTTCGAGGTCGCGGTGCAGGCCGCCATCGGCTCGCACATCATCGCGCGTACCACCGTGAAGGCGCTGCGCAAGAATGTGACCGCGAAATGCTACGGCGGCGACATCACCCGCAAGCGCAAGCTCCTCGAGAAGCAGAAGGAGGGCAAGAAACGCATGAAGCAGATCGGCACCGTGGAGATTCCCCAGGAAGCCTTCCTGGCCGTGCTCCACGTAGGAAAGAAATAAATAAACCGAAGAACCCAAGGCATAAGGACAAGAGATGAATTTCGATTTCGAGACGATCCTGACGCTCGCTACCTTGCTCACGGGGCTCGTGTGGCTGGTGGACGCCTTGTATTTCGCGCCGCGCCGGCTGAAGTCCGCTCCGCCGGCGGCGCCGGGCGCCGAGGCGACGAAACCCCGCGAACCCGTCCTGGTGGATTATTCCAAATCCTTCTTTCCGGTGATCTTCCTGGTGCTGTTGCTGCGCTCGTTCCTGGTGGAACCCTTCCACATCCCCTCGTCCTCCATGGTGCCCAGCCTGCTGATCGGCGACTTCATCCTGGTGAACAAGTTCGACTACGGCCTGAGGGTGCCGGTGCAGCGCAGCAAGTTCCTCAATATCGGTGAGCCCAAGCGCGGCGATGTCGTGGTATTCCATTTCCCCGAGGAGACGGCGGGGACCTTCTGTATGGCGTCCGGGGAATGCGCCATGGATGAAGTGCGCCGCTCCGCGGGTACCGATTTCATCAAGCGCGTGGTGGGCCTCCCGGGCGACCATATTGTCTACCGGAATAAAACGCTGTATATCAATGGTGTCGCCATGCAGCGCGAACCGAAGGGCCCATACACCGGACAGGATGCCACGGGCGCCGAACTGAGCGACGAGCACCTGGGGAACGTGACTCATCAGGTGTTGACGGACTCCGTCATGAGCAGCCGCGAGGGGGAATGGACCGTACCGCCCGGCGAGTATTTCATGATGGGCGACAACCGCGATAACAGCTGGGACAGCCGCTACTGGGGCTTCGTCCCGGAGAGGGACCTGGTGGGCAAGGCGTTCTTCATCTGGATGAATTGGGACGCTTTCAAGGATTCTACGTTGTGGCATCGTGTCGGGAACGTGGTGCATTGAACGTCATACAGCGCGGCGCCAGCCGCAGGTGGAGAACATCGATGAGCAAGCGTGCACGTCAAAGCGGGTTGACTATGATCAGCTGGATCCTCCTGATCGGCCTGATCGGTTTCGTAGGCATGTTTGGGTTCAAGCTGATGCCCATCTACTTGGAATACAACAGCATTAATAAGTCGTTGTCCACCGTGGCCGCCGGTGCAACCGCTGGTGAAACGCCCGCGCAGCTGCGTTCCAGCATCGATAATCTGTTCGACGTTAACAGCATCAATGACATCAAAGCCTCTGACATCGACGTCAAGGTGGATCCGGATACCAAGGGAATGGTTTTGGGCCTCGACTACAATCCCAGTACCAACTTCGTCGCTAACATCGATCTCGTGGTGCACTTCCAGAAGACCTACCCGGTCGCCGCGCATTGAGCGGAGCGCGCACGACGCTGCTGAAAACGCTGGGCCATGCCTTCAAGGATGAAGCTCTGCTGGAGTTGGCGCTGACCCACCGCAGCGCCGGCGTCCGCAACAACGAGCGGTTGGAATTCCTCGGTGACGCTCTCATCAACGCCTGTGTTGCCGAAGCCTTGTTCCGGCGCCATGGGGAGCTGGAAGAGGGCGATTTGAGCCGCCTGCGGGCCAGCCTTGTCAACCAGGAGGCTTTGGCCGATGTGGCGAGGCGCCTCGACCTCGGCGCGCATCTCATTCTCGGTCCCGGCGAACTCAAGAGCGGCGGTCACCGGCGTGCTTCCATCCTGGCGGACGCCCTGGAAGCCCTCGTGGGTGCGGTGTTCCTGGATGCCGGATTCGACGCGGCGCGGGATGCCATCTTGCACCTCCTCGAACCGCAACTCGCTTCGGCGCCCCCGGCGGAGTCACTCAAAGACGCCAAGACCCGTCTGCAGGAGGTACTGCAGGCGCGCGATCTGCCTTTGCCGGTGTATGAGGTGGTTTCGGTGCGCGGCGAGCCGCACCGCCAGATATTCCGCGTGAGCTGCAGTGTCGAGCCGCTGCAGGTCAAGACCGAAGGCGAGGCGGCGAGCCGGCGTAGCGCGGAACAGGAAGCCGCGAAGCGCGCCCTGGAGAAGATAAGCCATGTCTGAACGCGGCTTCCGCGCGGGTTTCGTCGCGGTGGCGGGGCGCCCCAACGTGGGCAAGTCCACCCTGGTGAACGCGCTCGTGGGACACAAGGTGAGCATCGTCACACCGAAACCCCAGACCACGCGACGCCGGGTGCTGGGCGTGAAGACCCTGGCCGATGCGCAACTGATATTCGTGGACACACCCGGGCTGCACAGCGGCGAGAGGCGTGCACTCAACCGCTCCATGAACCGCGTGGCCATGGCTGCGGCGGGCGAGGCGGATATTTGCCTCCTGGTGGTGGAAGCCCTGAAATGGGAGGACGAGGACACAGAGGCGCTGCGCCGCCTCGAAGGTCTGAGCTGTCCTCTGGCCTTGGCGGTCAACAAGATCGACAAGGCACAGCCGCGGGAGAAGCTGCTGCCATTCCTGCAGGAGATGGAATCACGGCATGGGTTTCGCTTCATCGTGCCGGTGTCCGCCTCCCGGCGCGAGAATCTTGACGAACTGGAGCGCCTCCTCAAGGAAAGCCTCCCGGAGTCCCCGCTCCTGTTCCCGGCCGACCAGGTCACGGACCAGGACGAGACCTTGCGTGCGTCCGAATTCGTCCGCGAGCAGTTGTTCCTGGCCTTGCGCGAGGAAGTGCCGTACTCCGTGGCCGTGCAGATCGATGAGCTCAGGCTGGATGGCGAGATGCTGCGCGTCACCGCCAGCATCTGGGTGGAGCGAGAAGGCCAGAAGGCCATCGTGATCGGCCAGGGCGGGGCGCTCCTCAAGCAGGTGGGACGGGCCGCACGCCTGGAAATGGAGCGGGAGTTTGGCCGGAAGGTATTCCTAAAGCTTTGGGTCAAGCTCCGTGAGAATTGGGTGGATGACGAGCGCGCCCTGGCGTTGCTCGGATTCGAGGAAGGATGAAGGCCGAGCGGGTCACGCTCACGCCCGCGTTCCTGTTGCACCATCACGCCTGGCGCGAGACCAGCCGTATGCTGGAAGTGTGGAGCCGGGAGTACGGGCGGATCGGGTTGGTGGCACGCGGTGTGCGGCGCCCGCGCTCGCCGTATCGCAGCCTGCTGCAGCCTTTCACACCTCTGGTGATTTCCTGGAGCCAGCGCAGCGAACTCGGCAGCTTCACCGGTGCGGAAGCCGGCGGCTGGCCGGCGGCATTGACGGGACGACCGCTCATGGCCGGTTTCTATATGAACGAACTGCTGTTGCGCCTCCTGCCGCGGCAGGATCCGCACCCGGAGCTCTACGACCGCTATGCCGCGACGTTGCGGGCTCTTGATCAACCCAGGCCTGCATCGGCTCTGCGGGTTTTCGAGAAGAACCTTCTCGAAGCCTTGGGTTATGGCCTCAACCTCACCCACGCGGTGCCGGACGGCAAGCCAGTGGAGGCCGGCAAACAGTACATCTACGACCTGGAATCGGGTCCACGGGCCGTCATGGGCCATCGCAGCTCGGGGCTCGTGCTTCCCGGCCGTGTGCTGCTTGCGCTGCATGCGGAGGCGTTGGATGATGCGGAGGACCTGCGTGCGGTCAAACGCCTGCTGCGTGCCGCACTGGAACGCCACCTGGACGGTCGCAGGCTCAAGAGCGCCGTGGTGATGCGAGCCCTCAGCAAGGGAGTCTGAACACGATGCGAGAGTTCCCATGAGCGCCGCCGGAAGCATATTGCTCGGCGTGAACATCGACCATGTGGCTACGCTGCGACAGGCCCGGGGCACCCGTTATCCGGACCCGGTCGAGGCCGCGCGGCTCGCCGAGGGGGCGGGCGCCGACTCCATCACCGTTCACTTGCGGGAAGACCGTCGCCACATCCAGGAACGGGATGTATTGTTGCTGAAAGAAGTGATCCAGACACGGCTCAACCTGGAGATGGCCGTAGAGGACGCGATGGTGGAATTCGCCTTGCGGGTGTTGCCGCAGGATTGCTGCCTCGTCCCGGAGCGGCGCCAGGAGCTCACCACCGAAGGCGGTCTGGACGTGGCCCGGCAAGTTGAACGCGTACGGGACGCGTGCCGGCGCTTCAAGGCCGCCGGCATCCGCACCGCGCTCTTTATCGACCCGGATCCCGTGCAGATCGAAGCCTCGGCCGAAGCGGATGCGCCTGTGGTGGAGCTGCATACAGGCGCCTACGCCGATGCGCCTGGCCCCCACAAGCAAGCAGAAGAACTGCATCGCTTGGTGGAAGCGTCTCGGCTGGCGGCGCGCCTCGGTATCGAGGTACACGCCGGACACGGGCTGCATTACCACAACACCCAGGCGGTGGCGGCCATACACGAGATCGTGGAACTCAACATCGGCCATGCCATCATCGCCCGCGCCATCATGACCGGCCTGCCCGCGGCGGTGGCGGACATGAAGCGGCTTATGCGCGAGGCCCGCCCATGATTCACGGCGTCGGTACCGACGTGGTGCAGGTATCCCGCATCGAGGCGGCCTGGAAGCGGCACGGCCAGGCGTTCGCACGCCGTATCCTCATGCCGGAGGAATTGGAGGGATTCGCCCGTGCAAAGAACCCGGTGCGTTTCCTTGCGATGCGCTTTGCCGCGAAAGAGGCGGTGGTCAAGGCGCTGGGAACCGGATTCCGGCATGGCGTATGGGTGCGTGACGTAGGCATGGTGCCCGATTTCCGCGGCAGACCCTGTGTCATCTTCTCCGAGCGCGGCAAGGCGGTGCAGCGCAAGCTCGGCGCTGGCGAAGCGCACGTGAGCCTCACCGACGAGGCGGGTCTCGTGGTGGCCATGGCTGTCATGTTGCGTGCTGCGACATCCTGACGCGCGGCCCGCTGTTCAACGCTTGACTATACTCTTACCGCACCCGTGGATGCGGGTGCTTCCTTTGCTCACATAGGGAAGCTGAAGATGAGAAGCGTTCCCAGGCAGGGGAACCCACACAAGGACACTGACATGGAGAACAGTCATGAACAGCAAGGCAGCGATTATTGCGGACGAGATCAGAAAGGGTTTTTCAGCGGGCGATCCGACCCGCCCACGGTCGCATACTAAGCCGGATTTCAAACTGAAGCGGTATGATGACTCGGCATCGCAGTTCGGCTCCGCATCGCAGTGCGCGGACAGTACCGGGGGCGGGCCGGTATATGGAAGCGGCTTCAAGCACTGACGAGGGGTGAGCGGGCAGTCCGCCCGCCCACATGGGCGGGCGGACACATACGGAAATTCTATCGAGGGGTGAACGTAATGCGATTCAGGCGCGCGGCCGCGCTCGTGGTCACGATTCAAGGCGGCCATACGGTCATTCATAACTTCCTCACCCAGGACCATTTCAGCTGTTCCCCGGAATGCCTGCATTTCCTGGCGGATCTTGACGATTGGCAAGATGCTCAGCGCGTATTCAAGCATTTCCAGGGCCACGATCCCGATGGCGTGGCGGATCAGGTGGCGGAACTGGTCGCGCTCAATGCGCTGGTGGTCGAGGGCACGCCGCAAGCCGTGAACGATGAGATCTACCGGCGAGAATGGCTGTGGGGGACGACGGCCGGTCTATTCCATTTTTCGGTCAGGAATACACGGTTCATCGTCGGAGCGCCGGCCCGCCGTTTCATGCGCCGGCGCAAGACCTGGAAACCTTCCCCGCCGTTGCACCGGACCAATCGCGGTGCGAGGGAGGTGGTGAAGCTCTCGCGTACCGACACGTCGCAGCAGCCGTTCGCGCTCATGCGGAAAAGGCGCAGTCTGCGGGATTTCGATGACCGCGCCATCCGTCTGCAGGCCCTGGCAGACTGCTTGTTCGCCGGGAAAGGCATCGTGGGTTTCGTCGAAGACGAAGATTATGGCCGGTTGCCCTTATCCATGACGCCTTCCGGCGGGGCCCGCAATCCTTATGAGTTGTACGTCTATGCGCGCAAGGTAACGGGCCTCAAGACCGGTTTCCATCATTATTCGGCTTTCGACCACGATCTTGGCTTGGTACGTACGGGTGCGGTCGATGTGAAGGAGATGCTCGGTGGGCAGACTTGGCCTTCCAAGGCATCGGCCATCGTGTTCCTGGTGGCGTATTTTCCCCGGAGCATGTGGAAATACCACCTGCCTATGGCTTACCGGATCGTGATGATGGAAGCGGGGTTTATTTGCCAGAACATTGCTCTCGCGGCGACCCATTGCGGACTGTCCGCCGTGCCGTCCGGGGCGCTCAACGAATCGGTTATCGAGACGTACCTGGGCATTCCACCGGTGGAGTCGGCAGTGGTGTTCAGCGTCAGTCTGGGAAGATCCAGGTCGCAGCCGCGTTAGGCCGGATCACGCTGCCGACGTGAATGCCGTTCCACGTGCTCGCGCAGAAGGTCCATGAGTTGCTGTTCGTTGAACGGTTTCATGAGGAAATCATCCATTAGCCCTTCGCTGATCTGCCCTCGACCCTCCGGGAGTACATCCGCGCTCATGGCGATGATGGGCGGGGTGGAATTGCCGTAGGCCGCGCGCAACGCGCTAGCGGTCTCGATGCCGTCCATTCCTGGCATATGGATGTCCAGCAGAGCGGCATCCCAGCGTGCACGTGAGGCGGCATCGAGCAGTTCGTTACCGCTGCCCGCTTCCAGCGTGCGGTACCCCGCCTGATTCAACATCGTCACCAGAAGCCGGCGATTGATACGGTTATCGTCTGCTACCAGGATTAGGGGCGCGTCGGATGCGGGCACGGTTGCCTCGGGGCCTTTCGTCCTTTCCTGGCCCACAGCAGGTTGTATGACCCTTTGCACTAATGATTGCAATTCCAGGTAGACGGTTTTTTCGCGGGCACTCTTGCTTAACACCCGGTGATATAGCATTTCGGACAGATCCTTGAGGGTTTGGCGCTCAATGCGCGGGGCGAGTATCAGCATGGGTGGCAGTGCACGTGCAAATTTATTTTTGAGCACACTCAATTCCGCCAGTTCGTGTTCGCTCAAGGAGAGCACGACCGCATCCGCCGTCGATGAAATCAGTGTGTCCAGTTCCAGGACTTCGTGCACTTCAGCACCAAGGCGGGAGAGCGAGGCGCACCAGGCTTGACTGGAGAGCGGATGTCGGTCGTAAAGCGCGATGCGGAGCCGTGACGACAGTCGCACCCGCGCCGTCGCATTCTTCTGCACTCGAAACTTCAGTTGAAAGCGGAACGTAGTACCACTGCCCACCCGGCTCTTCACTTCGATCTGCCCACCCATGAGATCGATGAGCTTTCTGCAAATCGCGAGTCCCAGTCCCGTTCCCTCTACCTGATGCCGCGCGGAGATCTTTCCGCGGGCATAGGCATTGAAGAGTTGACCGATCTCGCCCTCGGGAATGCCGATGCCCGTGTCGATGACGGAGAACGTCAGGTTCGCTTCGCGATCTGCCGCGGCAGCGGCCTCTACCCGGATGCAGATGGATCCTGACTCGGTGAACTTAATGGCGTTACTCAGCAAGTTGGTCAGCACTTGCCGCACGCGCAATGGATCACCGCGCAACTGCAGCGGCACATCCGACGGTATCACCCTCATCAACTCCAGCCGCTTCTGGTAGGCGATTGGTGCGAGTAGTTCCAGGGTGCTTTCGATGAGTTCCAGTAGGTCGAAGTCGACTTCGTCGATGAGCAGCTTGCCTGCCTCGAGGCGCGACAGGTCCAGGGTGTCGTTGATGATCGCCAGCAGCGTCTCCGAGGATTGACGGATGGTGCCGACATAGTCTTTCTGTTCGGAATTGAGCTGGGTGGAGCCGAGCAATTTCGTGTAACCCAGCACCCCGGTCAGGGGGGTGCGCAATTCATGGCTCATGTTGGCCAGGAACTGTGACTTCACCTTTTCGCCTTCGGCGGCGCGTCTTTGGGCGACTTCGAGCTCGGCGTTTTTGAGGTTCACGCCCTGCAAGGTTTCGCGTAGTTCTTGTGTTGCTTCCTTTACCTGCACCTCAAGTTTCTCGACGAAATTGCTCTTGATCTCGTTGGCTTCACGCAGACTGGCACTGACCTGTTTCTCTCGCTCGATTTTGCGCTTCAAGCTGTAAACATAGGCAATGGCGCTACCGATGGTGACTAACAAATAGACGGTGTAAGCCCACCAGGTACGCCACCAAGGTGGCAGCACGTTGATGTCGAGTTTCGCCGGAACGGCGCTCCAAACACCCCAGTTATTGGCCGCCCGCACCTCAAGGCGGTAGCGTCCGGGATTGAGGTTGGTGAAGGTGATCAAATGCGAGGGAGTAGGCGGGGTCCAGTCTGACTGAAAACCGACCAGCCGGTAGGAATATGTGTTCGCCACCGGTGCTCCGAAATCCATTGCGGCGGCATCGAAAATGCTGATGGCATCCTTGTAGCCCAAGGTCAATTCCTTGCCCGGCGGCAAAAGCATGGGGATTTGTTGTCCGTCGCGGTAAGACGTGACGCCGCTCAGTACCACCTCCGGCGGGTGGGAATTGGGTTTGAGGTCCTGGGGTCTGAAACCGATAGCCCCCTGTCCGCCGGAAAACCACAGCCACCCATTGGGTGAGTGTGTATGGCCGTAAGAGTAGTACTCGCTCATGGGTGAGCCTTGGTCGCGCGCGAAACTGAGCGATACACCCCGCGAGGGTTCAAAACGCAGAAGGGAGTTCACCGTGGCGAGCCAGAGATTCCCCGCGTCGTCTGGTTCTATTGCGAGGACCTGGGTGTGCTTGAGCGGTGGCACTTGTACCGGAGGTGACAGCGGTTTGCCTGCTGCATCTAGGGGGATTCGCCATAGACCCTCGTATGTCCCTACCCAGAGCACGTGTTGTGGGTCTTCGTACAGGCTTTGAACCACGGGTTCGATGTTGCCCGGCGTCATCGGTATCAGCGTGCTGCGCTGGCTGCGCATGTCCACCAAGAACAAGCCGCGGAAGGTGCCGGCCCACAGGTAGCCGGGGCCCACTTGCAACAGGTCCTCCACCACATCCGTGGGGCCCAATTCGTTGTGACCGGTTCCGGCTATCTGCCGCGTCTTGCTGGTTTGCGTGTCGAACAGCAAGAGGCCTCCGCCGAAGGTAGCCAGATACGCCTCATGCGGATTTCTGAGCAGAATGCGATTCGCGGGGTCACGTTTGACGGCTATATCAGACGCGGGCAGCCATGTCTTGAGAATTCGGCCCAATGGATCGACCAGGAGCAGATTTCCCGAGGCGGTTGTCATCAGCAGGTTTTTTTCACCGGTCCTGACAATCGCAAGCACTTGACCATAGTGGTTCAGGTCCAGGCTTAGAAACACGTTGTGTGAGTCGCTGAGCTCATCAGTGTTCGAATTGAGATCGAATTGATACACGCCGCCGGTTCCACCCATCAGCAGCTTGTTGCCGTAGAGCAGCAGGGCAGTGACGGTGTCCAGGAGGTAATTGCGGTTTCCCTTGATCTCGCTGGGCTTGAGGGAGTAGATATCGATGAATTCAGGATCGAAGGTGCTGATGCCTGCGTACGTTCCGAGCCACATCAGACCCGCATGATCCTCGAACAATACATTGGTGTTGTTGGATGCGAGCGTATCGATCGCGCCCACCACCTGCTTGTAGTGTCTCAGCTCTCCAGACCCCGCTAACATCACGAAGATGCCGTTGGTAATGGTGGTGAACCATATGTTTTGTTTGTCGTCCACGAAGACGCTGCGCATGAGCATTTTCTGCAATGCCTTGGGCCCCGGACGGAGCGTGGGCGTTTGCGACGAATGCAAGAGATCAGGATCGTAAACGTAGACACCTCCATAGGTCGTGACCCACAAGCGGTGTGATGCATCTTCGGCGATTTGCCACACACGGTGGCTGCGTAGGTCCTTGGCGGGATTGTCGAGGTGGAAGACCGTGACGTTCTTCGCTGGATCGAAACGATCGAGCCCGTCCGGTGTGGCGATCCAGAATCGTCCGAGGTTGTCCACGAAGACGCCGCTTACGCGGCCGTCGGCCGGTGCGGCAGGGCTGGAACCCGTGGGGTAATGCCGGAATATGTCCGTACTTGGATCGAGAATGTCGAACCCGGCATCGCTGGTGTTCACCAGCAGACGACCATCGGCCAGGACGGCCACATAATCGACGGAATCACTGATCAGGCTGTTCGGATCACCGGTGACATGGCGGAAATGCCTGAAGGTCTCGGTTTGCGGGTCGTATAGATCCAGCCCGTTGGGGAAGGGCGCGATCCAGAGACGGCCTTGCTTGTCCTCGCAAATGGACCGGATGTAGTTTCCGGAAAGGCTGCTCGGATCGTTTTGGTTATGCCTGAAGATTTTGAATGTATAGCCATCGTAACGGTTGAGCCCGTCTCCCGTGGAGATCCAGAGGTAACCTTGGGAATCCTGGACGAAGCCCTTCACTTCGTTATTGGATAGCCCATCCTCCATGCTGAGATGGCGGAAGCGGGGTGCAGCGTATCCCGGCAGAACCGGGAGTAGTGCCAGGATGGAAATCGCCAGGCACCGGAGTGCCCGGCGACTCCATCCCCTTATTATGCGCACTCGGGAAGGCATCTAGCCGCGGCTAGTCAGGAATTGTTGTATGTCGTACTGGTGCCGCCGCCCCCGGTATTGCCACTATCGGCACACATTCCCGCATTGCCAAATGCCGCGTGAGCCTGCTTCAGCTGCTTGATGGCAAGCTTGACCTGTTTCTTCCCCTTGGGGTGCGGGTGACTGGCGGCGATCTGTTTCAGAGTCTTAGAGACCTGTTTGATAAGCTTTTCGCCCTTGCTGTAGTGCTGCACGCGCTTCTTGGCGTCGGATGCTGCGCGTTTGGCGCGTGCTTGATGCACACGACGGAATTTTGTCGCAGTAACGGGTTTCTTGCCGGCCATGGTAATTGCTCCTTTTATCGATATTTTGGACGTGGACCCCTTGACGGCTGCGATGGACGCAGCCCCTGATGAGCGCATTCAGTTTACAGAATGTGATTTGCTGACGCACGGATGGCGTGGACCGGGTCTTGCCTCGATGGAATCGCCATCAACCTTCGAAGGCGGTCAAGACCCGGCTGATTTCCGCTGAAAATGTATCCATGGCTTCGCGGTCGGGAGGATTGCCCTCCGCCACCTGCTCCTCGATGCGCATGCAGGCGCTTTTCAACGCACTCAAACGGCAGAACGACGCCGAACCCTTGACCCGGTGCACCTGTTCCCGGAGTTTGGCCCATTGGCAGGCAGCGTAAGCTTCTTCGGAGCGTTCCCGGTCCACCGGCAAATCCTCGGCAAGCATCTGGCGGATTTCCGGGCGCAATGCGGCGAGCGCCTGGCGGAGTTCGCTTTGATCGTCGTCTGCCATCGGTTTCTCCGGATTCCGGACCTTATCCTGCGTGTTTGGGCACGGCCGGTCAAAGGCCCGGCGTGACGGGCCGGTTTGTTACACTGGCGCCTCTTGGAGACGGGGCGGGGCGCCGGCTGTGAACATCCTGGCATTCGACATCGAAACGATTCCCGATCTGGATGCCGGCCGCCGCTTGTACGGCCTCGAGGGTTTGCCGGATGAGGACGTGGGCAAGGCCATGTTCCAGAAGCGCCGCCAGGACACCGGTGGTAGCGAGTTCCTGCCGCTGCATCTTCACCGGGTCGCGGCGGTCTCCATCGCCCTGCGCAACCGGGAGGGCTTCAAGGTTTGGACCCTGGGTACTCCGGAATCGGAGGAAAAGGAGATCGTGGCGCGGTTTTTCGAGGGCATCGAGAAGTTCACTCCCGACCTCGTTTCCTGGAACGGCTCGGGCTTCGACCTGCCGGTGCTCAATTATCGTGCACTGCGACACGGGCTTTCGGCGCCCCGCTTCTGGGAGACGGGGGACAGCGACCAATCATTCCGCTGGAACAACTACATTTCCCGCTATCATTGGCGCCACACCGACCTCATGGACGTGCTGGGTTTTTATCAGGGCCGTGCCGGCGTGCCCTTGGACGAGATGGCACAGCTCTGCGGTTTTCCCGGCAAACTCGGCATGCACGGCAGTCATGTCTGGGATCAATGGCTGCAGGGCAACCTGGCGGGCATCCGTGACTATTGCGAGACCGACGCGCTCAACACCTATTTGCTGTACCTGCGCTTCGAATCGCTCCGTGGAAATCTCGGGCTGGAGGAATACCGGCGTGAGTGCACGGTTGTGCGCGAGACCCTCAAGAAGGCCGGCAAGAAGCACCTGGATGAATTCCTGGCTGCATGGCCCGACGTCGCATGAGCCCCGCTGGCATCCCGGCCGCCGCGGCATCCCGGATACCGGTTACGGCACTCTCCCATGACGGGCGGGGCATCGCGCGACTGGCGGGCAAGACCCTGTTCATCGAGGGCGCACTCCCGGGCGAAGAAGTGACGTTTCGCGTGCTTAGGCGCAAGCGCGACTTCGACGAAGCGCAGGCGCTCGAGATCCTCCATGCTTCTCCGCAGCGAGTCATGCCGCGCTGTGCGCAATTCGGCGTCTGCGGCGGTTGTGCGCTACAGCATCTGGAGCTCGTGGCACAGGTAGCGGCCAAGCAACAGACGCTGTTGGATAACCTCAAGCGTATCGGTGGTGTGACGCCGGACGAGGTCCTGCCGCCGCTCACCGGACATCCCTGGGGCTACCGGCGTCGCGCGCGGCTCTCGGTTCATGCCGACGGGCCGGAGCGCGTACGGGTGGGCTTCCGGGAACGTCATCATCACCGCATTACCGCCACCGAACGCTGCCATGTGTTGGATCCGAAGGTAGGCGGGCTCATTACGCCCCTGGCTGAGCTCATCGGCAGTTTGAGTATCTCGGCGAGCATTCCCCAAATCGAAGTGGCGGTGGGCGACGAAGCGACAGTTTTGATGATGCGGGTATTGTCACCACCCACGGACGATGACCGGCGGCGGTTGTGGGCCTTCGAAGACCAGCATGGGGTGCGTATTTCCCTATTGGCGGATGCCCATGGCCCCAGTTCACCTTTGCGCGGCGAACCGGCACGCTTGAGTTATCGCCTTCCGGAATCGAACGTCGAGATTGCCTTCGAACCCGCTGACTTCATCCAGGTGAACGCCGAAGTGAACCGCCGGTTGGTGCAGCTCGCGTTGCAGGAACTGGAGATCGGTTCGGCCGACCGGGTTTTGGATCTTTTCTCCGGGCTCGGCAACTTCACCCTGCCTATGGCACGTCATGCCGATGCAGTCACGGGTATCGAAGGCGAGGCGAGGCTGGTGGATCGAGCCCGCGCCAACGCAGAGAACAACGGAATCAGGAACGCTGCGTTCGAGCAGGCGGACCTGTTCGCTGCCGACCAGCAGGGCGAATGGGCAAAGCGCCATTATGATCGGATATTGCTGGATCCGCCGCGCGCCGGCGCCCGGGAGGTCATCGCCCGGTTTCCACGCTTCAATGCCCGGCGGCTCGTGTACGTCTCCTGTCATCCCGCGACGCTCGCCCGTGACGCCAAGACCCTCGTGCAGAGCCAGGGCTGGCGGCTCGCGCGCGCCGGCGTACTGGACATGTTCCCGCACACCGCGCACGTGGAATCCATCGCCGTGTTCGTGCGGGACTGAGCCATGAGCCTGGGGCCGCTCATGGTGGATATCGCCGGCACCGCTCTCGACGCAGAGGACAAGGAAGTCCTCGTCCACCCCCTGGTGGGTGGCGTGATCCTGTTCACGCGCAATTACCGGGATCTGGAGCAGCTCACGGAATTGGTGAAAGCCCTGCACGCACTGCGCTCGCCGCCGTTGTTGGTGGCCGTGGACCAGGAGGGTGGGCGGGTGCAGCGGTTCAGGGAAGGATTCACCGAGCTTCCCCCGGCGCGTCTGTTCGGGCGCTTGTACGACGTCGATCCGAAGGAAGCGGCACGGACCGCGGAACTCTCCGCCTGGCTCATGGCATCGGAGCTTCGCGCCGCCGGCCTGGACCTGAGTTTCGCACCGGTGGTGGATCTGGATTTCGGGGTGAGCAGCGTCATCGGCGACCGCGCCCTGCATTCGGATCCATCCGTTGTGGCGGAACTGGGCCGGGCCTGGATTCTGGGCATGCGGCGTGCCGGCATGGGCGCTTGTGCCAAACATTTCCCCGGCCACGGCGCCGTGCAGGGGGATTCCCACCACATGCTGCCGGTGGATGGGAGATCCTTGGAGGAGATGCGCAAGCAGGACTTGGTGCCGTATCAGCGCCTGATTCGCCTTGAGCTGCCCGCGGTCATGATGGCCCACGTGGTCTATGGGCAAGTGGATAAAGAGCCCGCGAGCTTCTCACGGCGCTGGATCCAGGACGAACTCCGCGGGTCGCTGCGCTTCGAGGCAGCCGTGCTCTGCGACGACTTGAGCATGCGCGGAGCGGAGAAGGCAGGGGATTATCTGGGCCGGGCCCAGGCGGCTCTGGCGGCGGGCTGCGACATGCTGCCGGTCTGCAACAGCCGGGAAGGCGTCGTCGCCATACTGGACGGGCTTAAGGCCCCCATCCATCCCCTGAGCCAATGGCGCCTGGCGCACCTGCACGGGCGGGACGGACTGGATTGGAGCGCCCTGCGGCAGAGCGCCGAATGGCGCCACGCGCGCCATGCGTTGGAACGTCACTACGCGGGCGGCGAGTTCCGCCTTCGGACCTGACCGCTCAGGGCGTCGGCGCGGGCGCGAGGGCGCTGCGCCGCACCGGCGTCACCAGCAGGATCACACCGAACAGCGGGTGGTCGAAATAGGTGAGTTTGCCGCCGTCGACGCGGCGGTCCTGTTGTAGCCGGTAGAGCTGGAAGGCAGGCGGCACCGGCGTCGTGGTGGGCGAGGGCGGCGCGAGCACAGCGGTGTTAATGGCGACGCTGCCCGCGGGCGGGAGCGACGTCTGGATCGGCGGACCCTGCAGCACCAAGTCCAGGTCGAAATGCAGGTAGGGCCCGGTGGTGCTGAGTTTGGCATCGCCGTAAACAGGTGTCGCCTGCAGCGGGGTGCTGTTTACCGCCGTAGCCTGACCTGCCGGCTGTGTCGTTCCGGACGGGACTGCCGAGGGCGGCACGCCGATGCGAACCGCCGGAGCCGTGGAACGGTCCATGGCGGGTTGGGTCCAGCTCACGTGCAACAGCGGCTCGTAGTTCTTGGATCGCTTCAGACGCGTCCATGCATCGCCGAGCTGTTCGTTCACCGGCGACAGGGCCTGGAAAGGCGTAGGCGGACCGATGGAATCCGGGGGCGACAGTGCCTGGCCTGCGTTCCAATCGGGTATGCCCGGATCCAAGGGCCACGTCTCCAAACCACCGGCTCCGGGATCGACGCTGCGGAATACGATGAGTTCCACGTTGTACCAATTGGGATTCGGCGTAGCCGCCGCTGCGGGCGTGCCCGTCGGCGTTGCGTAGGCAGGGACCAGGGCCAGCAAGACGATGCCAGAAATCCCCACCATGGACTTCACGCTGAATCTTCGCATTAACTTTTCACGCCTCATGCCGTTTTGCCGAGTTGAGCGAGTAGCGCATCCACCGCGGCGATGCGAGCCTCCCGGTCCTCCAGGTCCATGCTGAAGCGCAGCCGGTCCTGTCCGTCCAGTTTATAGGTTTTCGGCTGTTGCTGGATGAGGCGTATCACCGCCATGGGTTCCACCGGCGTGTCCGGTCCGAACTGGATGCGTCCACCCTTGGGGCCCGCCTCGATCTTGCGTATCCCCAAGGGGGAGGCTTTGAGCTTCATCTCGGCGATACGGAACAGGCTCTTGGCCGGGGGTGGCAGGAGGCCGAAGCGATCAATCATTTCTACCTGCAACTCGTCCAACGCTGCCTGGTTTTTGCAGCTCGCCATGCGTTTGTAGAGCGTGAGTCTCAGATGCACGTCCGGCATGTAGTCCGGGGGCAGGAGGGCGGGGATGTGCAGATCGATTTCCGGCCCGTGCTCGAAGGGTGCATCCAGGTCCACAGCTTTGCCGGATTTGAGTGTCTTCACCGCCCGTTCCAGCAATTCGGAATACAAGGAGAAGCCCACTTCCTGGATCTGGCCGCTCTGCTCCTCACCGAGGAGTTCGCCGGCCCCACGGATCTCCAGATCGTGGGTAGCGAGGGTGAAGCCCGCGCCCAGTTCCTCCAAGGACTCGATGGCCTCAAGGCGTTTCAGGGCGTCGGGGGTGAGCAGGGCACGGGGCGGGACAATGAGGTAAGCATAGGCCCGGTGGTGGGAGCGGCCGACCCGCCCGCGCAATTGATGCAACTGCGCCAGGCCGAACTTGTCGGCGCGCTGGATGATGATGGTGTTGGCGGTCGGCACATCGATGCCGCTTTCGATGATGGTGCTGCAGACCAGGATATTGAAGCGCCGGTGATAGAAATCCAGCATCACCTGCTCCAGATCCCGTTCGCGCATCTGGCCGTGCGCCACGCGCACCTCCGCGCCGGGCACCAGCTTCGCCACCTCCGCCGCCGCCTTATCGATGCTTTCCACCGCGTTGTGCACGAAATATACCTGGCCGCCTCGCTTGATCTCGCGCAGGCAGGCCTCCTGCACCAGGCCGTCCTGCCATTCGCTCACGAAGGTCTTTACCGCCAGGCGCTCTTCCGGCGGAGTGGCGATGATGGAGAGTTCGCGGATGCCCGCCAACGCCATGTTGAGGGTGCGGGGAATGGGTGTGGCCGTCAGGGTCAGAACGTCAACTTCGGCACGGAGCTTCTTCAACCGCTCCTTGTGCTGAACGCCGAAGCGGTGCTCTTCGTCCACGATCACGAGCCCCAGATCCTTGAATTCCACTTCCGGTCGCAGCAGGGCGTGGGTGCCGATGACGATCTCTACCTTGCCTTCGGCGATGGCTTCAAGCACCTGTGCCTGCTGCTTGCCGGAGCGAAAACGGGAGAGCACCTCGATGCGCACCGGCTGATCGGCGAAACGGTCCTGGAAGGTCTGGGCATGTTGCTGGGCGAGCAAGGTGGTGGGCACCAGCACCGCCACCTGCTTACCGCCCTGCACCGCCACGAAGGCGGCTCTCAAGGCCACTTCGGTCTTGCCGAAGCCCACGTCGCCGCAGACCACCCGGTCCATGGGACGGCCGGAAATCATATCGCCGATCACGCCCTCGATGGCCTTCTCCTGGTCCGGCGTCTCGTCGAAAGGGAAGGCTTCGGCGAAAGCCTGGTATTCCACCGCGTCGTGCTTGAACGCGTGACCCTGCCGGGCCTCGCGCCGCGCATACAGGTCCAGGAGTTCGGCTGCCGTGTCCCGGGCCTGCTCCGCCGCCTTGCGCCGTGCCTTCTCCCAATCGCCGCTGCCGAGACGGTGCAGAGGGGCGGTTTCCGGCGAATTGCCGCTGTAACGGCTGATGAAGTGCAGGGAGGAGACCGGGACGTAGAGCTTGTCTCCGCCGGCGTACTCGAGTCGGAGGAATTCCGTTTCGAAGCCTCCGACATCCAGGGTTTCGAGGCCGAGGTAGCGGCCCACGCCGTGCAGTTCATGCACCACCGGTGCACCCGGCGCCAGGTCCGTGAGATCCCGGATGATGCTTTCCGGGTCCCGGCGGCTGACGCGGCGGCTTTTCTGGCGCGCACGTTCCCCGAAGAGCTGTTCTTCCGACAGGATGGCGAGCCCGGCTTCCGGAAGCTGCAGGCCCCGTTCCAGGGGGGCGACGCAAATGCACAGGGCTTCCTGGTTCGAACGGAAAGTGCTCCAGCCATGCACGGCCTGGGGCTTCAGGCCGCGGCGCGAAAGCAGGTCGCTCAGGTATTCGCGCCGCCCCGTGGATTCCGCCGCGAACAGGACCCGGCCCCTGAAATCCTTGAGATAAGCCAGAAGTTTTTCCGCCGGTTCGGGCGCACGGGCATCGATGCGCAGGGCGGGCGGAGCGACGGTAGGGAAATTCACTGCCTCGGGATCCGTATGTTCGAAGGATTGCAGCGTGAGTTCCCGGTGGCGGGCTAGAGGTTCGAGGATCGCCGCCGGGGTGAGCCACACGTCCTCGGGCTTCAACAAGGGCCGTTCGATATCGTGACGACGCTGCTGGTGGCGTTCGGTAATCTCGTTCCAGGCTTTGTCCAGCGCGCCGGAGACGTCGTCCAGGGTGGCGATAACGGCATCGCTGGGAAGATAATCGAAGAAACTCACCGTGGAATCGAAGAACAGCGGCAGATAGTATTCCACGCCACCGATGGCGATGCCGTTGGATACGTCGCGATAGACGGCGCTGCGTTGCGGATCCCCCTCGATGCGCGCGCGGTAACGCTGGCGGAAGCCCTTGATGCCGTCCTCGTCCAGGGGAAATTCCCGGGCGGGGAGGAGGGTGAGTTCCTGAAGCGTGTCCTGCGAGAGTTGCGTCTCCGGATCGAAGATGCGGATGGATTCGATCTCGTCGTCGAACAGGTCGATGCGGTAAGGCTTGGGGCTGCCCATGGGGAACACATCCAGCAGCGAACCGCGCACCGCATACTCGCCGTGTTCCATCACCTGGCTCACGGCGGCGTACCCTGCGGAAGCCAGCCGTTGCCGTAACGAAGCGATGTCCAGCTTTTCGCCGGTCTTCAGCATCAACGTGCCGCCCAGCACGTAGGGCATCGGCGCCAGGCGTTGTAACAGCGTGGCGGCGGACAGGACCACGATGCCGTGCTTCAGGTCGGGTAGGCGGGAGAGGGTGGCAAGGCGCTCCGAGACGATGTCCTGGTGCGGTGAGAAAAGATCGTAAGGAAGCGTTTCCCAATCGGGGAAGGGAAGTACCGGCAGGCTCTCGCCCAAGTAGAAGCGCAGTTCCGTTATAAC
The DNA here is from genome assembly GCA_050261675.1 of Bacillota bacterium. Classification (GTDB taxonomy): domain Bacteria; phylum Pseudomonadota; class Gammaproteobacteria; order Natronospirales; family REEB76; genus DASUBN01. The sequence goes on from JBLNDO010000074.1 coordinate 18,961, forward strand.
CCGCTCCGCCTCACGGCTGTCACGGGCGACGAGCAGCATCGGCGCGCCCAAGCCCGCGGCGGTTTCGCCCAGGGCCAAGGAGGCGCTGCTGCCGTAGAGCTTGCCCCAGCGCTGCGGGCGACGGGACAGATCCAGGCTCGCAGGCGCGAGGACATTGACGGGTTTTTCGAACATGAACGCTGAAGGGCTGTCAGTCGCGGTAGCGTTTGGCGAGTTCCGAGTAGAAGTCGATGCGGCGGTCACGCAGGTACGGCCAGATGCGGCGCACGGCTTCGGAGCGGCCCATGTCCACGTCCGTCACCAGCACCGCGGGGTTCCGGGTGTCGGCCTGGGCCAGGATCTCGCCCTGGGGGCCCGCCACGAAACTGGAGCCCCAGAAGTTGATGCCGCCGCCCACGTTCGAGGGATCCTTCTCGAAACCGATGCGGTTGCAGACCACCACTGGCAGGCCATTGGCCACCGCGTGGGCCCTCTGGATGGTGATCCAGGCGTCCCGTTGCCGGGCCTGTTCCGCCGCGTCGTCTTCTTCCACCCAGCCGATGGCGGTGGGGTAGAGCAGGAGATCGGCGCCGGCGAGCGCCATGAGCCGCGCGCCTTCCGGGTACCACTGGTCCCAGCAGACCAGCACACCGAGCTTGCCGACGGAGGTCTGGATAGGGTGGAAGCCCAGGTCGCCGGGCGTGAAATAGAACTTCTCGTAATAGCCCGGATCGTCCGGGATGTGCATCTTGCGGTAGATGCCCGCCAAGGTGCCGTCCTTCTCCAGCACGGCGGCGGTGTTGTGGTAGATGCCGGGGGCGCGGCGCTCGAACAGGGACGCGACGATGACCACGCCCAGTTCCTTGGCCACGGCGCCCAGTTCCTGAGTGGAGGGGCCCGGGATGCTTTCCGCCAGGTCGAAAACCTTGGTGTCCTCGGTCTGGCAGAAATAAGGTCCCGTGTGCAGTTCCTGCAGCAATACCAGTTTCGCGCCCTGTTTGGCAGCATCACGGATACCCTTGATGCTTTCCCTCAGATTCTGGACGCGATCGACCGTACAGTGTTGCTGCACGAGGCCAAGCTTGAGAATCTTCGACTGGCTCATGGCTTCTCCGGCACCACGCCGCGGGGAAATTGCATGGTGACGCAATGCAGGCTGCCGTACTGGTAGATGAGGGAACGGCAGGGCACACCCACAATCTCCCTCCCCGGGAAGCACCCGGCCAGCGCCTGCAAGGCGCCTGCGTCCGCCGGGTCATTATAAGTCGGCACCAACACCGCGCCATCCAGGATCAGAAAGTTGGCGTAGGTGGCGGGCAGGCGCCGCCCGGTATGGTCGATGACCGGCCGGGGCCAGGGCAGGCTTACCAGCCGATAAGACACTCCGTCCTTGCGTTTCAGGGCCTTGAGTTCCTCCTCCATGGCCTTAAGGGATTTGTAATGGGGATCTTTCACGTCCTGGCAGGCCTGGTAAGCGATGGTTGTCGAATCGCAGAGGCGCGCCAGGGTATCGATGTGGCCGTCGGTGTCGTCGCCATCGATGGCGCCGTGCTTCAGCCACAGGATCCGGTCCACCCCCAGGTATCGCTTCAGCAATCCCTCGATCTCGGCGCGTTTCTTCCCGGGATTGCGGTTCTTGTTCAGCAGGCAACTTTCGGTGGTGAGCAGGGTACCTTCCCCATCCACCTCGATGCTGCCGCCTTCCAGCACCAGATCAATGCTTTCCATGGGCAGTTGGCCGAAGGCGCCGGCCTCGCGGAGACGCTTGCTGAGCCTGTTGTCCTCCGCGTGGGGGTATTTCTCGCCCCAGCCGTTGAAGATGAAGTCCAGCAGCGTGAGTTTGCCGTCCTTGAGCACGGTGATGGGGCCATGGTCCCGGGCCCAGGCGTCGTTGGAGGGGAAAGTGTAGATGTGCAGCCGGTCCCCCCGGCCGCCGGCTGTCTTCACGTAGCCACGGATGCGTTCTGCGTGGCCCGCGTCCATGCAGGTGATGATCACCGGCTCCCGGAGGCTGATCTCCTTGGCGATGGCCGTGTGGCAGCGTTCCGCGGACGCATAGTCCGGGTTCCACTCCACATCGGAGCGGGGCCAGGTGAGCATCACGCCGCTCTGGGGGGCCCATTCCGGCGGCAGGCTGTAGCGTGCAGTCATGACTTTCCCATCGCCCTAAAGCAAACCGCGTGACATTCCGCCTGGGAACGGCGGCGCGTCACGCGGCGCGAAATTCAACGAGATGACGTCAGCGGGTGTTCGGCGAGGCAAAGGGCGCGGACTTCATCACCGTGTGCAGCACGAGATTGTACTCGAAGTACACCATGTAATCGCCGTAATCCCAGCGGGTGATGGGCGGCTTGCCCACCGCATCGTACTTCTGCAGCGGCGTGCCGAAGATGTGTTCCACGTTCTCCATGTTCATGCCGCGCACCGGCAGCTTGCCGGAATAACTTGGCGCCGATGACGGCACGGTCACCGGCCCGGTGGGAGCGGGCGACGAGGCGGGAGCAGCGGATGTCGGTGCATTCGATACCGGGGCCATCGTGGCGGCCGCGGGTGCATTGGTCGGGGCCGCTGCGGCCTCGGCAGGGTTAGCGGCCGTAACGGCGGGCGCTGCCGCATGGGTCGCTGCAGAAGCAGCGGTCTGGGTGGATGCCGCGGGTGCCGCAGCCGTGGAGGCGCTGGGGGCCAGAGGAATGGTTTTGGCACCGGGGCCGGTGGTGGCCTCGGGCGCCGACGTTTCCGGCGGCGCAGCCGTGGAGGCGGCGGGAGCGTGCGCACCGAAGGCGACGCCCCACGAAGAGAGCATGAGTAACGCCAGAGAGAAACTCAGGGCAGAGCGGGCCATGTCACAATCTCCGCGGGCGATGGCCTAACTATAGCACTGCATTCCAAGCGGAAAAAGCTTCAAGGACATACGCTTAGATGATTTTCTTGACATATCGGCTCATCAGAAGCAAGCATGCGTTTTGAGCCACCTTTCCGCGAAGCGCGGCTGCTGAGGCGCTACAAGCGTTTTCTGGCGGATGTGGAGTTCCCGGACGGCTTCAAGGAAACGGTCCATTGCCCCAATACCGGCTCCATGTTGGGCTGTGCCGAACCCGGTATGCGGGTATGGCTCAGTCGCGCCACTAATCCCAAGCGCAAATACGCCTGGACCTGGGAGCAGGTGGAGGCCTTGCCGGGGGTGCGGGTGGGCATCCATACCGGGCGCACCAACTCCCTGGTGCGGGAGGGGATTGAGTCGGGCCTGGTCCGGGAGCTTTCGGGTTACCCAGGCTTGCGGGGCGAGGTGGTCGCGGGAGAGGGGTTCCGGGTGGATTTCCTGCTGACCAGTGCCGGCAGACCGGATTGCTTTCTGGAGGTGAAGAACGTCACCGCCGCGGTTCAGGACGGTATCGCTCTTTTCCCGGATGCCGTGAGCGAACGGGCGAGCCGGCACCTCCGGGAACTCATGGGGCGCGTCAGGGCCGGGGACCGGGCCGTGCTTTGTTTCTGCGTGCAGCGGGACGACGTGACGGAGGTTCGACCCGCCGACGCCATCGATCCGGTCTACGGCCGGACGCTGCGGGAAGCCCTGGCGACGGGCGTGGAAGTCGTAGCCTATGCGGCCCGGGTGAGCCCCGAGGAAACCGTTTTGCATCGTCCGGTGCCGGTCCGGCTGCCCTGAGGCAGCCCGTATAATGAGCGCCTATGTTTAGACCTTTCCCGCTGTTCATCGGCCTGCGCTATTTTCGCGCCAAGCGTCGCAACCAGTTCATCTCCTTCATCTCCGTGATGTCCCTGGTGTCCATCGCCATCGGTGTCATGGCGCTCATTACCGTGCTGTCGGTGATGAACGGTTTCCAGAACGAGCTCCGGGACCGCATCCTGGGCATGACCTCCGACGCCACGGTTTCCGGCTTCGACAATAAGCTCGAAGGCTGGCCGGTGGTGATGCAGAAGCTCCAGCATCAGCCCCACGTGGTCGGCGCCGCCCCCTACGTGGAAGACCAGGCCATGCTCGCCAACGGGCCCAACATGAGCGGTACCGAGGTGCGCGGCGTGCTGCCGGACAAGGAAGGCGCCGTCTCGGAGGTGGGCAAGCGCATGGTGGCGGGCAGCCTCGCCGACCTCACACCGGGCAGCTACGGCATCGTGCTCGGCAAGGACCTCGCTTTCGCCCTGGCGGTGGCGCCGGGCGACAAGGTGATCCTGATGATCTCCCAGGGCAACGTCACCCCGGCCGGCCTCATCCCGCGGTTCCGGCGTTTCACCGTGACCGGGATCTTCGACGCAGGCATGTACGAATACGATCGCGGGCTTGCGCTCATCAACTTGCAGGATGCGCAGACCCTCTACGGTTTGGACGGAGCTGTCACGGGCGTACGTCTCAAACTGGACGACAAATACCGGGCGCCGGATGTGGCCAAGGATCTGAACCGAATGTTCGGCGGCGTCTACTACGTCAGCGACTGGACCCAGGAGCATGTAAATTTCTTCAAGGCCATCGCCATGGAGAAGACAGTGATGTTCGTGATCCTCTCGCTCATCGAGTTGGTCGCCGCCATCAGCATCGCCATCACCTTGGTGATGGCCGTGACGGACAAGCAGGCGGACATCGCCATCCTGCGCACGCTCGGCGCCTCACCCGGCGATATCATGGGTATCTTCATCGTCCAGGGCACCATCATCGGTTTCCTGGGTACGGTGCTGGGGTTGGTCCTGGGCGTGGTGTTGGCCCACAACCTGAACGACATCATGCATTTCCTGCAGAACCTGTTCCATACGGAGTTCCTGCCGTCCAGCGTCTATTACATCAGCGACCTACCGGCGGTGATCTACACCCGGGACGTGCTGCAGATCACGGTGGCAAGCTTCCTCTTGTCGGTGCTTTCCACCCTCTATCCCGCGCGGCGTGCAGCCAACACCCAACCGGCGGAGGCGCTGCGCTATGAATAAAGCTGCGCATGCCACGACAAGCGACGCCGCCATGTTGCGTTGCGCGGATTTGGTGAAGCATTTCCGGGAACCCGACTACACGGTGGAAGTGCTGAATGGGGTCAGCTTGTCGGTGGCGCCGGGCGAAAGGGTGGCGGTGGTGGGGGCCTCGGGCTCCGGCAAGAGCACGCTCTTGCACCTCTTGGGCGGATTGGACACCCCCACCTCCGGCGAAGTGTATGTGGCAGGCGAGGCCATGAGCGCCATGGACGATGCCGCCCGCGGGCGCCTGCGCAACCGCTCTCTCGGTTTCGTGTACCAGTTCCATCACCTCTTGTCGGAGTTCTCGGCGCTCGAGAACGTCGCCATGCCGCTCCTGATCGGCGGCGTGGATCCCACGGAGGCCCAGAGCAGGGCGGAAGAGCTTCTGGGGCGTGTGGGCCTGAAAGAACGCCTCAGCCACCGCCCGGCAAAGCTTTCCGGCGGCGAGCGCCAGCGTGCGGCGGTGGCGCGGGCGCTGATTCACCGCCCGGCGGTGGTGCTGGCGGATGAACCCACCGGCAACCTGGATTCCCACACCGGCGAGCAGGTCTACGAGCTGATGCTGGAACTTAACCGGGAGCTGGGTACCAGCCTGGTGCTCGTCACCCACGACCTCAAGCTCGCGGAACGCATGCAGCGGATTCTGCACCTCGAGGACGGTGTGATCTCAGCCTGAGCGCTCTGCCTTCTCGCGGCGCAATTTCTGGCGCCGTAGCCAGCGGCCGCGGATGGAAAAGCGCCAGGCTAGGTCGAAGGCGGCGTAGGCCGCCACTGCGAATAGGGCTCCCTCGATCACCCCGCCCAACAACACCGGCTCCAGGATGTGCCAGGCCTTCGACAATTCCGGCGCGAGCCAGGGGTGGACGATGGCCCCTTTGGGCTCGTCCCCGAGATGCAGCACGTCCAATACGTGTTTGCCGAGTTCGTAGGCGGCGAAATAGATGGGGCCGATGGTGAGGGGGTTGTTGATCCATACCGCGGCCAGGGCCACCGGCATGTTGATGCGCCAGTAGAGCGCGCCCAAGACCGCCATCACCATGTGCCCCGGAATGGGCAGGCAGCTGATGAAGGCGCCCAGGGCCAAGGCGCTGCAGGTACCCCGGCGGCTGATGTACCACAGCGCCGGGTCGTGCATGAGGTAATCGAAGGGCCTCAGGTACCACTTTCCGTGGAGCCGGGTATGCAGGGTTTCCTGGTCCGGCAGGAATCGGTTGAGGAACTTACGGGGCATCGAGCCAGGACTCCGTCCGCGCCGCCGGCGGCGCCATCTTCAGTTCTCAGAGGATAGGCCGGCATGACAGGGGTTTTTATTAATCTAATATGAACTATATATAGGTCGGCCGGGGAGTGCACGGCCGGGGGGGGGTGAGGGAACCACGTGGAAACCGGCCGTCGCCATGCTCGCAGGAACGCTGGCGCTGCTGGCAATGCCGGCGCTCCCATCCGCCGCATGGCTCGCAGCGACCTTGGTCCCGGCCGCACTCGCGCTTGTCTGGAAGCGCGGCCGTTGGCTGGTGTTCCTGCCCCCTCGGTTTCGCCTGGTGCTGGCTGGCGGCGGCCGGACATCTCGCGGAGCGTCTCGATCCCGCCGAGGAAGGGCAGACTCTTCCGGTCACGGGATGGGTGCACTCCCTACCGGAGAACCGCGGTCCTCTGACCGAATTCGAGTTTGCGGTGGAGACCATGGACGGCAAGCCGGCAGGCCCGCGTACGCCTTCCCTGATACGCCTCAGCCTCGCCGATGCCACGCACATGCCCAAGGCGGGAGAGCATTGGAGTTTGCAGGCTCGCCTGCGCCGTCCGCGGGGCTTCATGGACCCGGGCGGCTTCGATTACGAGGGCTGGCTGTTCCATCACGGCATCGGCGCCTCGGGTTACGTCACGGAAGCCTTACAACCATTACCGGGCGACGCACGGTTTCCCTTGCTGCGCTTGCGTAGCGGCCTGCGGGAGCGCCTGCGTGCTGCGTTGTCCGGAGACGAGTTCGCGGGCATGGCGGTGGCGCTGGCCACCGGTGACCAGGGCGGCATCGGCGAAGACCAGTGGCAGGTCCTGCAATCCACCAACACCGTGCACCTCATGGCCATCGCCGGACTGCACATCGGCACGGTGGCGGGGCTGCTGTTTTTGTTGACACGCTCCCTGTGGCGACGCAGCGCTTGGGCCTGTGCTCGCATGCCTGCGAGCATTGTGGCGACGCTCGTCTCGCTGCTCGGTGCCGCGGTGTATGCGGCGCTCGCCGGATTCACGCTGCCTACCCAGCGGGCGCTCATCATGCTCGCGGCTCTGGCCCTCGGGGTGATGATGCGCCGGCGGTTTTTGCCGGCCGATACCCTGGGTCTCGCGCTCCTGGGCGTGCTGCTTCTGGATCCCGTGGCTGCGAGCGAGGCGAGTTTTTGGCTGTCATTCGTCGCCGTGGCGGCGATCCTCTTCGTATACAGCGGCAGGATGCATTTGCCGCACGGCTGGCTGCGGGAACTGGTACGCAGCCAATGGGCCGTGGGCATCGGCCTCCTACCCTTGTTGGCGTTCTTCTTCCAGCGGGCGGGTGTGATGGCGCCTGTGGCCAATCTTGTGGCGGTGCCCCTCTACAGCCTGCTGGTGGTGCCTATGACTCTCGCTGGCGCCGTCATGATCGGCGTCTGGCCGGCAGCGGGCGCCTGGGTGCTGAAGGGCGCGACCGCCGTCATGGCCCTGAGTTGGCCGTTGCTGGGCCGTCTGGCGCATTTGCCTGCCGCGTCCCTGCCGGCTCCCATGCCCGGATTGGCGATAACAGCCCTCGCTCTGCTGGGCGCCTTTTGGTTATTGATGCCTCGCGGCGTCCCGGCACGATTCCCGGCGGTTGTGTTGCTGGTTCCGCTGTTCGTCACTCCTGGTTCCGGCATAACTGCGGGCGGATTCGATGTGACGCTCCTGGATGTGGGGCAGGGGCTTTCGGCGGTGGTGCGCACCGCGGGCCACACGCTGGTTTTCGATACCGGCCCTAGATTTCTCTCGGGCTCCGATACGGGCTCGGAAGTCCTGGTTCCGTACCTGCAGTCCCAGGGTATAGCAGCGCCGGACCTCACCGTCCTCAGCCACGGCGACATCGACCATTCCGGAGGCCTGGCGAGCCTTAGAGAGGCCTACCCCGACATGCCGGTCATTACCAGTGCCGTGGACCGCTTTGCCGGCACCCAGCCCTGCCTGCAGGGCCAGAGCTGGGACTGGGATGGCGTGCGCTTCGAAATCCTCTATCCGGACAAGAACACGCCCTACGAAGGCAACGATGCCTCCTGCGTTCTCAAGGTGTCGGGACCCGGCGGGACCGCGCTTCTGACCGGGGACATCATGAAGAAGGCCGAGGCGCGGATCCTCGCGCTGGAGCCTCAAGATCTGCGCAGCCAATTGCTGGTGGCTCCGCACCATGGCAGCAATTCCTCCTCCACATCCGCTTTCGTCCCGGCGGTGGCGCCCGCCGCAGTCTGGTTCCCGGTGGGCTACCGCAACCGCTGGGATTTCCCCAAGGAGGAGGTGGTGGAGCGCTACCGGCAGGCGGGGGCCGCGCTTTCGGACAGCGCTTCCGACGGCACTCTGAGGATGCAGTTCCGCGCCGGCTCGGCGCCGGTGCTCGTCATGCGCTGGCGGCGGGACGCGACCCATCTGTGGACCGCGAAATAGAGGAAAAACCCTGAAAATCCAGTATCATGCGTTAACAGGATACCGGGCGGGAGCGGCATGTTCGAGATCATCAAGGCGGGCGGCTGGGTCATGGTGCCGCTCATCCTGTGTTCCATCCTGGTCGTGGGCATCATCGCCGAGCGCCTCTGGACCCTGCAGGCCAGCCGGGTGGCGCCGGAACACCTGGCCGCCCAGGTTTGGCACTGGATCCGCAACGGCGAATTCAACGAAGAGCGCATGCAGATGCTGCGCACCGGCTCGCCCCTCGGCCGGCTCCTGGCCATCGGCATCCTGCACCGTGCCTCGGACCGGGAAGTGCTGAACGACGCCATCGCCGACGCCGGCCGGCACATCGTTCACGAACTGGACCGCTACCTAATCTCCCTGGGCAGCATCGCCACCATCTCGCCGCTCCTCGGTCTCCTCGGTACCGTACTCGGCATCATGCATGTGTTCGCGGCCATCTCCCAGGTCGGCCTGGGCAATCCCACCGCGCTTGCGGGCGGCATCTCCCAGGCACTCATTACCACCGTGGTGGGCCTCATGGTGGCCATCCCCGCGTACGTCGCCCACCGTTATCTCCGCGGCCGGGTGGACGAATTAGTGGTGCAGATGGAGCGCGAGACCGCGCGCCTCATGAACGCCCTACAGGGGCGGCAGGCGCCGGCGGAATGGCAGCGCCGGGGCGACCGTGAAGCTGCGTGAGCGCGCGCGCTGGGAAGATCCGGAGCTGAACCTCATCTCCCTGGTGGACGTGGTGCTGATGCTGCTGGTCTTTTTCATGATGACCACGCACTTCATCCAGACCACCAGCGTCATGGTGGACCTGCCCACTGCCGGCGCGCAGCCGGTCTACACCCAGGCGGAAGGCCTGGAGATCACCGTCGACGCCGAGGGGCATTTCTTCGTGAACCAGAAGGCGGTGGCAGGCACCGATCCCGCGAGCCTGCGCGACGCCATGCTGGCGGCAGCTGGCGACCGGCGTGACCAGCCGGTCATCCTGCGCGCCGACGCCCGTGCCACCCACCAGTCGGTGGTGACGGTGATGGACGTGGCGGGGGGCTTGGGCTTCTCGCAGCTGCAGATCCTCACCACCCAATCGCGCTCGGGTCCGTAAGCCATGGACCAGCCGCGGGTGCAGAAAAGCGTCCTCAAGACCTATCGTCGGCTCATGGGGTATGCGCTGCCTCATTGGCCGCGCTATCTCCTGGCGATGGTAGGCATGGCCATCTATGCGATGACCCAGGCGGCCTTCGCCTCGCTCATGAAGCCGCTGCTGGACCAGGGCATCCTGCTGCACGACCCGGAGACCATACGCCGCCTGCCCTTGGAAGTGGTGGGCCTGTTCCTGATGCGTGGCACTGCCGATTTCCTCGCCGCCTACAACATCAGCTGGGTGGGCCGCAGCATCATCAAGCGCCTGCGCCAGGAGACGTTCGGACAGCTCTTGCGGCTGCCCTCGCGCTACTACGACTCCATGTCCTCGGGCATGCTGCTCTCCAAGATCACCTACAACATCGAACAGGTAGCGGAAGCCACTACCAACGCCGTCACCGTGATGGTCCGCGACGGCCTCACCATCATCGGCCTGGTGGGCGTGATGTTCTACCAGAGCTGGAAGCTCTCGCTGTTCATCCTGGTGATGGGCCCGGTAATCGCACTCCTGGTGCGCTACATCAGCGAGCGCTTTCGCCGCTACAGCCGGCGAATCCAGGACTCCATGGGAGACGTCACCAAGGTGGCGGACGAGGTCATCACCGGCCAGCGCATCGTCAAGCTGTTCGGCGGCCGCGACCATGAGGTCAGGCGCTTCGAGCAGGTGAATGAGAAGAACCGTTACCTCAACGTCAAACTAATGCTGGTGAACTCCGGCTCCAGTCCCATCATCCAGATGATCGCGGGCCTCGGTATCGCGCTCGTCATCGCCATGGCCTTCGGCGACAAGAGCGTCACGCCCGGTGCTTTCGTGGCCTTCCTGGGCTCGACTCTGCTGCTGCTGCCGTCTTTGAAGCACGTCACCGACGTGAACGCACCGCTGCAACGCGGCATCGCCGCGGGCCAGAGCATCTTCGAGTTACTCGACGACAAGGTGGAGGACGAGGGCGGCAGTTTTACCGTGCCAAGGGCGGAGGGCGAGCTGGAGTTCACCGGTGTCGGCTTCGCCTATACCGAAGCCAAGGGCCCGGTGCTGCAGGACATCAGCTTCAAGGCCGCGCCGGGGGAGACCGTCGCCCTGGTGGGCCGCTCCGGCAGCGGCAAGTCCACCCTGGTGAGCCTCTTGCCGCGGTTCTACGACCCCGGCAGCGGCCGGATTCTCCTGGACGGCCGGGATCTCAAGGAATACCGGCTCTCCAATCTGCGCGAGCAGATGGCTATGGTGAGCCAGGACGTGATGCTCTTCAACGACAGCATCCGCAACAATATCGCCTACGGCTCCCTGGAGAAGCACAGCGACGCAGACATCCGCGCCGCGGCGGAGGCGGCCTACGCCATGCCGTTCATCCAGCGCCTGCCCCAGGGCCTGGATACGGTGGTGGGAGACCGGGGTGTGTTGCTCTCCGGCGGCGAACGCCAGCGCATCGCCGTCGCCCGGGCGCTGCTCAAGAACGCGCCGCTCCTGATCTTGGACGAAGCCACCGCGGCCCTCGACAGCGAATCGGAGCGCCACATCCAGGCCGCGTTGGAGCAACTCATGAAGGATCGCACGACGCTGGTCATCGCCCACCGGCTCTCCACGGTGGAGCGGGCGGACCGTATCCTGGTGCTGGACCGGGGCCGCATCGTGGAGATGGGCAGGCATGCCGAACTCATCGCTAAGAACGGCCAGTACGCGGCGTTGCACCGCCTCCAGTTCCGCGACGGCGACGATTGACGCCATGACGTCCTGGCTGCTGCGCCATTGGTATTCTCCTTATCCCGTCTGGTTCTTAATCCCTCTGGCCTGGCTTTTTTGGCTGTTGTCAGGCCTGCGCTGTGCCGCCTATCGGCTCGGGGTTTTCCCGACGGCTTCGTTGCCTGCGCCGGTGGTGGTGATCGGGAACATCACCGTGGGCGGCACCGGCAAGACGCCGTTCGTTCTGTGGCTAGCCGCCGAGTTGCAGAAACGCGGGTTCAAGCCCGGCATCGTCACCCGAGGCTACGGGGGTACCGATACGAACCCAAGGCTCGTGACGGCCAATAGCCATCCCGATGAGGTCGGAGACGAGGCCGTGTTGCTGGCACGCCGTTCGGCGCTGCCGGTGGCGGCGGGGCGTGACCGCGTTGCCGCCGCACGCCTGCTGCTGGCCGCAGGTGTTGACGTTGTCCTCTCCGACGACGGTTTGCAGCATTACCGCTTGCCGCGGGTCCATGAGGTCGTGCTTCTGGACGGTACCCGTGGTCTTGGCAACCGTTGGCTTCTGCCGGCGGGCCCGCTGCGCGAGACGGAACATCGCCTCGAGACGGCGCAACAGGTGGTAATCAAGGAAACCCCAGGTGGCAGCTTCACCTGGCCGGACGCCCTGCGGATGCACCTCGCGGCCGATACGGCGGTTTCGCTTGCCGATGGTAAACGCGTGCCCTTGGGTTCTTTTTCGGGCCAATTCGTTCATGCGGCGGCGGGCATCGGCAATCCGGACCAATTCTTCGATACCCTGCGCACCGCGGGACTGAAAGTCGACGGCAGGCCGCTGCCAGATCATGCCAAGATCACCCTGGCGGATATGAAGTTCAACGATGCGGCGCCTGTGTTCATGACCGAGAAAGACGCCGTAAAATGCTCCGGGTTGGCCCTTACGAACCACTGGTATGTGGAAGCCAATGCCGTCTTCACTGCGCCTGATGCGGCGCGAATCATGGAGGGCATCCAGCGCAAGCTGAAGCCCCCGAGGTAGGACCATGGATCCCAAGCTGCTCGACATATTGGTCTGCCCCCTCTGCAAGGGACCGTTGATCTACCGCAAGGCGGAAGCGGAACTCGTCTGCAAGCCGGACCGGCTGGCCTACCCCATCCGCGACGGCATCCCCGTGATGCTGGAAGAGGAAGCGCGGGAATTGAAGGCGGACGAGGCGATCTGATGCGCTTCACGGTGGTCATCCCGGCCCGTTATGCTTCCCAGCGCCTGCCTGGCAAGCCGCTCGCGGATATCGCGGGCCGGCCCATGATCCTGCACGTCTGCGAGCGCGCGAAAGAGAGCGGGGCTGCTCGGGTGGTGGTGGCCACGGACGATGCCCGGGTCGAGGTCGCGTGCAAGGCGGCGGGCCTGGACGTGGAGATGACGAATCCGAGCCATACCTCCGGTACCGACCGCATCGCCGAAGTGGCGGAACGCCGCCGCTGGGACGACGGGGAGATCGTGGTGAACCTGCAGGGAGACGAGCCCCTGATGCCGGCGGCGGACATCGAACAGGCCGCGGCCTTGCTGCATTCCCACAGCGAGGCCGAGATCAGCACCTTATGCACGCCCATCCATTCCCTGCGGGAATTCCTGGATCCCAACGTGGTGAAAGTGGTGTCGGACCGGGAGGGCAGGGCGCTCTATTTCAGCCGCGCCCCCATCCCCTGGAACCGGGACGGGGCCGCCGCAGGCCTCGCTTCCCAGCAGCAATTTCAGGGATCCCTGAGGCACATCGGCATCTACGGTTACCGGGTGGCTGCCCTGAAGCACCTGGCGGCCCTGCCGCCCACGGAGCTGGAGCAGATGGAAAAGCTGGAACAGCTGCGGGCGCTTGCGGCCGGCATGGTCATCGCCGTGGACGTGGCTCGTGAAGTGCCAGGCCCCAGCGTCGACACCCCGGAAGATCTGCAACGTGTCGCGGGACTGCTGCACGGCCGCTGATATGTCGCGACGGAATCCGGTCGGGATCTTGTTCGTCTGCATGGGCAACATCTGCCGTTCACCCACGGCGGAAGGCATGTTCCGCAAGATTCATGGGGAGCTTGCTCCACATATTCCGCTGGAAGTGGATTCCGCGGGGACTCATGCGTACCACATCGGTGAGCCGCCCGATCCGCGCTCCCAGGCGGCCGCCCTGACGCGGGGCATCGATATTTCGGGGCACCGGGGACGACAGGTGGAGGCGGGTGACTTCCTGGTTTTCGATTATGTGCTGGCCATGGACTATGGCAATCTCAGGCGGTTGCAAGGCCTGAAACCCCGGGATTCGCGCGCGGAACTGCGGCTTTTCCTCGAATACGCCCCTGAACTGGCTCACAAGGAAGTACCCGATCCCTATTACGGCGGGTCGGGCGGTTTCGAGCATGTGCTGGATCTCGCGGAGGTCGCGAGTCACGGATTGCTGGAAGACATCCTCAAGCGGCATATGCGCAAATAAAAAAGCGCCCGGGCAAGTCCCGGGCGCTTTGCTCTGCGTCTACGTCCGTTACAGGTCAGCTCTGCTCCGGATTGTCGTCGTGGGATGCATCATTGCCTCCGCCCTCGTTGCCACCCGGTGCTTCCGCCGGCTCATGCCGCGGCATGCTTTCGGGGATGCGGTAGGGATTTGGCATGGTGCGGTCCTCGCGCTCCGCGCCGGCTTCCGGCTCGTGGTAATCCTCGCGAGTCTGGGCCTCGAAGTGCTGACGTTCTTCCGGTGACGCGGGTTTCGCCAGGATGCCGCCGTTGTCGTGGCGAAGCTGGGGGATGACCTCCTGGCCTGCCGTATTGCCCCGATTTTCTCCGCCCTGGCCCTGACCGCGTTCCTCGAAGCGGCGACGGCGTCCACCGCGACGTCCGCGACGGCGTCCACGTCTCTGGCCGCCTTCGCCCTGACCGTGCTGGCGTTCGGTGTTGCCGCCAGGCTGGCCACCGGTCTGTGCGGGTGGGGCCGTGTTCACTTCCATTGGAGCGACATCGGCGGCGGGAGCCGGTTGTGACGGCGCGGGCGCCGCTTGCGGCGGCGGCGGTGCCGGGCGCCGTTCCTGGCGCTCCTGCCGGTTCTGGCGATCGCGCTGTTGGTTACGGCCGGTGTTGCGCTCGTCGCGACGGCCGCCGCCCTGGTTCTGGCCTTGGCCCTGCCCCTGGCGTTGCGGGCTGCGGTCGCCGCGATCATCGCGGTCGCGTCCGCGATGGCGGTCCCCGCGATCGCGGTGGCGTCCGCCGCGGTCCCGGTCCCTATCGCGGTCATGGCGGCTGAAATCCTGGCGCGGGCCGCGATGCTCGCGGTGGCGCTCGGCGGGACGTTTTTTCTCGCCGGTGCCGAAAAGCGCTCGCCACAGGCGCACGAACAGCCCGGGTCCGGATGCCTGCGCCGTGCCGGAGACCGGCGCCGCGGTGGTGGGGATGAGTCCCTGCACCGCCGGTTGCTCGGGAGCCTCGCGGTTGCGCTCGGAGCTCGGCAGGGGCGGTGGCTCGGGCGCCGTCACCAGCTTGTAGCTGGTGTTGGCGGCGCCGGGCTGACGCGCCTCGTCGTCGCGTAGCCGCTGGATATCGTACTTCGGCATGTCGAGATGCGGGTTCGGCACCAGCACCACGTTGACGCCGCAGCGCTGCTCCACGCCCGTGAGCATGGAGCGCTTCTCATTCAGCAGGAAGGTGGCCACGCTGACCGGAACCTGCGCCACCACGCGGGAGGTGCGCTCCTTCATGGCTTCTTCCTCGATGAGGCGCAGCACCGACAGGGACAGGGACTCGATGCCGCGGATGCGGCCCTCGCCGTTGCATTGCGGACAGATTACCTGGGTGGATTCACCCAGCGACGGACGCAGACGCTGGCGCGACATCTCCAGGAGGCCGAAGCGCGAGAGTTTGCCCACCTGCACACGGGCACGGTCCATCTTGAGGGCGTCGCGCAGACGGTCTTCCACGTCCCGCTGGTTCTTGGTGGGACCCATGTCGATGAAGTCGATCACGATGAGGCCGCCCAGGTCGCGGAGCCTGAGTTGCCGGGCCACTTCGTCGGCGGCCTCCAGGTTGGTCCTGAGCGCGGTCTCCTCGATGTCGCTACCGCGGGTCGCGCGGGAGGAGTTCACGTCGATGGCGACGAGCGCCTCGGTGTGGTCGATCACCAAGGCCCCGCCGGAGGGCAGGCGCACCTCGCGGCCGAAGGCGCCCTCAATCTGGCTCTCGATCTGGAAACGGCTGAAGAGCGGCACCCGGTCTTCGTAGCGTTTGAGCTTGGGCAGGCTCTGGGGCATCACCTTCTCCATGAAAGTGTGCGCCTCGTTGAACATCTTCTCGTCGTCCACCAGGATCTCGCCGATGTCGCCGCGCACGTAGTCGCGCAGGGCGCGGATCACCACGTTGCTTTCCTGGTAGATCAGGAACGGGGCGGCGCGGTCATGGGAAGCCTTCTCGATGGCGTCCCACATCTGCAACAGGTAGTCCAGGTCCCACTGCAGTTCCTCCGCGCTGCGGCCCACGCCGGCGGTGCGGATGATGACCCCCATGCCGTCGGGGATCTGCAGGCTGGCCATGGCCTCCCGGAGCTCATCCCGGTCGTCCCCCTCCACGCGACGCGATACGCCGCCGGCCCGGGGATTGTTGGGCATCAGCACCATGAAGCGGCCGGCCAAGCTGATGAAGGTGGTGAGGGCGGCGCCCTTGTTGCCGCGCTCCTCCTTGTCCACCTGCACCACCACCTCCTGGCCCTCGTTCAGCACCTCACGGATGTTGATGCGGCCGGAGAGGTCCGCGGCCCCCTTGAAGTAGCTGCGGGAAATTTCCTTGAGGGGCAGGAAGCCGTGGCGTTCGGAGCCGTAGTCCACGAAGCAGGCTTCGAGACTGGGTTCTATGCGGGTGATGCGGCCCTTGTAGACGTTGCCTTTCTTCTGTTCCTTGGAGAGCACTTCGAGGTCCAGGTCGTACAGCTTCTGGCCGTCGACCATGGCCACGCGCAGCTCCTCGGCCTGGGTAGCGTTGATCAATATGCGTTTCATCGGATTGTTCTCGCTCAGCGCTCAACACGGGCTGCGCGAGGTCACGGAGGGCCGGACGGCCTTGAGGCAGGATTCTTCTTGTCTGTCGGGGCGCCGCGCCCTTCCAAAGGGGAGGCGGCAGCCGGAAAAAATCCAAACCTGCTTGGCGGAATCGGCGCATCGTGACCATGCGGCAGGCATGGGAGCGCGGTCCTAGACGTCGCCTTGGCCCGGTCCAAGGGGCCGGCGGCGTCGCTATAAACGGGGCTGCCGACTCACGGCGACCCCGACCAAATTGCCAGAAGGCGCTTCAAGGCGGCCTTCGCGGGCGGGTGCCGTGGTCGCATGCCCCCTGGGGCATGGGCGCGCGGGAACCGCCTGTCCGGTACTATAACAGCGAATACATACCCGTTCAATGCCGTAATACTTTTATTTTCAGGAGCTTAAGCGTGGTTCCGGTTGCCCCCACGGTGCGCATGCTCACCGCCGGCGAGGAAGACGCGGGCCAGCGGCTCGACAATTTCCTGTTTCGCACCCTGAAAGGCGTGCCCAAGAGCCACGTCTATCGCCTGCTGCGCACGGGCCAGGTACGCGTCAACAAGAAGCGCGCCAAGCCGGATTACCGGCTGGAAACGGGGGACGAACTGCGGCTGCCACCGGTGCGTCAGGAAGAGAAGGCGTCACCCGGCAAGCCTCCCCATTGGCAGCAGGCGGCGCTCCAGGGAGCGATCCTCTTCGAGGATGACCGCCTCCTGGTGGTGAACAAGCCCGCCGGCATGGCGGTACACGGCGGCAGCGGCGTGAATTTCGGTGTCATCGAGACCCTGCGGGTCCTTCGCCCGGAGGCCAAGGGGCTGGAACTGGCCCATCGTCTGGACCGGGAGACCAGCGGTTGCCTCGTGGTCGCCAAGCGCCGTAGCGCTGTCCGGGCCCTGCATGCGGCTTTCCGGGAGGGCGGCGTGGAAAAGCATTACTTGGCTTTGCTGGTGGGCGCCTGGAAGGGCGGCGAGGAAACCGTGGACCTGCCCCTGGAGAAGAACCAGCTGGAAGGGGGCGAGCGCATGGTGAAGGTGAGCCGGGACGGCAAGGCGGCCCAGAGCCTGTTCCGGCCCTTGCAGCGTTTCCACGATACAGCCCTCATGGACATCCGCATCTACACCGGACGCACCCACCAGATCCGCGTGCATGCGGCCCATCTGGGCCACCCGGTGGCGGGCGACGACAAATACGGCGACCGGGAAGCGAACAAGCGCCTAAAGGCAGCCGGCCTGAAGCGCATGTTCCTGCACGCACATCGCCTCGCGTTTGCGCATCCCGAAACCGGCGACCGCCTGGAGTTGAGCGCACCTCTCGATGAGGAACTGCAGGCGGTAATCGTGAACTTAGGTGGAAAGCCCGTTTAAGGAAGGGGACAGCCGCATTCGCGAAGGAAGCGAGATAAGGCGATGAGCGGCAGACCCACGAGAGCCGAAGGATCGTTGGACTCTATCGCTTCGAAGAGGCTTATCCCCAAGCCCTCGGATTTGAAACTTCCGGCGCTGTCGTAGGGTTTTTCCGCTTCAACGTAGCGCTCGATTTCCGCCTGGGACAGGCGGCGGAAAATCACCCGGGTGACATCCTGATGCTCGTGATACCTGCCACTGCGGGTGTCCACCAGGCAAAGGCCTGTGTGGAATTTCACATACTTGCCGGAAGCGGCCTGGAGTTGGGCCACGGCTTCCGCGTGCCCTCCCGGCTTTCCGAGGATTTCCCCATCCCGTTCCGCCGCCTGGTCGGAACCGATCACCAGGGCGCCGGGATGCCGGGCGGCCACCGCCTCGGCCTTGGCCCGGGAAAGGCGGGTCACGAGTTCCGTCACCGGTTCCCGGTCGCTGCGGGTTTCATCCACCCCCGGCGCTACGGCGGTGAAGGGCAGCCCCAGCCTTTCCAGCAGCAAGCGCCGGTGGCGGGAGGTGGAGGCAAGGATCAGGCTTGGGGAGGGCATTGGGTTGTCTAAGTTCGCCATAAGACACAATAAAAACAAGGGCTTGGGTGATAAATCCTTTGACATGGTACACGCCAAAACGTATGATTGCGCGCTTATGTCAGGCGCTTCGCCGCCCTCCCTGGACCTTGCGCGCGCGGCCCGGCAGGCTTTCGACCTGAAGGGGCGCCTGCCGGTGAAGTCCATGCCGCGGTTGGTGGCGGCACTGGCCTCGGACGAAGGCGAAGCCGGATTCGAACTCCACGCGGGCACCGAGTTGGGTGGGCGTGTGGTGGTCGCCGGGCGCATAGACGCAGAGTTGACGCTCACGTGTCAGCGTTGTCTGGGGCCGGTGCGGATCAAGCTGCACGCCGAACCCAGGCTCGCCTGGGTGAAGACGGACGAGGCGCTCGCGGCCCTGCCCGAGGAATACGAGCCGCTCTTGTCGGCCGACGGCCAGGTGGCCGTCATCGACCTGGTGGCGGATGAATTACTGCTGGCGCTGCCGCTCGTGCCGAAACACGAGGACGGCGCGGCGTGTAGAGACCTCCCGAAATCCGCGGTGGAACCCGCGGCGCACGCGGAGGACAGGAAGAACCCTTTTTCAGAGCTGGCCAAGCTCAAGCGCGGCCGGTGAATCGAGGAGTAGCACAATGGCTGTCCAGAAAAGTCGCGTCACCCCGTCCCGCCGTGGCCAGCGTCGTTCCCACGACGCCCTGAAGGGCCAGACCCTCTCGGTCGAGTCCAGCACCGGCGAGACCCACCGCCGGCACCACATCACCGCCGACGGCTTCTATCGCGGCAAGAAGATACTGAACACCAAGCCGGCCGAGTGAGTTCATCCGCCCCGCGGCCATGCGGGGCACGGCGGGCTGGCAAACCAGAATCCGTTCCGATGAACAAAACAGTCACCATCGCGTTGGACGCCATGGGCGGCGATCACGGGCCTTCCGTGACGCTGCCCGCGGCCGTCAACATGCTGTCCAAGCACGATTACCTCAAGCTCATCCTGGTGGGCCGGAGGGACGTGCTGGAGCCCATGATGATGCTGCACGGCCGCTTCGGCGACCGGCTGACGGTTCACCACGCCTCCGAGGAAGTCAGCATGCACGAGTTGCCGTCGCAGGCGCTGCGCGGCAAGAAGGACTCCTCCATGCGCGTGGCCATCAACCTGGTGAAGGAAGGTGCCGCGGACGCCTGCGTCAGCGCCGGCAACACCGGCGCGCTCATGGCGACCGCGCGCTTCGTGCTCAAGACCGTGAGCGGCATCGACCGACCGGCGATCTGCGCCCTGATCCCTTCCCACGGCGGGCACACCCACATGCTCGATCTCGGCGCCAACGCCGACTGTACGCCGGAGCAGCTCTTCCAGTTCGGCGTCATGGGCTCGGCCCTGGCGAGCGCGGTCTACAACATCTCCCAGCCCCGCGTCGGGCTGCTCAACATCGGCGAGGAAGAGATCAAGGGCAACGAGAAGGTGAAGGAAGCCGCCAAGCTGCTCGGGGCGAGCCACCTCAACTACATCGGCTTCGTGGAAGGCAACGACATCTTCTCCCAGGACGTGGACGTGGTGGTGACCGACGGCTTCGTCGGCAACGTCTCCCTGAAGACCATGGAAGGCCTGGCCAAACTCATCAGCCAGATCATCCGCGAGGAATTCCGCCGCACCTTCTTCACGCGCCTCCGGGCGCTCATCGCCATGCCGGTGCTGCACGCCATCCGGCGGCGCCTGGACCCGCGCCATTACAACGGCGCGAGCCTCCTGGGCCTGCGCGGCGTCGTGGTCAAGAGCCACGGCGGCACCGACAGCGTGGGCTTCGCCAGCGCGATCCGCATCGCCATCCTCGAAGTCCAGAACCAGGTGCCGCAACGCATCGGCGCGCTCATGGAAGAGCAACTGCCCCAGTCCGGCCCGAACCAGACCCAACCCGCCGCGGAGCGCGCATGAAGCCTGTTTACGCCCGTATTGCCGGTACCGGCCGCGGTCTCCCGGCGCGGATCATGACGAACGCGGACCTGGAAAAGATCGTGGAGACCACCGACGAGTGGATCCGCAGCCGCACCGGCATCGAGCGACGCCACATCGTTTCGGACGACGAGACCAACCTGGACCTCTGCGAGCGCGCCGCGCGTAACGCCATGGAGATGGCCGGCGTGACGCCCCAGGACATCGACCTCGTGATCGTCGGCACCACCACCCCAGACCAGGTGTTCCCCAACATGGGCTGCCTTCTGCAGCAGCGATTGGGGATCAAGGGGCCGCCGGCGTTCAGCCTGGAGGCCGCCTGCACCGGCTTCATTTACGCCCTCAATATCGCCGAGAAATTCCTCAAGACCGGCGCCTCCAAGCGCGCCCTGGTGGTGGGCGGGGAGACCCTGTCGCGCATGGTGGACTGGACCGACCGGGCCACCTGCGTGCTGTTCGGCGACGGGGCCGGGGCCGTGGTGCTGGAAGCCTCGGACCAGCCGGGCATCATCTCGACCCATCTCCACGCCGACGGGGAGTACGCGGATCTCCTGTATTTTCCCTCGGGAGTCTCCAAAAAACCCGAGAATTTCCACGCCCGCCGCGACTACATCCAGATGAAGGGTAACGAGGTCTTCAAGGTGGCGGTCACCAAGCTGGGCGAGATCGTGGTGGAAGCCCTGGAAGCCAACGGCATGTCCGGCGACGACATCGACTGGCTCATCCCCCACCAGGCGAACCTGCGCATCATCGACGCCACCGCCCGCAAGCTCAAGATGCCCATGGAACGGGTGATCCTGACGGTGCAGGACCACGGCAACACCTCCACCGCCTCCGTGCCGATGGCGCTGGACGTCGCCGTGCGCGACGGGCGCATCAAGCGCGGCCAGACGCTTCTGCTCGAAGCTTTCGGCGGCGGATTCACGTGGGGGGCCGCGTTAGTCAAATTCTGAAGCAACCTCAGAATTTGACTGACGCAGCCGGCGTACAAAGGCAAAAAGGGGAGGGCGGAGCCCTCCCTTTGTTTTTTTGCCCGCGCACAATCCGCAATCCCGGCGACACGCGACCACTCAAGGGCTCAGATGCTGGCCCAATCATGGCCCATTTCCTAGCCCCTCCCTCGGAGGAGGCCGAATATGAATTTTTTGTGACAAGCGGCGGCTTAAGAAGCTCAAGGCAAAACCAATTATCGAATCACATCGCTTGCTGCCTGCACAGACTCCCCCTACGATCAGTGGGCCTTGAGCGCTTGGTGCGCTGGGACGGCCGCGGCTTGACCGCTACTCATCCCCCTATGTCGTGTGAACACGGAATTTCCACCCGTCAGATAATCAGCAATTCCCGCGATTGCTAGCATCCAGGCTGGTTAATCTCATGCCAATTGGGAATGTTGTAGTGACATGCTGCATGCCCTTCTCCAGGAACCGCCGTTGCAGTGGGGTTAATCAACCATCCGAATATAAGGCCTACAACCGGATCTCCGGGATGGTTGTTCACTGAGGTTCCGTATGCCCCCCCATTGCCGAAAGGCAGACCATAGACCTGGGTGGGGCCTTTCGCCTGCCCCCAGAATGAGATGTTATTCACGGTCATAGCGCCATCGCTGTGCCCCATGAGAGTCCAGCCATCATAATTCGTGAAGTGCGATGCGATCATGTAGTGCCAGCCCGCGGCACTCGGAATACCCTGGTAATTCAAAAGCGTATCAGCGAAGTCGAAAATCCCTCCAGCCAGACCACGATTACCAATTCCATAGAAATCAATTTGGTTATGCACCTGGTCCGGCTGCATCAACGGCATGAGGGTTTCTCCCAATGCTTGCCATGAGGGCGCCGAAAATGCCCGCGGTCACCGCCCGGATGTAGTTCGTAAACCGCCAGGCGAATTCACGCTCCAGATCGACCGCAATGCCCGTGGCGATCCAAAAGAACTCGATCGCGAGAACGGCGAATGTCACACTGGCTATCCAGACCACGGCATTGAGGTCGCAAAGCGACTTCAAGGTGCGCTCGAATGCCCCCACCTGGCAGGAATTTGCATCGAGAAGACACCGAAGCAGCAGGAGTCCATAAACGGCAAGCATTTAAATGACGCCGAAGGAGATCTCCCAGAGGTTCTCGCTGGAGCGGACTCTTTGCCACTGACCCAACCTGAATTTCCTGTGCCAGTTTGAGTGTTGTATTTTCAACCAAACTGACAGGAGAATGCCCCATGGGAAGGAAGCGTTACAGCGTCGAGGATATCATCCACAAGCTGCGCGAGGCAGACGTGCTGCTCGCCCAGGGGAAGCCGGTGGCCGAGGTGTGCCGGTCGATTGCGGTCACGGACGTAACCTACTACCGCTGGCGCAAGGAGTACGGCGGCCTGCAGATCGACCAGGCCAAGCGGCTCAAGGAGCTGGAGCAGGAGAACACGCGGCTGCGGAAGGCGGTGTCGGACCTCACTCTCGACAAACTCATTCTCAAGGAGATTGCCGAGGGAAAATTCTAAGCCCGACCCGCCGCCGGGTGGCCGTGCAGCTTGTCTGTGACAAGCACGGTCTCTCAGAGCGGCGCGTATGTCGGGCAATCGGCCAAGCCCGGTCCACACAGCGCTACGTCCCTCAGCCCCGAGAGGATGAAGGACCGCTTACCCAGGACATCCTGCGCCTGGCCGGCCAATATGGCCGCTACGGCTACCGCCGCATCACCACGCTGCTTGAGAATGAAGGCTGGTCCGTGAGCCCCTCCCGGGTCGAGCGGATCTGGAAGCGCGAGGGACTCAAAGTCCCGCAGAAGCAGCCCAAACGGAGCCGGCTCTATCTCAACGACGGTTCCTGCATCCGCCTTAGACCTGAGTACAAGAACCACGTCTGGAGCTATGACTTCGTAGCCGACCGGACCCACGAGGGC